>JAZRYB010000074.1:0-67761 GCA_045600565.1 Candidatus Cryptobacteroides sp. | reverse complement strand
AACCTGTTTTGAAATGATTGATGAATTTTATTATACAAGATTTTTATTGTATTTTGGTTCTGGAATGAGGGAGCGTAGCCGTAGCTACGTGACCGAATGACAGAAGCAAAAGACTGAAAAAGGTTCATAAGAAAAGAAATTAATCATTTCAAAACAGGTTCTAAGAGTGGTATTATGAAAAAGGTCGGAATTATCGTTGCAATGCCGGAGGAACTTGAAGCCTTGAAAGAGGCCGTCACAAATATTCAAGGTAATATTGTTTTGAGTCTCAGCGGTATCGGAAAAGTGAACGCCGCACGTGCCGGAGTAGAAATGATTTTGAAGGAAAAGCCGGATTGCATCATCAATTCCGGTGTGGCCGGAGGAATGGTGGCCGGAATGCGCCCCGGAGATATAGTAATCTCTGAATGTGTCGCTTATCACGATGTATGGTGTGGGGAGGGATGTGCAGTAGGACAGGTTGCGGGGTTTCCAAGAATATTCTTATCGGATACCCGCCTTGTGGCTGCCGCCGGAAAGACTCTTGAGCAGATGCGGGGACGAATCAACGCCACCTCCTATTTCGGTCTGGTAGCTTCCGGTGACCAGTTCTTCATAAGTCTTGAAGAAGATGCCCGTATCCGAAATTTATATCCTGATGTTCTGGCTGCAGATATGGAATCGGGCGCACTGGCTCAGATTTGTCACATTTACGGAGTCCCTTTCATCAATTGCCGTGTCCTGAGCGATATCCATACGACATCCGAAATCCAGAAAGCCACATACAATGATTTTCTGGCTGAAATCAACGGAGCGAAATTCGAATTTCTCAAAGAATTTCTTGCCCTTTGTACAGAGTCTTTATGATACGTCCTTCAACTTTCATTCCCTCGAACGGAGTTGAATGTCCCATCGAGGCGAAAGTTGAACTGTCTATCCGATATTCAAGATCCGGGTCGATAATGACTATATCTGCCCTTTCTCCGACCCTCAGACTGCCTCTCAGCCCGAAAATGCGCCTTGGCGTGTCACAGAGGGCATCAAGAAGCCTTTCCAAAGTTATCCGTCCGGTCTTGACCAGAACGGTATGCACTACGGAGAAGGCGGTCTCAAGACCGACTATTCCCATAGCGCTGCCCTGCAGACCTTTTGATTTTTCTTTGTCCGTATGGGGCGCGTGGTCTGTTGCAATAGCATCAATGGTGCCGTCTGCAAGACCTTCTATCAGGGCTTCCCGGTCTTCTGCGCTTCTGAGCGGTGGATTCATCTTGAATCTGCCGTCTTCACGTATATCGTCTTCGCAAAGTGCCAGATAGTGCGGAGCGGTTTCGCAGCTGACCCTCAAGCCGGCGGCTTTCGCCTTGCGTATCAGCTCAACGCTCTGAGCTGTGGAAATGTGGCAGACGTGATATCTGCAACCTGTCCTGGCGCAGAGCTCCAGATCGCGTGCTATCTGACACCATTCGCTCTGAGAGCATATGCCTTTGTGACCGTGTTCTCGACTATATCTGCCGTCGTGGATATAGCCTCCTTTCAGGAGTCTGTTGTCTTCGCAGTGGGCGGCAATGATGGCGTCGATGCTGGAGGCTTTCTTCATGGCGGCAAGCATCATCTCTTCATCCTGTACTCCGCTGCCGTCATCCGAAAAGGCCGCGCAGTGGCCCTTGAGAATATCGAAATCCACGAGTTCCAGCCCTTTACGTCCTTTGGTTATGGATGAATAGGGGAGGACTTCCACAACTGCATCCCTGTCAATCAGAGCTTGCTCGACTGCCAGATTCTCCGGACAGTCCGGTACGGGATTGAGATTCGGCATAGTGCAGACTGTGGTATATCCTCCGCGCGCGGCCGCGAGCGAGCCTGTCCTGATTGTCTCCTTGGAGCTGAACCCGGGCTCCCTGAAATGGACGTGCAAATCTGCGAAGCCGTAACTCACTATACATCTGCTCGCGTCGATGATTTCAGCTCCGGGCGGAGCTGGAATATCCCCCCTCGCGGCAATCGAGGCTATCTTGTCATTTTCGATGAGGATGTCACCGCTGACAAGTTCTCCGTTGAGATATAGGGTACCACCCTTGATGACCGTTGTCATAAATTTGGATGTGTTTATTTTTCAGGATAATGAAGATTTTCCGGCTTTATCTTCTCCAGAATATCGTGCAGATAGCGCGCGGATTCATATTTTGCCATAGGCAGGTCGTGCAGCAGCCAGTTGCCGCAGTCCTTGGGAGCGGCTCCCGGAACTTCACCTTCAAAATCGGCAATGAACTTGAAGGTCTCTTTCATTATTTCTATGATGTCTTCGGACTCAAGATCTCCTTTCATCAGAAGGTAATGGCCTGTTAGACAGCCCATAGGACCCCAATAGACGATTTTGTCAGCCCAGTCGGGGCTGTTGCGCAGAAAAGTTGCGGCAAGATGCTCTATCGTATGGATGGCACCCTGTCCGAGAGCAGGCATACGGTTGGGTTCTGTCATTCTGATGTCGAAGGTGGTGATTGTCTCGCCACCGACTATGTCCTTGCGGGATACGTAGATGCCTCTCAGCAGGCGGATATGGTCTATTGTAAAACTCGGGATGGTCTTCATTTGTCTGTCATTTCAAATTATACACAAAAATAATAATCTTATTTTTCTAAGAACCTGTTTTGAAATGGTTAATTTCTTTTCTTATGAATCTTTTTCAGTCTTTCGCTTCTGTCATTCGGTCACGTAGCTATGGCTACGCTCCCTCATTCCAGAGCCAAAATACAATAAAAATCTTGAATAATAAAATTCATCAATCATTTCAAAACAGGTTCTAAAGCAATCGTGAATCCCTTCGGAAATGACAGAGCGACAGGAATTGTTAATAGAATAGTTCATAACATTATTGTCAGGTCTTTCTGATAATGCGGCAGTTTTTATTAATTTTGTCAGTTGAAAACAGGATGATTCGGATGAAAAAACTTTTCTTCACAATTGCAGAAAATATCACCGTCGCAGACAGGACCAAAAGGATGAAACTGATTGCCGATGATTCCGAATACATATTTCAGGGTGAATTTGTTGATATTGCTGTCAAAGGTTTTTTTCTTCGTCGTCCCATTTCTGTCTGTGACTGCGGCCCGGGATATATAGTCATCTTCTATAGAATTGTTGGCGCCGGCACTGAATATCTCGCAGATATGAAAGAGGGTGAGAGACTTGATATCCTCACCGGTCTCGGAAAAGGTTTTGACAGCGATGCGTGCCGGAATTCGGCTCTTCTGGTGGCCGGAGGTCTCGGGGCGGCTCCTCTTTATCTTCTCGCCAGGCGTCTGCTCTCGTCAGGCAAAAAAGTGACAGTAGTGCTAGGCTTCAACAAGAGTGATGAGATTGTCCTTGAAGAAGAATTCAGACAGCTTGGCATCAATGTGCTTGTAGCCACATTGGACGGCTCCGTCGGTGTCAAGGGGTTTGTGACAGATGCAATAGCCGAGGCAAATCCGGAATATGACTTTTTTTATACCTGCGGACCGATGCCTATGATGAAAGCCGTTTGTTCTGCATTGAAATCCGGCGGACAGGCGAGTCTTGAAGAGAGAATGGGCTGTGGCGACGGATTTTGCTATGGATGCACGATAATGACCGGAAAAGGCCCTGCCAGAGTATGCAAGGATGGACCTGTATTCGACAAGGAGGTGATAATATGGTAAGAAATCTCAGTGTGAATCTTTGCGGGATAGTTCTTCCCAATCCTGTCATACCGGCAAGCGGCACTTTCGGCTTCGGTCTGGAATTGGCTGATGACCTTGACCTGAATGTTTTGGGCGGTATTTCCCTGAAAGGCACCACCCGTGAACCGCGTTTCGGCAACCCTGTTCCGAGAATCGCCGAATGCGATTCAGGAATGATAAATTCGGTGGGACTGCAGAATCCGGGAATAGATGTTCTGGTGAATACCAAGGTCCCTCTTTTGAGGAAGGTCTTCCATAACGCGGTCATTGCCAATATCAGCGGCTTTTCCATCGACGAATATGTCCATTGCTGCTCCAAGGCGGATGCATGTGACGGCATAGATATTATAGAGGTGAATGTCTCTTGTCCCAATGTCCACAACGGAGGAATGGCGTTCGGAACGTCTGCAGAATCTGCCGCAGAGGTGGCGAGAGAAGTGAAAAAAGTATGCAATAAACCTGTCTTCATGAAATTGAGCCCCAATGTGACGGATATTGTGTCGATTGCCAAGTCTTGCGAAGATGCCGGAGCGGATGGTCTCACTCTGGTCAACACTTTCCTCGGAATGAGGATTGATATTGCCCGCAGGAGTCCGGTCATTGCAAACAAGATTGGGGGTTTCTCCGGAAAAGCGGTGTTCCCGGTGGCATTGAGAATGGTCTGGCAGGTGGCCAATGCCTGCGGCATTCCGGTTATGGGCTGTGGCGGAGTGGCAAGCGCGGAAGATGTCATAGAAATGATGATGGCCGGAGCCACTGCGGTGCAGGTCGGAGCAGAGAATCTGCGCAATCCGTTTGCTTCCAATGAGATTGCATCCCGGCTCCCGAGAGTGATGGAGCGTTTGGGTATCAATGATTTGAATGAAATAATAGGTATCGTTAAATAGTTTGTGATGGCAAAAGATGTTATAATAGCTTGTGATTTCAGCGGAAAGGATGCTACACTTGAATTCCTTGACAGATTCGCAGAGACCACAAAACCTTTCGTGAAGATAGGTATGGAACTCTTCTACAGCGAAGGTCCTCAGATTGTCAAGGACATCAAAGCACGCGGACATAAGATTTTTCTTGATCTGAAACTTCACGATATCCCCAATACAGTCCGCAAATCGATGAAGGTGCTCTCATCTTTGGATGTGGATATGACAAATGTCCACGCAGCAGGTACGATAGATATGATGAAAGCCGCTCTCGAGGGTCTCACCAGATCGGACGGCAGCCGTCCTCTTCTGATTGCAGTCACTCAGTTGACATCAACCGGCGAGGAACGTATGCAAAACGAACTTCTGATCAATGCAAGTATGCAGGACACCATAGCCAAATATGCTTCCAATGCCCGTGAAGCCGGGCTCGACGGAGTGGTCTGCTCTCCACTTGAAGCCGGCATAGTCAAGGAGGCCTGCGGCTCGGATTTCATCGCTGTCACTCCGGGCATCCGTTTCGCTGATTCCGCCGCAGATGATCAGGTGAGAATCACCACTCCTGTCCGCGCAAGACAAATAGGATCCGACTACATAGTTGTCGGACGCCCGATAACTGCGGCTGACGACCCTGTAGCCGCATATCAGAGATGCTTGAAAGAATTTTTGCAATAATGGATATGGAAAAGTCAATCGCAAAGGAACTTCTGTCCATCGGAGCTGTTTTTCTCCGTCCCGAACAGCCGTTTACTTGGGCCAGCGGCATCAAGAGCCCTATTTATTGTGACAACCGCCTGACTCTCTCCGCTCCGTCGGTCAGAGAACATATAGAAGATGGCCTGGCCGGTCTCGTCAAGGAGCATTTCCCGGAATGTGAGATGCTGATGGGTACATCTACTGCAGGCATCGCCCACGCTGCCATCACGGCGACCATACTCGGCCTACCGATGGGCTATGTGCGTGGTGAAGCTAAGACACACGGACGCACCAACCGCATCGAAGGCAAGATGGAAAAGGGTACGAAAGTGGTTGTCGTAGAAGACCTTATCTCCACAGGAGGAAGTGCGATAGAGGTCGTGAACGCCCTAAGGGAAGAAGGCGCCGAGGTGCTTGGCATCGTCAGCATTTTCACCTATGCTATGAAGAAAGGTATCGAGCGCATAGCGGTAGCCGGGACTGTCAATTATTCGCTCAGTTGCCTTGACTCGCTTGTGGAGGTGGCTGTAGAAGAAGGCTATATTGCCCCTGAATGGAAAGACAGGATACTCGCATTCCGCGACAACCCTTCAGACGAATCCTGGATTAACAACTAATCGAATAATCATATGAAGCATCTAATTGATCCTGTCAATTTTACCAAGCAAGAGACCGATGAGGTCATAGAGCTTGCAGAGGACATCATCGCCAACAGGGAGAAGTATCAGGACTTGATGGCCCATCGTAAGCTCGCAACTCTCTTCTATGAGCCCAGCACTCGTACCAGACTGAGTTTCACATCAGCTATGATGGAGCTCGGGGGTAATGTCCTGGGATTCTCCGATGCCAAGAACACTTCAGTGAGCAAGGGCGAAACTGTGCAGGATACTGTACGTGTCGTCGGTTGCTTCGCTGATGTCATAGCGATGCGCCACTATATTGAAGGAGCCCAGCTCTATGCCGCGGAAGTGTCCCGTGTCCCTATCATCAACGCGGGGGACGGAAGTCACAGCCATCCGACACAGACTCTTACAGACCTTCTCACCATTAAGCGCGAGCTCGGCCACATAGACGGAATTACCATAGGTTTCTGCGGAGACCTGCGCTTCGGCCGTACCGTCCATTCCCTTATCAAGGCCCTGTCACGTTACAAAGACATAAAAGTCATTCTGATAGCTCCGGATGAGTTGAGACTGCCTGACTACATCAAACACGACGTGTGCGACAAGATGGGAGTCAACTATTTGGAAGTCAAGACTATCGAAGAGGTTATGCCTGAGCTTGACGTTCTATATATGACAAGGGTTCAGAAAGAAAGATTCCTGGATGAAGATGAGTTTGACAGGGTGAAGGACAGCTTTGTACTTGATGCCAAACGTATGTCGTTGGGTAAGGAAAAAATGGCGGTGCTGCATCCGCTGCCGAGAGTGAACGAGATTCTCGTCGAGGTTGACGCCGATCCTCGCGCCGCTTATTTCCGTCAGGTGGAGAATGGAAAATTTGTCCGTATGGCATTGATTACTAAACTGCTTGAATGGAAGGACGATCCTTCCCACGCGATGCCTCAGGATGATGAATCATACTATGACCTTTCTTTGCATTGCACCAATCAGAAATGTATATGCAATAACGAAAAGGCTCCGCACCGCTTCCGTCGCAGTGATGACGGGACTTTCAGATGTTGGTATTGCGATACAAAAGTCAAATAAAACGAAAAAATACAGAACAATGAAAAAAGTTTATACAGGAAAGACCAAGGACGTCTTTGCGCTTGACAACGGTAATTATCTTCTCAAATTCAAAGATGACTGCACCGGAAAAGACGGTGTTTTCGACCCCGGCGAGAACTCGGTGGGACTTACTATCGAAGGAGTCGGAGATGTCAATCTCCGGATGTCCATTTATTTTTTCGAAAAAATAAATGCTGCCGGCATCAAGACTCATTATGTCAGTGCCGACCTCGGAGAAACTACGATGGAGGTGCTTCCTGCAAAAGTTTTCGGTAAGGGACTCGAAGTGATTTGCCGCCATAAGGCTGTGGGCAGTTTTTTCCGCCGTTACAGCGACTATGTGGAAGAAGGAGGCGATCTGCCTGCGTATGTCGAGACTACTTTCAAGAATGACGAGAAAGGGGACCCTCTCGTTACGAAGGACGGTCTTATCGTTCTCGGCGTGATGTCCGGCAAACAGTATGACGACATTGCAGAAATGACAAAGAAAATCACTCGGATTGTCGCGGATGACCTCAAGGAGAAAGGACTTGTCCTCTATGACATCAAGTTTGAATTCGGCTATGACAGCAATGGTGATGTTATGCTCATCGATGAAATCGCATCCGGAAACATGCGCGTTTACAAGAATGGCAAATATATTGATCCGATGACACTTTCTGAACTTTTCTTTGCAAAATAACTCTATGAAAGTCAGTATAATAATGGGGTCCAAGAGCGACTGGGACGTCATGTCCGGCGCTTGCTCGATTCTCGATGAGTTCGGAGTCGAATATGAGAAAAAAGTCATCAGCGCACACCGTACACCACAGTTTTTCTGTGATTATATGGCCGGTGCGAAGGACAGGGGTGTCGGAATTGTAATAGCCGGCGCAGGCGGGGCCGCTCATCTGCCGGGTATGGCCGCCGCATTGACAACTCTCCCTGTGATAGGCGTTCCTGTCAAGAGTGCCGCTTTGAATGGAATGGATTCTCTTTTGTCCATCGTTCAGATGCCTTCAGGCATCCCTGTAGCCACTATGGCAATCAATGGCGCCAAGAATGCGGCACTCTATGCCATAGCCGTTTTCGCTCTGCACGATGCGTCCCTTGCCTCCAAACTTGAGGCGTATCGCAAGAATCAGGCGGAAAAAGTCCTGCAGACAGAATTGTGATCCGGAACATAATATTTTCTTAATGAAGAATCATCGCATCTTTGTTGAAAAATACCCTGAATTTCAGGTGGAAGCCGATAGCCTCAAGGCTGAACTCAATGAAAATCTTTCATTGGATATCCGTGAACTCAGACTTCTCAATGTCTATGACCTTTTCGGCTTTTCAGATGAATTGCTGGAGAAGTGCAAATACTCTGTATTCGGTGAGACTGTGACTGATAATGTCACTGTTGACTGCCCGCTTGAAGGTAAGAATTATCTCTCCGTGGAGTTCATTCCGGGCCAGTTCGACCAGAGGGCATCGTCCGCCGTGGATTGCGTCCATCTTCTTGACCCCTCCGCAGATGTTCAGATACGCAGCTCCAGGCTCATCATTTTTGATGACGATATGACACCTGAGGGTATGGCTGCAGTCCGACGATATTATATCAATCCTGTCGAGTCCCGCCTTAAAGATCTTTCGATACTGGTTCCTTCTGAGAAAGCTGAAGTGAAGCCTCTTGCCGACCTTGCCGGATTTATCGGAATGTCGGAAGATAAGTATGCACAATTCTGCAAGGATTGGGGACTTGCAATGAATGTGGACGACCTCGATGTGGTCGTGGAATATTTCAGAAAGGAGCACAGAGACCCTACCGAGACTGAACTCCGCATCCTTGATACATATTGGAGCGACCATTGCCGCCATACGACATTCACCACCGAGCTTCAGGAAATCACGGTGGATGATTCATTTATTAAATCAGAAATCGAGTCCGTCCTTGGAGAATTCCACTCCATTCGCAAGGAGCTCGGCCGTGAGGGAAAGAGTCTCTGTCTGATGGAACTTGCTACAATAGGAGCACGATATCTCCGCAAGAAAGGCCTTTTGGAGGATTTGGAGCAGAGTGAGGAGAACAATGCCTGCAGCATTTTCGTCAATGTGGATGTTGACGGTCAAAAAGAGAAATGGCTCCTCCAGTTCAAGAATGAGACTCATAACCATCCGACGGAGATTGAACCTTTCGGAGGCGCTTCCACTTGTTTGGGCGGTGCCATTCGCGATCCGCTCTCAGGTCGTGCCTATGTCTATCAGGCTATGCGCGTCACTGGGGCTGGAGATATATATAAGCCTGTGAATGAGACACTTGAGGGTAAGTTGCCTCAAAGTGTCATCAGTCGCAAAGCGGCCGCGGGCTATTCAAGTTACGGCAATCAGATAGGCCTTGCCACTACTCACGTACGCGAAATTTATCACGAAGGTTATACCGCCAAGAGACTTGAAGTCGGAGCGGTTGTCGGAGCGGTCAAAGCTGAAAATGTCCGCCGGGAAAGCCCTGTGGCGGGAGATGTCATCCTGCTTTTGGGTGGAAGAACAGGTCGCGACGGTATCGGAGGAGCGACAGGATCTTCCAAGGAGCATACAGAGGCTTCTCTGGAGACCTGTGGAAGCGAGGTTCAGAAGGGAAATGCTCCGGAGGAGCGCAAACTCCAAAGACTTTTTAGACGCCCTGAAGTGTCAAGGCTGATCAAGAAGTCCAACGATTTCGGGGCCGGAGGAGTGAGTGTTGCCATTGGTGAGCTCGCGCCCGGACTTGACATCTATCTGGACAGAGTCCCTGTCAAATATTCCGGTCTCAATGCTACAGAGCTTGCTATCAGCGAGTCACAGGAGAGAATGGCCGTGGTAGTAGAGGCTTCCGACAGGGAGAAATTCATCGGATATTGTGCAAATGAGAACGTTGAAGTCACTTATGTCGCAGATGTCACTGATTCGGGACGGATGCGAATGTTCAACAATGGTGAGTTGGTTGCTGATTTGAGCCGCGAATTCATCGACAGCGCGGGTGCCCGTCATTATGCGCGCGCTGCTGTCCTCCCCGTCGAGAATACGAATCCTTTCGTCCAGACAGTCCACGGAACAAAGATGGAGGAGAAATTCACCTTTGTGATGCAACAGCCGAATGTCACATCACAGCGCGGACTTATTGAAATGTTCGACTCCACCATCGGACGATCCACGGTTCTGATGCCTTTCGGCGGTATGACTCAAGGCACTGAGACTCAGGTATCAGTTCAGAAGCTTCCGGTGCTAGGATATACCGATACGGCAAGTATGATGGCGTTCGGATACAATCCTTTCATCACTTCCTGGAGTCCGTATCACGGTGCGGCGTATTCTGTGGTGGAGTCCTGCGCAAAGGCTGTGGCTGCGGGAGGCGACTATTCCGGTATGAGATTCTCGTATCAGGAGTATTTCGAGAGAATGACTCACGATCCTCATTCCTGGGGCAAGCCTCTCAGCGCCCTGCTCGGCGCCTTGAAGATGCAGCTCGCATTAGGCTTGCCGTCCATCGGAGGTAAAGATTCGATGAGCGGTACATTCGAGCATATCAGTGTGCCTCCGACACTCATTGCATTCGGCATTACGACTGTCGATGCCAATGATGTGATTTCTCCGGAGTTCAAATGGGAGGGCAACAGGCTCTATCTTGTGAAGCATACTCCTCTTGACAACTATATGCCTGATGTCGAGCAGCTTAAATCCAATTGGACTTATATCAACGAACAAATCAGGCAGAAAAATATAGTGTCGGCATACGCAATCGGATACGGCGGCGTTGCTGAAGCCATTGCTAAGATGTCTTTCGGTAATCTATTCGGAGTCAATGTCTTTCTGAGCGAAGAAGATTTGTTCAATTACAGTTACGGCTCCATTCTGGTGGAGTCAGTGTGCGAACTGGAGCACCCTTCGGCTATCTGTATAGGTGAGATTACCGATGGCGAAGACGGCTATCTGCATATCAACGGCGAAAAAGTCTCCATTGACAAGCTGATGTCGGCTTCAGCTCACCCTTTCTCGAAGGTATATCCTTCTGTTTCAAGACCGTCATTCTCCAAGCTTGTCACGGGAGCATCTTCCGGACCGACTTGGAAGAAAGGTCTCAAATATGCCGGAGGCCCCCTCGAGCATCCTGTCGCCTATCTCCCCGCTTTTCCGGGAACCAACTGCGACGGTGATACAGCAAAGGCATTCAGAAAGGCCGGTGCCGAAGTCCGCAATACTGTATTCTGCAATCTGACTCCTGATGATGTCCTCCGAAGCATTGCAGAGATGAAGAAGAATATCTCCGAATGTCAGATTCTGGTTTTGAGCGGAGGCTTCTCTATGGGAGATGAACCTGACGGAAGTGCCAAGTTTATAGTCAATGTGTTGAATAATAAAGACGTTGCCCGGGAAGTGCAAAAGCTTCTCGATAGGGGAGGCTTGATTCTCGGTATTTGCAACGGCTTCCAGGCTCTTGTCAAGAGCGGCTTGTTGCCATACGGCAAGCTCGGCGTAGTCACCAAGGATTCTCCTACTCTGTTCAGGAATGATATCAACAGACACGCATCCCAGATTGTGACCACTCGCATTTCGACTGTCAATTCACCTTGGCTGGCCGGGATGAAGGTAGGAGACCTGCATTCCATCGCCATCAGTCACGGAGAAGGCAAGTTCGTTGTAAACGAGAAAACCGCTCGGGAGCTTTTTGCGAACGGACAGGTAGCATTCCAGTATGTGAATCCATATACGGAGGAAGTCACTATGGAATCTCCATACAACCCGAACGGCTCTTACTATGCAATCGAAGGTCTCGTGAGCCCTACCGGACAGATTCTCGGCAAGATGGGCCATACAGAGCGCTATGAACGCAATGTGTTCAAGAATATTTGCGATGAGCGTGAGCAACCGTTATTTGAGAATGCAGTCAAATACTTCAGACAATAAAGATATAATGAATAAAGGCGAACTTATTTTCGACGGCAACGAGAAACAAGTCTTTGATACGAGTGATTATGACAAGGTGATATTCCGTTACAAAGATGTGACTCTTGCCTTCAACAGTATAAAGAGAGCAGTTTTCAAAGGGAAAGGTGCTCTGACCAACAAGATTTCATCGATTTTGCTCGGTGAGCTCAACAAGAACGGTATTGCTACCCATTTCATCAGTCTGAGTGATGAAGATGACAGGGAACAGCTTTGCTACAAGATAGAAATCATTCCACTCGAATTTACAGTACGTAACCGTATATGCGGTTCTCTTTCACGCCTTATCGGCGTGCCCGAAGGGACGAAACCCATCAATGCAATATACGATCTGCATTATAATAATTCCAAGCTCGATGACCCTTTAATCAATGAGCATCATGCAGTCGCCCTTGGGCTTGCGACATATGAGGAATTGGAGCGGATGTACGATATCGTCCGCAGGTCCAATGTCATTCTAGGGAATTTTCTGAAAAAAGCCGGGCTTGAGCTGGTGGACTTGAAAATCGAGTTCGGTCGTCAGGCCGGTACAGGTGCCATCATCATTTCGGATGAAATCAGTCCTGACACTTGCCGCATCTGGGATATCGCAACGAGGAAGAGTCTTGACAAAGACCGTTTCCGCAAGGATATGAGTGATGTTGTGGCTTCATATAGAGAGGTCTATGAACGTCTTTGCAAAATAAGGGAGGACTGAATATGGGTGTCATAGGGGTATATGGAATATCAGATGCCGCCAGAGTGGCATATTACGGACTTCACAATCTTCAGCACAGAGGTCAGGAAGGAGCTGGAATCGCATCTTTCAATGAAGAGGGGGAGTGCCGTCGTTATCGCGGCATTGGTCTGATGGATAAGGTTTTCGATGAGGCCAGCATGTCTCATCTTTCCGGTCGCCTTGCGCTTGGCGCCGTACGCTATGCAAATGTGATGAAGGGAGGACTGGATAATGTCCAGCCTCTTTTCTTTCATCACAAATCGGGGGATTTCGCAATTGCGGGAGACGGAAATGTCATCAATGCTCCACGCCTGGCCAGTTATCTTGAAGACCACGGTACTATATTTCAGACGACGACTGACAGTGAAATCCTCGCACATCTTATCAAAAAAGATGCTAACGAAGACCGTATTGTCAATATAGTCAGCGCACTTAATATGATGGAAGGGGGATTTGCCTTTATCATAATGACAAAGAACCGTTTATATGCCTGTAGAGACAAATATGGCATTAAACCTCTCTGTATAGGCAAGTTGGGCGATGGCTATGTCGTCAGTAGCGAGTCCTGCGCATTTGAGATTGTCGGGGCTACATTCATTCGTGATGTCGCTCCCGGAGAGATCATCACTCTTGATGACAAGGGCCTGCGTTTCAATCAATATTCCCGCTTCCAGAAGCATAGGATGTGTGCTATGGAATATATTTATTTCGCCCGTCCTGACAGCGATATTGATGGATGCAATGTCCACGCATATCGCAAGGAAGCCGGAAGACGGCTTTATCGCGAGCAACCTGCCGATGCTGATATCGTAGTGGGCGTTCCGGAGTCAAGTCTCAGTGCGGCAATGGGTTATAGCGAAGAAAGCGGCATTCCTTACGAAATGGGACTCATCAAGCATAAATATGTAGGAAGAACATTCATACAGCCTGTCCAGGAGATGCGCGAATTGGGTGTGAAGATGAAACTCTCGCCTGTCAGAAGCATAGTCAAGGGCAAGAAGATTGCGCTTATCGATGATTCGATAGTGCGTGGGACCACGTCTCTAAAGATAGTGAAACTCCTCAGAGAGGCCGGGGCCGCCGAGGTTCACGTGCGAATAGCCAGCCCGATGATGACTCATCCTTGTTATTATGGTGTTGATACATCCACACCTGAGGAACTTCTATGCTCACACAGAACTGTTGAAGAGGCTTGCCGGGCCATAAGGGCTGATTCTCTCGGTTTCTTGAGCCCGGAATCGACTGCCGCGTCTTGCTTTGGCTGCGCTGAGCCTTGTATGGCTTGTTTTACCGGAGATTATCCGACATCATTATATAATGGAGAGGAATTTTTGAAAGACTGAATATATGGCAAAGAGTTATGAAAATGCAGGTGTCAACCTGGAGGCCGGATACGAAGTTGTCCGCCGCATCAAACATCACGTGGCATCCACAAACAGAGTCGGCTCGATGGGCAATATCGGCTCATTCGGTGGGATGTTTGATCTGACTGCGCTCGGTGTGAAAGAACCGGTGCTTGTCAGCGGGACAGATGGTGTGGGCACCAAACTCAAAATCGCTTTTGCGATGGACAAACACGATACTATTGGTATTGATGCTGTGGCTATGTGTGTCAACGATGTCTTGGCTCAAGGTGCTGAACCTTTGTATTTCCTTGATTATGTTGCCTTGGGCAATAATATTCCCGAGAAGGTGGAAGCTATTGTCGCCGGAGTCGCCGAAGGCTGCCGTCAGGCAGGTTGCGCTCTTGTTGGCGGGGAGACGGCCGAAATGCCGGGAATGTATGCGGACGGGGAATATGACATCGCCGGGTTCACCACGGGAGTGGTGGACAAATCCGGACTGATTGATGGCTCCAAGGTGAAAGCGGGTGATGTGCTTGTAGGTATTGCTTCTTCCGGAGTCCATTCCAACGGCTTCAGTCTTGTACGCAAGATTGTTCTTGACGGCAAACATCATTATTCAGATGTGATCCCCGAATTCGGCGGCCGTCAACTCGGTGAGGTCCTTCTGACTCCTACCAGAATCTATGTGAAGCAAGTCCTTGATGTCATACGCAATTGTGATGTCCACGGCATTTGCCATATCACGGGAGGCGGCTTCGATGAAAATATCCCGAGAGTACTCCTCGAGGGTCAGGGGGTAGAGATAACCGAAGGTACTTGGGAGATTCTTCCGGTATTCCGAATGCTGGAAAAATGGGGAAATGTCCCTCATAGGGAGATGTTCAACATCTTCAATATGGGCATTGGAATGGTTGTGGTTCTCGATGAGAAGGAAGCGGAAAAAGCTGTCGGTATCCTCGAATCATATGGTGAGAAGGCCTCTGTCATCGGAAAGGTGACAGATAAGCCGGGTGTTGAAATAATAATGAAATAGAAGAAGAAATAAATGAGAGCATTAGTTAGCGTAAGCGATAAGACCGGGCTGGTCCCGTTCGTCCAGGAATTGCAGAATATGAGCTGGGAAATAATCGCTACCGGCGGCACCAGGAAGCTCCTTGATGCAAACGGAGTCAAGACTATAGGAATCAGTGAAGTGACAGGATTCCCGGAGATTTGTGACGGCCGTGTCAAGACTCTTCATCCAAAGGTGCACGGTGGAATTCTTGCCCGCCGCGATGTCCCTGAGCATATGCAGACCATTAAGGAAAACGGTATCGAAACAATCGAATTGGTATGTGTCAATCTTTATCCTTTCCGCCAGACCATTGCCAAGGAGGGGGTTACGATGGAAGATGCCATTGAGAATATCGACATAGGCGGTCCATCAATGGTGCGCAGTGCCGCCAAGAACTGGAGGGATGTGTCCATAGTGTGTGACCCGTCGGATTATGACAGTGTGCTCTCTGAAATCAGGGAATTTGGCAACACCACCCCCGGGACAAGGCTCAAACTGTCTGCCAAGGCCTATACTCATACTGCCGAATATGACTGTTGTATAGCGAATTATATGAGAGAAAAGGCAGGTCTCAATGAGAAACTCTTCCTTGAATATGACCTCAAGCAGCCTCTTCGTTATGGTGAAAATCCTCATCAAAGCGCCAAATTCTATGCTGCCGGAGAACCTGAGCCGTTCTCACTCGCATTTGCGACTCAGATTCAGGGCAAAGAACTGTCGTACAACAATATTCAGGATGCGAATGCCGCTCTCAACGTACTCCGTGATTTCGATGAACCATTCTGTCTTGCTCTCAAACATATGAATCCTTGCGGAGCGGCTGTAGGCAAGAACATAGAGGAAGCCTGGCAAGCCGCTTATGAGGCTGACAAAGTAAGCATTTACGGCGGTATTGTAGGAGTCAACCGTGAACTTACGGCTGAGGTTGCGGCCGGAATGAAGCCTATTTTCCTTGAAATAGTGATTGCTCCTTCTTTCTCGCCGGAGGCGCTTGAAATCCTTGCGACCAAGAAAAATCTCCGAGTCCTGAAGGTGGATATGAACAGAAGCGGCAGGATACCGATGCAGTATATCAGTGTCACGGGGGGTATGCTTGCGCAACATCTTGACACCTCTGTAGAAGAAATCACTCCGGAAATGTGTGTTACCTGCAAGAAACCTACTGAGGCTCAGGCTTCTGATCTCGAATTCGGATGGAAAATAGTCAAGCACGTTAAATCCAATGCGATAGCTGTCGTTCGCGATCTTCACACGATAGGAATAGGCGCCGGTCAGACCAATCGTGTCGGCTCTGCCGAAATCGCATTGAATCAGGCGAGGGCTGCAGGATTCACCGAAGGTCTCATTCTTGCCTCAGATGGTTTTCTTCCCTTCGGAGATACTGTTGAACTTGCGGCCCGATATGGAGTGTGCGCAATTGTACAGCCTGGAGGAAGTATCCGTGATGAAGAGTCCATAGCCAAAGCCAATGAACTTGGTATTGCTATGCTGTTTACCGGTGTCAGACATTTCAAACATTGATATATGAAGGATAAAAAAGTACTTGTGGTCGGCTCGGGCGGTCGGTGCCATGCTATTGTGGATGCGTTGAGCAGGTCTCCTCAGGTCGCCCGCATCTATTGCGCACCGGGAAACGCCGGCATTGGACGTCAGGCCGATTGCGTTCCTATAAAGGATACGGATGTCGAGGGTTTGAAGAATTTTGCCTTGGAAAATTCTATTGATTTGACTGTCATCGGCCCTGAGGCTTCTCTGGCCGCGGGTGTCGTGGATGCTTTCAGAGAGGTGGGCCTTGCGGTTTTCGGACATACTGTAGCGGCCACCAGAATTGAGAGCAGCAAGGAATTCGCCAAGGCTCTGATGGTGAAATATGACATTCCCACTGCCTCATACAAGAGTTTTTCTGATTATTCTGAAGCGCTGGAATATGTTTCCGCGCGTCCGCTTCCTGCCGTGTTGAAATATGACGGACTCGCCGCCGGCAAAGGAGTGGTGATAGCTCAGACTTTGCAGGAAGCCGAAGATGCTTTGAAGAATATGCTTCTCGACGAGTCTTTCGGAAAGGGAAAGGTGGTGGTCGAGGATTTCCTTACTGGACCGGAATTTTCTTTTATGTGTTTCGTCAGCGGCTCAAAGGTCTATCCTATGCCGCTCTCGCAGGACCACAAGCGCGCATATGACGGAGATAAGGGTCCCAACACCGGTGGTATGGGTGCATATACGGGCCTCCCTTTCATCACTGAAGATGACAGGGCCTTCGCATATGAGAATATTCTCTGCAAGACGGCTTCGGCTATGTGCAGCGAAGGCTGCGGCTTGTCAGGCGTGTTATATGGCGGACTTATGAAGACTCCACAGGGTATTAAGGTGATTGAGTTCAATGCCAGGTTCGGAGATCCGGAGACAGAGGTTGTGCTTCCTCTTCTCAAGAGTGACATTTATGATATTTTCTATTCTGTTGCTACAGCTTGTAACCCGGCTCCTCTGGAATGGTCCGATGAGGTGACGCTCGGTGTGGTCCTGGCCTCCAACGGATATCCTGGCTCATATCGTAAGGGTTTTGCCATCAGGGGCCTGGATGCTTTGGATTGCAAAGTTTATCATATGGGAACCGGATTGAATGACGGGGAACTTCAGACAGCTGGAGGTCGTGTCCTGATATTGGTTGGCTCCGGCAAAAACTTGGCTGATGTCAGGGCTGACATATACGCCCTTGTCGAAAAAGTCGAATGCGACAATTTGTTCTATAGAAAAGATATTGCGCACCTTGCGCTCGAATGTGATTGATATGGCTCAAATAATTGATGGGAAAACGATTGCGGCTGCAATCAAGGATGAAGTCAAATTTGAAGTGGCCTCTATCGAGGCCGCCGGTGGGCGCAAACCTTGTCTGTGCGTGATTATTGTAGGCGAGAATCCTGCAAGTCAAGTGTATGTGAAGAACAAGGTCAAAAGTGCCGAATATGTGGGTATGATGTCTCTGAAGCTTGCCCTGCCCGAGACGGTCACGGAGGATGAACTTCTGGATAAGATCAGAGAATTGAATTCCGATTCTTCGGTTGACGGCATTCTCGTACAGTTGCCTTTGCCCAAGCATATCAACGAGGATAAAGTGATTGATGCCATAGCGGAAGACAAGGATGTGGATGGCTTCCATATCTTGAATGTCGGTTCTCTATGGGTGGGAAAGAAGTGCATTGTCCCTTGTACTCCGAAGGGTATCATACATCTGATTAAAAGCACCGGTGTGCAAATCAAAGGGAAAACAGCTGTTGTCGTGGGACGCAGCAATATAGTCGGCAAGCCTGTCGCCAAACTGCTTCTTGATGAAAATGCAACGGTCATTGTCGCACATTCGCGTACTGAAGATTTGAAGTCTGTCACTCTTCTGGCTGATATACTTGTTGTTGCTGTGGGGAAGGAAAATGTTGTCACCGCAGATATGGTCAAACCCGGTGCGGTCGTGATTGATGTCGGAATGAATCGCAATTCTGAAGGAAAGCTCTGTGGAGATGTAGATTTTGCCTCTGTCTCCGAAAAAGCCTCATTTATCACCCCAGTCCCTGGAGGGGTAGGCCCGATGACAATAGCGATGTTGATGAAAAATACACTTGAATGCTATTACAGGAAAGCGTAGTGTTTTAAGGATAAAAAAATGAGTCATCGCCGCTCACGCGTGGAAGACTCATTACTAACCACATAATTAATAACACTAAAACTAATAACCTTAGTTGTTTTTGGCTTAGCAGATTGCCTCGCTTTTTCAACGATACAAAGTTACCACTATTTTCTTTTACAAACAAATAAAATAAAAAAATTAATAAAGAATTTTTTAAAATTATCTGAATTGTTTTAGTAACAGGTATTATTTTTTGTGCATTCAAATTTAGTAATCAAAATTAAATTATCCAAAAATAATAATGCTATTTTGATAATATCTGTAGTATATTACTGAAAAATAAATTAGTAGGATTCATAAATAATATCGTGTTCTTATTTAGAGAATGACATATTTTGACTAATTTTGGTTCATTATGAAAAAAAAGTTATTACTTCTTTGTCTGTTAGGTGCTTTTCAATCGAATTGTTTTTCAAAAATACTTGATATTCAGGCACCTGAACAATGCACTCAATATGACAGGGCTGATTATAAGTTGAAACTGGAAGGACATTGGACCAATCCCTACCTTCAAGAGGATGTCAGACTTGATATGTTGTTTGTCTCTCCTGATGGCAAGGAGGGACTCCTGCCTTGTTTCTTCGACGGTTATGATTGGGCTTCACGCTTTGCTCCGCAATTGGTGGGTGAGTATAAGGTCCGTTTCGTGCTTTATGAGAAAGGTGAGAAAACCGATGAATCATCCATATACAGCCTTGTTGTGAATAAAAGTGATTTAAAAGGCTTCCTTCATCCGCGGGACAATTGGACTCTTCAATTTGATAATGGAGAGTTGTTCAGAGGAGTCGGCGAGAATATATGCTGGGAGTCACGTGTCAGCGATGACAACCAATTCTCCCGGGAGTACAATGAAAATGCAGACCTCTACAATTATGATGTGATGCTGCCGAAGCTTGCCAGTTTCGGCGGCAACTTCACAAGGATGTGGATGTGCTCCTGGAACTTTCCTATTGATCGTCAGAGCAATTTCAACAATAAACGTTATGAGCCTACGGCGGAATACTTCAACCCAAGCGCAATCGAAAGACTTGACCATGTGATGGATCTGGCAGAGAGTCTTGATATCAAGATAATGCTCTGTATGGGTCAGGGCGATGTCAGGGCAGACAGTACTTTCTTTACCTCTGACAGAGATAAAACTCGCTATCGCAACCGTCTCCGTTATATAGTGGCCCGTTGGGGGTATAGTCCCAGTGTGGCGATGTGGGAGTTTTTCAATGAGATAGACAATATTCAGTTCGCGGACAGCAAGCACCCTATCCCTGTGTCGTATATTGTTGAATGGCACTCTGAAATGGCTAAATATCTTCGTGAGATAGACCCATATAACCATATCATTACCACGTCAATATCTCATAGAGATTTGGACGGGCTCAATGATATCCCTGAGATTGATGTCAATCAGAAACACATATATCGGAACGTGATAGACATTCCGAAGACTATTGTCGATTATACCTTGAGGCACGATAAGCCGTACATCATCGGAGAGGCTGGATATGAGTGGGACTGGAATCTTAATTTTGAGAATTTCGTTGACGGTATGAATATGGATTTCACCAGGGCTATGTGGTATGGCCTATTCAATCCGACACCCGTCACACCTATGAGCTGGTGGTGGGAGTGGTTTGACCGCAAGGGAACTATGTCCCGCATATCTGACATCCGTGCAATCAGCGACAAGATGATGGAAGCCGGCAATGGGACATTCAAGCAGTTGAAGGTCGTTGTGGAAGGAAATGAGGGCTATGCCGTCAAATGCGGCAAGAAGATATTTGTATATATATTCAATCCCGGCAAGGAGACTATCAAGGAGGCGACAGTGGTGGATGGCAGTCGCAACAGAAAGCTGAGGGGATTGGATATTGCTCCTTTGAAAGAACAAGTGATTGAACTATAGTAACGCTATGGGACGGTACAACTTTGATGAATTGATTGACCGTAGAGGTTCGGGATGCATCAAATATGATGGTTTGATGCTGGAGAAGGGGAGAGATGACCTTCTGCCGCTTTGGGTGGCGGATATGGACTTCAAAACACCGGATTTTATAGTTGATGCCTTGAGGAAGAGGATCGAACATCCGGTTTTCGGATACCCGGCGACACCTTCTGATTATTTCGAGACCATTTCTTCCTGGATCAAGGATATACACAGGTGGGACGTGGATCCTTCTTTCTTTACTTTTATTCCGGGTATAGTAAAGGGAATAGGTTTTGTCCTTGACCGCTTCTGCTCACCGGGAGACAAAGTCATTATCCAGCCTCCTGTATATCATCCGTTCAGGATAGTGCCTCAGAAGCACAACCTTCAGGTGGTGAACAATCCTCTGATTCCTGTTTTTTCTGAAGGAGATGGCAGTACTTTGTCAGGATACACGATGGATTTGGATCATCTCGAAAAAATATTGGATGAGAAAACAAAGGTTCTGATTCTGTCCAATCCTCACAATCCTGCCGGACAATGCTGGGACAAGGAGACATTGGGGAATCTTGCGGAAATTACTTCATCCAAAGGTGTAATTGTCGTATCTGATGAGATTCATTGTGAGATGGTTCTCGGCGGGAGACAACATATTCCATATGCAAGTGTGTGTCCTCATGCCGCGAAGAATTCCATTACTTTTATGTCTCCTTCCAAGACATTCAATATCGCAGGTATAGTCAGTTCGTACGCTATAGTCCCTGATGCCGAGCTAAGGGAAAAGTATTTCAGTTTTCTGGATGCCGACGAATTGAATTATCCTCCGATATTCTCTGTAATCGCTACTGGGGCGGCATACAAAAACGGAAAGCAATGGAGAATGGAAATGCTTGAATACGTGGAAGCTAATATAGATTATGTGGATGAATTCTTGAGGAAGAATATTCCTTCTGTCAAATGTGTCAGACCTCAGGCCTCGTTCTTGGTCTGGCTTGATTGCAGGGGATTGGGACTGACTCAGGAGAAACTCGTTTCTTTGTTTGAGGATAAAGCTCATCTGGAGCTTAATGATGGTTCTATGTTCGGTCCCCAGGGAACGGGCTTTATGAGAATGAATGTCGGCTGCCCACGTTCAGTGCTGGAAGAAGCTATGAGACGTCTTCTTGCCGCCGTCTAACCTTCTGTCCGTGTGAAATCCTCAAGGGCTTCATATATTTTCCCGGTAGGAAATCCCATAACGTTGTAGAACGAGCCTTTTATCTTGTCGATTTTGGCGTATCCTATCCATTCCTGAATACCGTATGCACCGGCCTTGTCAAAGGGCCGGTATTTTTTGATATAATATTGAATCTCTTTGTCGTTGAGATGCTTGAAGCTTACTATTGTAGTGTCACTTAAAGTTATTTCTTTTGTGCAGTCTCTGATGGTGACCCCTGTTATCACTTCGTGGGTGCGTCCTGAAAGTGCTGCCAACATCTCGGCGGCCTCATCTTCACTGTGAGGTTTCCCGAGGACTTTTCCGTCTATGATGACAACGGTATCAGCCGTAATCAGAATCTCGGAAGGGGAGAGAGGCCGATGAAAACCGTGTGATTTTCCTTGCGACATGAGCAATGGCACTTCGCATGCCGGAGTGCCTTCTTCATATTCTTCCGAGAAACTGTTGTCAGTATCGACTGTGAATCTGATATCAAGTGCGGCAAGAAGCTCTCTTCGGCGTGGGGATGCGCTTCCCAATATGATTTCTTTATGATTTAGTACCATTTCCGGGATTAAAGTCGGCTAAATTGAAGGTTCCCTTCGGCTCTGTCTGCTGCCCCATTTGGATGGTGCCGAATTGCGATTCATATTTGCTTATATTGTCAATCAGGGCGTTGAGCAGCCTTTTTGCGTGCTCGGGAGTCATAATGATACGATTCCCGATCTCCGGTTTCGGCAGTCCGGGGAGCATTTCCGCGAAATCGATAATGAACTCACTGTGTGAATGAGTGATGATAGCAAGATTGCTGTATGACCCTTTGGCTACCTCCGGTTTGAGATCGAGACTTATTTGTTTTTTGTCTTCCATAATCTGTATGCGTTATTCTGCACAAATTTAGTGAAAAAAGTCTTATCTTTGTAAGATTTGATTTGTAAAAGAATAGATATATGGAAATCAGTGCAAAGTACAATCCTGCTGAAGTGGAAGACAAGTGGTACGCCTACTGGCTGGACAACAAGTTCTTTCATTCTGAACCGAATGAAAAGGATCCTTATACCATTGTGATTCCGCCACCTAATGTGACAGGTATCCTTCATATGGGACACGTTCTGAACAATACGCTCAACGATGTCCTTATACGTAAGGCACGTATGGATGGAAAGAATGCCTGCTGGGTCCCCGGTACTGACCACGCATCCATTGC
Source organism: Candidatus Cryptobacteroides sp. (assembly GCA_045600565.1). GTDB lineage: Bacteria > Bacteroidota > Bacteroidia > Bacteroidales > UBA932 > Cryptobacteroides. Next base: position 44,671 of record JAZRYB010000074.1, on the reverse strand, counting down.
AACTGAGTCCAAAGTTGTTGCAAAACTCAAGGGTATGGGCATTTCCAAGGAAGACATTTCGAGGGAAGAATTCTTGAAGTATGCCTGGGAATGGAAGGAAGAACACGGAGGAATCATTCTCCAACAACTGCGCAAGCTGGGGGCATCCTGCGATTGGGACCGAACTAGATTTACAATGGAACCAGCCCTGTCAGAGGCTGTTATCCGTACTTTTGTATATTTCTACAAGAAAGGATGGATCTATCGCGGTGTCCGTATGGTCAATTGGGATCCGGAAGGTCATACTGCAGTGAGCGATGACGAAGTTATCCACAAAGATACGCAGAGCCATTTCTATCATATGAGATACTTTATCTCTGATGGCAACGGTAATCCTACCGACAAATATATAGTAGTAGCCACTACTCGTCCGGAAACGATTATGGCGGATGCTGCAATTTGCGTCAACCCGAATGATGAAAGGCATTTCTGGATGAAGGGGAAGAAAGTGCTTATCCCGCTTATTAATAAGGAAATTCCTATTATTGAGGATGATTATGTCGAGATGGATTTCGGAACAGGTTGTCTGAAAGTCACACCTGCACACGATGCTCATGACTATGAGATAGGTCTGAGGCACAATCTTCCTGTGCTCGATATCATAGATGACCACGGTCGTCTTAATGAGAAAGCTCAGATACTTGTCGGACAGGACAGATTTGAAGCGAGAAAGAACATAGTCGAGATGCTTCAGGAGGCTGGAAATATCGAGAAAATAGAGGATTATTGCTCTCCGGTAGGCTATTCGGAGAGAACAAATGCTGTCATTGAGCCTCGCCTGAGCGCGCAGTGGTTCCTTAAGATGGACGAGCTCGCTCCCCGGGCTTTGGCATCTGTCGAAAACGGTATCATTAAATTCATTCCAGAAAAATATCGCAATATATATCGCCATTGGATGGAGAACGCCCACGATTGGTGTATCAGCCGTCAGTTGTGGTGGGGACAGCAGATTCCTGCTTACTATCTACCTGATGGACAAATAATTGTAGAGGAAAGTTTTGAGAAGGCCTTGAAGTCTGCACAAGCCATTGACCCTTCATTGACGGCTACAGATTTGAGACAGGATGAGGATGTCCTTGATACTTGGTTCAGCAGTTGGCTTTGGCCTATATCTGTGTTCGACCCTGAAATGCCGGGTGATGAAAATCATAAGCCGAATGCAGACTTGGCATATTATTACCCGACCAATGATCTCGTGACAGCCCCGGATATCATTTTCTTCTGGGTTGCCAGGATGATTATGGCGGGAAACGAGTTTATGAATGATGTGCCTTTCCATAATGTCTATTTTACCGGAATAGTCAGGGATAAGATTGGAAGAAAGATGAGCAAGACTTTAGGTAACAGCCCCAATCCTCTTGATCTTATCAATAAATACGGTGCTGATGCCGTACGCATAGGTATGTTGCTCTGCTCTTCTGCCGGGAACGATATTTTCTATGACGAGAGCCAGATTGAGCAGGGCCGGAATTTCTGTGGAAAGATATGGAATTCATTCCGCCTTGTCAAAGGCTGGAAAGTCGATGAGACCGCCTCTCAGAGTGAGGCGTCCGCCGTTGCGGTCAAATGGTTCGGCTATAAATTGAGCCAGACTATCGAACTTGTTGAAGACCATTATTCAAAATTCAGGATTTCTGATGCATTGATGGCCATTTACAAGCTCTTCTGGGATGATTATTGCTCTTGGTATCTCGAGCTTGTCAAGCCTGCATATGGCGCCGGAATTGACAGATTTACCTATTCTGCTACTCTTGATTTCTTCGAGAAGCTTATCAAGCTCATTCATCCGGTGATGCCTTTCATTACCGAGGAGCTCTGGCAGAGTCTTGAAGAGCGTAAGAGCGGCGAGACTGTCATGTATCAGCCTACTCCTGAATCAGAGGGCTATGACACAACATATATTTCTGCATTTCAGATGTCTCAAGATGCTGTCATAGATATCAGGGCGGCTCGTCAAGATAAAGGTATTTCCCTGAAAGAAAAGCTTAATGTGACAGTTGATAATACATTCCCTGTTAATATGGTACCGGTAGTTGAAAAGCTTGCGAATGTTAATGTGGCCTTTGGCGAAGCACAAGGTGCCGGTGTTTCATATATGGTGGGCACCTGCAAACTCTTTGTTGCATTGGAGGGTATGGTGAATGTGGAGGAAGAGGTTGCAAAACTCCGTGCCGAGCTTGCATATCAACAGAAGTTCTTGTCTTCCGTCAGAGCTAAGCTCTCCAATGAAAGATTTGTTTCAAACGCCCCTCAGGCCGTCGTCGATACTGAGCGCAAGAAAGAGTCTGATTGTCTGTCCAGGATTCAGGCTATTGAGGATGCTCTGAAGGCTTTTGAAAAATGATATCTTTAGGAGATATCACAGTCGTGTTCGGGACTTATTCCCTTCTTGACCACGTAAGCTTTCATATTTCCGATACTGACAAGATAGGGCTGGTGGGGAAGAACGGTGCAGGTAAGTCAACTTTGATGAAGATTATCTGCGGTGAGCAGGCTCCTACATCCGGAATTGTGGATAAGCCTTCCCACGTGAGCATAGGCTACCTTCCGCAGATAATGTTGCATAATAAGGGAAAGACGGTCATAGAAGAGACTATGACCGCCTTTGATGCTTTCTTCCAGATGGAAGAAGAGATCAACAGGATATCTGTAGAATTGAGTGAAAGAGTTGACTATGAATCAGATGGCTATATTCAATTAATCTCTCGCTTAAATGATTTGAATGACCGTCTTGATGTTAGTCACGATGAACCTCCGAAGGTTCAGGCAATCAGGACATTGAAAGGACTTGGCTTTCTGGAGGAGGAGCTTGACAGACAGACTGACACTTTCAGCCAGGGATGGAATATGCGTATTGAACTGGCTAAGATTCTACTCCTTAGACCTGATGTCCTGCTGCTTGATGAGCCGACCAATCATCTTGATATCGAGTCTATTGAGTGGCTTGAAGATTACTTGAAGGCATACCGTGGAGCTTTGATGCTCGTATCCCACGACAGAAAATTTCTTGACACTGTGACAACGAGGACGGTTGAGATTATGCTTGGGAAGATACACGATTATAAAGTCCCTTATAGCCAGTATCTTGAGCTTCGTGCAGAGAGGCTTGCACAGCAAAATGCCGCCTATGAGAATCAACAGAGAATGATTGAGAAGACGGAGGATTTCATCAACAAATTCAGATACAAACCCACAAAATCAAATCAAGTTCAATCCCGGATCAAGGCTTTGGAAAAATTGGACCGCATTGAGATTGATGAAACTGATAATTCTGCAATAATCGTTAAATTCCCTCCGGCTCCGCGTTCCGGAGATGTGGTCTTCAAGGCAACTGACCTGACACTGGGATATCCGCAGAAAGTTGTTTTCCGGAATGCAGACATAGAGATAAAGAGGGGAGAGAAAGTGGCATTGATAGGAAGGAATGGAGAGGGTAAAACCACTCTTGTCAGGGCTATAATGAGAGAACTTGATCCATTGGAAGGCGAAGCGAAGATAGGGCACAATGTGTCAATAGGGTATTTTGCTCAGAATCAAGAGGATGTTCTTGACAAGAATGATACCGTCCTATCCACCTTGGAGAGAATGGCGACAGTCGATACTCGCGCGAAACTGAGATCTGTTCTGGCGGCTTTCTTGTTCCGGGGCGAAGATATCGACAAGAGGGTGTCTATACTTAGCGGAGGAGAGAGGGCTCGGCTTGGAATGGCGAAACTCATTATGCAGAATAACAATCTGCTCGTGCTTGACGAACCGACCAATCATATGGATATTCGCTCCAAAGATGTTCTGAAGCAGGCTCTTGTGAGTTTTGACGGCACGTTGGTCATTGTATCTCACGACAGGGATTTCCTTGATGGACTGGTGGATAAATTCTATGAATTTAAAGATGGTCGTGTCAAGGAGCATTTGGAGACAGTCCGTCAATTCCTGGATGCCAGAAAAATGGAATCTCTCAAGGAAATTGAGCGCATTTCTCAAAGCGCTCAGCCCAAGACCGATGCTGTATTATTTGAGCATCAAACAAAAGATGGAAGAGTCAATTACGAACAATCCAGGGCTCAGAGTAAAGAGGCAAGAAAACTCCAGAACAGAATATCATTCCTTGAGAAGGAAATTTCAAGACTTGAAAAGGATATGGCTGATATGGAAAAAATATTGTCAAATCCAAGCGAAAATGATGATATTATGGAGATTACACGCTCTTATCTTGAGTGTAGGAGAGAGCTTGATTATAAAACTGAAGAATGGGGGAGTCTCATTTGATCATTTGAGGACATTCTTTACAAAACGCAAACGCGGCTTCCAATTTGTTGCAAGAACTATTTCGCACCCTTTGGAGAATGCATCCCTGACAGCTTGAGGAGTCGCATCCGGGACATCGGCGATGATAGTGTAGCGCCCTTTAGTTGTTTCTATAAGTTTCTCGTATTCAGTGGTTATAATGCCGTCAATTTGAGAAAGTCTACAATAATTGATTATTCTTTCTACCTGTGCATCTGAGAGCTGGGGACTCAATCTTACATAAATTTCCTTTGATTTTTCTTCACAAATACGGATGGAAAGCAGTTCGTCCAGAAGGATTGTGATATAATCAGAACTTTTAAGGTCTGCATTGATTGTGAAAGAATCGGCGAAATCATACAGTAAGGAAAAACGTGTAATCACATCCTTGATGATTTCTTCCTCGGTCAATTCTGAGGAGACCGGGGTCAAATTGATGGCCAATATGCATTTGGCATCATTGACGGCCATTTTTTTGACTTGATTTCTGATTTTTTCCTGCATAGGGCCAGCCTCCACGAAAGAAAACCCTTTTCGTTCGAGTGCTTTATATTTGTCACAGGTCGGATCTGACCCCAGACCTGCACCGATAATTTTGGAGGAAAGAAAAATGGCCATATCCAAAAGTACTTAAAAAACTGATATTTTCAAATTGAATTCAGTTCCTGAAAGGTATTGTCACTAAAGAAAACAACTATTTTAGTGATTTTACGTGAACTTGATGTCTTGGAATGGGTCTTTTCGACTTCTTTCAAGTCAAGGCTGGGGGATATTGTTTGTTTTGTTTTGACAGGCTGCTCAACGACAGGGGACTGGATACTGTTGTCCATAATATCGAATGTCGCCAATTCCTCGCCGAATAATGAGTTATCATATTCATTATCATTCATTGGGGAGACGACAGAAGGGGAGTGGATACTTGGAATGCTGTTTTTGTACATTTTCCCTTTTCCCGTAATCAGCCATTCAAGATTCAGATTCGGATAATTCTGACCGATGCTCTGAATGAAATCATAACTTGGTTTGTTTCTGCCGGAAAGAATATGAGAGATGCTGGCTCTTGCCACATTGATAGTATTGGCAAATTGAGCAGGTTTGATGTCTTCTGCCGCCAGAAATTGTCTGAGTCTTCCGTTCATAATTGTTAACAGTTGCTTTTCACAAATGTAAGCATTTATTTAATGAATTGCAAGTTAAAGTTGTAATTCAATTTTGTATACATTTGTAAATGTTTACAGAAGATTCAAAAGCGCAACCATATAAAATATCCATTGATTAAATTTCGATTCAGCTTATTTTGGTTATATCTTTGGGCTTTAATATTTTATATTATGATTTAAAGCATTATTACCTGTTTTTTCTTCATTTTGAGGCGGTGTTGCGGTTATTTTGTTGAAGCATTACTTTCGTATAATTATATAATCATCTGATTTACTTTATGTTACAATATAATATTCTTTTAATAAAATTTTATTATTTAACATGTGTAAATTATAGAGAATATTAACAAATATAAAATTAAATTATACATTTGTATTACATCCGAATAAATTTATGTTACATTTGTTAACTTGATAAAGTGTTTATAAATTTACTATTTGTTTATAAATTTGTAGAGAAATTTATGACACAAGTGTTATGATACCGGAGTTAAAGATTCACGACTATAATTATATTCTCCCGGATGATAGAATTGCAAAATATCCATTGCCTCAACGGGATGCTTCAAAATTGTTGCTGTACAAAAAGGGCGTTGTCAACGAGTATAAATTCAATGAAATTTCTTCATTGCTTCCGCAAAAGGCTTTGATGATTTTCAATGATACCAAAGTGGTCCCCGCAAGACTCTTTTTCCAGAAAGAAACCGGGGCGCACATTGAAGTATTCTGCCTGCAGCCGATAGATCCTCCGGAATTCAGTACAGTATTCACTGCGAAAAGAAAATGTCGCTGGAGGGCCGTTGTTGGGAATTCGAAAAAGTGGAAAAAAGACATCTTGCATCTGTATAATCCTGATGACAATCCCACTATCAGTGATGTCGGTCTTGTTGCTGAACGTGTTGATATTGAATCAGAAACAAGTATTGTGGAGTTTTCCTGGAATGAGGGATATATGTTCTCTGACGTGCTGGATATATGTGGAAATGTACCTATCCCACCATATCTCAATAGGGAAACAGAGGCCATTGACTTGGATCGTTATCAGACAACATATGCACGAATTAGAGGCTCTGTCGCAGCGCCTACGGCGGGACTTCATTTCACTGATGGAGTAATGTCTGATATCCGTAATAAAGGAATTGATATTGAGAAAGTCTGCCTCCACGTAGGCGCCGGTACTTTCCTTCCTGTCAAAAGTGAAAAAGTTGCCGACCATCCGATGCACAGGGAACCCTTTGTCGTCAGTGTCGATCTGCTCAAGAAACTTCGCGATAACAAGCGGCCTGTGGTCGCTGTAGGTACTACATCTGTCAGGACTCTCGAGTCCTTGTATTATGTCGGGGTTTCGTGCATTGAAAAGGGCAGGCCCGAAGATGTGACACAGTGGGCACCATACGAAAGGGAATATTCGGCTACTGTCGAAGAAGCTCTTGATGCAATTATACGGTATCTTGAAATAAATAACCTTAATGAATTGAAAATAAGCACACAAATAATAATAGTTCCAGGCTTCGAATTCCGAATGACCGATTCTTTGGTAACGAATTTCCATCAGAGTGAAAGTACTTTGATTCTGCTTGTTTCGGCTTTTGTCAAAGGTGATTGGAGACGTATTTATGATTATGCACTGGAGAATGATTTCCGTTTTTTGAGTTACGGGGACAGTTCTTTATTGTTCAGAGTTTAATTTTTACTAAATTTGCTGAATTCAATAATTATTAATTATGGCTATTTTGGACACTGAATTTGATGACATACGTCCTTTCTCCGATGAAGAAGCGGTAGCAGGTTTGTCCCGTGTGGCTCATCATCCAATGATCTATGCTGTCAGCAAATATTTCTTTCCCCGGGAAGCTCCTGACACTTTGAGCAATATGCTCAAGCAAATCAAGTCTGTCGAGGATTTTCAGAAGGCCATAATGTGTATGGCCATAGATTGGGTAAAAGACAATTCCGTCTCATCATTTACATATGACGGCATAGAAAATGTCGCTTCTGTCAAAGGTAAATATCTCATTATGTCCAATCACCGGGACATAGTAATGGATCCGGCGTTTCTTCAATATATTTTGATAGAGAACAACTTGCCTGTCACCGAAGTTGCAGTCGGAGACAATCTTCTTGCCAGCAAGACTGTCGAGATTCTCCTGAGATCCAACCGGATGATAAAGGTTATCAGAGGTATATCCGCAAAAGAGCTCTACTTGTCATCGAAAAAGCTTTCCAAATATATAAGGAGTTCAATCACAAGTGGTTCTAGCTCTGTATGGATTGCCCAGAGGCAAGGAAGGACTAAGGATGGAAATGATACGACCGAGCAGGGGTTGCTCAAAATGTTTGATTTGAGCGGAGAGAAGTCTTTTATAGAGAATTTTAAGGAATTAAACATAGTTCCTATGAGCATTTCCTACGAATATGAACCTTGCGATTTCCGTAAAGCCAGGGAAAAGCTGATTTCAAGGACAGAAAAATATGTCAAGAAGAAGAACGAAGATATGCACAGCATATTGACCGGGATCCGTCAGCAGAAAGGCGACATTCATATCCATTTCGGAAAACCTCTGACGTCTCAGGAGCTTGAAATAGCCTCTCTATGCGACAAAAACGACCGTTATCAGGCTATACGGAAGATTTTCGACCGCAGAATCATTGAGGGATACAGATTGTGGAAAACCAACTATATCGCCTATGATCTTGTTTACGATACAGACAAATATTCATCCGAATACACCTCTGAGGATTTGAAATCTTTTATCTGTTATGTCGATCACAAATTATCCAAAGCTGAGAATAAACTTGACAAGGACGCTCTGAAAGATATTTTCCTCAGAATATATTCCAATCCGGTACTTAATAAAATGAATTTAAATTTGATCTGAACTCGGCTCGTGACACTTTTGTTACACAATTTATATTATGTTAACTAAGGTATTTTGTTACGAACATTCTTCTTATGTGAAAACGAATTCAAATGAGTAGAAAGAAAGTTGATTTCATAATAGAAAATATTGAAATTGAGTCTGTTGCAGCTGAAGGTAAAGCTTTGGCCCACTATGAAGGGATAGTTGTCTTCGTCGAATTTGCAGTTCCCGGTGATATTGTTGATATCAGAGTTACCAAGAAGAGGAAGAATCATTGGGAAGGTTTTATTATAAAAATGGTTACACCTTCTCCACATCGGCAGAAGCCGTTCTGCAGCCACTTCGGCATTTGTGGAGGTTGTAAATGGCAACCACTTCCTTACGAAATGCAATTGAAGGCAAAGCAGCGTCAAGTTTATGACCAGCTTGTACGTATAGGTCATCTTGACCTTCCTGAAATATCGCCTATTATCGGCTCTGAAAGAATAGAATTTTATCGCAACAAACTTGAATTCACTTTTTCCTCAAAACGCTGGTTTCTCAAAGATGAAAATCCGGAAGAATTACCATATGAACAACGTGTCGGACTGGGGTTTCACGTTGGGAAATTCTTTGACAAAGTCCTTGATATAGACCATTGCCACCTTCAGAGAGAGCCTTCAAATGCTATACGTCTTTTTATCAGAAAATATGCTCTTGAACACGGCCTGGAGTTCTATAACATACGTGAGAATAACGGTTATTTGAGAAATTTGATTATTCGTACGACTGAGTCCGGCCTTGTGATGCTGATTGTTGTATTTGCGCATGATCACTTCCCTTCTGACCGCATTTCACTACTTGACGCCATAGCTGAAGAATTTAAGGAGATAACATCACTTTACTACGTGATTAATAGTAAGTTGAATGATTCAATAGGAGATCTTGACCCTGTCCTCTACAGAGGTGAGGAAGCAATTTATGAGAATATGGAAGGACTTGAATTCAAGATAGGCCCCAAGTCTTTCTATCAGACCAATTCACCTCAGGCATATAAATTGTATAATGTCGTGAGGGAATTTGCTTCCTTGAGCGGTAAAGAAGTTGTCTATGACCTCTATACCGGCACCGGAACGATTGCGCAATTTGTTTCGAATAAAGCATCGAAAGTGATAGGTATTGAATATGTCCCGGAAGCCATTCGAGATGCCTGGACCAATGCTGCAGGCAACGGTATCACCAATTGTGAGTTTTTTGCCGGCGATATGAAAGACATACTCACGAAAGAATTCATACGTATTCACGGCCGTCCGGATGTGATAATTCTTGATCCTCCCAGAGCTGGTATCCACCCGGATGTCGCAAAGGTTATTCTGGATGCATCTCCGGCAAGGATTGTTTACGTAAGTTGCAATCCGGCATCGCAGGCAAGGGACCTGGCGGTCTTCTCGGACAAATATTCTATCGATAAGGTGCAACCTGTGGATATGTTCCCTCATACTCAACACGTAGAGAATGTCTGCGCTCTTTCTTTAAAAATATGATATTTGAATTACTAATACTGATTGTTGGTCTTGCCCTGGTCATATTCGGAGCAGACTGGCTCGTTGACGGCTCCTCTGCCATTGCCAGAAAGGCCGGTGTGAGTGAATTCGTAATAGGTTTGACTATAGTCGGCTTCGGCACCTCTTGTCCGGAACTTGTAGTAAGTCTTACAGGTGCACTTAAAGGAATAGCTGATATTTCGATTGGTAATGTAGTAGGATCCAATATTTTCAATATTTTTCTCATTTTGGGTGTCACAGCTATTCTCTCCCCTGTCGCCATCTCCCGCAGCAACAAATGGCGTGACATTCCCCTTACCTTTTCGGCAACCTTATTATTGATTGTATTCGGTCTGACACATAATACCTTATCTCGTATTGAAGGTATATTTTTATTATTGTTGTTCATTGCATATATCTATTATTGTTTCAAATCTGATTCTACTGATATAGAGAAGAATGATGATAAACATTTAAAATTGTTCACGGCCGCCGCCCTTGTTGTAGCCGGCCTTTCCGGTCTTATTTTGGGCGGCCGTCTCTTTGTGGAATCGGCTACTGAGATAGCAAAAATTGCAGGTGTTTCTGATAAATTCATAGCGATTACTATCCTTGCAGGCGGCACTTCCCTGCCGGAGCTTGCGACCTGCATAGTGGCCGCATCCAAGAAAAAAGATCAGTTGGCCCTCGGTAACATACTGGGGTCTAATGTTTTCAATATTCTTCTTATTCTTGGAGCATCCTCTATTGTCACGCCTCTTAATTTTGCCTCCATCAACTATGTCGATATCGGGGCGTTAGTTCTCAGTGTGGTGTTGTTGTTCGTCGGTTGTTATACAGGCAGAAAAAACTGTCTTGACAGATTTGACGGTGTGTTGCTGCTGCTTTGTGAAGCCGCTTATATGACCTGGCTGATAATTGAATTATAGTGCAAAACCTGATTATATTATGAAATTCACTCCTACGAAGTACAAATTGATGAATGTAGCTGACGGGCATGTCCTTAGTGACAGCGGGTGGACTTTGGCCGATTCTCAGTCTCCTGAGCCGTCTCTTGTCAGAGCAATTTATGAAAACAAACAGTTTGTCCCCAGAGGGGACCTGGATGGAATCTTCAGATATTCCAACTGGCTTCCAATCAAAAGAACTCTCAAGAAGTCCAGCGCACCTGTGACGTATCACAGCAAAGGTCTTGGAAAATATCTGGGCCTTGACAATCTGTATATCACTTTTTCGGGTTACTGCCCGAAGTTGGGCGCAAATATGAGGACTTGCTCATTCAAAGAGACTGAGGCTTATGCGGTTTGCGGCCGTCTTCCGGAGAAGTGCAATCAGACTCTTGTAGTCCAGTCGGCGGGTAATACCGCGAGGGCTTTTGCACAGGTATGCTCGGACAATGGAATTCCTATCGTAATCTGTGTCCCGGCAGACAATTTCCGTGACCTGTGGTTTCGCAAGAAGCTCAATTCCTGTGTCAAGATAATCGCTACACCTTCAGGTTCAGATTATTACGACGCCATCACTCTAGGAGACAAGATATGCCGGGACTCAAGATATTTTGCCGAAGGCGGTGCCAAGAATGTCGCAAGACGTGACGGTATGGGTACTACCCTGCTTAGCGCCGTTGAAACAATAGGAAGGATACCTGATGCATACTTTCAGGCTGTCGGTTCGGGAACAGGCGCGATTGCCGCGTGGGAGAACAATATCAGGCTTATCAATGACGGGCGCTTCGGCAAGAACAAGATGAAGATTTTTGTGTCTCAGAATTCTCCTTTCACTTTGATGTATGATTCATGGAAGGCGAAATCCAAAGTCCTTGTCGATTACACTCCGGAGCAGTCTCGCCGGGATGCCGAAGTAATTCTTGCAAAAGTCCTTTCCAACAGGAAACCTCCATACAGTCTTGCCGGCGGCCTCTTTGACGCTTTGACCGATACCGGAGGAGATTTCTTCAAAGTCAGCAATGATGACATTGTACGCTGGATGTTGCAATATAGAAATCTTGAAGGCTACGATATTTTCCCGGCAGCGGCTACAGCCGTTGTAAGTCTTGTTCAGGCTGTACAACTGGGTCTCGTGGGCAGAGAAGATATCATTATGATAAATGTTACCGGAGGTGGTAGTCTGGCCGCTCAAAGTCGCGGCTATTTTGTCAAGGAGCCTGATTTGGTTCTTTCTCCTGATCTTCCTGCCGAAGAAATCATCAATAAGGTCAGCGAATTGTTTTAAAACAGTCTATCAGAAATTCAGTCCTATAGACAGATTGACCGCGCCATAGTATGTGTCGCTTCTCAACAATGCCGGAGAAGTGACACTTGTTTTTCCCATATCGTCATAATAGGACGCGGGATGATCCGTCGTGTATTGGAAGGACAGAGAAATGATGAGATTCATCCAATTGCTGAGGTGAAGCTGACCGGCACCACCCAACTTCGCAAGCCAGATGTTTTGATTTAGATGTGTTGTGGCAAACCCTTTACCCCCTTCTGCATATAGGATAAATGTATCTGACTGATAACCACTGAAATAATACGAGCCTCTCGCAGAAAGTACCGGTGATCTCCTGTCGGATTGAAGACCGTAATATCCCCCGTGGATGGTAAATGAATACTTTTTCAGGAATTTGGTTCCTATATATGCATTTATCTGTCCGTTGGAGTCAATATTCAGGGAATTGTCCTTTTTATTTACGCGTATTCCGGTAATTGCAAGAAAGTTGTAATGGGAAAATATAGTGCTGGTAAGGCTGTAACCCCATTCAAGCCCACCTGTAAAGCAAATTTTATCCTTGTCCCCTGCTCTTAGTGTCATAGGTGCGGCAAGAATGAAAATCGTCAGGAAAATGATGCGAAAGGTATTATTCATCAGAAATCGTACTCAATTCGTAATTGTGGATACCAGACATAACTGAGACCTTTGTTGTAGAATTTCAGTTTCTTCGTTACGCTGTTGCTGTCGTCTGTAAAGAAGAATCCCACATCACTCTCGAATTCAAGCGATATAAGAAAATGCTTTCTCAAGCAGACTTGTGCTCCGGCACAGCCGGAGATGCCTCCCATCCATCCATAAGCAATCTTTTCTCTCATCAATCCGGTTGTGACTCCGGGACCGGCATAGAAATTAAAGACGCTTCCGTCTTTAGTCCGAATATTGAACAGAGGATAATGATAGAGGTAAGTGAAACGAAACCCCGGAGAAACTGTCTGTCCGGAGAAAACACCTTCTGTATCAGCATACAGGGCAAAAGAATGCTGTTCATTGAGACTTGCCGAAAAACCTATACCTTTGAAAGAATGAAATGTACCCAAAGAAAAACCTCTCACTTCCCTCTCGATAGCTGGCGCATCGCCCCGGGAAACGAGAAACAACGTCAGGATTATTGCAAGTACACGTATTTTCATAGTTTGACATTGTTGACACGAAGGTAGGGAAAAAACTTTGATTTCAAGGAGAAATCTTCCATATTTGTATAGAAAACACACTGATTCTCTCAATGTCCGATTCCGAAAATAAGAATACGTCTTTGTTGCCTCCTCTTCCGGAGCGTATGCGTCCGCATACGCTGAATGAATACGTAGGGCAATCCCACCTTGTGGGAGAGGGCTGTATCCTCCGCAAAATGATAGAAAGCGGCAATTTGTCATCATTTATTCTTTGGGGGCCTCCTGGCGTAGGCAAGACCACACTTGCCCATATTATCGCAGACAGTCTCGAGCGGGAGTTTTTTACGCTTTCCGCCGTCAACTCGGGTGTGAAGGAAGTGCGGGAAGTTTTCGAAGCCGCCTTAAACAAAAACATTTTCAGCAAAGCCGGCGCTCCGATTCTTTTCATAGATGAAATCCACAGGTTCAACAAGGCCCAACAGGATGCCCTTTTAGGGGCTGTAGAGTCGGGAACCATAATTCTTATCGGCGCGACAACTGAGAACCCTTCTTTTGAGGTTATTACCCCTTTGTTGTCCCGTTGTCAGGTCTATACCCTCAAATCTCTTGACGTCGAAGACCTACGTCAACTGCTTGACAGAGCACTTTCTGAGGACTGTGTTTTGAAGGAGAGAAACATATTGATAAAGGAGACGGACGCACTTTTCCGTCAGAGTGGAGGCGATGGGCGCAAGCTTTTGAACATTCTTGAAGTCGTCATTGATTCGAAACTTGGCGAGTCCCCTGTAATCATTGATAATGAGGCTGTCACGTCCTGTCTTCAGCAGAATGTGGCGATATATGACAAGAATGGCGAGATGCACTACGATATCATTTCCGCCTTTATCAAAAGCATCAGAGGCTCAGACCCCAACGCCGCTGTATATTATCTTGCGAGGATGCTGGATGGAGGAGAAGATCCTCTTTTCATTGCACGCCGTCTGTGTATCAGTGCGTCCGAAGACATAGGCCTCGCCAATCCCAATGCTTTGCTTCTTGCAAATGCCTGCTTTCAAACGGTCAGCAATATCGGTATGCCCGAAGCAAGGATTCCTCTGTCCGAAACGACTGTTTATCTTGCTTCATCACCGAAAAGCAATTCTGCATATTTGGCCATTGCGAATGCTCTTGATGTTGCGGCTGCAGACAAAACGGCTTCAGTTCCTCTTCATTTAAGGAATGCTCCGACTAAATTGATGAATGATTTAGGCTACTCCGATGGGTATAAGTATGCTCACGATTACCCCGGCAATTTTGTCGATCAGGAGTTTCTGCCATCAGGACTTGAGGGAAAGGTGTTTTACGAGCCTCAGCAGAACATTTCCGAAGATAAATTGAAAAAATATCTCCTATCCTGCTGGCCTAAATATTATTCAAAGAAATGAAAGCGTTGAGCTCAAATGAAATAAAATTCATCAAATCCCTCTCGCAGAAAAAATACCGGGATGAGTCCGGGCTGTTTGTTGTCGAAGGAGAAAAAATGGTTGCCGAAGCATTGAACTCCGGGTTCAAGACTGAGTCGGTTTTCTATAAGAATGAGATTGGCGAAGAGTTGATGGGGAGAATATCCCAGCTTTCCAATCCATCTCCTGCGCTTGCTGTCCTGCATCAAATAGATAGAGGTAAATGTAAAATAACCAAAGGTCTATACCTTGGATTAGATTCGATAAGAGATCCTGGCAATCTGGGGACTATCATACGCGTCGCAGATTGGTTCGGCATCAATGCCATACTGGCTTCTCAAGACACTGTAGATTTGTATAACCCCAAGGTGGTCCAGGCTACTATGGGAGCTGTCTTCAGAATGCCTGTCTATTATTGTGCTCTTTATGAGACACTTTTGAGAGTTAAATCGGATGGCGGCAGAGTGTTGGGCACATTCCTTGATGGTAATGATCTGTACGCCGAAAACAGGCTTGAGAATTCGGATGGGACTTCAGTTGTCGTCATTGGTAATGAATCGAACGGCATTTCCGAAGAAATTGAGAAAGTTGTCACGGACAGACTTTTCATCCCCCCATATCCTACCGGTTCCCGGACTTCCGAATCTCTGAATGCTGCTATTGCAACTGCTATAGTTACTGCTGAAATAAGGCGACAAGAAAGAATGATAATCAAGTAATTGACAAAAATGACAATTTATCAGATGTTGCCTCGTCTCTGGGGTGAAGGAAAATTTAAATCGGTTGATTCAGAGACCTTGAATTATATAAAAAATTTTGGCGCAAGTCATCTTTGGTTGACCGGGATTCCACGTCACGCCACAGGTAAAGATTTTGTAAAAGGTTCTGCCGGATCACCTTACGCCATCTCAGACTATTATGATGTCAATCCGTATATGGCTTCAAATCCGGATGACAGGATGTCCGAATTTGAGGCCTTGGTTGGCCGCATTCACAAGTCCGGATTGAAACTCATTATTGATTTTGTCCCCAATCACGTTGCAAAAGATTACGACAAAGAGGCGCTTCCTCTTTTCGATTATTCCGATTATGACTGGACTGACACGCTCAAGATTAATTACGGAGTTGACGGATCTTGGGAAAAAATGCTGTCCATTATCCTGTTCTGGGCAGGAAAAGGCGTGGATGGTTTCCGCTGTGATATGGTCGAAATGGTTCCGTCTGATTTCTTGAAATGGCTTTTGCAAAATGCCAGAAAGCATTTCCCGCAGCTCATTTTCATAGCTGAAGTATATCATAAGGAGTCATACAGGCATTATGTCCAATATGTCGGCTTTAACTACTTGTATGACAAGTCAGGGCTGTATGATATCCTGAGAAACATTGTTTCGAAGAACGTCAATGACCCGCAAGGGTGTCCCGAGCTCTGGCAATCAACAAAGAATATTACTTGGAACTGGCAGTCTCTGGGAGATATCCAATCTCATATGTTAAATTTCCTTGAGAACCACGATGAGCAAAGGTTTGCTTCAAAAAAGTTTGGTGGCTCAATTGATAACGAATTCGCCCCGTTGATTGTTTCTATGCTTCTCAACAGAGCTCCGTTCCTCATTTATTTCGGTCAGGAGATAGGTCTCGATGCATCGGAAAGCCACAATGGGCGGACAACGATTTTTGACTTTGCCCGCATTGATTCTCTTGACAGATTGTACGACTTTGTTCATTCATCCGATGCACTTACATCTAGAGAGGCGTCTTTTTGGGCAAAATTCTCCCACTATTCGAGAATGGCGGCAAGTCCTTTGAAAACAGAGGGTCTGGTTTATGATCTCTGTTACTGCAATGTCGGTTCTGTGGGTTTCGACACCGACAGACATTTTGCATTCTTACGACATCATGGTGACGAGACGCTTTTGTTCTTCTGCAATTTTTCCGGATATCCGGCTGAATCAAAAATCAATATTCCGCAACACGCATTTGAGATTTTTGGCTTGCCTGACAATTGCGGGCGTTGCCTTAATGTCTCAGTTGCCCCTTATGATTGTACAACAATAAAGCTTTGATTCGTGAAAATAAGATTATTCATATTGTTTTTCCTTGTTGCGACCATCTCGGTTGTCTCTTGTTCGACTGCCGGAAAGATAGCTCCGGGAGATTATGAATTATCTAAGAATATTATTCAGATAGAGAATAGTAATAGCTTGAAAAATAGTCAATTATCTTCTTATATAAAACAGCAGCCCGCCTCCTTCTCCCTATTCTCAAACAAAAAGGTCACTTTCAATCCTGAGCTTGTTGAAGCCTCGAAAGAGAATCTGATCAACCATTTGGAATACCTCGGTTATTTCGGCTCCACAGTGGACAGCGAGACCGATTTCAAGAAAGGAAAAGCCAGAGTCAAATACAAAATTCACCCCGGGAAACAGTATCTTATTGATTCCATAAGCTTTGAGTTGCCGGATGATGAAGAATTCGTAAAGATTTTTATGGCTGATTTTTCTTCCATTATGTCCCTTTCAGGTAAACCTCTTTCTGAAGAGGCGCTTATGGAAGAGAGCGAGCATATTTCATCATATCTGCTCACAAAAGGATATTACGGAGTTGAGAAGAATTATTTCAACTATGTTGCCGATACCTTGTCCGGAAACGGAAAAGCCAATCTTCAGATAATTGTGAATCCGTCCCGGCCTTTGGAAAAATATTATATATCATCAGTTCAATTGGTTGTCCCTAAATCATTGAAAATAAAGGATAACCTATTACGGCAGTATGTTACTCTCCAACCAGGACGGATGTATAATTCGACAGATGCGGCCAACACCTATTCCCGTTTGTCATCCATGAGTGTCTTTGGAAGTGTGGGAGTAGAACTGATTCCCAGACCCGGGACCACATTAATAGATTGCAACATTAATCTGACTCCCTCAGGAGTGCAGGGCTACAAGCTTAATCTTGAATCCAGCACAAATTCTTCCGGGCTGATGGGAATTTCACCTCAATTGAGTTATTATCACAAAAATATTTTTCACGGGGGGGAATGGCTTAATCTGAGTTTTATGGGAAATTTCCAGTTTATGTTCAAGAGTCCTACACGATCCAATGAATTCGGAATTTCTGCCGGTCTCAGCCTGCCAAGATTTCTCGGACTGCCTATCAGCAGCTTCAAAAGGGCATCAATCCCCCGGACGGAGATCAACACATCATTTAATTATCAGGACCGGCCGGAATATACGAGAAGAATTGCTTCCGTGTCCTTTGGCTACACTGGGAAGACTCTGCAAAATCTTTCTTATCAGCTCTATCCTTTACAGATAAATGTAGTCAAGCTTCTGGATATTGATGAAAAATTCTCAGAGTTGCTCCACCGCAATCCTTTCATCGCTTATGCCTACGACAACCATTTCGACGCCGGTATGGGCGCCACTGTTTATTTATCCGACAATCAAAGTGTCAATCCTCGAACGTCATATAAATACCTCAGGTTCTCGATAGATCTTGCCGGTAATGTACTGAGTTTGTTCGGTGGTAACAAGATTTTCGGCCTCCCGTATTCGCAGTATGTCCGAGGAGAATTGACACTTGGCAAGACATTCAGATTCGGACGCAATGACGGACAAGCTGTTGCTACAAGAATTCTTGGAGGTATAGGTTATGCGTACGGGAATTCGACGGTGATGCCTTTTGAGAAACAGTTCTATTCCGGTGGGGCAAACAGTATGCGAGGCTGGCAGGCCAGAACACTCGGGCCGGGCTTCTCGCCTGTCAATAAGACATTCTCTATTCCAAGCCAGACCGGAGATATCAAATTGGAGGCCAATGTAGAATATCGTTTCGATATCGTATGGAAACTTGCCGGAGCCGTTTTTGTTGATGTGGGAAATATCTGGACGGTAAAAGACATTGATATTGAGAATAATGTCAAGACTACCTTCGACTTGGAGAGTCTGGCCGCCGACTGGGGATTAGGGGTGCGTTGTGATCTGAATTATCTTGTAATACGTCTTGATATGGGTATGAAAGTATATGACCCTGCCCGCGAAAGACGTTGGGTGTCACCGGACAAATGGCTGAAACAGGATGCATTTGCCGTTCATTTCGGTGTGGGATATCCGTTTTGATATTATTGTTTCAACATTTCTCTGAAGCGTCGCATCCCTGATGTGGCGACGTCTTTGATGTGTGTCACACCTATGACACCGGCGGCAGGAGAATCTTCCGGATCTATCATATACATCCTGCATCCGTGTGGAGCATATCTGTATAAGGACGCGGCCGGATACACTTGCATAGAAGTCCCTATTATCAGAAGTATATCGGCTTCCATTACCAGACGTGCGGCAGGCTCCAGGTTGGGAACAGATTCGCCGAAAAACACGATATGCGGACGTAGCTGTCTGTTATGCGGCCCTCCTTTCTCTCCAAGATTAACAGGCCGATATCCTATATCAATTACATATTTGACAGAGAATCCGTCCTCTTCTGTGCAACAATCTTCAGGACGGACTTTCGTCAATTCTCCGTGAAGATGGATAATCTTGGAACTGCCGGCTCTTTCGTGCAGATTGTCAACATTCTGCGTAATGACGTTCACATCAAAGTCTTTTTCCAGTTCGGCGATAATCTTGTGTGCTTCATTAGGCTCCACATCAAGCAACTGTGCCCTTCTTTCATTGTAGAATTTCAAAACTCGACCGGGATTTCGGGACCAGGCCTCCGTAGTGCATATTTCCTCCACCGGGACATTGTCCCACAGCCCGTTGCCACCCCTGAAGGTGGTGATTCCACTTTCCGCGCTTATCCCGGAGCCGGAAAGGATGATAAGTTTTTTCATATTTGAAGAGTCCTTTTTCGTTTCAGTTAACACAATCAATTACGTAAAAATAATGAAAATATTCGTAAATTTGTTGGATATGGAATTTATCTTAAAACATCTATAAAAATGTCAGTTAAATCATCACTTCAGATCGCTCGCACAGCGTATCAGCCGAAGCTCCCAAAAGCTCTTCTCGGTCCAGTAGCAGCACAGCAAGGAGCTGCGACACAGTCAGTAGGTAATCAGGATGAAATCAAGGCACTTTTTCCAAACACATACGGAATGCCGGTAGTCGAATTTGTTCCGGGTAATGCCGCATCATATCCGGAGTTCAATGTCGGTGTCATTCTTTCGGGAGGACAAGCTCCTGGAGGTCACAATGTCATCTCCGGTATCTTCGACGGCATCAAGTCTCTCAATCCCAACAATAAACTTTACGGCTTTCTGATGGGTCCCGGCGGACTTGTCGACCACAAATATATTGAGATAACTCCTGAGCTTATGGACGAATATCGCAATACGGGAGGTTTTGATATCATCGGCTCGGGAAGAACAAAACTTGAGGAAATTGACCAATTCGAGAGCGGAATCAAGATTCTCCGTGAGCTTGGTATCAAGGCTCTTGTCATCATAGGAGGAGACGATTCAAACACCAATGCTTGTGTTCTTGCTGAATATTATGCGGCAAAGCAATATGGTGTTCAGGTGATTGGTTGCCCAAAGACTATCGACGGGGACCTCAAGAACAGCCAGATTGAGACTTCATTCGGCTTCGATACGGCGACAAAGACATATTCTGAGCTTATCGGCAACATCGAACGTGACTGCAACTCCGCTCGCAAGTATTGGCATTTCATCAAGCTTATGGGCCGCAGCGCTTCGCATATTGCTCTCGAGTGCGCTCTACAGACACAGCCAAACATCTGCCTTGTGTCAGAGGAGATAGAAACAAAGGAGCAGAGTCTTGATGATATCGTAAGTTATATTGCAGGTGTGGTAGCCTCACGTGCAGAGAAGGGTGACAACTTCGGTACGGTTCTCATTCCGGAGGGGCTTATCGAGTTCATCCCTGCTATCAAGAAGCTCATAGCTGAGCTCAATGATGTCCTTGCGACCGATGATGCCAAGACTGTCGCGCGTGAGAATCAGATTGAATATGTAAAAGCTCATCTAAGTGCAGTCAATCTTGCTGTATTCAACAGCTTGCCAGCCGATGTCGCAAGCCAGCTCGCTCTTGATCGCGATCCTCACGGCAATGTCCAGGTGTCACTTATCGAGACAGAGAAACTTCTCTCCAAGATGGTGTCTGTCAAGCTTGCGGAAATGAAGAAAGAAGGCAGATATGTCGGCAAGTTTGCCGCACAGCATCATTTCTTCGGCTATGAAGGCCGTTGCGCGGCTCCTTCAAACTTCGATGCAGATTATTGCTACAGCCTGGGATACAACGCTTCCAGACTCATTGCAGTCGGCAAGACAGGATATATGTCAGTCATCAAGAATACGACGGCCCCTGCAGCAGAATGGGTTGCCGGTGGTGTCCCTATCACTATGATGATGAATCTCGAGAAGAGGTCAGGGAAAATGAAACCGGTTATCCGCAAGGCTCTTGTCGAGCTTGACGGAGCTCCGTTCAAGTTCTTTGCCGCCAACCGCGAGAATTGGGCAAACAACACGGAGTATATTTATCCGGGGTCAATCCAGTACTGGGGACCGTCAGAAGTCTGTGACCAGACCACCAAGACACTTCAACTCGAACAGAAGTAATCTATCAGTCATATATGGACAGGGTACAGGCTGAATCCAGAATCAAACAGCTCAGAAGCTTGTTGTGGGAGAACAACAGACGTTATTATGTCGAAAATGCTCCCACAATGAGCGATTATGATTTCGACCAGGCGATGAAGGAGCTCGAAGCCCTTGAAGCCCAGTGGCCTGAATTCTACAGCCCGGACTCCCCCACCTTGCGTGTGGGAAGCGATTTGGCCACACAGGGAGGAAACCGAGGTTTCTTGCAGTTTCCTCATCGCTATCCTATGCTTTCCCTGTCAAACACCTATAATATTGAAGAAATAGAGGCGTTCGCCCAAAGAGCGGACAAGACCGTTGAAAGCGGATTCACTTACAGTTGTGAGCTCAAATTCGATGGGACGGCCATATGCCTCAATTATCGCCACGGACGTCTCTATCGGGCTTTGACACGTGGAGACGGCGTTGTCGGTGATGACGTGACCGGAAACGTCCGTGAAATATCCAATATACCTGATGTCCTGAAAGGTACTGGCTATCCTGATGATTTCGAGATACGGGGTGAGATTTTGATGCCTTTTGACGCATTCGACAGGCTTAACCGCGAGAGGGAGATGGAGGAGGAACCTCCTTTTGCAAATCCCCGCAACGCCGCATCCGGTTCTCTCAAGATGCTCAATCCGTCGGAAGTAAGGAAAAGGGGGTTATGGTGTACCTTATATCATATTCCAAGCGAGAGTATTGCTTTCAATACTCACGATGAGGCCCTCAATGCGGCAGCTTCTTGGGGCTTGCCGGTGTCCACAAATCGTCGTATCTGCAAAGATATAAGACAAATCGAAGAGTATATCAATTATTGGGACACAGCAAGAAAATCCCTTCCTTACCCTACAGACGGAATAGTAATCAAAATCAATGAGATGGACTGCCAGAGGACGCTCGGGTTCACGGCCAAGTCCCCTCGTTGGGCCGTCGCATACAAATTCAAGGCGGAACAGGCTTTGACTCCTATTCTTTCTATTGATTATCAGGTCGGAAGGACGGGTGCAGTGACTCCTGTAGCTAATCTTGAACCTGTCTTGTTGTCCGGCACTATGGTCAAACGTGCGACACTGAATAATTTCGACCAGATGAATCTTCTCGACATACGCATCGGAGATTATGTATATGTGGAGAAAGGAGGAGAGATTATCCCTAAAATCACATCCGTGGAGCTGTCAAAAAGGCCGGTCTGCTCTGTTGCCCCTGAATTTCCGGATGTATGTCCGGACTGTGGGACCCCTTTGGTGCGTCCGGAGGATGAAGCAAAATATTATTGCCCCAATACCGACGGTTGTCCTACTCAGATCAAAGGCCGGTTGATCCATTTTTTGAGCCGGAAGGCAATGAATGTTATTGCAGGTCCTGCAACGGTAGAGCAGTTGTACAATCTTGGATTAGTACAGAAGCCCTCTGATTTCTACAAGCTCGACAAATGGTCGCTTCTTCAGCTCGAAGGATGGAAAGACAAAGCCGCTGACCGTTTTCTGGAAAGTTTGGCATCGGCACGTAAGGTCGGATTCCCGCGTGTGCTGTATGCAATAGGAATAAGGCACGTCGGAGAGACTACGGCAAAACTTCTTGCCTCTCGATTCGGTGATATTGATACTATTTCAAATGCATCAGTTGATGATTTGAAGGCCATTCCGGATATCGGTGATGTGCTTGCAATGGAGATATATTCTTATTTCCGGGATTCAGGTCATATAGAGGAAATAAGGAGGCTCAAGGATGTCGGTCTCAAATTCTCAATCGAAGAGCAGCATCAGGCGGGGTCAGATGCTTTAAGCGGAAAAATTATTGTGATTTCCGGAAATTTCAGCATTTCACGTGATGAGATGAAAGCTCTGATTGAGCGAAATGGCGGCAAGAACAGTTCTTCTGTCAGTTCGAAGACCTCGTTCCTCCTCTGTGGTTCCAAACCCGGCCCTGAAAAAATACGCAAGTGTGAAGAACTCGGGATTGCAGTTGTGACCGAAGATGCTTTCTATAAGCTTCTTCCTGAAAATCCGGAAGTTAAGGGCAATAAAGAATTGACATTGTTTGATGATTATGAGTCTTGATTTGGACAAGATAAAAGCTGAAGTAAAGAAAGTGTTTTCAGACCAGATATGGGAGCTGAATCTGGACAATTTCTCAAATGCGAAGCGCAGAATAGTGAAATTCATCAAACTGATGAGGATTACTTTGGACTCTTTCGCCAGGAGGCGGATGGGGTTTCAATGTGTCGCGCTCAGTTATTTCGGTGCTCTGTCCATCATTCCTCTCGCGGCAGTGATATTCACTGTCACCGGTGGACTCGGCATAGCAGACAAAATTGACACTGTCATATACAGCATTATTCCCGCCGATCCTATGATAATGCAGATTTTGATGGAAAAGGCTGTCAACATAATCGACACTGCACAGTCCGGAGCGGTAGGGCTCGTCTCTTCCCTGTTCTTCATATGGACCATAATCTGGCTTATGTTTCAAGTTGAAAGAGTTTTCAACAATGTCTGGGATATACGCAAAGTGCCGAGGAAGATTTTTACAAGGTTCTCTTTTTATTTCGGAACTCTTTTTATCTTGCCCTTCGTTGTCATCATTTTCTGTTCGGGTATTGCTTTTTATTCCAATGCGACAACGGCAATTGGCATCAATTTCAGGGAGTTCTCCACAATAGCCAAATTTTTGGGATGGTTTATTTTCTATATTGTCGCCGTATTCACTCTTTCTGCGATGTACAAGTGGATACCGGCTGTTCATGTCTCTTATAAATATGCCCTTATATCCGCTACGGTAGATGCATTGATTTTCACTTTGTTTCAATATTTATATCTGGAGACTCAGGTATTCGTCTCCCGTCTCAATGCAGTGTACGGAATAATAGCCGCTATTCCTCTCTTTCTAATATGGATGAATTTCAGCTGGCAGATAGTGATTTATGGCGCTCAACTTTGTTATGGGCTTCACAATATGGACAATTACAATATCCCTGACGGAAAGCTGAAGGATTTCACACCTGTCCGCGACCACTTCCTGAGGGGCAACAATTAAATGAATGATATAGTATGAGCATTTCACAGTTCACATATGAGGATGAGCAACTTATTGCGAGGGAGTATTCTACTCTCAAGGACGTGGCGTGCAGGAGATGTGCCAATGCTGAGGAGATGAAGGCCGTTCAGAAAGCCTTTGATTTTGCCAAAGAGGCCCACAAGAACATCCGCAGACGTTCTGGAGAGCCTTACATCATTCACCCGATAGCAGTCGCTAAAATTGTTGTCAATGACATAGGCCTCGGTTACAAATCAATAGTGGCCGCTCTTCTCCACGATGTTGTCGAAGACACAGAATACACCACGGAAGATATTCGCATCCTTTTCGGAGACAAGATTGCATCCATTGTAGATGGTCTGACCAAAATCAAGACTGTCCTTGACAACGAAGAAAAAAACAAAGAAGATTATCTGGATTACTCTGAAAGTCTTCAGGCTGAGAATTTCAAGAGAATATTACTGACACTCAATGACGATGTCAGGGTGGTTCTCATAAAACTGGCCGACCGTCTCCACAATTGCCGTACAATCGAGTATATGCCGGAGCACAAGAGAGACAAGATTCTCTCCGAGACTATGTATATCTTCATTCCTCTTGCCCACCGCCTCGGTCTATATGAGGTGAAGTCGGAGATGGAAAATATCTGGCTAAGATATAAAGTACCTGATGCATATAATGAGATAAATCTTCGTATTAATCAGAATGTCAGCGATAAAGATAAGGAGATAAATTCATTTATAGAGCCTATTTCATCGGCATTGGAGAAAGCTGGATTCGAATTTGAAATCCGTAAAAGAGTCAAGACTCCGTATTCGATATGGCATAAGATGACGACCAAGAATGTCACTTTCGAACAAATCTATGACCTTTATGCCGTACGCATCATCTTCAATTCCGATCTTGATTCAAAGGAAAGCGAAAGAGATCAGTGCTATCACATTTTTTCCATTATCACCGGTTTGTACAGATACAAGGCCAGCAGAGTGCGTGACTGGGTCAAACATCCGAAATCCAACGGTTATGAGGCTCTGCATTGCACCCTGATGAGCAACTTCGGGGTCTGGATTGAGGTTCAGATACGTTCCCGTAGAATGGATGATATCGCAGAGAAAGGCATTGCCGCTCATTGGGCGTATAAAAAGGGTGGATATTCGACCGAGAATGAAAGCGAGATGGACAAATGGCTCGTGAAGGTCAAAGAGATACTTATTCAGAAGGACTTCAACGCGATAGAAATTCTGGATATGATACACAATGACCTGACCAACCAGAACATTGTGGTCTTCACCCCGAAAGGAGAACAGAAATCGATAATGAACGGTGCCACTGCTCTTGATTTCGCTTATTTGATCCACAGCCATATTGGTCAAACGGCTATCGCCGCTAAAGTCAATCAAAAACTTTCACCTCTTTCTTATGAGCTCAAGACTGGAGATCAGGTCGAAATCATAACTGCTGAGAGTTCCGAGCCCAAGAAAGAATGGCTTGACTTCCTTCATACAAACCATGCTCTGAAACTTGTTCTCGATTATCTCAAATCCAAGAATGTCGATGTATCTGAATTTCGCAAGAAAATATACGAGAAATATAACGCCGACCTGCAGGGAGAGTCTATTTCATCGATGGAAACAGGACAATTCATTATCGCGAGCTGTTGCAAGCCGATTCCCGGAGATCCTGTCATCGGAATCCGGATGGAAGACAGTACGGTAGTGGTACACAAGAAATCCTGCCATATTGCGGAAGAGATTGCCACAGCGCACGGAGACAGACTTATAGTTCCCAAGTGGGAGGAAATCTCGGGAATTGGTGCTTTCCCTGTGAAAATCACGATTCGAGGTATTGACCGTATGGGCTTGGTCAACGAAATCACGCAGCTCATCTCTCTGAATATGGGAATCAATATCAGTCGCATCAATATGGGCAGTGATCACGGCATTTTTGAAGGTTTTATAGAAATGCACGTCAGCGACAAGACTGTTTTGCAAAGTATAATCAAGAAAATGTCATCAATTGATGGCATACAGAATGTAGTACGAACAGATATATGACAATGAGAAAATTTCTGGACAAATACTTTCCGCTAATCCCGGTGCTTGTCGTGCTTTTGCCGATGTTTTTTTCCCATTCTTGCGCCAATACGACACAGGCACCTACCGGTGGCCTGAAAGATACAATTCCTCCGGTGATACTCAAAATGTCACCGGGGCAGAATGCATTGAATGTACCTGTTCATGGAGCACGTTTCTCATTTACCTTCGATGAATATGTAAAAGTCAAGGATGTCAAGAACATTCTGCTCTCCCCTCCTCTTTCAAAGCCGGCCAAATACAAGATGAAGGGAAAGACTCTAGTCGTCTATTTTGAAGATGATTTCAAGCTCAATACGACATACACGCTTTCATTTACCGATGCGGTTGTCGACAACAACGAAGGGAACATTTTCCCGGGATATACCTATGTGTTTTCCACCGGAGACTCCATAGATTCGCTGATGATTACCGGTATTGTTCAGGATTGCAATACTTTGATGCCGGTCAAGGGAGCCAAGGTCATGCTCTATACAGATCTGGCCGATTCCGCTGTATATCTTCAAAACCCGTATGCGGCTGTCAAGGCAGATGATTGGGGTTTCTTCTGCCTGAGAAATATAAAAGACACATTATACAGACTGCTTGCCGTCAATGATAAAAACAATGACAACAGATACAACCCTGAATCCGAGACTATTGCTTTCTGTGACACACTTATACGCCCCAAAATCGTCGTAAATGACACCATCCCGGAGTTGAAGGCGTATGATATGAAAGATACTTTGTCCTGTCTTGCAAGGAAGACTGAATTTGAGTTGAACTTATTCAAGGAGAAACCGGTCAAACAAATGATTCTGAATAAAGTCAGATTGTCGGACAGATCCGCATACATAACATTTATGGCGCCAAACGCCCATATAGATACAATGTGGATGAAAGGTATCCGGTCCGACAGAATCATAACCCAGTTCAATATCCAGCGGGACAGTCTTGAGATATGGGTGAATGACAGGCGAAGAATGCCTGATACACTTCATCTTTACGTCAATTACCGAAAGACGGACACTACCGGTAAACTATCTCCGTTCACAGAACACGCCAAGTTGTACTTTGAAGGAAACGCAAACAAGAATACAAAGAAAAAAGGACCGGTTCAAAAGAAAGATACTACACTCCAACTCAATTTTTCCGCTCAGGCCGAGACTGTTGAGCAGTATGGATTTTCACTTGAATTCAGTTACCCGATAATCAACGAGTTATTCGACTCTGTAAAATTCTGGTCCTTGAATCCAAAGCAGCAGCGCAAGGACGAAAAGTTCACAATTGAGTCTGACACATTGAACCTCAGACATTTCAAATTGTTGCCGGATGTAAAGATGCTTCCAGGGTATGAATACTTTATGAAACTCCCGCATCGCGCTTTCAGAGATATCAACGGCTTTTATAATGACAGTACCGAAGTCAAAGTGACACTCCCTACTGATGAAAAATTGTCCAAATTGATATTGGAACTTACTGATGTCAATGAAAAGTATATCATTGATCTCTTGGATGAGAAGAGAACCAGGATTCTTCGTACATATATCATTGAAGAAAACCGAACTTTGGAATTTCCATATCTGGAAAGTGGCAAATATTCCATTCGGATAACTCAGGATAAGAACAGAAATTCAATTGTTGACACCGGATCCTACCTTGAAAAACGTCAGCCCGAGAAGGTGAGATTCTACAAAATAGATGATAATTCATATATTGTCATCCCTGATGGAATGGAAGTATCCCAGACACTCAACCTGGGCGTAATGTTCAAATAGAATATGAGATACGATATCAAAACTGTATTTTGTCTCTTTCTGGCGTTTTTGATGCATTTCCCGCTGGAAGGATTTGAAGTATCCAGACCTGATAGTTTGGCATATACTGACGAATATCTTGATTCTGTCATTCTGGACCGGAAACTCGAATTGAATGATTATCCTATGATAGGTTTCGTTTACGGAGGCAGCATGAACAGGATGTCGTTCTCTCCGGAACGTCAACAAAAATCGGTTATCATCCCGGAATATTTCGGTGTAGTATTCACCAAGCACAGCAAGATGTTCAATTCTATGCCATATTTCGGATTCCAAATCGGAGTATTTTATGGCCACGAAGCCTATGAATTCAAGGCTGATAAAGAAACAGGTCAGATTGCGACAATCGAAGGTGCCACCAAAGCCGTATATGATATTGTCGAGGTGCCGTTCCTGATGCACGGACACTATGATTTTCATCACGCTAAGATTATTGCAAATCTGGGACTTTACGGCGGGTACAGATTCAAGATTCACAGATCGGGCCCTTATGTCCAACAGGAGATGGTGGAAACATTCAAGGATACTGATTTGAAACTCGATTACGGACTTCAGGGCGGATTAGGCTTCGGCCTGGTCTTCAGCCCTATAGAAATCCATTTCAATGCGATGCTCCGATATTCGTGGGCAACTATCTACAAACCTGATCATGCCAGCGAATATTATTACAGATATGCCTATCCGTTTGATGTGATGGTTACCGCAGGTCTCCATTTCCAGTTGGGCAAACGAACAGGTAAGACCAAGAAAGTTTTACGTCAAGAAGCATACAAAATTGTCTACGAGGAGAACGAAAATAGGTAATGTCACCATTGGAGGTGGCAATCCGATAGCCGTCCAGACTATGTGCAATACGCACACGACAGATATTGAAGCCACAGTAGCTCAATGTCTGGCTATGGCTGAATCCGGTGCGGATATTATACGCATAACAGTTCCCGGACAGCGTGAAGTAGAATGTGTACGACAGATAAAAGATACTCTGCGCTCAAAAGGCATTGATACTCCTTTGGTCGCAGATATTCATTTTTCGGCCGGGACTGCCATTGCGGTGGCTCCGTCAGTGGAAAAGGTCAGAATCAATCCCGGCAACTTCCATCGTGATCACGAAATCGCGAGAGAACGTTTCGGCTCTCTGGTCAAAGTCTGCAAAGCACATTCCACAGCCATACGTATCGGATTGAATCACGGTTCATTGGGAACTTATATAACGGACAAGTACGGCAATACTCCGCTTGCTATGTGCAAGGCAGCGATGGAATGGGTTGAAATGTGCATTGACAATGAATTCTTCAATGTCGTGGTGTCTTTGAAAGCCAGCAATACCCTTGTGATGGTCGATGCTTACAGACTTCTTGCGAAGGCAATGAAAGAGCGTGGAGTCGAGTTTCCTCTTCACATCGGAGTTACTGAAGCCGGAAATGGAGATTCCGGACGTATCAAATCCTGTGTCGGTATTTCAACTCTTTTGTCTGAAGGCATCGGAGACACACTGCGAGTCTCACTTACAGAGGACCCTCTTAATGAAATTCCTGTCGGGAAATATCTTGCTGACAGATACAGAGGAAAAACCTGCTCCACGCTCAAATCCATTTCCATAGAAGGGCACAAGGCTGTTGCCACCTACCACTCCCCTTCCAAAGAAAGACTTCTTCTCGATTTTTCTTGTGATTTCGGGAAGAGATTGTTGGATAGAAATTTGGATGAAATAGAGTTGCATTCAAACTTTGATGACGAATACAATGTCTATCTTGTGGATGAATTGATGCAGGCAAGCAGAAGGCGTTTCTACAAACCTGAGTATATTGCTTGTCCCGGTTGCGGCAGGACGATGTATGATTTACAGACGACCTTTGAGCAGGTCAAATCCCGCACCTCTCACCTGAAAGGAATGGTCATTGCCGTGATGGGCTGCATTGTCAATGGCCCAGGAGAAATGGCAGATGCAGACTGGGGATATGTCGGTGAGGGCAATCATAAAGTTAGCATATACAAAGGCAGAACGCCGGTCCTATGCCATATCCCTGATACAGAAGCTATTGACAAACTTTTGGCTCTTATTGAACAAGATTTGGAGCCAAAGAAATGATTACAACTCTGCCAGTATCGTTTCACAGGCACGCGGAAAATCACCTATTGAAACTTTGACTTTCGAATCGAGAGGGATGAAAATATCTATGCGGGAACCGAATTTGATAATACCGCACTGCTCTCCGGCATTGACCCTGTCCCCTACTTTTGAATAGCATACTATCCGACGGGCAAAAGTGCCAGCCAACTGTTTGAAAAACACATCTTTGCCATCATCGGTGCGTATGCAGGTGCAAGAATGTTCATTGTCTTCAGATGCTTTGGGCAGAAACGCAAGCAAATGTTTACCAGGATGATATTTATAATAGGTTATCTCGCCGGAAACAGGCCAGAAATTGGCGTGAACGTCAAAGAAATCCATATAGACTGAAATCTGGATACAATCACGCTTAAGCCACTCGGGCTCATATTTTTTTTCTATTATCACCACTTTGCCGTCAGCCACGGAAGATACGGACGTGCCGCTTCCGGCCGCATTTCTTTCCGGTACTCTGAAGAAAAGCGTCTGCCACACGCATATTGCCAACAACAACAGACAAACAGGAAAATATATCCATTGACTGCAAAAAAAGATGACAGGTACTGCTATTGCCGCGCAGACCAGATACACAAGAGCTATGGTTCCGTATGAGTTTTTGTCTATATGCATTTTAAAGAAGGTTGAAAAGTGCAAGATAAATGGCTCCGAATGGAACTGCGAAAAGAGTGCTGTCAAATCTGTCGAGTATTCCACCGTGGCCCGGAATGATATTGCCTGAGTCCTTTACAGTGAAAAACCGTTTCCACATCGATTCAAAAAGGTCACCGAATACTCCGGAAGTGTGCATAATAATCCCCAATATGATACAATGTATGACAGGGATGTTCAGCAACCCGCAAAAATGGAGGATAATGGTTGCTAAAGAAGCGAACGCCATCCCACCCCAAAAACCGGCCCACGACTTTTTTGGTGAAATTTTGGGTGAGAGTTTCTTGCTGCCCGGCTTTTGCCCGAACAGAAGTCCGATGACATATGCTCCGCTGTCTGAGCACCAGATTGTGATAAAAAAGCATATCAAGAGTATTCCACTGAATTCCCCGTGCCTGAATGCTATCAGGTTGGAAAGGGCAAGCGGAATTGCGATATACAACAGACCGGTATATATGAAGGCGAACTTCCCGAATTCTGTCTTGTCCTTGACTAACAGTGAATTTATCATCACTATCATCATAGGAATGATGGAAAGAGAAACAAATTTGACATTAAGTCCAAAATGGGCAAAAGCAAAAACCAACCCGAATAGAATCACTCCGGCAAGACAGGCGAGAAAACGGGAAAACTTATATTGTTCCTTGCCCATGGCCATAGTATAGAATTCGGACATCATCAGAATCATTATGATGACTACAAATCCGGCATACAGATATGGGCTGAATAACAGGCAGCCCAATGTGACTGCCACAAAACCGGCACCTGAAATAGTACGGATGATTGTATTTGTCATAACTCCTGGGCCTGAATTGTTTCTGTTTCCTTCATATTATCGGTAGGCGGTTTGACCTTTGGACCGAGAATGGCTTCGACGTCATCGGCAAAAATAACTTCTTTTTCGAGAAGCAATGACGCTACAGCCAGGAATCCATCTTTGTGATCAGTGAGAAGCTTATAAGTTTTGTCGTGTATCTCATCGATGAGCTTCTTGACTTCCGCATCCATCAGTTCAGCGGTTTTCTCGCTGTAAGGCTTTGTGAGATCATAGCCTCTGGCACCTGTCGAATCATAAAATGAGACATTCCCTACCTTGTCGCTCATACCATAATACTGAATCATTCCATATGCCATACGAGTCAGCCTTTCGAGGTCGTTCTGCGCACCTGTGGACGGTTCTCCGTTGACTATTTCTTCAGCTACACGGCCTCCTATCAGAGAGCACATTTCATCTACCATCTGGCTCTTCATATAGAGCTTGCGCTCTTCAGGAAGATACCAGGCGGCTCCAAGGGCCTGCCCGCGAGGGATAAGGGTCACTTTAAACAAAGGATTGGCATATGGCAGAAGCCAACTGACGACTGCGTGCCCGGCTTCGTGGTGTGCTATGGATTTCTTCTCAAAAGGAGTCATAATCGATCCCTTCCGTTCAAGACCTCCCACTATTCTATCTACAGCGTCCAGAAAATCTTGTTTGTCAATGGCTTTCTTGTTGAGACGCGCTGCGGTAAGGGCGGCTTCGTTGCATACATTTGCGATATCGGCTCCGGAGAAACCAGGTGTATGCCTGGCCATGAAATCGAGGTCAAAGTCTTCTGAAATCTTGAGATCTTTCATATGTACTTTGAATATCTCTATTCTCTCCTTCAATTCCGGAAGTTCTACGTGAATTTGTCTGTCAAAACGTCCCGCACGCATAAGCGCCTTATCAAGAATATCGGCCCTGTTTGTGGCCGCCAAAACGATGACACCACTATTGGTGCCAAAGCCATCCATTTCGGTAAGAAGCTGATTGAGAGTATTCTCACGCTCATCATTTGAAGAAAATCCAACGTTCTTTCCACGAGCTCTTCCGACTGCATCTATCTCATCAATAAACACGATGCAAGGCGCTTTTTCTTTTGCCTGCTTGAACAAGTCGCGGACGCGGGAAGCTCCTACACCTACGAACATTTCCACAAAATCAGATCCGGAAATCGAGAAGAAAGGCACATTCGCCTCTCCTGCGACAGCCTTTGCCAGCAAAGTCTTACCAGTGCCGGGAGGTCCCACAAGCAAGGCTCCTTTAGGGATTTTACCTCCGAGAGCGGTATATTTTGACGGATTTTTGAGGAAATCCACTATTTCCATAACTTCTTCCTTAGCTCCGTACAAACCGGCGACGTCCTTGAAACTTACATTCACCTGATTTTTGTCAGCCAGCTTTCCGGTGGATTTGCCGACATTGAACGGGTTCATTCCGCCATTGCCACCTCCGCCACCCATTCCACGGTTCATCCCGCGGAACATCCATACCCAGAAGAGGATGAGAATAAGAGGGAAAATAATCCAGTCGAGAATCTGCGTCCACGACTTGTTGTCATTTTCCATAATTATCTTGACTTGCTCATTTTCAGAAAGGGATGAATTCAGAGCCGCGAATTCTTTCTCTGCATCGAACTTCCCGGATACAAGGAAATGGAAATGAGGGGATTTTGCCGGAACGACACCTCCCGGAAATTCATCAGCATATTTCGACAATTTATCAGGCTTGACGGTAATGGTGCCTTTGAAATCATTCCGGACAAAATGAATTTCTTTTATATCTCCATCAGTGAACATTTTCTGAACTTGAGCCCATTCGATCTTTTGGGCAGAAGGTCCGTTCTGCTTGAACAGCATTATTCCAATGCCGACAATCAATATTATATACAACCAGGAAAGGTTTATCCTGACTTTGACCACCTTTCTCTGCGGATGCTTCTTGTTGTTGTTCTGTGAAGATTTCTTCCCGCCGTTTGACGGCTTTTTGTTCTGTTCAGCCATAAATTCTATTCAGTGGTCTCCTTTGATGTTTTTCTTTTCGACGGGCTGCGATATTTGTATTCTTTGCGTGGGGCATCAGCCCACAAATCTTCAAGACGGTAGAAATCGCGGTATTGAGTCTGGAAGATATGGACTACAATATTGCCATAATCAAGGATGACCCATACATTGTTTTCGAGTCCCTGAGTGCGGAGCGGCTTGATACCGAGCTCTTCGCGGGACATCTTTATGACATTGTCAGCAATTGCATTGACATTGGTGGTCGAGTCTCCGTTGCAGACAACGAAAAAGTCTGAAATGGCCGATCCGACAGGCCTGAGATCGAGCGAAATGACATTTTGACCTTTCTTGTCAAGTATTGCGTCTGCTATTACTCGCAAATCGTGTGTAATCATATAAGTATTCCGGTTAAAATCGTACAAATATAACAAATTTTGGTCCCAATGGAAATACTGAATGAAATCATATGGTTTGACGGTGCCGGTTCCACACTGATTGTGAATATGAAAGAATATTGGAAAAGACGGTGGAATTCGAAGAAAACCGAAATTAGAAGCCTCGCATAGAGGAAATTACAGCTCCGGGCTCTTGAGAACTGAATACAGCGCTTCCGGCAACGATAATGTCAACTCCACATTTTATAAGTTCTGCGTAATTATCAGAATTGACACCTCCGTCAACCTCAAGCAGACAGTCTTTGCCTTGATTCTTTATTTCTTTTTTAATTTTTGAAGCTCTGTCGAAGGTCTCCGGAACCATCTTCTGGCCTCCGAAACCGGCAAAAACAGACATCAACAAGATGAAATCCGCATCTTTGATATATGGGAAGCAGTCTTCCACAGGGATATCAGGGTTGAATGCAAGACCTGCCTTCATTCCAAGAGAACGGATCTCCTGAAGCAATTCCGCAGGGTTACTCCCCTGCATTTTGGCCGCTTCCAGATGAAAACTCAGCATTGATATACCGTCTGAAGCCATTTTCCGGAAATACTTTTCAGGATTGATTATCATCAAATGGGCATCGGTAGGAATCTTCGCAATCTTTGCAACTGCATCTACAACTGAGAAACCGAAAGAAATGTTCGGCACAAATGTGCCGTCCATTATGTCGAGATGAACCAGATCCGCATACGTATTGAGAACCTCGATATCGCGGCCGAGATTCAGGAAATCTGCTGCCAGAATTGAAGGTGCTATCTGTACGGACATATGACAAGTTATCTGGCTTGAATCAGAAGCTTTTCAATATCAATGATATACTGCTTGAAAGTACGATCTGTTGACATAAGGTCTGTGACCGTGTTGCAGGCATAAAGTACTGTGGCGTGGTCTTTCCCTCCTATCTCCGCCCCGATGGTAGATAGGGAACAATTTCCAATTAGACTGCGGCAGAGATACATAGCGATCTGTCTGGCTTGGACAATCTGACGTTTTCTCGAAGGGGCCTGTAAATCATCACGAGTAAGATTGAAATAATCGCAGACAGCCTCCTGAACCTTGTCAATCGTGACTTCCGTCTGGTTCTCTATGATAATATTGCCGGTAATCCTTTCCACCAGCTCAATTGTAACTTCCTGATGTGCAAGAGTAGCGTGGGCAGTTATGGAGATAAGGGCACCTTCAAGCTCACGGAAATTGGATTTTATCTTTGTCGCAAGAAATTCAAGGACCTTGTCAGGGACATCAATACCTTCGCGGAAACACCTTGATTTGAGCATCTCCAGTCTTGTGGCATAGTCCGGTCTTGTCAACTCTACTGAAAGACCCCATTTGAAACGGGAAAGCAACCTCTCTTCAAAGTTCTGAAGATCTACCGGAGCTCTGTCGGAAGTAAAGATCAGTTGTTTGCCGTTCTGATGCAAATAATTGAAAATGCTGAAGAAGGCCGCTTGCGAACCCTGTCCCACAAGGTCCTGTATGTCATCTACTATGAGGACATCAATCTTCATATAGAACGCAAGAAAATCGGTAACTTTGTTGCGTACACCGGCAGCGTCCATATATTGAGTTTTGAATTCGTTGCCTGTCACATAAAGGACAACCAGTTCTGGCATTTTCTCTTTGATATCTATACCGATGGCCTGTGCTATGTGAGTCTTGCCCAATCCCGGACCTCCGAAAAGGAAAAGCGGATTGAACGGAGTCCTCCCTGGAGACATTGATATGCTTTCCCCTGCGGCAACCCCCATTCTGTTGCAGTCTCCCTGCACAAGATTGTTGAAGCAGTAAACAGGATTGAGTCTCGGATTGATTCGTATTTTCTTCAAGCCCGGGAAAACGAACGGACTTGGACTCTCAGAAGCGTGGTAAGTATTGATGCCGGTAGGCGGATTGATTGGAGCAAGGCCGTGTGAAGCGGGAAATTCCATTGCTTCGCTCTGCCGGACGGGTTTGATATTGTAAACCAGTTTCGCATCCGCTCCGATGACCCGTACAAGTGTTTTCTTGATTATATCAAGGTAGGTTCCTTCGAGGTATTCGCGGAAAAAGTCGGAGGGAATCTGAATTGTAAGAGTCGAATCTATAAGAGAAACAGGAACGATAGGCTTGAACCAAGTCTCAAATTTCTGTGGTTCGATGATGTCACCGACTATCCCCAGAAAACTGTTCCAAACGTCAATATGTCCTCTAGATTTCTCCACTTTTCAAATGGTGTTTATTCTTAATAAACTTTTGCAAAAATGGATGAAAAAAAAATCATAAAAAAACGTTTAGCGTATTGTTTTTAAATTAATTTATGTGTAAATAATAGATTGAAAAAGCGAAAAACGATTACTTTTTAATATTCTTATTTACAGATAATTATAAAACAAAAAATACGTTTGAGGCTACTCTGATAAATAGTCTAATTTTTAAAGATTCAAAATTGTAAATACTATTCTCGTACGGTGATAATCAACGTGTTCGGGAGAATAAAACGAGTGAAAGTTATAAACGATTAACTTTATCATCAGAGATAGAAACCATAAAAGAATCTTTAAATTTTAATTTGATTTTTTTATAATTTTCAATTGCTTCCTTTTTATCACCTGAACATCCGGCTATATATTTATAAAGAGTCCCGGTTTTGACTTTCTTTATAACGAAAGACTGAAAATACGGGTCATTCTCGGACATATCCTTGGAAGAAGCAAGAATCTGAGTACCGTATAGGATATCGCTTGTCCCGGATATGAGTTCATTGCCGTTAATCTCTTCATCAAGAGGCTTGGCTTCGGGAAGTTCTGTGCCGAGACTGACACTGCTGTCATAGCTGGTCTTATATTCACAGAACGCCTTAAACATATTATCGACAATTTTGTCAATTGATTCATTTGAACGGAGAATAGCCAGGTCACCTGTATTGGTTATGAAGCCAAGTTCGACGAGGACAGCCGGCATCGAAGCAAGTCTCAAAACTGCAAAATTACCCTGATATACACCGATATTTCTCCTGAACGGACCCTTCATATTATCATTGAGCAATTGTGCAAACAGCAGACTCTGTTCTCTGTATGCATTGCTCATAAGTTGGAGGAATATCTTTGATTCCGGTGATGAATCATAATCTTGATATTTTGCCGAATCATCTTCCAGGTAAATGACGGCGTTCTCCCGTTTCAACACTTCCTGGTTGAATGCATAGGTATCCTTGTTTTTGTTTGATGACTGTCCAAGTATATATACGGAAAAACCGTTGACGGACTTGGAAGACGGAGACGCATTGATATGTATGGAAATGAACAGATTTGCACTTTTGTCCGAAGCCATCTGTGCTCTTGAGCCGAGTTCTATGAATTTGTCCGTTTCTCTTGTAAGAGTCACCTTGACAGAAGGATATGAGCGTTTTATTTTTTCAGCAAGTTTCTTGGAAATAGTGAGGGTCAAATCTTTTTCACGAGTTTTTCTGTCCGAACTGACGGTGCCAGGATCCTTGCCTCCATGTCCGGCATCGATTACCACATTGTTGAGAAAAAGGGCGGAAGAATTATTCTGTGCCGTAGAGGTAATGATTCCTGCAAGAAATAATGAAGTCGCAGTTATTATGTGTGATAATTTGATCATCGTCTGTTTGTTGGGAATGAAAATATTTAGTACATTTGCAACTGCAAATTTAAGAAAAATTAAATTGCATTCGAATCATTTCAAATACATACTTGTCGCCATAGTTCTTCTGGTATTGACAGGTTCCGAAGTTCTCTCCCAAAATGATCGCCGTTCAAGACGCAAGCGCACCCGTGGTGAGAACACGGAAGTCAATATTTCCGAATTGCAGTTGGATTCCGCAGCCATACATCTCAGAGATTCCACGATGAGAGCTGATTCCATTTCCCGCGCGGATTCTCTGGCTCTTCTTGACAAAAGTTCCATCAAGTTGCCGGCATTCACAAGTGCCGGAGATTCTATCATTGAAGATTTTGCAGACGGCAAGAGGCTTGTCTACTATTATGGAGGCGTGACTGTTCAATATCAGGATATCAATCTCGCGTCCGATTATATGGAATACGATATGAGCACGGGTATTGTGTTCGCCCGGGGCACCTACGATTCCACAAGTGGAGAATGGAAAGGCAGGCCTGTCCTCACTCAAGGCAGGGACAAGTTCGAAATGGAAGAAGTGCGGTACAATTTCAATACGAGAAAAGCCCGCATCACGAATATGACCACAAATGACAGCGAGGGGATCATACATGGTCAGAATATCAAGATGTTCCCTGACAAATCCCTGAATATCACAAAGGGAAAATACACCGTGTGCGATAACGAAGACCACCCTCATTATTATATGAAGCTTACTAATGCGGCGATAATCACTGAGCCTTCCCAGAAAACAGTCTTCGGCCCCGCGTTCCCGGTGGTGGAAGATGTTATGATTCCGATAGGACTTCCATTCGGCTTTATTCCCCAAAAGCCGCAGAGGGCAACGGGACTGCTGATGCCGACATTCGGAGAGGAACAATCCAGAGGTTTCTATATGCGTGATGCCGGAATGTATTTTGTGATTGGTGATTTCTTTGATTTGTCCGTAACCGGAGATATTTATACCCTGGGGTCCTGGGCCGTGGATGTCAATTCAAGATACAAGGTCAATTACAAATTCAATGGAAATTTCAGTTTCACATATTCCAATGACCAGACAGGAGAGAGAGACACCAAAGATTTCAATCAGTCCACCAACCTGGGTCTCAAATGGTCCCACACTCAAGATTCCAAATCCCATCCCGGTTCCACTTTCAGTGCCTCGGTGAATTTCTCAAGCCCTTCAAACAACAAATACAATTCTCGATCCACGACTGAAGCCCTTCAGAACCAGGCGTCTTCTTCCATTTCTTATTCACATAATTGGGGAGGAAAAGTCAATTTGTCAATCAACGGCTTGCATAGCCAGAATTCTCGTGACAGCTCATATGTTTTCACTTTGCCTAACGTCACTCTTTCTGTAAGCACCTTTTATCCTTTCAAACGCAAAAACAGAGTCGGTTCGGAGAAATTTTATGAGAAATTTTCCATCGGATACAATACATCTTTTCAGAACAAGGTTGCTTTCAAGTCATCAGAATTCAGCAATCCTTCCGCTCTGCTTGACAAGTTCCAGAACGGCATGAATCACAATTTCAGTATCGGACTTCCGAACTTCACCATTTTGAAATATCTCAATTTCAGCCCTTCTATCAGTTATGGAATGAACTGGTTCTTCCAAGACAGTGATTATCAGTTCAATCCGGAGACGAACAGAGTAGAACAGATCAAAGGCAAGGCATTCGGCTCATTCGGAATCACTCAGAAATATTCGGGAAGCATTTCGATGAGCACGCGTCTATATGGTATGTTCAATTTCGGCAAGCACCATAAGATTCAAGCCATCAGACACGTTGTATCACCTAGTTTCAGTTTTTCATATGCACCGGAATTGGGTACGGCCGCCAATGGATGGAGAACTTTGTCATATACTGATACGCTCGGAGTCCAGCACGATTACGAATATAACCGATTTGCCGGTCAGATAAATTCAGCCCCGGGCAAGGGTCGTACGGCAAGCATAGGTTTTTCCATCGGCAACAATCTTGAGGCAAAAGTCCGGGATTTCGCCGACACTACCGGCTCCGGCACAAAGAAAATAAAGCTCATCGACCAACTCAATCTGTCTTCCAGCTACAATTTCCTTGCTGACTCAATGAGGCTCAACAATATCGGGTTGACGATGTCAACATCCATATTCGAGAAAATCAGCGTCAGTGGCAATATCAATATGGATCCATATGCGATTGATGAACAAGGTCGTAGAATCAACAAATTCAACGTTATCGCGACAGGCATCCCAGTTCGCCTGACTGCAGCCAGTGCCTCTCTGTCCTGGTCCATCAACGGCACAGGAGCCATCAAAGGAAATGATGGCAGCAATTCTACAGGCGCCAACCCGGCAGGGGGGAATAATGGCGGCGGAGCTCAGACAACCGGAGGGGCATCTTCGTACACAAGGGTTTATTATCACCCGATTACAGGAGAATATATTCCTGGAGGATGGTTGTTTTATACCAATCCGAACGCACCGTGGTCTCTGAATTTCAACTACTCTTTCAGCTATAACAAGTCATACACTTATGCGAATGAGCAGTTGAAAGTCAACAACAAATTTACACAGACACTGGGTATTTCCGGCAATTTCAGGCCTACGCCAAAATTGTCTTTGAATTTCAACACCGGATTTGACTTTATGGCCATGAAATTGACCACCACTCAAGTATCCGCTTCATATGACCTGCATTGTTTCAACATTTCGGTGTCCTGGGTACCGACCGGGCAATGGCAGTCCTATTCTTTCAGAATAGCGGCGAATGCATCCGCACTGGCGGATATACTCAGATTCAAGAAATCGACTTCTTTCTGGGATAATTAGGCGTCTCTATAAAGAAGAACTAATACAAGATTAAATTTTAAATTGATATATTATAATGTACACTCTTTTTGAGCTGAATGAAATGACAAGGGAGCAGTTGGAACAAATTGCCTCCCAGTATTTAATCAAAAACGTAAAAAAATTGGATATCGAGAATCTGGCATATGCCATATTGGACGAAGCGGCGCGTGCAGAGGCTAAAAGTCCCCTGCCTGAGAAGCCTAAGGCACGTAGAGGACGGCCTAAGAAAGATGCGTCTGCAACAGAAAGTAAAGATACTCTCGCCACTCAGCAACCTGCCGCGGCGCCAGTAAAGTCGGAAAGGAAGCCAAGAGTGAAAAAAGCTCAGCCGAAGCCCGTTGCAGAGCCCGGAATTGTTGATGCCGAAATCGCCCCTGCCCAGACTCAATCGGAAGCATTGGTGCCCAAGACAAAGGATGTTGCTTCCAAAAAGGCAAAATCCAGAACTGCCCCAAAAGTCAAAGCGGCCGGGAAGAACGAAGAAGTCATCGTGGAGCATCCTTCAGACACAGCTGATGCCAAGATGGAGACATCTGAGACTGAATTGAGCAAATCAGAAGTAGGGAAATCGGTACAGGAATTCTTGTCCAAAAATAAAAAAAACAAATCATCCCAATCTCAGTCGCAAGTGTTCCAGAAGGAAACGCAGCAGCAGAAGGCAAAGCCCTCACCCAAACCGGAAGCTTCTCGTTTTGAAGGTACAGTGGAAGCGACCGGAGTGTTGGAGATAATGCCTGACGGTTACGGTTTCCTCCGTTCGTCGGACTACAATTATCTTAATTCTCCCGATGATATATATGTTTCTCAAAATCAGATAAAGATAAATGCCCTCAAATCCGGGGACACTGTTACCGGTGAGATACGCCCTCCCAAGGAAGGAGATAAATATTTTCCTCTGGTGAAAATCAAATACATCAATGGACGCGCCCCAGAATATATCAGAGACAGGGTTCCTTTTGATTTTCTCACTCCCCTTTTCCCTGAAGAGAAATTCAATCTTCTCGGTAACGGCCATCAAGGGGATGTTTCCTGTCGCATAGTGGATTTGTTCGCTCCTATCGGAAAGGGACAGCGTTCCTTGATCGTTGCACAACCCAAGACAGGAAAGACTATGCTGCTCAAGAGCATAGCCAATGCTATCGCAGACAATCATCCTGAAGTATATGAGATAGTACTCCTTATTGATGAGCGACCGGAGGAAGTTACTGATATGTCGAGAAGCGTAAAAGCCGAGGTCGTGGCTTCCACTTTCGATGAGCCTGCGGAAAGGCACGTCAAAGTTGCAAATATGGTTATTGAAAAAGCTCGCAGACTTGTCGAATGCGGTCACGACGTTGTAATACTCCTTGATTCGATAACCCGTCTCGCAAGGGCATACAACACTGTACAGCCAGCATCCGGAAAAGTTCTGTCCGGTGGTGTCGAGGCCAACGCCCTTCAGAAGCCGAAGAGATTTTTCGGGGCGGCAAGAAATATTGAAGGCGGAGGGTCCCTCACCATTATCGCCACCGCCCTTACCGAAACAGGTTCCAAGATGGATGATGTGATATTCGAGGAGTTCAAAGGCACCGGCAATAGCGAAATCCAACTCGACCGTAATCTCTCCAATCGAAGAATTTTTCCTGCGGTGAATGTCCTGCTTTCAAGTACACGACGTGATGACCTTCTTTTGGAAAAAGGTACGGGCAATCGCATATGGATACTCCGCAAACTTCTTGCTGATATGAATCCTACTGAAGCGATGAATTTTATGCTTCAGCTTATGGATGAATACAAGACAAATCAGGACCTCCTTGACAATATGAATAAGGTAAGTCCTCGTGAATCCAAATATTATGATTATTGATACTATATTCAACGATACGATTTGTGCACCTGCTACCGTCCCCGGAACAGGTGCCATTTCTTTGATAAGACTGTCGGGAAAAGATGCGATTGAAATAGCCGGCAAGATTTTGACTGCCGACATTTCTCAGAAGCCGGGTTATTCTGTCTGTTTTAGCACGATTAAAGATAATGATGGTAAATTGCTTGATGAAGTGGTGGTTAACATTTACCGTTCCCCTCATTCTTACACGGGAGAAGATTTGGTTGAAATCAGTTGTCACGCATCATCTTACATCGTTTCCAATATCCTGATGCTTCTTGTCAATGCAGGTGCGAGGAGCGCTCTACGTGGAGAATTCACCCGTCGCGCTTTCATCAATGGCAAGATGGATCTGGCTCAGGCGGAAGCTGTCGCGGATCTGATTTCGGCAGAAAATCAAGCGGCCCATAAAGTGGCAGTCAATCAACTGAAAGGAGGCTTCTCCGCCGAATTGAAAGGCCTGAGACAACAACTCCTAGGGTTGGCTTCACTCGTCGAATTGGAGCTTGATTTCGCCGAAGAAGAGGTGATATTCGCAGATCGTTCACGCCTTCTGGCGCTAACGGAAAAAGCAGAAACTCACATTGAAAAGCTGGTCGATTCATTCAGGCTCGGGAATGCCGTCAAAAATGGTGTTCCGGTCGCATTGGTCGGCTCGACCAATACAGGGAAGAGCACTCTGCTCAATGCCTTACTCCAAGAAGAACGGGCTATCGTTTCCTCTATTGCCGGCACCACAAGAGATACCATAGAGGAAACATTGGTTATTGGTGACACATTATTCCGTTTCATCGATACGGCAGGAATTCGCGAGACTTTGGAAACTATAGAAAAAATCGGTATAGAACGTGCTTTGAACAAGATGAGTCAAGCCGACATTGTTCTATGTGTCATTGACTCCACGCGCGATATCAAAGAAATCTCCGAAGAAATCGGATTTATTTGTTCCAA
Organism: Candidatus Cryptobacteroides sp.; assembly: GCA_045600565.1. GTDB lineage: Bacteria > Bacteroidota > Bacteroidia > Bacteroidales > UBA932 > Cryptobacteroides. The sequence continues at coordinate 1,150 of JAZRYB010000074.1, read as the reverse complement.
ATTCGATTCAGATAAGCAGGACGTAATCTTTCTGCTCAATAAATCAGACATATCCGGTGACGACAATATCGTATCAATCAAGGAATTAATCAATTTATTGACAGATAATTACAAAATCAAGCCACACTCCCTGGAAATATCTGCATTGAATGGTGAGAACATAGACAAACTTAAAGCTATGCTTCAAGAAATGCAACAAAACAAGATTTCATCCTATGATAGCATCCTGGTGACAAACATCCGCCATTACAACGCTCTAACAAAAGCATTGGAATCATTGAAAAATGTTCATTTCTCACTCCTCTCACCTACCCCTGCCGACCTTATCGCTGAAGACCTCCGGACATCCATCTCTTACCTTGGCGAAATCACCGGAGACATCACTACCGATGAAGTTCTCGGCGAGATATTCGGAAGATTCTGCATCGGGAAATAAAAGGTGAAAATATATGAAAACGGGTGAAACACCGAGTTTTCATAAAGTGCTATAAATCCCTTAATAATAGGCAGTTAACCCCACTTTAGGCAGAAAGCCATTTTTCAATAGTTTTCATTAGAAATCAAGTTGGTGGACAATTTCTTTTGATTTTGTCCACCATTTTTTCTACCTTTGTATCAGTTAACATATGAACAAATGGCAAAGATTTATTTATCACTCTCAACCCGCGTACAGAAGGATACAGGCAAGTCTGAGGTCCTTCTAAGGTACCGCAACACACGCAAGATCGGTCAGCGCGCCCACTCCCATGTTTACCTACTCCCGAAGTACTTCGTGGACGGAGAAATCGTTATTAAGGCCAGAATCGTCACTCCGGAGGTCAAAGAAGCCAAAGAAGCCAAGCTGGCGGTGGACAAAATTGTCGCACATCTGCACGAAGTCGGCAACAAGATGGCCCTCTCTGATTTCGGACCGGACTGGGCCCAGGAGACCGTCGACAGATTCCTCTTCCCTGACAAATTCAAGGAAGTTAAGAAAGACGAACACCTCTTCCAGGACAGGATTGAGGATTTCCTCAAGTTCAAGAAGGTATCAGCGCAACGTCACAAGAGCTATCGCACCATCTTCAGCATCGTCAAGCGATTCGAACTCTACACCGGCTCCCCTATCAACCTTGACACTGCCACCGCTGACACCCTGGTATCACTCGAG
>JAZRYB010000073.1:0-2899 GCA_045600565.1 Candidatus Cryptobacteroides sp. | reverse complement strand
GGTGTTCGCCTGGAGACAGGAGCATCCGGATGGAACAAAATATGCGTGCGCTAAAGAACTCGGCATCGACAAGAAAACAGTCTTCAGATGGTGGGACTCAACCGCAGAAGATATCCAACGAGAGGCTGAACTTAAACAGGCCAGAAAGGTTTCAGCTCTTGCGATGGGTAGTGCTCCAGGACATGATGATGTCACGGAAGCGGAAAAGGAGGCCGTACATAGGGATCTTACCAATGCCATCAATTCCTCAAAGATATCCGTAGAAAACGTTTTCCGTATGCTCGGTGCTGATGAATCAGAGATACCGGAGATGAAGGCAAAATTTTTTGCTTTAATGTCAACCCCAGGGGGATGGGAAATGTTTAATAAAGAAAGAGAAAACATAGTGCTGCCGTCTAATTTACAAGACGCTCTTGAAAGGGTATCGGCCGAAAGAAAGGAGAAGGGTAAGATATAAATATTATCTTACCACTTTATTACTTTACTACTATATTACTTTGTTATACTCTTGACAGATAAGGGGTAGCACGCACATTTAAGAGTTCTATTCCTTTCCTTTAATCATTGTGCTCCCCCAAAAGTATCCGGGGTAGTAGTACGCACATACTTGACATTTTTGTGAAAAAATTCTCCTTGATTATATAGCAGATACCCTATCCGACCGCTTTTGCTTCCAGTTCTTTTGACACCATTCTCCAGACGGATTCATCGATGTCCTCTTCCTTCATGTATCCGTGCAGATTAGAAAGCACGTCACGAGTCCTTTCAATGATTTCTCCCGGTCTGTTTATGTCGTAGTAGCGGCCGATGCGGATCAGATCCTCCCTCGTGATTTCCGTTTTCTTCCCGCAGATGCTGAGGAACTGCCCTTTCTGGACTTCGAGAACGGAAGGATCAATGCTGTACACCATGTCGTATGCCGGAGCCAGGGACCACCTGCCGGTTCTATCCATGACGAAGGAAAAGTTTCTTGCGTGATCATCAATGTTGCCTGCGAGGACATTGAAAACCATTCTCCTGTAGAGCTGTTCGAAGTCCTTATATCCGAGGTCCAGCCTTCCCATGGTGTCAAAGGCCTCTTCATACGAGGTCACGTCGCCTGCCATGGCGAGCAACGACTGCATGTGCACCTTTCCTTCCGGTCCCCTGTCAAAGCGCCGGGTGATGAAATGGCTTGCGGTCTCGAACCGCTTCAGTTCCGAGTCCGTGATCACGATGCCGGCGTCCCTGCACAGACGCCAGTACACGTACTCCATCCTGGCATAAGGGAAGGCGTCGGATTCGTTGTCATACTTGAGAATGTAATAGTCGAATTCAGGAGGGAGCGGCGCCTGCCCGGACTTTATATCCCCGTTTTCCCTGTTTATCGCGATCAACGCCTTCGGCCGTTTCCCCCCGGGCGATGTCCCGAGCTTGACCAGATCCTGCCAGAGCAGTTCCCTGTCGGATGAGAAGGTAAGCCTGGTTCTCTCATCCAGAACACTTCTTGCGAACATATACAGTTCCTGGACATTGACATCGTAGGCCTCTTCCTCATATTCAACCAGGGAGGGATGATATTCAAGAGCCCCCATGGCCCTCCTGCCGACAAACGCAAGCAGATCCACCGGGGAGATCCTTTTCATCGAAACACCGTGCTCCTTCGCCCATGCCCTGAAAATGCTGTTGCCCCAATGGTCCGGCAACGAATCGGCGAAGACGGGAGGAAGCCCCCTGAAGAGATCCTTCGGATTCCCGCCCCTTACGGGGATGCCGGCCTTCCTTGCGGGAGAGTTGATGGACATCTGCAGAGGGGATATGTCCAGCCCCTTTTCAAGAAATGAGGAGTCGAACTTGAACACGGACGACTCTTTCCTCCAGTCGGAACTGTCCCATGTCAGGTATCCCACGGTGTCATCCCACAATGTTATCTTTACCGTATTCTCCATGTCCTATCTCTTTTTATTCCACATTTTTTCGGGGTCTATCGCAGGAATGTCCGGGACCAGATCCATAAACGCGGACCCCAGGTCCAGCGCATTCAGGAGGGAGAGCAGATGGGATACAGAGATGCCCTGCCCCTTGCCGTTCTCGAAGCTGCTTATAGTGAACAGGGACACCCCGGTCTTCTCATGCAGCTGCCGCTGTGAGATGTGAAGGGCTTTCCTGTAAGTCTTGAACCGCTGACCGAACAGTGCTATCGTGTCGAAGTTTGTCATATACCCCTGCATCATAACTGAAATATCAAATATTTCCGACAAAAATACTATAAAGTAACTGAAATATCAAATACTATTATTTAAACTTCCGACAACCCTTTTGTTGAAATTTTGACCTTCCGTTTGAAGATTCTCCAGTTCATATCGGAAATTACAAGGCCGTTTTTCTTGAAACGCTTCAACGCGTTGTAAGCAGTGCTTATCCTATACTCTCCATTGTTGACTGTCTGGCCTTCAGACAATCTGCGGAGAACCCATTTGTTCGTTCTGTTCTGAAGCATCCACTGCCGTTCAAAGTCCAAACCGTGGGTGGTCACGATATGCTCAATAGCGCATACTTTTGATCACCTTTTGTCATGGTAAATGCGACAAGTTCTTCAACCTGCCTGTCCGTTTTCTGCTGCATTGCTGTGGAGATACGCATATAAATCGCGTTGCGTCTCCATTCATCGATTTGATCGAAATACATAGTGGAAATGTTGATTTTGATTCTTGTCAATACTAGAAATAGTCGTACTTTTGTGCTGTTTATTCTCCGGCAAAGAAGATGTTTATTTAATTCAGCAGAGATTATGGCGAATATAATAGGAAGGAAAAAAGAGATTGAAGAGCTTTTAAGGCTTTATAATTGCCCCGAAAATCAACTTGTTACAGTGCGCGGGCGTAGGCGTGTCGGTAAAACGTTCCTTATAAGAGAGACT
>JAZRYB010000072.1:0-29383 GCA_045600565.1 Candidatus Cryptobacteroides sp. | reverse complement strand
TGTTTTGTAATGATTGATGAATTTTATTATTCAAGATTTTTATTGTATTTTGGTTATGGAATGAGGGAGCGTAGCCGTAGCTACGTAACCGAATGACAGAAGCGAAAGACTGAAAAAGGTTCATAAGAAAAGGAATTAATCATTTCAAAACAGGTTCTTAGAATCTCCATCCCAGAGTCAGGACGACATCAATAAGTTTTCTTCTGCTCGAAACTTCCATCGATGGAATGATTTCCCCGTATGAATCCTCAAGATAATCGGCATACGGTTGATAATATTTCACCGGGAACAAAGTTTCTCTTGCGGCAAGGTCCATAAAGAATGAGCCGGAAGAAGAATAGCCCACACCGGCCGAGAATGACTGCGTAATATCAGGGAGTCTGCCATTGTAGGACTCCGGAGAATTCTTGAATGTATATCCGGCCCTCAAGGCAAGCGAAGGAATCACTTTTATCTCCACTCCAGCCCTGAACATATCAGCCGGCACACAAAAATCCTTTATATCCTGATTCGAGTAGTAGAAATAATCAGACCCGAAATTTGAATCCTTCTCCGAGAATTTCATCTGGTTATAGAACGTGCGCTCCCAGTCAACGGATATCAGACCTATTTTTCCCAAAGTATAGGCCACACCGAGATTGAGTATCGAAGGCGACCTGAACCTATAGGTAAAGTCATCATCAGGACTGCTCTTATCATTATCAGGCAATCCACCTGAATAGAACGAAGTAGCTCCGGACATATAATATGTATCTCTGACCACATAGGCCGTCGGTGTCTGGAATGATGCACCAAGTCTCAAGCCGGCGAACGGAAGGGCGATAACGCCAAGTTGGGCATAAATGCCATCACCCTGAGCCTTGTAATGATATTTGTACGACTGTGATGCGAGTCTTGTGTCAAAATCGCTCGGATTCTCCGCATCTTCCTGAAGATAATCAATTGCCTCATAGCGGAATACAGGGATGCCGAGATTGACGCCGAGAAACAGCCTGTCAGAAAAATTCAACCCGAAGTTGAATGCTATATCATCCTTGTATCCGCTCTCCTGCCTTCTGTAAGTCTGAGTTACAGGGCCTCCGAGATAGATATGGTACATATCTTCAGCCGCATCATAATCAATATTCTCCGCAGCTCCTGCAAAATAATTCGTTTTCCCGATGTTGGAGATGATATTCGACTGTTTGGCAACCAGATATGGCCAATATGAAGCTCCCAAATCGTAGAACGAGTCATAGCGGTCCATCTTGTCCGGCGAGATGTCAAGCCCCATTGCGCCCGCGGCAAATGCTCCGGAGATGGAACTTACAGTATTGGAGCCGCGCGCCACGGAGCGGAAAATAAAATTGTTGCTTGAATTTGTAACGACGCCGAAAGTAATAGCCTTCAAACCTGACTGGCTGTAAAAATCAAAATGAATGGTCGCACCGATATTCGGCAGAGTGCCTCTGGTATAATTCTCCTTGCCTGACGTAAGGTAGGGCTCTCCGGCAACTGGAGTGTATGACGACGACGTTGATGCGATACTTATTCCCGGAGTGACGACAAACTGGGAATAAGAGGCTACAGCCGAGCCTGCGGGGTTGATTGTGATTGAGCCGATATCACCGCCAAGAGCAGTCACCGCATTACCGAGTGACATTGATCTGGCGGTTCCGTAATAATTGGAATCCGAAAAATTCAGAGCATCATACATACTCTGTGCCGACACAACTGATGCTGTGCCGAGTATCAATGCAATAGCAAATATTATCTTTTTCATAATTCAATCTTTTTAGGAGTCTGACTTGAAATAGTCCTGAACTGCTGTGAATACTCCCGTGAGCCTACCTGCCGCGACCGCCTCCACCGCTGCTGCGAGATACGCTTCCGCCGCTGAAACTACCTCCGCCGCTGTAGCTGCGCCCGGAGCCGCCGCTGTAACTGCCTGCAGAACGGGAATAAGATGAAGAACTTGAACTACCCGAAGACCGGGGATTTGAGTAGTTTCCGGATGAACTGCGGGATACGCCTCCGGTGCGAGCCGCACCACTGCCGGAAGTATTTCTGCTGAACGATGAAGAAGAGGAAGAAGAACTTCTTGTAGAAACTGAGCCGCTGGCAGGGCGCGTAACGCCGGATGGCTCAGCGGCTCTTTGCCGGCTGGACGAAGTTACACTCCTGGTCTGAGACGGGGCCGCAGACCGAGTAACCGCCGTCGAAGAATTGCCTGTACGATATGAAGCCTGCTCCCGTGTCTCAGATATTACGGATGAGCCGCCTGTGGTTCTTGAAGCAGACGATATTCGATTGCTTGATCTGACTGTCGCCGAGCCTCCTCTACTGAATGAAGTGCCGGAGCCGCCTCCTGCTCCAAGCCCTATGGGTCTGGAAGATCCGACGCGTGAACTGACCCGTCCCATACTCCCGACATTCCTTGCCACGCCTCTGCCGTAATGGCTTTCACGGAGTCTTCCGAAAGACACATTACGCACATACCCACGCCAGCCGGGTCCATACCAGCCCGGGTACCAAGGATCCCACGGTCCCCACCAAGGATCCCAAGCCCAATATCTTCTGCTCCAACCCGGGCCCCAAGGGCTCCACCAGGAATCCCACGCCCATCTATCCCAATAATACCACCTGTTATATGGCCAGCCCCAGCGCCAATAATCATAATAGAAATCCGTGATGAACAATGGAACGGCAAGACCAAGGGACACGTAAACATTGCTTTTGCCAAACAAATGATCGTCGAACCTATAGGATGCCGCTTTGTTTTCGGGTATAATCAAGGTGTCAAGTTTGCCTTTATCTGCCACATTTTTCGTCTGAGCAATAAGGCCCTCGAATTCAGACGACGGTACAGTTGAGACAACAGTACCACTTACAGCCGGTCTATAGTAGATTCCGTCAACATATCTTTGATCCGAAGAAGCCGTTGACATTCTGGTTACTGATGCACAAGAGGTAAGCAACAGCAACGCTGAAACTAATAAGGTGTTGTGCTTTTTCATAATCGAATCTCCTATAAAATTTATATCTTTGTGCAATTTTAATCATTATTCGGATAAATAGCAAAAACAATACCATGGCAAAAGAAGTAACAACACGGGCAGAGAATTATTCACAATGGTATAATGACCTCGCTCTCAAAGCCGATCTGGCTGAACAGTCTGCAGTCAGAGGTTGTATGGTAATCAAACCGTACGGGTATGCAATTTGGGAAAAAATGCAGAGCATTCTCGACGGGATGTTCAAGAAATCAGGGGTTCAGAATGCATACTTCCCACTGTTCATCCCGAAATCCTTCTTCAGCCGCGAAGCCGAGCACGTGGCAGGATTTGCCAAAGAGTGCGCAGTAGTGACTCATCACAGACTTATGAACGATCCTGACGGCAAAGGTGTCATAGTCGATCCGGCGGCAAAGCTTGAAGAGGAACTGATAGTCAGACCTACATCGGAGACCATCATATGGAGCACCTATAAGAATTGGATCACATCGTGGAGGGATCTCCCTATTCTTTGCAACCAATGGTGCAATGTGGTACGCTGGGAAATGAGGACAAGATTGTTCCTCAGGACCGCTGAATTCCTCTGGCAGGAAGGTCATACGGCTCACGCAACTGCGGAAGAAGCTGAAGCCAAAGCCAACGAAATGGTGCACGTGTATGCGGATTTCGCCCGCAATGTGATGGCTCTGCCGGTAGTTGTAGGCCACAAGAGCCCTAACGAGAGATTCGCCGGAGCGCTTGACACTCTCACAATTGAAGCTATGATGCAGGACGGAAAGGCCCTGCAGGCAGGGACATCCCACTTCCTCGGTCAGAATTTCGCCAAGTCCTTCGATGTTCAGTACACCAACAAAGAAGGCAAGCAAGAATACGTATGGGCCACATCCTGGGGCGTATCCACCCGTCTTATGGGTGCACTGATAATGGCGCACGGAGATGACAACGGGCTCGTTCTTCCTCCGGCACTCGCCCCTATACAGATTGTGATGGTGCCTATCTTCAAGACCGAAGATGAGCATCAGGCTATTCTGGATAAGATGTACGAGTTCAAGAAGCAGTTCGAAGCCCTCGGCCATTCTGTCAAGATTGATGACAGAGACACACTCCGTCCAGGCTTCAAATTTGCAGAATGGGAGCTCAAAGGCGTCCCTGTCAGAATCGCAATGGGCCCTCGGGATCTTGCCGGTGGGACGGTGGAAGCCCACAGACGTGACACTTTGGAGAAATGCACGGTCACCGTTGAAGGGCTCGACCTCTACATCCACAATCTTCTTGATGAGATTCAGAAGGGAATCTATGAGAAAGCGCTCAAATTCCGCGAGGAAAATGTGGAGAAATGTGACAGCTGGGATGAATTCAAGGAAAAGATTCAGACAGGTAAATTCCTTCTCTGCCATTGGGACGGCACCGCCGAGACCGAACAGAAAATCAAGGATGAGACCAAAGCGACCATACGGTGCATCCCTGTCGACAGTTTCGTATGTGAAGAGGAAGGCACGGACATTTACTCGGGCAAGCCTTCCCACAGAAGAGTCATTTTTGCAATTTCTTATTGATCAAAATAAAAATGAACAAGAAAATAACAATCATCGTTTCCGTTCTGTGCCTGCTCTCCGGATTCAGGGGATTTGCCCAAAATGAATCTAAGCAAGCTGTCTCGGAAGCCTATGCCGCGCTATCGCAAGCACCGGCTGTGGTTGAAAAGCCAAACTATTGGGATGATTTCGCCATTCTCAAGGTGGACTTTACCAACACGTCATTGTCCAATTGGGCAGCCGGAGGATTTATGACCGCTACTCTGAAATCATTCATCGATGCCAACGCCAACTACAAGAAAGATGACACATATTGGAACAACCGTCTCCAGATGGATTTCGGCTTTCTGTATTCGGCGGACAAGCCTTTCTTACAGAAGAGTGATGACCGGATCTATTTGGAAAGCAAGTTCGGATATAAGGCGAAGTTTGTCAACAATCTCAACTATTCAGCTCAGTTCAGCTTCAGATCCCAATTCACGAACAGCTGGAACTACACCACTCCCGCAATGGAAAATCCTTCAAGGCAGGATTGGATGGATCTCCGGGCACTTAAGTCAGGCCCGTTGTCACCGGCCAACACGACAATAGCTCTCGGTATCGACTGGATTCCGACAAAGTGGCTCACCATCAACATCGCGCCTCTCACCGGTGGTTTCGTCATCGTACAGAACAATGCTTTGAGAGCGGCCTATTCTATGCCCGAAAGAGAAGACGGTACATTTATGCCGACCAGATTTGAATTCGGTGCCCAGGTCAAGCTCGATGCCAAGGTTATTATCAACAACAATTTCAGTTACACCACCCAGCTTCTGCTCTTCTCCGACTATCTCAACAACCCGCAAAACATCAGGGTAAACTGGGATAACAGGTTCGACTGGAAAGTCGCCAAGTATTTCTCATTCACCATCACTTCATACCTCATTTATGATGACAAGGTAATGATCAAGAGCGACAAGGACATCGACCAATATCCGAACGGCCGTCAGAGATTGCAGTTCAAGGAATCTCTCGCATTCGGATTTTCCTACACAATTTCATCCAAGAAATAATGCTTACAAGATTCAAGCATATTATGAGTGCCCTGCTCCCTTCCGGATGCAGGGTTCTTGCTGCCATCAGCGGAGGTATAGACTCGATGTGTATGCTTGAACTTCTGGATCGGTGCGGATATGATTATGCAATAGCCCACTGTAATTTTCATTTGCGGGATGATGAGAGTGACGCAGATGCTGAATTTGTGATGAAATGGGCGGAGAGTCATTACGTCAAATGCTTCCGCAAAGATTTTGACACGGCAAGTTATGCTTCGAACAGAGGTATCAGCATAGAGATGGCCGCAAGGGCGCTGAGGTATGAGTGGTTCTCAGAGTTGTGCCGTAACGAAGGCTTTTGGGCCACCGCTGTCGCCCATAACTCGAATGATAATGCAGAAACTTTGATTTTGAACTTGTTGAGAGGGACAGGAGGACGTGGAATAAGGGGAATCTCAACATACGCGGAGTGCCCCTGCAAAATTATCAGGCCTATGCTTGAATTCAGCAGAAGTGAGATTTCTGCGTGGATGAAGATCAACGGTTTGGCGTGGAGAGAAGACAGGACAAATGCCGAGACTATATATAAGCGCAACAAAATCAGGCTTGAAGTGTTTCCCGTGTTTGAGCGTATCAACCCTTCATTTCTTAAAACGCTCGAAAGGGATATGAAGCATTTCGCTATGGAGAATGATATTGCCGAAGACTATTGGCAGTCCGTAAAGTCTTCACTTACTGATTCGGACGGCAGTATCATTATCAGTAACCTTATGAAGGACAAACACTGGAAATATCTTCTATACAGATTGAACGAAAATATCGGATTGAACGCTGATGTATTGGACTCTCTTATCCGTTCTCTGGAGAGCGGTCAGAATCTGTCAGGAAAAGTTTTCGGCGTCCTCATTGCTTCACACGGCAAACTTGTCAGGCAAAGGAAAAACTTCATTCAAGATGTTGAGATAAAATGCTATCCTCGTCCCGAAAACCTTGTTCTCAAGCGGTCAGACGGTTCTCTTCTGATGGATGCTTCCAAGATTTCGATTCCACTCACAGTCAGGCATTGGCGGGAAGGTGACTGGATGATTCCATTCGGGATGAAAGGAAGAAAAAAGCTTTCAGACTTGTTCACCGATTTGAAACTCAACGTCATAGACAAACAAAATGCTCAGGTAATCGAGTACCCGGGCATTTCCGGCCGTATAGCGGCAGTCGTCGGCCGGCGTATCGATGACAGTCTCAAAATCACAGACAGCACGACCGATATCATAGAGATAAGGCCTATTTGAAGATAACTTCGAAAGGCATACGCGCAAACACTGTCTCGGCACTGCCTTTCTTCCAGGACTCAATCCATTCCGACACTGTTTCTCCAAGTTCATCGAATTGAGTGCCTGAAAGGATATTGGCACGTGATGCCTTCCCTCCCATCTTTTCCATCATTTGCTCCATTGCGGTCAACGGCTTGGGATAGCTTTGTACCCTCCATCGGCTCAGGTCTGTGGAACCGTCAGCACTCACCAGTCCCACCGTATAATGAAGAGCATCCTCCAACGTCCCGATCTCATCTACAAGACCAATCTCAAGAGCATCAGCGCCTGTCCACACGCGTCCCTGTGCAATAGAATCGACAAACTCAGGCGAGAGGTTGCGGCCTTGGGCCACAAGACCCACAAAAGAGTCATAAATACGCTCTACACCTGCCTGCATATAATCAATTTCCTCACCGTCAAATGCACGCAAACCGGTGAGCATATCGCCGTGCTTGTTGGAATTGACCGGGACAACATTCACGTGGGCGACATTCTTGAGCACACCGCTCAAATCCGGAATCATACTGAACACTCCGATTGAGCCGGTCAGGGTGGTGGCATCAGCAAAAATCCTGTCACAACCTGCCGATATCCAATATCCTCCGGAGGCGGCATATCCACCGTATGATGCAATGACAGGCTTGCATTCACTGAGAAGTCTTATTTCCTCCTTGATCTGCTCCGATGCAAGAACACTTCCACCCGGAGAATTGACCCTGAACACGACAGCCTTGACAGTCGAGTCAGCCTTGACCTTGGAAATTTCCATAGCGAATCTCTTGCCCGCCACCTCAGAGTTGCCGGCGCCGTCAACAATCTCTCCGTCAGCGAAAATGACCGCAATCTTGTCCTTAATCTTTACATTCGGAATGACCTTGGAAGACACATATTCAGGGAAAGATATCAGCTTGACATCTCCGAACTTATCTTTGCCGGCAAGTTCAGCAATCTTGGTCTCAAGCTGCTCGCGGGTCATCAAATCATCCACCAGCCCCGCATTGAGGAAATCCTCGGGGAAATTCAGCTCCAGATTGTCTATCGCCTTGTTGATGGTCTCCACAGCTATACCACGGCTCTCAGCCATTTCGGAAGAGAATGTCTGCCATATAGAATTTACCATCACTTGATTCTGCTCCATATTCTCCCCGCTCGGCGCATTCTTGACAAACATTTCGCCGGCAGATTTGTATTTGCCGTGACGAATCAGCTGGACATTCACCCCCACCTTATCCAGCAAGTCCTTAAGGAAAATAAGTTGGCTGGAAACACCCATAAACATCGAGGTACCGCCAAGGTGGGAGGTCATATAAATCTTGTCCGCAACGGAGGCCAGATAATAGCCGCCGGTCGTTACATTTCCGAGATATGCCACAACGGCCTTTCCGCTCTTACGGAAATTTGCAAGAGACTTCCTCAGTTCTTCCAGAGTGGCGATATCAGCGGAGGCATTCTCGGTTTTCAGATAAATATACTTGACAGCAGGATCAGTCGCTGCTGCATTGATTGCCCGGACAGCATCCAGGATACCGATTTGCTTGACCGCACCTCCACCACCTTGTATCAATGAGATAGGATCAATCGCTCCAGGCTGTTCGACGACAGAGAACTGTGACATATCCACAAAAAGGACACCTTCCTTGGGAATAGGGGCTGAAGCCGTCCCCGATGCCATTATTCCTCCAATCATCGCACCGCCTATCATAAAGAAGGCAACTATCATTATTATTGTGCCGACGATGACGGCGAGAATCATTTTCACGAAATCTTTCATATGCAATCCTGTGTTAATAACCGGTAGATTCACAAATGTACTAAAAATTATTACCTTTGCACTTCAAAAATATCAGAAATGGCACAAAAACCTTCAATACCCAAAGGGACCCGGGACTTCAGCCAGCAGGAAATGGCCGAAAGAAATTATATTTTCGACACGATTCGAAGCGTATTCAAGACATACGGCTACTCTCAGATAGAGACTCCCTCCATGGAGAATCTGTCCACACTGCTTGGCAAATACGGTGATGAAGGAGACAAACTTCTTTTCAGGATTCTCAATTCCGGAGACGCATTCGCCGAGGTCGATTTTGAGAAGCCGATTACACCGCAAGTGTGTGAAAAGGGTCTCAGATATGATCTGACCGTGCCATTCGCAAGATTTGTCGTACAGCATCAGAACGAGATTTCTTTTCCTTTCAAGAGATTTCAGATTCAGCCGGTATGGCGTGCCGACAGACCCCAGAAAGGACGTTATCGCGAGTTCTACCAGTGCGACGTGGACGTTATCGGCAGCAAGTCGCAAGTCAATGAGCTTGAGCTTGTCCAGATTGTGGACAGGGTGTTCCACCTTCTCGATGTCAATGTGCTTATCAAGATAAACAACCGCAAGGTTCTCACGGGCTTTGCTGAAATATGCGGTTTTCCTGACAAAGTCGTGGACATCACTGTCGCCATCGACAAGCTTGACAAAATCGGTCTTGATGCCGTCAAGGAGGAAATGCTCGAAAAAGGCCTCACACACGAAGCGATATCCGTTCTGGAGCCTATACTCTTGCTTCAGGGGTCAACGACAGAGAAGATTGCGACCATGAGGGAGCTCATGAGCGGGAGATCGGCATCCGGCATAGCCTCTGAAGCAGGCCTCAAAGGTCTCGATGAGTTGGAGGAGTTCTTCGGCCTTATCGCTGCGGCCGGCATCGGCTCAACCGTCGAAATCGATCTCTCACTCGCTCGGGGACTCAACTACTACACCGGTGCCATATTCGAGGTCAAGGCTCTGGATTTCTCTATAGGAAGCATCTGCGGCGGAGGCCGTTACGACAACCTCACCGGCATTTTCGGGCTCCCGGACATGTCAGGTGTGGGCGTAAGTTTCGGCGCAGACCGCATCTATGATGTGCTCAAGGGGCTGAACAAGTTCCCGGCGGGGCTCAAATCCGCCACGAAAGTTCTTTTCGCGAACATGGGGCATAACGAGCTTCTTTACATACTTCCCATCGCACGCGCACTGCGCGAGAAAGGTGTTTCCGTCGAAGTATATCCGGACAGCAGCAAGCTCAAGAAGCAGTTCGACTACGCTGAGCGCAAATCCATTCCGTTCCTTTCCATCAACGGAGACAACGAGATGGAGGCCGGCGTCGTGCAGATTAAGAACCTTTCTTCCGGAGAACAGAAAACCTTCGCGAAGGATGATATCGGTGGGATGGATGCATTCATAGAATAATCCGTGCAGTATTTCCTCATACACACCGTTGTCTTATCAGTAAATATGATGAAGCAATGAGAAAGATACATTCATTCCGGACACGTTTCTGTCAGTGGGTTCTCGGCCTTCTGGGCGTCAGGGCGGCCGTTTCATCCTGCGATAAGATTGAAAATGTTTTTGACTTCAAGTGTTACTACGGCTGCCCGACCATGTCCTGTGAGGTCAAAGGATAAGTACTCGACTTCGAGACCGGAAAGCCGGTTTCCGGAATCAAGGTAGCATGAATCCGGGAAGTGTTCAAAGTGCAGGTGGTGGCGCTATTGTCGGGTGAAGAGAGGCATATGAGAGACTCCGAAGGACAGCTTATGCTCTGCCATCTGGACAAACTTTAGCAGAAAATTTGGTTTTTCGAAAAAAGTCCGTACCTTTGCAATTCAATACCGCGGGGTAGAGCAGTTGGTAGCTCGTCGGGCTCATAACCCGGAGGTCGCAGGTTCGAGTCCTGCCCCCGCTACTAGAGTGAACCGAAAGAGAAATCTTTCGGTTTTTTCTTTATATTTGCAGAAAACAATAGGATATGCCTGAAATTTGTAGATTCTACGGAATAATAATTAAGATGTTCTTCAAACCGAAGGAACATGAGCCAGCACATATCCACGCAATTTACAACGAATATGTGGGCGTATTTGACATCCATTCTTTCGAGATGATTGATGGCGATCTTCCACAGAAAGCGCAGGAACTCGTAAAAGAATGGTTAAAAGATAATTACAAAAGTCTCATCCAAATGTGGGATACTCAAGTAATTACTAAACTTAACCCTTTGAAGTAATGATACCACGCATAAAATCAATTCGTCCTTTGAAGGACTATATGCTCCAGGTCTGCTTTGACAATGGAGTCAAGGTATTGTATGATGTAAAGGACGATATCAGGACTTTGAAAGATTTCAAGGTTCTAGAAACGGAATGTGGACTGTTCCAGAACGCACAGCTTGATTCAAGCAGAACTTGTGTTTTCTGGAATGACAGAGTTGATCTAGCTTCCGACACCATTCTTGAATATGGGGTCATCCAATAATTGTTGAATCTTTCCAAGAGCGACAAAGACCTCAAGGTTCGAGATTCGGAGGTAGTAGTCTATTTCTCAACCCTCTGTCGCTTGTGCGACATCTCCCTGTCAGGGAGAATGCGGCTTCACTCACGTTCCGCCGGCGACTCACGCGGCCTTCGCTGCTTCGCGGCTCAAAGCCGGAGAATTCTACGAAGTTCTCCGCTTTTGCGTTGTGGGTGGTACGAGTTATACGAAATTTCATTAAATTTGCAGAAAATGGTCGATGTCATGCCAGCAATTTCTGAATTTTTCGGGATTTTTATCTATCTAAGATTTCTTGATCATAATCCTCCTCACTTTCTGGAGATCAGGAAGTTACAATAGACATCGTGAATGGGGCTATTCGAGGCGAAATGTCTGAAAGGGCATTGCGTCTTGTTCTTGAATGGCTTTCAATTCATCGTGATGAAATAATGGAAGCATGGCATAAGGCTGCAAATGGAGAACACCCGGGCAAAATCGAACCTCTTAAATAAAAGTTCACACTATGTTGAAGGTAATACAAGCAAACTACGTGAAGGACTATCAGATAAAGCTTGTCTTCAATGATGGGGCCTGCCGCGTCTTTGACTTCAGTCCTATTATCTCCAAGTACCCTGTATTCAAGGAACTGGGTGATCTCTCCAAGTTCCGTAACTACGTCCTTACCGACACCTTGGAGTGGAATGATGGCGAGATTGACATCGCTCCTGAATATTTGTACGAAAACGGTGTGGCTGCCACCTGTTAATATTGAATCACAAAAGGAATCCTTCACAAACAAACAACAAGGTTCGATTTCCGAATCCTTTGGTCTACTGAAAAGAGAAAGTCGTTGACTTTCTCTTTTCAGTAGCTATGCTTCTCAACCCCAGTCGCTTCGCGACAGCCCCTGTCAGGGGCATGCGCCTTCGCCGCTGCGCGCCTCAAAGGGACGGAGAATTCTACGGAGCTCTCCGCTTCCTAGCGCAGTATGATGAATCACGAGTATTTCAACAAATACAAAATAAATCTTTCCAACTTATTTTTTCATCATTACTAAAAACGTTACATTTGCAAATAAGGTGTCATTAGAACCTGTTTTGAAATGATTGATGAATTTTAATATACAAGATTTTTATTGTATTTTGGTTCTGGAATGAGAGAGCGTAGCCGTAGCTACGTGACCGAATGACAGAAGCGAAAGACTGGAAAAGGTTCATAAGAAAAGAAATTAATCATTTTAAAACATGTTCCCATATAATAATTCAAAATATATGAAAAAGCTTTCTACCATCACCAGAATTTTTGCACTTGGTCTGATTTTCACAGGCATCTGTTCCTGCAGCTCGCCAAGTAATTCATTTGTCGGCACACGTATCGATGCGCTTGATGATGCAGCGTGGAGTGAATCCGTTTGGATTTCTGCGGCTGATGTACCCGTTGTCGCCGGAAAAATATCAGACAAGAACCGTCGCGCCGCCGATGGAGCCGGTTGGTTTGTTTCAACTCTCAAAAACGACAAGAAGGTAACATCCGCAAAATGGATGACATCCGGACTCGGTGTATATCAGCTTTTTGTCAACGGAAGTCCTGTCGGTGAAGAATTTCTAAAACCTGGCTTCACTCATTATGCAAAGACAAAAAGGTCTTTCACATATGACATCACCGACGCATTCAAGGTGGGCTCCGGAGCAGAAAATGTTCTCTCCGTCCAGGTAACACCGGGATGGTGGGCAGACAAGATAATTACTCCTTCCGGCCACGATGGAATGATTGGCAGGAAGGTCGCTTTCAGAGGAGTCGTCGAGCTCACGTTCGCAGATGGTTCAAAGGCTCTTTATGGGACTAATGTCAATGATTGGTTGGCTGGAATCGCAGGCCCCGTCAAGCACGCCGCAATCTTTGACGGAGAGGAATATGATGCGCGCGAGCTCCCGGGCCATTGCAGCATCGACAGACTCTCCAAGCCGGAGGAAAACACTGAATTCAATGGAGAAATACTGCCTTCCAACGGCGCAGAAATATATCTCCGCAAGGATATTGCTCTTGCACCGGTCAAAGCATACGTTTGGAAGGACATCGAAGGTGCAAGCGAAGAGGCATACGGCAAAGTCGTTATTGCGGGCGAATTTGATACGAAGTCAGAAATAACGGTCCTCCCAGGAGAGAATTTGGTCATAGATTTCGGCCAGAATTGTGCCGGAGTACCTTCTTTTGAGTTCAAGGCAAAAGAGGGTACCGTTTTGACCTGCCTCCCAGGAGAGCTCCTCAATGACGGCAATGGAGCCAAAAGCCGCGGTATGGACGGTCCGGAGGGCAGTGTACACCGCACCAACCTCCGTATCCCGGATGACGGCCTGCGTGTTTGCTACACCTTTGCGGATTCAAAGGGTTTCGTCTCATACCACCCTACCTGCACATTTTTCGGATACAGATTTGTTTCTATTACTGCTACTGACAAAGTTGTCATCAAGTCAATCGTGACCATCCCTGTCACATCCATTGCAGAGAATCTCGAAATCGGGACAATCACTACCGGGAACGATCTTGTTAATAAGCTGATTTCCAATACAATCTGGGGACAGCGTTCCAATTATCTCTCTGTCCCTACCGATTGTCCTCAACGCGACGAGCGCCTCGGATGGACAGCAGACACACAAGTGTTTGCCGAGACGGGGTCTTTCTTTGCCAATACAGACGGATTCTTCAACAAGTGGATGCGCGATATGCGCGACACCCAGACAGAAGTCGGAGGTTTCCCCGGCGTCGCTCCAGATGCGCAGTATGGCGCGGAGAAGACTTCAATGATGCGTCTCGGATGGGCCGATGCCGGCATTATCGTTCCTTGGACCATATGGAAGCAGTTCGGAGACACCGGGCTTGTAAATGACAACTGGGATTCGATGAATCTCTTCATCAACCACATCAACGACACGAAATATGACCACACCACGCTAGCGGCGGAGAATGGCAATTATCAATGGGCAGATTGGCTAAGCTACGAGCCTCTTGAGAGCTGCGAAGGGCTGGCTTTCGAACTGACTGCCGATGGCAGAAGAGCCCCGAAGGCAGACGCAATTAATTACTGGAGCTACCTCAGCGCTTCATATTGGGCAATTGACGCAGGGATGATGCGCGATATGGCCGCCGCTACAGGTCGCGATGCATCCGTCTATCAGGAAATGGCTGACAACGCCAAGGCGTATATAAAGAAGACCTTCCTCAACGCCGACGGCACATTCAAGAGCGCGATTCTCAACACTATGCAGACTCCTGCCCTCTTCGCCCTCAAGAACAATCTGGTCGAAGGTGCAGCAAAAGATGCAATGATTGCACGTTTGCGCAAGAATTTCGAGGAACATGACAATTGTCTTCAGACCGGCTTCCTCGGTACATCCATCCTTATGGAAACCCTCACTGCCAACGGTATGACAGATATCGCCTATGAGCTTCTCTTCCAGCGCAAGAACCCGAGTTGGATATATTCCATTGACAACGGAGCCACCACCATATGGGAGCGTTGGAACAGCTATATGCTTGAAAACGGTATGGGACCTAAAGGTATGAACAGTTTCAACCACTATGCATACGGTTGTGTATGTGCCTGGATATGGAAGACTGCTGCAGGTATCGCCTCCGATCCGGCAATGCCTGGGTTCAAGCACATCATTATGTCTCCTGTCCCGGACAAGAGACTCTCAAGCCTCAAGGCCGAATACAAATCAGCCGCCGGGCTCATTACCAGCGAGTGGAAATATGAAGGCGACACTTGGGTTTGGAATTTCAGCATCCCTGAAGGGGCCACCGCCACTGTCACCCTCCCTGGCGAAACAAAATCAAAGACCTACGAAAGCGGTTCATATACAATCAAGAAATAAAACCTGAACTTTATGATGATAAGGACAAAATTACTCATACTTCTGGCAGCAGTTTCACTCAACGCCGGAATAATGGCGCCGGATGCCGGAGCACAGAAGAAAGTCAAGAAAGAAGTCCAGCCTGCCCGGACCGTGGAGTTTTCCCTCCCGTCCAAAGAGACTGACGAGCAGAAAGCCGAAAGGATGCAGTGGTGGACCGATGCACGCTTCGGTATGTTCATCCACTGGGGTCTGTATGCCATGCCGGCAAGACACGAATGGGTAAAGAACTACGAAAGGCTCACGGACAATCAGTACGAAAATTATTTCAAATACTTCAATCCGGACCTCTTCAACCCGAAGGAATGGGCAAAGAAGGCCAAGGAAGCCGGAATGAAATATGTTGTGCTAACATCCAAGCACCACGAAGGCTTCTGTATGTGGGACAGCCAGTTTACCGACTACAAGGTGACCAACACCCCTTTCGGACGTGACATCATCAGAGAATTCGTTGACGCATTCCGTGAGGAAGGGCTCAGAATCGGTTTCTACTACTCCCTCATAGACTGGCATCACCCTGATTTCACAATCGACAAGAATCACCCTCAGAGGATTGACGGAGGTACAAAAGAACAATATGATGCCCTGAATGTAGGCAAGAATATGGACAACTACCGCCAATACATGAAGGATCAGGTCACCGAACTGCTCACCAACTACGGTAAGATCGACATCATCTGGTTTGATTTTTCATATCCCGGAGAGAACGGCAAGGGACACGAGGACTGGGATTCCGAAGGGCTTCTCAAACTCGCCCGCACACTCCAGCCAGGAATCATAGTTGACAACAGACTTGACCTCAACGATGTATGGGGAGGCTGGGACATTCAGACCCCGGAACAGACCAAAGTCGCATCATGGCCTACCTGGAACGGGAAGAAAATCCACTGGGAGACCTGTCAGACCTTCTCCGGCTCATGGGGATATCACCGCGAGGAAGCCACTTGGAAAAGTCCTGCACAATTGATTGAGCTCTTGTCTGAGACAGTCAGCAAGGGAGGAAATCTCCTTCTGAACGTAGGTCCTACCGCACGTGGAGAATTCGACTACCGAGCCAATGACAGGCTTGATGCCATAGGGAAATGGATGCATGCCAACAGCAGATCCATATATGAATGCACGGAGGCTCCGGAAGTATTCAAGGTCCCTGACAACACCCTTCTCACCTACAATCCCAAGACCAACACCCTGTATATCCATCTGCTGGACTATCCTCTCAAGAGGTTGAGTGCTGACTTTATGAGCAAAGTCGATTACGCACAGTTCCTTCACGACGCATCCGAGGTCAAGTTTGATAAAGACGGGTTTACCCTTCCTGTCCTCAAGCCGGACAGCGAGATTCCTGTCATCGAAGTTTTCCTCAAATAGCATAAGAATGAAAAGGATATGTACAATTCTGGTTCTGCTCATCTCCTCAATAGGAGCGTGGGCAGTTCCTTTGAAGGTCTATGACCTCAAATGCGAGGGGATGTCCAATCCACTTGGCATTGACTCCCCTATTCCGCATTTCAGTTGGAAACTGGCCTGGGAATCACCCTCCGTCCAAAGCGCCTATGAGCTTCAGATTGCATCATCGGAGAGTGCCCTGATCAGCGGAAAGGCTGACCTGTTGAGTACGGGAAAAGTGGCATCAAAAGATCAGGTCATGATTCCTTACTCCGGCAAAATCTTAAAATCCAAAGATTTATGTTTTTGGAGAGTCCGAGTATGGAATACAGAGGGGGAAGTCTCCGAATGGAGCGAACTCCAGAGATTCAGTATCGGTGTCATTGATGGAGACACACTCAAAGGTGAATACATCGGAGCCGTCCCCGGAGAAGGCCGTGCGGCATTGTTGAGAAAATCTTTCAATACCGGCAAGGTAGGAGAGACATTCTTTCTCCACGTCAATTCCCTTGGCTATCACGAAGTGTACATAAACGGAGAAAAAGTATCTGACGCAGTCCTTTCTCCTGCAGTGACACAAATGGACAAGCGTTCACTTATAGTGACTTACGATGTCTCGACCCTGATAAGGGAAGGAGTGAACGATATCGTAATTCACATCAGTCCGGGCTGGTACAAGAAAGACACCTTCGGAGCCGGATATGACGGAGCCCTCGTAAAAGCTGAGCTTGACGTGCTTGATGGAAGCCGCTGGTCCTGCATCCTGTACACTGACGGGAGTTGGCAAGGATGCTGGAGCGGTCATTCGGACATAGGCAGTTGGAAACCAGGCAATTTCATCGGTGAATTTATCGACGCAAGGTATGAGCCTATGGGTATGGACAGAGCGTCCCTCGCTTCTCTATGTTGGCAGGAAGTCGATATCGAAGCCGTGGAAGGCATAAAAGCCACTCCTCAGATGTGTGAGCCCAATCTCATTCAGGAGAGCGTATCCCCCGTCAGTATTGAGCCCGTCGGGAACGGAGAATGGATAATCGACATGGGAAAGGTAATGAACGCCATGTTTGACATCAGAACCCCACAACTGGCCGCCGGTCAGGAAATCACAGCATCCTTCAGTGATAAGTTGAACAAAGACGGTTCGCTCGAGATACGCACCCACGACACATACATTGCTTCAGGAAGGAAAGGAGGCGACCATTTCACCGATCTGTTCAACCACCACGCATTCCGCTATATACGTCTCAGCGGGCTTCCGTCAAAGCCGGACCTGAAAGACATCAGGGCATTCCGGATACGCACTGATTACAAGCCGGGAGCATCGTTCATTTCATCGGATACGGACCTGAACAAGATCCACGACCTGGTCACCTACACAATGAGCAATCTGGCCTTCAGTGGATATATGGTGGACTGTGTCCATATCGAAAGATTGGGATACGGAGGTGACGGAAATGCATCCACCCTCTCGCTTCAGACCATGTTCGACGTTGCTCCCCTCTATATGAACTGGCTGCAGGCATGGAACGACTGTATCCGGGAAGACGGAGGACTTCCTCACACCGCACCCAATCCTTATAAGGCAGGAGGAGGCCCGTACTGGTGCATATTTATCATACAGGCTCCCTGGCGCACATATATGAGTTATGATGACAGCCGGCTCCTGAATCGCTGCTACGCCACCATGCTCCACTGGCTCGACTATGTGGACGCCTACAGCATTGACGGTCTGCTCAAGGAGTGGCCCGCCACGGACTACAGGCACTGGTATCTCGGAGACTGGCTGGCACCGAAAGGGACAGTTGACGTCACCGAGGTCGAAAGCATCGACTTGGTCAACAACTGCGCACTCAGTCAGGCATATGCCCAGCTCATCAGGATAGCAGACATACTCGGGCATGAGAATGATGCGAAAAAGATAACGGCCAGAAGAACGGCCCTGAACAGGCGGATACAACAGATATTCTTCCACCCTGAAAGCTTAACATACGGCACAGGTTCACAATTGGATATGGTTTATCCTCTCCTGACGGGAATCGTTCCGGAAAAGCTCCGTGGAGATGTGACGGCAAAATTGAAGGAAATCACATCGGCCAGTTTCAACGACCACCTTGCAGTCGGTCTGGTCGGCGTCCCGGTGCTCACGGAATGGGCTACATTGGCAGGAGAAGTCGATTTTATGTACAAGCTTCTCAAGCAGCCCGACCATCCGGGATATATGCATATGATAAACAGTTCAGGTACCACGACATGGGAAAGCTGGGAAGACCCGAGAAGTACGATGCACAACTGCTACAACGGCATAGGAAGCTGGTTCTACCAGGCCCTTGGAGGCATCATTCCCGACCAGCCGGGATACAGACACGTCACTGTCAACCCTCAGATGCCGGAAGGCTTGGACTGGGTCAGGGTCAGCAAGGAAACGCCATATGGTACCATATTGGTATCTTGGAAGAAAGAGGACGGTAAATGTTCATATCGTTTGGAGATACCTAGCGGAATCACGGCAAATTTCCACGGTCGCGAGCTCAGCTGCGGGCAATATGAATTCAGCGAATAGGATTATGACAGCAAGAGAAAGAATAGCAAAGGCTCTGAGCGTCGCCACGGATACCAAAGTATTCGAGATGGGTTATGACCATCTGAAACTTGTTCCAACATTTTTCAAGGAATACTTCCCCGGGAAAAAGGCTGAAATCATCGCCGACTGCAACACCTGGAGGGTGGCAGGAGAAGAGGTATTCGGATATTTCAAGGACGCGGGTATCGAGACACTGTATTATATTATACCTGAAAAGGAATTCCACGCAGAATGGAGATTTGTCGAAGACGTTGAGAATGAATTGAAGAAGAATGGGGCAACCGCAGTGTCAGTAGGCTCCGGAGTCATCAACGACCTTTGCAAGCTTGCGTCCCATCATCTTAGTCAACAATATCTTACTATTCCTACAGCAGCATCTGTGGATGGATATTCCTCATTTGGAGCATCCATCTCTTTTGAAGGCCTGAAGCAGACCTTCAATTGCCCGGCTCCTGCCGTTATCATTGCAGATTTGGGAGTCATAGAGAATGCTCCGAAGGAAATGACAGCGGCCGGTTATGCCGATCTCGCCGCCAAGATTCCGGCCGGCGCCGAATGGATGATTGCAGACTTGTTCCAAACCGAGCCTATTATACCCGAAGCTTGGGATGTACTGCAGAATGACATTGACGAATTGCTGGACAAGGGTGACATTTCATCAATATTCGAGGGCCTTGTGCTCAGCGGATTCGCAATGCAGGCAGCCCGTTCAAGCCGCCCTGCCTCCTGCTCGGATCACCTCTACAGCCATATCCTTGACATGACGCACCATACCTTCAACGGCAAATCACAATCCCACGGTTTTCAAGTAGCAATCGGCACTCTGCTGATGTGTAGGGTGTTCGATGAATTTCTGAAAATGGATATGTGCGCCATCGACATTGACAAATGTGTCGAGGCCTGGCCGTCGCTCGAGCAAGAGCAGGCCCGAGCGCTACTTGTCTGCAAGGACTTCGTTTCCCCTGATCTCGGATACAAAATGATTACCCAAAAATACAACAGCAAGGAGGAAGTCCGCCGACAGCTGACCGCTCTCAAAAATGTCTGGCCGGAATTCCGTGTCGAACTCCGCAAACAATGCTACACTTTCGAGAGGATGAAAGCTCTCTTCATCAAGGCCGGGGCTCCATACACTCCGGAAATGATAGGTGTAACTTGGGAACAGCTCAAGGAAATGACCCCTATCGTGCAATTGATGCGGGCAAGAGTCAATCTTTTCGACCTCGCCAAACGCGCTATGTGCTATGACGAGCTTGTGGATAAAGCGTTCACCGGCTTAATCTCTCGAGATTGCACTCCGCTTTGATCTTGTCTATGATGGTACAGACAATTTTATATGCTTTGCTGTCAGCGGTATAAATGGCAGGGACTGCAAATTTGACGCGTCCCTGCCTTTTCAGTTTCAGAGCCATGGACTTCTTCTTTTCGTTGAAAGGATCGTAGACGGCAAGAGAATTTCCACCGAACATATTGACAATCTTCATACAAGGGACATCTGTCTCACCGTCACCGAGATATATCATATTGGAGAACGGAATGCGTTTTTTGTCATCCGCGACAGAAGAATTGACCTGCTTGGCATCCGAAAGAGAAGTTATTCCCTTGCTTATCTTGAACAGGAACTGGGTCTTGGCCGTATAATCCACTGAATAGCCAGGCCATTCGGCGACGCCGTTTCTGTCATAAAGATACGTACAAGCGAATATATGCTTGAATTCATGGGCAACAGGAGAACCTTCTATTATCTCAGTCAGCCCCGAAGAATTGATATAGTGCTCAACTTTGACGCCTCTTGAATCTCCATATTTATTGATAAGATGAAACCATTCCCGGACACCGTCGTACAACTCTATTTCCTTTCCGAAATTCTTGAAATCAGAGCGTCTGAGCTCAATGCCGGATTTGCGAGCCTCATCCAGCATAAGTTTCATATAGGCAAGCACTCCGCTGGCATCTTGCTCGTCTGAAAGTTCATTGCTTTTCCCCCAAAATTCTTTGGGTGTACATCCTACTGCCTGGATAAACCCGAATTCCTGCATATTTCCCGGGGACAAAGTCCCGTCAAAGTCATAAATAAGGGCAACAATCGGTCTGTTTGTCATAATTTCGCCACATCAATAAAACTATTTCACACAACATTGAGGTCATTTCACCCCTCGATAGCATTTTCTACAAATATAGGCAAAAAAGCTTTTGTACTTGATGAGTATAAACTGTAATTTTGTTAAGAAGCTTTTGGAAATGACTCTTTTCAAAACAACTTCCAAGACTACTCATAATTATTGAAGATGGAACATTATCTCTCCCGGCTACAGGATTCGATGAAAGAAAATTGGGGCTGTCCGGTATTAAGCGACTACAAGGGTGAGAATTTCACCTATGAAGACATCGCAAGAAATATCGCCAAATTTCATATTTTATTTGAAAAGGCCGGCATCAGGAAAGGTCAGGCCATTGCAATATGCGCAAAAAACTGCGCACGTTGGGGTATTTCATTTCTTGCCATAAACACGTATGAGGCAGTCGCCGTCCCTATCCTCGCCGATTTCCTCCCTGACAGTATCAGCCATCTGGTTCATCACTCCGAATGCGTGGCTCTCTTTACGGACAGGGAGATGTGGAATAGTCTTGACTCAAGTGTGATGACAGAATTGAAGTCCGTAATCAATGTCAAGGATTTCTCCATTCTGTATTCCGCAGACGGCAAGATACAGAAAGCCTATGACAAATTGGAAGAAAGTTTCGTCAATAAATACCCTATGGGGTTCTCCCGTGAGAATATTTCCTATCCTACGGACAACGCTGACAACCTCGCAGTCATAAACTACACTTCCGGCACGACCAGCGCTCCCAAAGGCGTAATGCTCAAATATGACAGTTTTTCGGCTATGGTGGAGTTCTCTCACAAGAGGACCGTCGCCAATCCTTCCTATTCTATCGTGTCGATGCTCCCGATGGCCCATATGTACGGACTGGCCATTGAATTCCTATATCAGATCTGCTTTGGTACCCACATCTTCTATTTGGGCAAAACACCATCCCCTACCTTGCTATTGAAAGCTATGGGAGATGTCAGGCCGTATATGGTCGTAACTGTTCCTCTCGTAATGGAGAAAATCTATAAGGCTTCCATCAAGCCTGTCCTCAGCAAAAGACCGATAAAAATCCTGACACATATCCCTATAATAAAATCCTTCATCTACAAAAAGGCAGGCAAGAAGTTGATGGCCGCTTTCGGAGGAAGGGTCAAGTACTTCATAATGGGTGGAGCCGCATTGAATTCGGAAGTGGAGGATTGCTTCCGCAGAATACGCATTCCATATCTTGTCGGCTACGGGATGACAGAAGCCTGCCCGCTTCTCTCCTATGAGGACCCTGACAAATTTGTCAAGGGGTCCTGCGGAAAGCCTGTCGAGGGCCTGGACATCAGAATTGATTCTGAGGATCCGATGCATATCGCCGGCGAGATTCAGGCCAAAGGACGCAATATCTGCATAGGATATTTCAAGAATCAGGCGGCTTCGGAGAATGCCTTCACTGCTGACGGCTATTTGCGTACAGGAGACCTTGGAATAATGGATGAGAGCCACAACATATTCATAAAGGGAAGATCCAAAAACCTGATTCTTTCCGCAAACGGGCAGAACATCTATCCGGAAGAAGTGGAAGCCATCATCAACAGCCAGCCTTATGTAGCTGAGTCCATCGTGGTTGACAGAGCTTCAAGGCTCGTGGCTCTGGTATATCTGGACCAGGAAAGTATCAGGAAGGACAAGCTTGACGAAGAGACGATCTCAGACATTCCGGAGAATATCAAGGTCATCTCAAACCGCAACTTGCCTTCATACAGCCAGATTTCCAAAATCGAAGTTGTATTGACGCCTTTTGAGAAGACGCCTAAATTGAGCATCAAACGATTCCTATACAAATAAGCCGGAACATAAGCCGGGCTGCAGATGAAATTCAAACTCGAATCACCATACAAACCTTCCGGAGACCAACCGGATGCTATAGAGCAACTCAGTCGCGCACTTCATCAAGGAGTGCGCGATGTGACATTGCTGGGAGTCACCGGTTCGGGCAAGACATTCACGATGGCGAATGTAATTGAGAACCTGCAACGTCCCGCATTGATACTCAGCCACAACAAGACGTTGGCCGCACAACTGTACGGTGAATTCAAGGCTTTCTTCCCATCTAACGCCGTCGAATATTTCGTCTCCTATTATGATTATTATCAACCCGAAGCATATATCCCTTCGAGTGACACCTATATAGAGAAAGACCTGAGCATCAATGACCAGATCGAAAAGCTCAGGCTCAGTGCCGCCAGCGCGCTTCTGAGCGGGAGGAGGGATGTCATTGTGATTTCCAGCGTTTCTTGCCTCTACGGCATAGGCAACCCCGAAGACTTCCACTCGCAGACTGTCACTATAAGGAAAGGAGAGCAAAGAAGCCTTACAAGACTGCTGTATCAGCTCGTTGATGCCCTTTATTCGAGGACTGAAGCAGATTTCAAGAGAGGTACTTTCCGCGTAAGGGGCGATATCGTGGATGTATATCTCGGAGGCTCTGACAACGCTGTCAGAATTGAATTTTTCGGAGATGAAATTGACAATATTTTCATCATCGACCCGATCACAGGTGCACACATTGAGTCTGTTGATG
Organism: Candidatus Cryptobacteroides sp.; assembly: GCA_045600565.1. Classification (GTDB taxonomy): domain Bacteria; phylum Bacteroidota; class Bacteroidia; order Bacteroidales; family UBA932; genus Cryptobacteroides. Next base: position 5,680 of record JAZRYB010000072.1, on the reverse strand, counting down.
AAATCAGCATATACCCGGCCAATAATTTTGTAACTACAAAAGAAAGGAGTATAGCCGCTGTCAGCCACATTCAGGATGATTTGGTGAAGCAAATGGAGTATTTCGACTCCATAGGAAAGGGATTGGAGGCCAAACGCCTCAAGCAAAGGGTGGAATACGATCTGGAGATGATTAAGGAGATGGGCTATTGTCCGGGAATTGAAAATTACTCAAGATATTTTGACGGGCGCAAGCCGGGACAACGACCGTTCTGCCTGATAGATTATTTTCCAAAGGACTTCATTACATTCATTGACGAAAGTCACGTCACACTGCCTCAAGTCCACGCAATGTATGGCGGAGACCATTCCCGGAAAGCCATTCTGGTGGACTATGGATTCAGATTGCCGGCCGCATCGGACAACCGTCCTCTCACTTTTGATGAATTCGAGGAAATCACAGGTCAGAAGGTGTACGTGAGTGCCACACCGGCAGATTATGAGCTGCGAAAATCCGAAGGTCTGGTGGTCGAGCAGGTAGTCCGGCCGACCGGTCTGCTCGACCCGCCGATAGAAGTCCGCCCCATTGAGAATCAAGTGGATGACCTCGTGGAAGAGATCACTCAGCGCTCGGAAAGGGACGAAAGAGTCCTTGTAACCACCCTCACAAAACGTATGGCCGAGGAACTGAACGAATATATGGCCCACATAGGTATCCGGTGCAGATACATACATTCGGATGTGGATACCGCCGAACGTGTTGAAATAATCGAGGATTTCAAGAACGGGTTATTCGACGTCCTCATTGGAGTCAATCTCCTCAGGGAGGGTCTCGATATTCCTTCAGTCTCTCTTGTCGCCATTTTGGATGCCGACAAGGAAGGGTTTCTCAGGACAGGACGTTCGCTCACTCAAACGGCGGGTCGTGCTGCCAGAAATGTAAACGGATTGGTGATAATGTATGCCGATACTATCACCAAATCGATGGATGAGACCATCCGGGAGACCAACAGGCGTCGCACAAAACAGATTCAGTACAACAAGCTCAACAATATCACTCCGAAACAGATTGATATAAAGCACAATATTCTTATCAGCGAGCTTGGAGGCAACCGGAATCTGAAGGAAGAGCGTCAGGCAGTATGGGCGAACAGTCCGTCAGGCAGAATCAGCGCGGCCAATTCTTATGATAATCCGACCTATATCCCTTCGCCTTCCGAACTCGGTACCGGCTCAGTTTCTGTAGGTTTCGGGCACGATTCCAAGAGAGAGAACAAGAGCGCATATATTGAAGGATACATCAAGGCAGACCTTGCGGCGGTACTGCAAGACCCCGTCATACGCTCAATGAGCCGCAAACAAATAGAGAAAATGGTGGAAGAGGACAAACGCAGAATGCAGAAATCCGCGGCGGAACTTGACTTTACCGCAGCGGCGAGGTTCCGCGATGAAATGTGGGCTCTTCAGCAGTATCTGAAAGTGTGGACTTCAGAATAATTATTACGATATTTGTGTCGTTATGTTTACGGGAGATTTGGTTCAAAGAGCCCGGAATATCGCATATGATGCGCTACGGGATGATTTGCGCTACGATGGACATCCGTTCATCGAGCACGCCGACGGCGTTGCCAGAATCGTATCCGACCAGATTGGTCTGAGCGACGAGTGCATCGCGGCAGTCTATCTGCACGAGGCACTTCGTCTGCATCCTGAGACCCACATTGCCGGATTTGCGCCTGATGTGATGATTCTTGTGGATGGTTTGAACAAGATCTCCCTCATCAAGCCCAAAGACACAAGACTGGAAGCTGAAAACTACAAGAAACTGATAGTCCAATATTCCTCAGACCCTCGGGTGACTGTCCTTAAAATAGCTGACAGGCTGGAGGTTATGCGGAATTTGTCGATTTTTCCGAAATCCTCCCGCGACAAGAAGAATCTGGAGACACTGATGCTCTATATTCCTCTTGCGCACCAACTTGGTCTATACAACATCAAAAGCGAGCTCGAAGACATCTATTTCAAACATTCCGAGCCGGAGCAATACAGGCTCATCACACGCAAGCTCAAAAGCACGGAAAAGGACAGGCTGAAACTCACAGAAGAATTCATCAAGCCACTGGAGAAGAAGCTTTCGGAGGCGGGTATCAGATACAAGCTCAAAATACGGACAAAGACAGCCTATTCCATCTTCAAGAAGATGCAGAAGCAAAAGGTCACCTTTGAAGGTGTATATGACGTGTTTGCCATACGCTTCATCATCGAATGTGAGCCTGACAGAATTCTCGAAAATGATTTATGCTGGAAAGTGTATTCTTATGTGACCGAAGAATACGAGCCCGACGCCTCACGCTTGAGGGACTGGATATCCAACCCGAAATCAAACGGCTACGAGAGCCTTCACATCACAGTCAGAAACGCATCCGGAGCTTGTATTGAAGTGCAAATACGCTCAAAGCGGATGGACGACATTGCGGAGAACGGACTGGCATCCCACTGGTCATACAAGGGAATCAAAGGGGACACCACCATCAATCAATGGCTGGCTTCCGTACGCTATCAGCTTGAACACCCTTATGAGGCCAAAACGGAAGACCTTCCAAGACCTCCTGCTGACGAGATTTTCGTCTTCACACCTACTGGAGAGCTGAGGATACTCCCCACAGGGGCAACAGTGCTGGACTTCGCATTCAATATTCATACCGGGCTTGGTTGCAGGTGCACAGGAGGGCGGATTAACGGCAAAGGTGTATCTTTCAGGGAGAGACTGAATACGGGGGATGTAGTCGAAATATTGAGCAGCAAAAACCAGCGTCCTAATTCTGACTGGTTGCAATGGGTAGTTTCCGCCAAGGCGAGAAACAAGATAAAGCTCGAACTCGACGAGCAGGTGCGCAAGAATGCCGCCCGGGGACGGGAATTGCTTGACAGGAGGCTCAAAAACTGGAAGTTGGCACTTCCTGATGACCTGCTGTACTCTATGATGCACCATCTGAAATATTCATCCGTCATATCCTTTATGGCTGCAATAAGTGAAGAAAGAATAAGTCTGGATGACATCAAGAGCTATATCATCAATCCGGACCTGCTCGTGATACGGACAGACAAGCAGGAAGAAAAGAAGGTCAAACCGGAATGGATTTCAGATGACGAGATTCTCGTCATCAATGCCAAAGGAGTCAAAGGTCTGGAATACAAGATGGCCGGATGCTGCAATCCGAAATACGGTGATGATGTATTCGGCTTCGTCACGCGCACAGAAGGTATCAAGATTCATCGGGAAGACTGTCCGAATGCGGAGAGGCTGAAAGAGAAATACCCTTATCGCGTCCAGAAAGTAGTCTGGCAAGAAAAGAAATAAGTCTTATCTTGACTTTTTGGAAGCGGCATTGAGAGCCGACTGGAAAGCTCGCGCATTCTTGAGATGTTCGGCAAGATTCACGGCGAACAGGTGTGTGCCGTCAAAAGTCGAATTCGCACAGAAATACATATAATCTCCTTCAGGATTAAGTACTGCCTCAAGAGCAGCCTTCGAAGGCACGCAAATTGGGCCGGGCGGCAAGCCTTCGTGCAAGTAAGTATTATACGGAGAATCTATCTGCAAGTGTTTGAATAATATTCTATTTACCTTATAATCAAGAATATATGCAATAGTAGGATCAGCCTGAAGCTTCATCCCCTTATGAAGTCTGTTCAGATATACCCCCGCGATTGTGGGCATTTCAGGCTCATAATTTGTCTCTCCGGTGACAATTGAGGCCAGCACTGAGACTTCCTCCCTGCCAAGGCCCTGCTCTTTCGCCTTTGACACACGCGCTGCCGTCCAGAATTCGTCATAAGCTTTTTTCATACAATCAAGGACATCCTTGATGTCCGCAGTCCAATACATTTCATATGTATCAGGTATGAAAAGGCTGAAAACAGTCTTGGGCGAAAAGCCGTAGGATTCTGTAATTGATTTGTCTTCCAAGGCCTTGACCACATCAAGAGAATCAATCATAAGCTGCCTGCTGACTTTGGATGCAATCTGGGAGACGCTTCTCATCGAACCGCTCAAGACCAGCTTCAAAGGACTCTGCCAGCAGTTGTTCAGCATTCTGGCAACATACACGCTGGAATACTTCGGCTTGATTTCATATCGGCCCGGCTGTATGTATGTCCCAACTTGCTTCTGTCTGAATGCACGGGCAAGGCTGTACGGCCTCTTTACTCCAGCATCCTGGACAAGAGCTGTATAGGCTTCTTCCGCAGTAGTCTCAGGATAAACGAACAATACCGTTTCATTGCGGAAATTAGGCAATTTGTTGTCGCTGTACCAATTCCAGGCGAAATAACCGACAATCGCCGCAGCTGCCAGAATAAATGTAACTATGCTCCAGACCGAACCTGATTTTCTTCTCTTCTTCGACATATTCACAAATCAATCAAATACAGGCTTCTATCGCCTTAAAAATATAGTATCACCTTCACGGAGTCTGTGTGTCGACGAGAATGCATTCATCTTGACCACAGAGCTCATCTTCACGCCAAAACGCTGACATATATCCCTCAGATTCTCATCATCGTGCTCAACGATATACTTGTCAAGTCCTCGTCCTGTCTTATTCTTTTTGGCCTGGATATAAATGACTGTGCCTGGTACAATTTCTTCAGAGGCTGTCAAGTCGTTGAATCTGAGAATCTCTTTTCTGAACAGATTATACTCCGAAGCGATGGACTCGTATGTGTCTCCGTTGTTTGCATAGACGAAAGGAACACCGTTCTGGACATACACCTTCCGGTCAAGAGAATAGACCATGCCTTCATTCGCAGCGGCTTTCGGCTCGGAAAGCATCGTAGGAGAATCGGGTATATCTTCGATAATCAACTCCTTAGGAGCTTTTTTGGAAGCCTTCCGGACTTTCTTCACCTTCACCTTCTTGCCTGGTTTGGCCTTCTTCTGGAGCTCAATCTCATCACCTCTTTCAACTATGACTTCACCGCCAGCTGTCTCTATGACAGTGACGCCCATCTGGGAAGGGGTCTTCTTATCATACTGAGACAGAGAATTTTCCTCTACTATTCTGATAAGTTTGGATGCATATTGCGGATCAGTCGCATATCCCGCCTTCTTGAGGCCGTGAGCCCAAGCCTTGTAGTCAGTTATCTCATAATCGAAAAGAAACTGATATCTGGAACTATATCTCAAGAAATCAGAATGATCTTTGTATGAATCATATACATCATCATAGACTCGGAAGCACTCCCCCTTTCTGTCATCATCGACTGCCATTGTCCGACCCTTCCAGTCAGCGTGGCATTTGATACCGAAATGATTGTTACCTTCCGAAGCGAGAGCTGAAAGTCCGTTACGGGACTCCAGCATACCCTGTGCGAGCGTGATACTGGCGGGGACACCGCTACGATACATTTCTGCGACAGCAAGAGATGCATATCTGTCAACATATGCCTTCTGGGGTGTATCTACCGCCGATATGGCAAGCATAGCGACAGTGACAAGAAAGACTTCGGACAGTATTAATCTGGTTTTTCTCATATCAGAGCGCAAGTTAACAAATATTTAGTCATTCTTATGATACTGCATACCGATAATTCGACAAAGAATCTTTCCCGAGATAAATTAAGAACCTGTTTTGAAATGATTAATTTCTTTTCTTATGAACCTTTTTCAGTCTTTTGCTTCTGTCATTTGGTCACGTAGC
>JAZRYB010000071.1:0-22807 GCA_045600565.1 Candidatus Cryptobacteroides sp. | reverse complement strand
TTATCTGAGGCTTGCCGGGGTTGGTGTGAGAGTGTATATTCTTCTCAATGTCATACATATTCACGACATTGATATTGCACACCAGTCCGGCGTCGTTTATGCCGTCCATTGTCATCCACGGGATGAAATTCAGCTCCTCTTCCGTGAACCCGGCCAGGACATCTTCATTCGTAATGTTCCGGAACACAGGGTTTGCCACACCTATTGATGCGTGTTTGCGTGTTCCGGTGGCTTTCGTCCTGACGATGAATTCACATATTTCATTTATACTGAGGTCAAGATTCCTTCCGTAAAAGTTGCCGTTTCTGACCGCGCTGCAGCCGAAAGTCACAGGACCATCGTCTGTCAGGAGTGCAACAGGAGCCTCTGTGCCGTAGCCTTCCGCCTCGAATTCATACAGGTAATCGGCAATCTTGGTTACCTTTGTTTTTTCCGGAGTGTTGTTGTCATTGTTATCGCAACATGACACTACAAATAATGCTCCGACGAGCATCAAGATTGAGAATGTGATTCTCTTCATTATTTTCTCAAATTTTGATTGTTAATGTTTATATTTTTAAAATTCTCTATTGGTCAATATTATTCTGGCACGTCTGAGGGTGTTGTCTTATGGTATGGGATAAACCTGCTCGCCCTCAAACCAAGTGGAAACGACCTTGGTGTTGTGGATGTCTGTCACGGGGCATGAGAACACATCCTTGTCGGCAAGGACGAAATCGGCATATTTGCCCACCTTGATGCTTCCGCGTTCGTTATCTATACCGAGCTGCCAGGCTCCGTTGATTGTGAGAGCCTGAAGAGCCTGCTCCAGAGTGATGAGCTCTTCCGTGTCGAATTCCGGCGTCTGTCTGCCTGTATTAGGATCTATCATCCTGCCGGTGACGGCTACCTCCATAATCCCGAAAGGATCTTGCGGGCAGGTTCCGTTGGCAGGATAATCGGTATGACTGCTGACCTTGACCCCCGCATCAAAGAAAGACTTGATAGGATATCCGTGCTGTACATATTCCTCATCAATGTAGTCAGGCAATACCGCCAGAGTCAGTTCATCAATATTGTGCCAGGTCATGCCCGCAGTGCAGGCAATGTTGTTCTCGGCAAAGCGCTGGAAATCCTCCTTGCGCACATTGCGCAGATGCACAAGGCAGTTGCGGTGCTCTCCGTCACCACCCTTGATATAGGCATCTGCAGCTTCGGCAATGGCTTTGTCTCCCATTACGTGAGTATGAACGGTGAGACCTTTGGAGTTACATTCGCGGGTGATGTCGGCAAGGCGATCGACCTGCCAATGACTGTTGTATGTAATCCCGCTCTTGTATGGCTTGTACATTGAACCGGTAGAAGTTTCCACCACACCGTCCATAAACACCTTCAGATACTGCGGACGTACGTGAGATGTGCCGTATTTCTTATTAAGAGAAACGAGATAGTCTATCTGGTCGCTCATATCCTTCTGCCAGGGCTCGACCTCGTAAGACATAGAGAGAAGCATCTTGAGCCTGCCCTCCTTGTCGAAACGGTTTGCAGTCTCGTAGAATTTGCTTGGATGGTAGGCATTGGACCAGCCTTCCATATATGACACATAGCCAGTGGAGAGCAGCAGCTCTTGAGATTTTTCGAGGGCGATACTTGCGACCTCATCATCTATGATTTCGTCAGAGTCGATGCCTCCCATACGCATAGGATACCCTGTCACGCGCTCATCAATGAAGCCTGTAAGATGCCCGTTTTCATCCATCTCGAGCAGTCCGCCCGGTATTTCCCTGATAAGCACATTGCCCTTGTCGTCGATGATGCCACAGCGACGGAAACATTCCGTATTGCAGTACATGTTGTGTCCTCCGGAGTCAAACAGAGCGACAGACAGCCCGTGTGAGACAGCATCAAGTTCTGCCAAGGTAATATTGTCGGTCATTCTGTTCTTAAACATATCCCATCCGAAGCCGAACAGACAATTCTTCCCCGCATTGGCCGCTTCAAGGGTAGCGGCATCGACTTTCCTGAGAATCTCAGTCTTGCCATCATCGTGGTCGAAAAGCAGACCGCCCTTCATGTTGGCAAGGGAAATGGTCATCATATAGTGTGCGTGACCGTCGAAACAGCCCGGCATCACCATACCTTTGCCTGTATGGTCAATGACCTGCGTGGTGCCCTCTTTGATATAGGCCTCAACTCCTGCCTTGTCACCTACGTAGACAAACTTGCCGTCCTTGACGGCGACAGCTTCTGCAACAGGGTTGTCCTCGTTCGCTGTGCGGATGATTCCGAAGACAACGGTGTCAGCCACCTTGTTGCAGCCGACTGCCATAAGAATGGCAATTGCGTAAATTATTTTTCTCATATACGTAATAGTACTATTAATATCTCAACTATTATCAGAAAGGAAACCGAAGTCCCGCAATTATTGTGCCCTGCAGCCCCAGACCTCCTTCCACAAAACCGAATATATGATCGCCACCAAACTCCACTCCGACAGGAGTCAACTGCACCGCCGGTTTGACTTTGATGATTCCCCCTTGGATGAACACAGATGTCACGCCTGCTCCCAATTTGGAGTACAGAGAGACATTCGCCCTACGCAGCCAAGAGGCCTTGGCCACAGCCATCACGGGGAGAGCATTGATGTTGTAAGATGAGATCTGTCCATCCCACAAATCCTTCATGTCAAGAAAGATGTGCTCGTAATTGATATTGCCGCCAAGCCAAAGCCATTCATTGATTCTGCGCAGATAATTGACCGAAAATGTACCGCTGGAGCGCAAATCATTCACCTCCGCCCCGATGAGCAAGTAAGCAAAAGGAATAAATGCATCAAGCTCAGCCAATTTATTATACACTGCCAGCTTGAGAATACTTAACCCACCGGGATTATAGCCTATGTCCAACGTATTTCTGTACCGAGAAGTCTCTTCTGTCCTTTGAGGGATGCCGTCCGTGGCAAAAGAAACAGCAGACACAGTGAGCAGTGCAATTAAAGTCGCAATAATGTGCTTATTCATAGGTATTTCAAAAATCAAACTTTCAGGAAGACTTTCTTCTTGTAGAGGAAATAGAGGAAGAGCCAGCTTACGAAGAAGGTACCGGCAGACAGGATTACAGCAGCCCACTGCTCTGAGCAGAGTCCTGCGAGACCTCCGAAGAAGAATCTGCCGATGCTACCGAAGTTGATGATTCGCTGAGCAAGATAGATAGTGATTGAATTCATACCTATGACGGTGAAGAAGGTAATCCACTTGTCCCAACCCTTGACATCGATAATCCAATAGAAGATAGCAAACACAGCCACGGAATAAGACCCGACCACAAGAACGAAAGTGCTGCTCCAGAGCTTCTTGTTGATAGGAAAATCAAGACTCCACAAAAGACCGATGACAAGCATTACGGCCGCGGCGACAAGTAGGCGGATAGTCTTGCCGTTGCCCGAATACTCCTCTTCCGGCTTACGGACCAGCTCTCCCGTAAACATTCCGAACATCGCGGTGACTATGGCAGGAAGGCAGCTGAACAATCCTTCCGGATCGAAAGTTCCTTCATACAACTTACCCGGGAGAATACAACGGTCAATATAACCGACCAGATTGCCCTCGAATGTAAACGGCTGAGCGCCGGGAACATCAGGAGCAGGGATGAACTTCATCAAAAGATAATATCCCACCAGAATGGCAACTGCGATGACGGCGCGCACCTTCGGCTTGAAATTGATGAATAAAAGCGCCGCGAACATCCACGCAAGACCTATACGGGCAAGCACACTCGCGCACCTCATAGGGAACTTGAACTGGAAAAATCCATTATAGACCAAGCCCAGAAACACGAGCATAAAACCACGATAGAAAATCTTGCAATAAATCTGACAACGTGTCCTGCCGTTCGCAACCTGCTTTGCATATGAGAATGGGAAGGATACTCCGGCAAGGAACAGGAACAAAGGGAAAATGGTATCGTGATGTCGCAGGCCATCCCAATCCACGTGTGACATCTGAGTCGCAAGCCAACAGGAATCTCCATTCGGAAACAGATTGCAAATGGCCACGACCACGGATGCAACGCCCATAATAAACATCATATCGAAGCCTCTGCAGGCATCAAGTGACTTTAGTCTCTTATCAGCATCCATATTTTTATGATTTAAGATTAGTATTCTCTCTCTCCGAATATTGCAGTCCCGATACGGACCATAGTCGATCCGTGCCTTAGAGCAATTCGAAAATCATCCGACATTCCTATGGACAACTGATCAAATCCTTCAATCTCTGGAAATAGATCCGTCAGATATGCCATAAAACTATCAATCCTCTCAAAGTCGGCATCAATCGACGCCTCATCATCAGTGTGGGAAGCCATACCCATCAAGCCACGGAAGCGAATATAAGGATATTTTTCCGCATTGAAAAGAATATCAAGTACATCGTCTTCATAAAATCCTTGTTTTGACTCTTCCACCCCGATATGGAGCTCCAGAAGGACGGGGATGATTCTGCCATTGGCAGAGCCCCACTTGTTGATTTCCTGAAGAAGATGTAGAGAATCCACCGATTGCACAAGCGTTGCATACGGAAGGACCATTTTGAGCTTGTTGGTCTGAAGATGCCCAATAAAATGCCACTCGATATCGTCAGGAGAGCCATTGAGACCCGCCACGCCTGCGGCAAAAGCCTTGACCTTCGATTCGAACTCCTGCGGTCTGCTCTCACCGAAAGCTCTCTGCCCGGCATAATAAGCTTCTACTATAGCCTCAATGGGATGGAATTTGGAAACTGCTACCAGTTTTACCTCAGGCGGAAGTGCTTTATAAACATTATCAAGATTATCTCCAATCATTATCTGCGTGCTTTCTTCTGCTGCTCGCGAAGCTGTTGCTGCTGCATTTTCTGAGCTTCCTCAAGCCGCAGCTGCCATTTGGATTTCTTGAGAGGCTTACCCTCGGATGCCTTCACCTTGGCGAGAAGCTCCTCTGGATGGACGAAGAATTTGCGGAGCACCCAGTTCTGAAGCATCATAAAGAGATTGCTGAGCAAGTAATAATAGCTGAGCGCGGCTGAAAGGCTGTTACAGATGAAGAACATCATAATAGGCATCATCCAGACGCTCATAAACTTCATACTGGCCGCATTCGGGTCGTTGTTGGTGGCCTGGCCGGACATAGTCATCTTGGAATACAGCCACATAGTCACCGCCATCAGCAGGGCGAACAATGAAAGATGATCTCCCAGAAGCGGAATCTTTGTCCCATAGTCAATTATGGAATCATATGCGGACAAATCCTGACACCAGAGGAAAGACTGCTGGCGCAACTCTATTGAAGCCGGGAAGAAACGGAACATCGCCCACAAAATAGGGAAGGTGAGCAAGGTAGGAAGACATCCGCCCATCGGGCTGACGCCAGCCCGTTTGTACAGATCCATCTGGGCCTGCTGCTTCTTCAGGGCATCTTCCTGCTTGGGATATTTTTCGTTGAGTTTCTCAAGCTCAGGCTTGAGCGCGGCCATTTTTGCGGATGAAAGATATGACTTGTTGGTCAGAGGCATCACGACTATCTTGATGACTATGGTCATCAGAAGGATGATGATGCCGAAGTTGTCGATGAACTTATGCAGGAAATTGAAGAGAGGGATAATGACAAACCTGGTGAACCATCCTACGAGCCAGCCGCCCAAAGGAATGATTTTCTCATATTTCCTGTCGAATTGCTTGAGAGTCTGGAAATGGTTGGGACCATAATAGAAATCGAAATCCAGCGTCATATCTGACGGATTCTCCTTCGGGAGGTCCACACGCATCCTGGCCTCACAAGTCATCAGATTTTTATTCTCATCAGACTCTGTAAGGAAATCTACGGTAAGGTCACCCGTCGCAAAACCGCTACCGGCCTCCACAATAGTGGAGAAGAACTGTTGCTGAAATGCAAACCAGGACAATCTGGAATCGATTCTTTTTGAAGCGGAGCGTCCACGTCCTATCTCCTCCGGCTTCTTCTCGCCATCGAAATAATAGTCAAGCTTGGAATACTGGGACTCATTCTTGTAGCCCTTCTCCATTCTCGGCACAACGGTGGAGAAATCTATATCAGCCACGGAGACATTGCGTGGAATCACATTCTCCATCCCGACAAAGGAGAGCCTGTTGCTCATCCGGTATGAGCCTGGAGCGAGAGTATAAGACTGCTCGATATAGCCCCCGCCGGCGAACGGAAGTCTCATCACGATGGACGTGTCGGTCTTGTGAGCCACCTGAAATACGAAATCATTCGTATTGACATATTCTCCGGCGTAGATATTGACCGAATATTTGTTTTGTCCGTCCTTGAACAGATACAGGTCCCCCTTCGAGAAAGTCTTGTATTCTTTGATCCATACCGAATACGGCTGCGCGCCCTTAGTCGTGAAGGTCACCTGCAACTTGTCGTTCGAGAGGGTGTACAAGGTCTCCTGCGCAAGGCGGGATGACTCCAGAAGCGAGTCCTTGTAGATAGCGGCCGGCGCGACCGGATCCGTCGCATCCGCGGCAACGGTGTCAGAAATCACATCTGTCACATCTTCGAGCAACTCCGGATGCTCGGCAAGGTAAATAGAATCCTGCTGAGCCTGCCAGGCCGCCTGTTTCTCATATTGTTTGCTCTGATAGAAAGTGAAGCCGAAAAGGACAGCCCCCATCAAGACAAATCCTATTATCGTATTTTTATCCATAGGCTACTCCTGCTCCGGTGTCTCACTCTCCATCTTGCGTATCTGCGCCTCAAGATTCTTCAGATCTGCCTTTGCCTTGTCAATATTTTCCTTCATCTGCTTGATGAGAGCCTCGGCATTCTTGGACATGGCGAAAAATCCTATGTTGTTCTCATATGTATCGATATCCTGCTGAAGGGCATTGTACTTCTGGATAAGAATATCCTTCTCGCTGCGAGGCTTGCCGGTGCGCTGCTGGCGGGCATTTCTGGCGGCACTCCTGCCGGCATTGAGCAAATCAGGGAATTTGGCCTGCATAGCATCCTTGAAGCTCTTGTTGACGGACTCTTTCTCCTTGAAAGGAACGAAACCGATAGCCTGCCATTTCTCGTTGAACTCCCTGGCGGCAGCCTTTGCAGCCTCAATGTCCCCGCTCACCTCAAATGCAATGACTTCCTCGATGAGTTTCTTCTTTGCCTTGAGATTTGCATAGAAATCGTTCTCAGGCTTCGCATTCTTCTCCCTCTCCGCGAAGAACTCATCACAGGCAGCGCGGAAACGCTTCCACAACTGCTCGCTCTTCTTGCGAGGGACGGAGCCTATTTCCTTCCATTGCCTCTGCAGATTGATGAACTGATCCGTGGCCTTCTTCCACTCCGTGCTGGTCTTGAGAGCCTCTGCCTCTGCGATGATGGCCTCTTTCTTCGCCAGATTGGCATTCATACTGTCCTTGTAGTCAGTATAGAAAGTCCTTTTGTTCTCATAGAACTTGTCACAGGCGGCGCGGAAACGGTCATAAATCTTCTGGTTGTCCTTCTTGGAAGCAAAACCTATTGATCTCCAAGTCTTCTGTATCTCTTCTATCTCCTTGGAAAGTGTATTCCACTCTACTGACGACTTCACTTCACGCGAGCAGAGCTCCTCAATCTTCTCACAAAGCGCGGTCTTGGCCGCAAGATTCTCACTCTGAACCTCTTTCTGACTCTCGAAAAAAGCCTGGTATTTTTTGTTGATAACTGCGGTGGCAGCTTTGAAGCGGTCCCATATCTGCTCTCTGTACTCTTTGGCTACAGGTCCGAACTCCTTCCACTGCTCGTGAAGCTTCTGAAGCTCCCTGAACGCATCCACGACATTCTCGTTTTCAGCGAGTTTCTCCGCAATTTCGCAGAATTTCTCCTTCGCATCGAGATTCTTCTTGAAATCGAGGTCACGCAGATCGCGGTTGATCTTGACCATATCATAGAATTTCTCTACATAGAACTGATATGTGTCATTCAGATCACGGTAATTCTGGACAGGGACGGGTCCGACAGATCTCCAGCGATTCTGTATCTCACGGAATTCAGGGAAAGTGGCGCTCACGTCATCCTGCTTCTCGACTATGGACTTGAGATCCTCGATGATGGCCTGCTTGGCCGCAAGATTCTCCTCGCGTTCCTTCTCCTGCTGTCTGTTATACTCCGCCCGCTCTCTCTTATAATCGGCATAGAGCGATTTGAAACCCTCCTCAATGGCGGCAAAAGGACTTACACTCTCCTCATCCTCAGCTATTCCGCTCTCTGATTTCTCTTTGATAAGCCTCTTGTAGAATGCGGATTTGATGGTCTCGGCCTCTTTGAACTTCTTCATTCTGTCAACCTCTTCCTTCAAAGCCTGGAAAGAATCCACAAGCTCGGAGAGTGATTTCTCAAAATAATTTACGGAGACTTCCGCATCGTTGATGGTCTCAGTTACATCTGAAGGCTGCTGCAGCACATCAGGAATAATTTCTTCGCTCATATAATTTTAAGGTTAACCGGATTCTGCCATAAAACTACAAGCGGTCTGGAGGACAGAACTCCGGAAGTATCCTCCGGCCGCCGATAAATTGGGATACAAATATAATTATTTTTAACAAAAGTGACTAACTTTGCAAATATGCGAATAGATATTCTTACAGTTGTTCCCGAGCTTCTCGAAAGTCCGCTGTCGCACTCCATCGTAGGCAGGGCAATAAAAAAGGGACTGGTGGAGATAAATATCCACAATTTGAGAAAGTACGGCATCGGTGCCCACAAGTCCGTGGATGACTATTGCTACGGCGGTGATGCCGGGATGGTGATGATGGTGGAGCCCGTCTATAATATGATAGAAGAGTTGCGGACGGAGAGGGACTACGACGAGATCATTTATATGTCTCCGGACGGGGAGATTCTCAATCAGGGAATCGCCAACGAATTGTCATTGAAGAAGAATATCATCATTCTGTGCGGCCACTACAAGGGCATTGACCATCGCATCAGGGAGCATCTTGTCACAAGAGAGATTTCTGTGGGGGATTATGTCGTGAGCGGAGGAGAGATTCCCGCAGCGATTGTGGCCGATTCCATCGTCAGGCTGATTCCGGGAGCTCTCACGGACGAGACATCTGCGCTCAGCGACTCTTTCCAGGATGGCCTGCTCTCTGCTCCCATCTATACCAGGCCTGCCGAATTCAAAGGATGGAAGGTTCCAGATGTCCTTTTGAGCGGGAATCCAAAACTTATACGCGAATGGCAGGATGCCCAGGCACTTGAGCGTACACTCAAATTAAGACCGCATCTGCTTGACAAATAATCTTTTCCGGTAATTTTTCCTTACCGTCTCTTAGTTATTTAAATTTTTTAAAAAGCAAGGGGCAGAAAATTTATCTTTTTTTGAAAAAAAGTATGGGAATTTAAATATATATTGTATATTTGTAAGCGGAATTAAAACGATTCAATTCTAACCAACTTATAATCTGACCTTCTTATTTTAAGGTAAATACACTACTAACTAACCGCTTAAGCTCGCAGTGACTGCGAGCTTAATTCGTATATACAAGAACCGCAGCTCCTTGAGCCGCGGTTCTGTTCCTATCTGCGTGACAGCTATTACTTCTGTCTTGACTTGTATCTCTGGTAGAATTTATCAACACGACCGGCAGTATCGACAATCTTGACTTTGCCAGTGTAGAAAGGATGAGAAGTATTGGAAATCTCGACCTTTACGAGCGGATATTCGACACCGTCAACCATAAGGGTTTCCTTAGTGGTTGCGCAAGAGCGGGTGACGAATACATCTTCGTTTGACATATCCTTGAAAGCTACAAGACGGTAGGTTTCGGGATGGATTCCTTTTTTCATTTTTTTTGTTTTTGAATCGTGGCCGCAAAGATAGTGAAATTATTTGATTCTGCAAGGGCTGTCTTCATAAAGAACGAAGCGTTTCGCCTTCCTTATCCATTTTTGCTCTTCAACCTTGACGTGCTCCTGAACAATATCAAATGTGATGCCCCCCTTGAGATACATTTCAATGACAGGATCCGCCAGCCGCGCAAAAAAGCTGTCAGAAAGGGAGAATTCGGAATACCTGTCAAGAAAATATCTAATCAGACGGACAGTATGGAGAAGGGAGTGATACTCCTCCCCCGGGAGACGGACTATCTGATAACCGAAGCACCTCTCCCCTTCGTAAAGACCGGAGGACGGAGTGAAGCTGCAAGGCCGCATAAGCACATTCGGAGGGGCCGGGACACCTGACTCCACAGCCGGCCTCAAAAACGGTGCCCCCACATATTCATAAGGTCTGGATGTCCCCAGTCCCGGTGTAATGCCAGTGTCACGCCACAATGCACCTCCGGAATACATCCCGGCCGTAAAGAAGCCCGGAATGTCAGCTGACGGAGCGACGGCCCAGGGCATCAGCAGACGGCTTGCCGGACAAGCCTGAGCAGAAATGACGTGCAGAGGATAAGACGCCCCTATCTCATTGTGATACAGATTGCACAACTCCCCCAGCGTCAGGCCGTGCCGATGAACCACCATTGGAGTCCAGACATCCCTGCTGACAGCCGGCATAGTCCCTTCGACAATACGCCCGGCCGGATTGATGTGGTCAACGACATACAGAGCAGGCGCCGAATCCATATTGTTGAGGTAGGACATCAGGCGCAGCACATCGATGGTAAAATTGAAATAGCGCGCTCCCGCATCCTGAATCTCGACCACTACAGCCGACACATCACTCAGCCTGTCAGCATCAAAATCTATGTGACTTTCAGACGTTTCAAGCTCCGCATCCGAAGGGCTGAAGACAACTGAGAGATTGCCCCGCTTCCTGAAGATGTCATACAGATACTCCCCTGTCAACGGATTCCAGCAGCAGTGATTGCAGAACACAGCCACCTTCCCGTCGACAAGAGCCTTGTCGAGCTGCTCTGCAATAGGTGAAGTACGAAAACTGAACATTCTGCCTACGAATTGATTATTGAATTGGCCATAGCAATGACGGACTCGCCCAGAGCGACAGCCTCGGCCTCGGTGGCGGCCTCTGAATATATTCTTATTATCGGCTCAGTGTTGGAGCTGCGGAGATGGACCCAGGTCTTGTCCGCTTCAAAGTCTATCTTGACTCCATCCAAGTCGTTAATCTTCTCGGAAGAATAGACCTTCTTCATCTCGGCGAGTATCTTGTCGATGAGAGCCTTGTCGCTCAGCTCCATCTTGTTCTTGGCAATGAAATACTGCGGATATGTCTTTTTCAACTCACTCACAGTCAACTTCTTATGAGCAAGATTGCTCAAGAAGAGCGCAACACCCACCATTGCATCCCGTCCACAGTGACATTCAGGATAAATCACGCCTCCGTTGCCTTCGCCTCCGATAAGAGCATTCTCGGAATGCATTTTCGTCGTGACATTCACCTCCCCGACAGCCGCCGCACAATATTCACCTCCGTGGGCCTCAGTCACATCCCTCAATGCCCTGGAGCTCGAGAGATTGCTCACAGTGACCATACCCCTGCGGCCCCGGGCCTCTTCTCTTTCGAGAAGATAGTCCGCCACGCTGACAAGTGTGTATTCCTCAACGAAAGGCTGTCCGTCCTCACATATGAACGCCAGACGGTCAACATCCGGATCGACACTGATACCCAAATCAGCCTTCGCCTCCACAACGGCCTCGGACAAGCCTTCGAGATTCTTGGGAAGAGGTTCAGGATTATGGGCGAAATCTCCGGTAGGGTCGCAATTCAGCTTCACACATTCCACTCCGAGTCGATCCAGCAGCCTCGGCATAATGATTCCGCCGACAGAATTGACCGCATCAACGACAACCTTGAAACCTGCCGAACGTATTGCATCTGCATCCACCGCCTCCAGAGCAAGAACAGCATCCAAATGCTCATCGGTGAAATCGTGCTCCAGGATATGGCCGAGCTCATCCACGGATGCAAAGTCGAAATCCCCGGACTCGGCGCATTCCAAAACCTCCCGGCCTTCGGCGGCAGTGAGAAATTCTCCCCTTTCGTTAAGAAGTTTGAGAGCATTCCACTGACGCGGATTGTGTGAAGCTGTGATGATTATGCCGCCATCAGCGTGGCAGAATGTGACTGCAAGCTCCGTTGTCGGGGTACTTGCCAATCCGGCCTTCACGACGTCCACGCCGCAGGACACAAGAGTCCCGCATACCAGCTGCTCCACCATCTCACCGCTTATTCTGGCATCCCTGCCGACCACCACCTTGTATCTGTCGCCATTAGGGACAGGTCTGCGCTCTTTCAATTTCGCGCAATAAGCATAGACAAATTTAATTATGTCAACGGGCGTGAGGCCTTCACCGGACGGACCACCTATCGTGCCTCTGATTCCGGAAATGGATTTAATCAATGTCATAACTTCAGTTTTGTTGAAACGGGGCGAGCCCCGAATATCCTTTTGGGATGATGCGACAATATTATTTGTTCCAGACGTCAGAATAATTGCCGTGCTCCTGCACACGTTCCACTACTTTGTCGTAAGGCAAGGCATTCCCGGAATGCACGTCATACAGGACCTTTGCCGTCTCGGTCATCGCCTCCACCTGCTCCCTGTATGGACGGTCAGTCACATCAATGACGCCGCAGTTGTAATTCTCACCGTCCATACGTCCGGTGATATCCTGATCGCACCACTGGAAGTACGCCGTCCCCACAAGACCAGGATGTGAATAAGCCTGCTCAGTATAATATCTGTACGCAATCCCCCTGTCTTTCTGCGAAGGGACTTGTATGAGAGACGGTGCATATCCCCTGTCAACGGAGCCGAAATGATATTCCCCTATTATCATAGGTCTGTCGGCAAGTCGGAGAGCCCTGTCCATCATTGCCGCATCCGGACGGATGGCGTAGCAGTTGAAGCTCAAGACATCGAAGACTTCGGCACAAGCCTCCATAAGCCGGTCATTCACGGCATTCAGATTGCCGAAGCGGTATCCCAGATTGAGATGGTTGGGGTCGTATCGGAGCTGCGCAGATTTGACGGCCCGAATGTATTTTTCGAATGTATCGTGGACAAAGGCACATTTCGCCTCATCAGAATGTCCATTAGCCTTGAGATAATCCTCGAGAGCCTTTTTGATCGGGCGGTCGCCGCCGTCAAGGATAATATCGCACAGACGCACCTCCTGACCGATCCACGCAGGTTCGTTACCGATAAAATAGCCGATCACCCAAGGATTATCCTTATATTTTTCGGTAGTTGTGGCTATCGCCCTGTCGAGCCCGGTCTCAAAACCGTCACCATAGACATCCGCAAGTCCCATAAGGTCCCTTTGCACACCGGCAGTCTGCAAAGTAACCATAAAGGCTTTCCTTCCGGCATCCATCAATTCACCGGCGGACCAGTTCCCTATGGTATTGATTCCCCAGCTGTCCATACGCCTGAACACCTTGTCAATCGCCTGAGCCTGATAATCGCCGCCATAGCGGCGTACCACGTTCCATTCGCCGAAACGGCGGCGGACCGTATCCATATCGAACAAATCATCAGGAGGGACTGCGGCATACATATTCCTGCGCTTGTCATAAGCACGCAGATTGCCGCCAGGCGTGAGACTGATGCAATCCGCCCCGACACTCAGGAAAAGATATCCGTCAGGATCGACAAACCACCACCTGCCATCGATTTTCTCCGTCCTGAAGAAGCCCGTAGCTTCCACCTGATGGTCAAGGTAGCCGCCGAAACGGGAATAGCCGAATGCCTCCCGATCCGACAGGTCCGCATCTTCCCGCCGCCATTCAGCCTGAAGCTCCTCAAGGGAATGGACCTTTCCGTCATATTCCACAAGATTAGACTGGCCGAACATATCTATTGCGGGTTTGTCGCCCAAATACAAGTCACCGGGGTCCTCGACAGAAAGGGTGACATTGCGTATCTGCATAACCGGCTTGCCGACAGGCTTGTAAATGCGTACACCGATACTGTCCACACCGTGCATAGGTCCCCTGTCGCCGCCGAGATTGATCCATCCCGTATATCGCGGCTGGTTGTAAGTAGCCGCAAGATCCACATTGGCGCCGGGAAGGTCCGTATAGAATCTGAGAGGAATGGCCAGCCTGTTCCAGGCTCCCGGGCAATAGCTCATCACCTTGAGCTCGCTGTAACCCCAGTCGGTGGTGAACCCCAGATGGAATCTCTGAGATGTCGAAATCCTGTATTCCAGGACCACGTAGTTGTATCCGTCCCAATCCGACGGCAGGTCAGGATTGATATCTTTCAAGGCAAACTTCTCACCGGACACATCAAATGCATCATTGAAAACGATTTTCACAGGGTTCGGCGTACAGGATACCGACAGTGCCACAGCAAAAACATATATCGCAGTCGAAAGCATTCGAGCTGCCTTTCCATTCCGCATACGTGCGGATTGCCCTTTTGGCAGTAATCTTTGCATAAATATCAGGATATTATCAATATTCGGAGACCTGCCGGCAATCCGGAGTCGCGGCCGGGGCCGAAACAGGTCTTAAATACTGCGAATATAACAAAAACTTGTTTTGAATTGATTGAATTATTCCGAAACAAATTCTAAATTTGCCGCCCATTATAAATTAATGCTTTATGCAAGCGGTTTGGACCATAGTTTTACTTATCATATCGAATGTCTTTATGACCTTCGCCTGGTACGGCCAGTTGAAGCTCCCGGACGTAGTGCCCTCCGCCAAGGACTGGCCTCTAATCATCATCATTCTGCTCTCCTGGGGCATCGCCCTGATGGAATACTCCTTTATGATACCCGCCAACAGGATTGGGTCCAACACCAACGGAGGTCCGTTCAATCTGATGCAACTCAAAGTGATTCAGGAGGTTATTTCGCTAACAGTCTTCACACTGATTGTTACTCTCGTCTTCAGAAACCAAACTTTCCAGTGGAATCACATTGCCGCTTTCGCCTGTCTGATTGCCGCGGTTTTTTTCGTTTTTCTAAAATAATATTTGGATATCCGAATTCTTTTCATATCTTTGCAATCCCAAAGAAATGCTGGGTTCGTATAACGGTTAGTACTCAAGATTCTCAATCTTGCAATAGGAGTTCGATTCTCCTACCCAGTACAAAAAGGCGGCTGATTTCCTTCAGTCGCCTTTTTCTGTATATATATAATCAGAACTGCTACAACTCTGTGATGTCGAAGTTTCTCCAGAGGACCTTGATGTCGTTGCCGTCGTGCATCTGAAGCATCAGACGTCCGTCAACGCTGCCGATAAGGTCATCAGTGAGGTCCGTCATAGGCTCGCCGTTGAGCCAGGTCTGGACGTGGCTGCCTTCCACACGGAGACGCAGGGTGTTCCAATCATCGACCTTGAGGATGTCCTCTTTCTCATCAGGAATCTGATGGAGCCACCCGCGGCCGTAAGACTCATAAATGCCGCCGGTGTCATTGCCCTTAGGCGCAACCTCACACTGCCAGCCGTTGACCTTGTTGTAGCCTTCGATATAGGAATGGAAGAAAAGCCCGGAATTGCCGTTTGACTCTTCCTTGAACTCGACTGTCAAATCGAAATCCTTGTAATATTTGCGTGTGCAGAGATAGCCATATTTGCGGTCTGTACCGTTTTCGGTAACTAGATTGCCCTCTTTATCAACATAGCAGTTCAAATCTCCGAATGGCTCCCAGCCTGTAAGGTCCTTTCCGTTGAACAGAACGTCCTTCTGACCGCCCTTGTGAGGCAATTCCTTAATCTTGATATTCTTGAAAGATGCAGGGTATCCGTGGTCCTGAAGGCAGATGAGGCCCTCACGGGCGATACCATACTCAGGGGCATCCGCCCATTTGCCCGAATTCTTGAGAGCGAACCATTCGTCAGTCCAGCACTCGAACTCAAGAATCTTCACACCGTTGAGCCAATGCTCCACGTGACCGTTGTCAAAGACAATCTTTGAGGTGTTCCATTTGCCTACAGGATTGACTTTCATCTTGTCAGGGTCAGGAAGATGCATAGCATAATCGGTACCGAGCTTCTGCCATTCTTCTAGTTTCTCATCGTGCTGAGCTTCCCATCCTTCACAGTCAATCAGCTGATATTCAGGTCCTGTGACATAAGGTACCGTAAAATATGGAGCCTCGATAACGTGGTAGAGCATACCGCTGTTTCCGCTTTCTGTGAGCTTCCAGTCCCAGGAAAGGATGAAATCTGCATATTTCTTCTTTGTGACGACATAGCCGGACTCGTCGGATCCATCGCCGGGAGCCTGCATACAGCCGTTGACTGCCTTCCATCCATTGGTCAGCTCCGTTCCGTTGAAATCCTTCCACTGAGAAAGGTCGTTCCCGTCAAAAAGAAGTGTCCACCCGTCTTCTATTTCAGCTTTGGTGAGGGTGTTGTCCTTAGGCCCGCAACTGACTGCTACGACAGCGGCGAAGGCCAGAATAAATAAAGATTTTTTCATATCTATAGTATTGATAAATTAGATGTCGAAAAAACTGTCGCAAATGCACAAGTCCCGGTCTCGTTCAGCGTTTGTAGGTGTACCATTCGCCCCAGCCCATTATCACGTAAGGAGTCTTTACTTTATACACTTCTTCCATCTTGTAATAAGTCAGCCAGAATGCCTCGCGATGATCGATGGTGTGGCCCATCTCATCCTCGTGACCGCTGATTATCAGCTTAGGAGCATAGCCCGCAATAGCGCGTGGCTCCTGATTTATCCAGCATTCCATAATCAGGACATCAATATCGACTTCCTTGTGGACATTGTCTATCCATTCCATATCCTTATCCAGGAACTGATCTCCGATATGAGCGACTGTTTTCCCATTCGGAAGATAGAACACATAATTGTTGTCCTGCAATTCTCCCTGATGACCGGGGAAAATCTTGACTTTCATAGATTTGCCGCCAAGGAGCGCATCAATGTCCAGAGATTTCCCCGGAACCGGAGGATAACAATGGATGATTTCCGCATCGTCAGGCCTGAACTCATCGATGGCATATATCGGCTTCCCCTGCGCCTTGAACATATTGACGACGTTCATATCATAATGATCGCTGTGATTGTGGGTGATGAACAAGCCGGAGCAATAGTCCACAAGACTCTGCATCACCTCATCAGGGAGGATACTTCCCGCACGTCCGTTCAAATCCACGGCGAAAGTGATTTCCCTTGAGCGGACGATGAAACCGTCATTATATATCTTATAGAGCCTGACTCCCCTGCCCATAGGCTTTCCAAGGTCCGCGAGAACTTTGCCGGCACGCGAAGCGGCGAAATCTTTCAGATGAGCAGTCTTGTCATAGAATGTATTATGGGCGACTGCATCAAAAAGGAGAAGGGCCTGTTTACGCGGAAATGAGAATTCAGTACTAGGCGGAAAGAGGTCGAAAGCCTCATCAATATTCTTCAAAAAGGCTTTTCCCTGCTCATCAAGATACAGGTCAGGGTTGCCGTGCATCGACTTCAATTCCTGAGCTTGACAGGTAAATGCCAGAGAGAGGGCAAGAATGGAAAGGATTCTCTTCATCTTCAGTTATTCATTAAAACACCTTCTTGTCAACGTACAGATAGCCGTCAGTTCCAAGGCTCTCGAAGTTCCGGATGCCGATGGGCAGGTCTGTGCTTCCATAACTCACAAAGTTAACTTACAGATTCAACAAATGCAAAAGTTGCGCGGACGCGATTCGCGTGTGCACGAAAAGTTAATTTGTCAGAAAAGCGCCGTTCGAATAGACGAGAGTGCCGTCAACGCTTACCTTCGTGTTGATGTTGGTGTTGTCCCTGATGTTCCAGAGTCTGGAGTGGGAGATGTCTCCGATGTGAAAATTATCATCAGCGGAGCACCCTGTGAACCGGACATCGAAATCAGTTTCAGGCTTAATGTAAACGGCGGAATAATAATCCGAAGCGGTGAGCGCGAAGAACTGGCATTCCTCGAAAATGACCGTCTTCATCCCCTGTTGCCCTTCATTGTAGGCATTGACGGCGCCGCCACCCGCTCCGTGAGCTCCACCGGGGCAGGTGAACTTGCACCTTACGAAGGTCGAGCCGCTGCCGTATTCCCAGAGATTGTAACTGTCTGCATTGTAGAACTCACAATCGGTATAGGTATTGGGCGAGTGTGTACAGAGAAGCCCGTTCACCTTGCAGCCGACAAGATTCACCCCGTGGAAATACTGATGATTCGCAGTCCCCACATTCCAGGTGAGGTTCTTGACCGTGGTATTGTCCCCGCAATTGGCCACCCAGCTCGTAGAAGCCGGCGTATGGATAAGAGTCACTCCTTCTGCTTTCGCCTCAAGAGTGCATCCTGCCGGGAGGCTGAGGGTCTCCACTGAATATTCTCCACCCTTGGTTATGTGAATCACATCGCCCTCAGAGGCGGCGGCGGAAGCCTGAGCCATAGTCAGGTAGTTTATCCCCTTGGTAATATTTTGGAACGGGTAGTCGGGATACCAGGTTTTTCCGTCGATGACAATCCGGCAATTGACCGGAGATCCATAATATTCCGTATTCGGAGCCCATCCGAAGTAATCGGATGAATATATATCCGTAAAAAGCCCTTCAGTCTGCTGGACTGTGTTGTCGGACAAGGTGACGACAGCATTCGAATTGCCGCGTATGGTTCCGATAAATGCGTGCGCTGTCTGCTGAGGGCAGGCTTCAGACGTGGAATTCGAGATGGAGATGCTTGAAACGGAGCAGCCCGAAATAGTGACGTTGTGGCCGTTGTTCTCAAGGCAGAGACTGCCTATCAGTCCTCCCGCTCCCCATACGCCTTCTCCGGTCATATTTTCCGAGATTGTAACATTGGTTGCAGAGCATCCCTTGAGATAAGTGGTGCCGCTGGCCTCGAGAGAGACCTGCCCAACAAGACCGCCCACCTTCTGATATGCGCTCACCGTCACGTTCTTTACGTGACAATTTTCCAAATCTCCGCTTCGAATTATCCCTACAAGCGCCGCACCTCGACTTTCGCCTTCCTTTGAAGCAGGCGGAAGAATCTGCGCGCCGTCGATGGTGAGATTTCTGATGACCGCGCTGGAATACATATGCCCGATAAGGCCGTAGTGGCCATCATCATATTCATTGGCAATCTTGAGATTCCTGATGGTGTGACCTGCCCCGTCGAAGACAATGGACTTGCCAATGTCAACAGGGTCCCAATCCTCATTGTTCAAGTCAATGTCGGAAGAAAGGATGACAGACTCTCCGTTGGTTGACTTTTCCAGTCCCGCAAGCAGCTTGACTCGACTGTCTGCATACCAATTCACCTTCACTCCACTTGCGCGGCTGACATTGCTCACAATCCCGTACACATCTGCATTGCCGCCCTTTATGTCGAGAGTCCCGATTGTTACGTCCCCGCCCACCACAAGAGTGGAAGCAGAGGTCGTGGCAGTGACATTCTGATAAGTGCCGCCGTTGACCGTCACGTGAGAATTCGGGAGATTGATGACAAGACTCTGGGCATCCGTGTCGATAGCCAGATTTGCCGGGCCTTGGGCTCCGTCCTCAAGTTTGAAGGTTATCTCGTTGGCAGAGACTCCGTTGATGGTCACGCTTATGTTCTTTCCGTCCGACACGGCGGGGAGGATGATAGGTGTTTTAGGGTCGGTAGGGGAATTGATTTCAATGGAAGTCTCGCCGGCTTTGAGAGCTTCGTTTGCATCATTGATGGTGTTTGACAATGTATTCCATCCGTCTGCTCCTATTATGTATGCCATACCGGCAGAGGTCTGATTTTTTATGCCGGCAGACTGAATATAATCGATGGAAAAACTTTTTGCAAGATTACCCGCGCCAAATAAAAGGTCACTGATCATCGTTCCGGGAATAAGAGAGACATAAAACCTGCCATCCGCATCTTTTCCAGAGACAGTCACCATTCTCGTGCAATCGCCCTCACCATCATTATTGATCGCAAAGGCCTCACCTTTGCGATCATCGTCAATAACGGCAGGGAGAGAGGTCACTTTGAGCGTATTTACATTTGCAGGCGGAGTAATAATGAACAGCGAAGTTCTGTTCTGGAGTATCATCTTGCTCGCATCTTCGGCAATATTTTCCGCCATTGCGATGTTGGCGGCGGCAAAGGTCCCGTCCTGCTCCGCCGGAACGCGAAAGCCTTCTATCTTTTTGAGGAGTCCATCACTCACAATGGCGGCCGATGCCGGATAAACTGCCGTCAGCGTACCGGAAAGATGAGTACTTATGGTCGGTATGTTACCGACGAAGTGCACCTGGCAAGTCTGTGTGGACATCCCATTGGACAAAAGCACCTGATCCGCTTCCTCAAACTCAGGAGTATTGTCATTCAAGGTCGTTTTCGTTGAATGACTGAATGATACCGCCATAACGCGGGAGCCTTCCGTAGCCGGCAACACCGGATCAGAGCCTTGCTCAACCGGAATTTCCTTGGTGCAGGCAGCCAGTGTCACGATGGCTACGAGGGCTGCTCCGATGAACTTGAAAGATATTTTCTTCATAATTATCCGACGAAGACTTTGTCGATGTTGCGGGTCGTGCTGTCGAAGTTGATGCCGATTTTTATTATCTGCCGGTCCTCGACGGCGAAAGGCAGGGTGTAGTTCCTGTCGCTTATCTGCGCCAGAGCCTCCCCGGCAGTGCCGTCCAGCTTGAATTCCATCACGTAGCAGAACTTCGGGGTCTTGACAACCATATCGATGCGGCCAGCGCTGGTGCGGTACTCCGCCTGCGTGTAGAAGCCCATCAGCTTGCAGAGGATGAAGACAACGTTCTGATAGTGGTTTTCAAGATTCTTGACCAGTTCATACGGAGTGTCGGCGAAGAAGGATTTCAGACGCGCAATGAAGCCCTCTGTATTGCCATTCCGTACGTCCGTCACAAAGTTCTGGATGCAGAAGGCGGAATCCGTATTGTGGAGGTTGGCATAATATGGCAGAAGGAAGTCAAGGAAACCTTTCTCCACCTCCCTGTTGGGGAACCCAAGCGTGTATGAGCCGAACTCCGGATTGTAACCCCTGATGGTGAGATAGCCGCTCTGGTAGATGACCGGTATGGGGTCAGTCGAGTTTGGGTCAATGCTGCTCAAGCTCTTGGCCGAACTCACGGCATGGCTCATTTCCTCCAGATTGTACTCGTGCTCCTGCAGAAGCTGCACGAGATATGTCGGGGTGCCGGTCTCGAACCAGTAGTCCCTGAATTCATTTTCATCCAGACAGTTCAGCAGGCTGAACGGATTATAGACGCCTCCGCCCTTCGGGTGGAAATGGTAGCCGTCATACTGCTCGCGAAGTTTCTCCACGGCTTCCGCCTTCGACATATCGTTGTTCGACGCAAGCCTTTCAATATACCCGTCGAAGTTCGAAAGCATCTCCTTTTCGGTAATGCCGCAGACGTCGCTGTATTCGAGAGACATCGATATATCCTTGAGATTGTTCAGGTCGGAGAACACGCTCACCTTGCCGAACTTGGTCACACCCGTCAGAAGCGCGAACCTGATGCAGCCGTCCATCGACTTCAGGGCACCGTAGAAGCCTTTTAGAGTTGCGCGATAGGCATCCTGAAGCTCAGGATTCCCGATGGCCTGGAGCATCGGCTTGTCGTATTCATCTACAAGAATTACCACCTTCCGGCCGGCCTTCTCAAAAGCGCGGCGGATGATGCCCTGAAATCTGAGCCCCGGTCCCTGTTCCACCGGATTACTGCCGAAGATGGCCTCCTGCCTGGAGAGGAACTCTTCAAGAATGTTTTCCAATGCCTCCGGGCAGTCGTATTTCTGAGTGTTCAGATCCAGATGCAGCACGGGATACTCTATCCACTCCTTCTCCAGCTTCTCTATCGCAAGTCCCTCGAAGAGGTCCCTTCTGCCGCTGAAGTAGGAATGAATGGTGCTCATCAGCAGGCTCTTGCCGAAACGTCTCGGGCGGGAGAGGAAATAATACCGTCCAGTTGTGACAAGTCTGTATATCAGTTCTGTCTTGTCAACGTAAAGATAACCGTCGTTTCTCAGACTCTCGAAGTTCTGGATGCCGATGGGCAGGTTGCGGAGTGTGGTCTGTGCTTCCATAACCTACAAAGTTAATTTACAGTTTCCACAAATGCAAAAGTTGCGCAAAACGCGAGTCACTCGCGTCCGCGCAACTTGCACCATCCAAGACGCTGGGCTGTCAGTAGCGCATTCGGTGATTACGCGGTGATTCCCCGAGATTTTTTCGGCAAATAGATTGTTTGTCCACCGAAAATCCCTAATTTTGCAATAAAAGATTCGCTATGTATTTGGGAAAAACGACCGCGTGTGACCCCTCGCGCTGAATAAGCGTCAATCCCAATCGGGCGCGGGGGTCACGCGCGCGCGTTTTTCCCAGGCGCAGCAAATCTGCGATTTCTGACTATTTGTGTATTTTCAAATCTGCGGAATTTGACACTCAATATTGAAAACTTTTGGTGATCAACATAATTACTATTAATTTTGCCCTCGAAAAATAAATGCCAAAAACTGTTATGGAAGAGCGTATTTTCAAGCGTAAAATTTATCAGAAACTGCTGGATTGGAAAAAGGATGACAATGGCAGTACGGCCTTGCTCGTTGAAGGCGCAAGACGTATCGGGAAATCAACAATAGTGGAGGAATTCGCAAAAAATGAGTATGAGAGCTATTTGTTGATAGACTTTTCTGTAGCACCAAAGCAGGTGAAGGATTTGTTCCGGGACATATCCAATCTGGATATGCTGTTTACTTCTCTTCAGGTAAACTATGGAGTGAGTTTGATACCGGGGAAATCCTTAATCATATTCGACGAAATACAAAAGTGGCCGCTGGCACGTCAGGCCATCAAGCATTTGGTCAAGGATAGGCGCTTCCATTATATCGAGACAGGGTCTTTGCTGGGGATAAAGATGAAGAAA
>JAZRYB010000070.1:0-6745 GCA_045600565.1 Candidatus Cryptobacteroides sp. | reverse complement strand
TGTTGACCTTAACGGGTTCGGGGGTTCGAATCCCTCACTCTCCGCAAGAATGGTTGAAAATCAATGATTTACACCATTTACGCATAAAAATACGCATACGTTTTACGATGTATGCGTATTTTTTTTGTTTTTACCTCAGTTAATTGGAATCGCAACCCTAACACGGTGAGCTTTTTTGCCCCCATCGCATACTGGGACGAGTCGTACTACTTTAGCTTAAGTTCGTTCTCGATATCTTCGATTGATGGGAGACTGTGCTTGTAGCCGTCCGGGAGGATATTAACACCTTCAAAACCGGAGATTCCGAGTGGCTGATTATAACCTTCGAGAGAATATTGTGCATAGACATCATCCTTGCTCTTGCAGATAAGCAGGCCGATGGTCGGATTGTCGCCTTCTCGCTTCAACAGGTGGTTGGCGCATGATACATAACCGCTCAATTGACCGAGGAATGAAGCTTCGAATTTTGTCGTCTTGACCTCGACTACAACGTAGCAATGAGCGAAGGTATTGTAGAACAGCAGATCCAGAAACTGCTCCGTCTGCCCAGCGACAAGACGATACTCGCGTCCCATATACGCGAAGCCGGAACCCATCTCTATCAGCAGCTTTGAGACATTGCTGATAAGGGCATCCTTCAAGTCCTTTTCGTCATACTTTTGATCAAGTGTCAGAAAATTGAAGTTATACGGATCCTTTGTGATTTCTTGTGCAAGATCGCTTTGAGGAGCAGGAAGCGTCTCGGAGAAATTCGATATGGCCTTACCTGCTCGCTCGAACAAATCCGTGTCTATGAAGTTGAGTAACACAGCTCTTGACCAGTTCTGTTCCTGCGTCTTTCTGACAAAGAAGACAGCCTTTTCCGGATTGCTCTTGAATTTGTCAAGCAGAACTTTATGGTGTCCCCAAGGAATGGAAAACAGCAACGATTCTAATTTATCCCCAAGTTGGGGATGAATTACAAGGAACTGATTATAAGTTTCATAGAAATATTTAACATACATCAGATTCGTTACGGAAAAACATTTGACATCCGGCAGTTTCGCACATAAATCAGCCGACAGATTCTTATAGAATCCATCTCCCCATTTACTGTCTGCCTTCATCTCAACGATATCCTTGCCAAGACTCCAATAAAATGCGAGCAGCTCTTGATTCACTCTGACCGCAGCCTTAATCTGTCCTTGACGATATCTGGAGACAATGCTTTTCAGCCACTCAAGATATTCCTTGTCTGTATTAACAAGTGAACTCATAACTTCAATTTCCGTAGTGTCTGGGCAAAGTTAAGAAAACTTTTCCGCTCACCATATCGAGTAGGGCTATTAAAAATTATATGACCGTTTACCAGCGCAAGTTCGGCAGTGTCAAGTCTGTCTGCAGATATCTGCCGGATTACTTGCATTATCGAAAAAGATATGTCACATTTGTCGGTGCAAAAGAGCGAAGTTCATTGACATACAGACAATTACGAGACCGAAATGTAGTTACTTCGACTGAACAAGACCAGCGGAGACATAGCAAGGACATTGTCGTGTAACCACAGTGTAACCATCGGGGTTTCCACCCCACTTAATAATTTGATTATCGGGAAGTTACGGGGCGAGAATTACGAACCCTCACTCTCCGCCAAAAAGTGGCTTGTAGTTATATACAAGCCACTTTTTCTTTTTCGTGCCCTAAACCGTGCCCTAATTATGCCGGGGAGATTGCAGGCGGCTGCAGAAAGTATCAAAGTGAGTGCAATATCAATTTTCCCATCAATAATTTGGTAGAACCGACCAAATTCATTAATTTGCAAACAATTATGCGCACCTCTTACTCCCATAACATTTCCATTTCCACTGTCCCTCCTCTTACCGGCAGTCGGGCAGGGGGGGGGTAATGTTTTCATTATCAATGATATAGCATTAAATATTGTAAATCATTTCCGTCTGTGGTCCCGGGGAGGGGCCGCAGGCGGATTTTTTTGCGCCCATACCCGAAGCATAAGTCAAACATAATCATAGCCCTATGAAGAAAGAAAATCAAGAAGTCTATGCATCTCCCCACGTGGAGGTGATAGAGATCAAGGCCCAGGCGGTCATCTGCCAGAGCGGCGGCACAGAGAATTATGATCCCGGCGATACTACAGGGTGGTTCAATTAATCGAAGGAGGACAAGGAAATGAGAAAGAACATCATCATCGCAGCCATAGCCGCTGCGTCAGCAGTCCTACTGACAGTATCTTGCGCCAAGCAGGAACAGCCCGGACTCAGTAACGAAGTCAAGACCTTCACGGCCGTTATCGACCAGGGAATCACGAAGACGACCATCGACGACTATAAGGTGAAATGGGTGTCCGGAGACGAGATAAGCATCAACGGAGCAGTCTATTCAGCCACGCCCGACGGCACCGACGCCACCAAGGCAGGCTTTGCATATAAGAGCGGCACTACCCCTTCTTCGCCTTATTCCGCCGTCTATCCTGCAAGCCTATACAATGCAGGCTCATTGGAATTCCCCGCAGTCCAGACCTATGAGGCTGGCAAGTTCAACGCTCCGATGTACGCAAAAAGCACGACCGAGAGCCTTTCGTTCAAGAACATCTGCGGTGTAATCTGCTTTGGCCTCAAGGGCACTTCCAAAGTAAAGAGCATCGCCATTACCGCTAATGAGGCTATCTGCGGAGCATTCACGATGACGGATGCAACAACCGTCAGTCTCACCGGTACCGGCAAGACCGTCACCCTCGACTGCGGTGACGGCGTACAACTAGGAACGGAGTCAACCAACTTCTATATCTACCTTCCTCCTAAAACTTACAGTGCCGGAATGAAGATTGTCATCACCGACACCGATGGCGGAACATTCACACAGTCGACGGCATCAGAAGTTATCATCAAGCGTAATGAGCTTTATACTTTAAACTGGACTCCGGCATTCACTCCTGCCGGAGCGCTAACAGGCAAGTTCTCTGTCAGCGCCAGCAAGCAGATTCAATTCTCAAAGGGCAATCTGTACTATGACGGCAGCAAGTTCAACTTCGAGACAAATCAGTACGACGTCCAGAACAGTTGGAGCACATCTCACGTCAGTCATTTCTTCTGGAGCAAGGACGCTTCTGTAGCGTATGCGGCGTCTTACAGTGAATCTGGCACGAGCGGCAGTGATGTGTTCTTCACCAACGCAGATGGCTTTACCGTCAATGTGGGAGGCGCCGAGCAGTCTGGCTGGCGTACACTCTCCAAAGATGAGTGGACATATCTGTTTAACAACCATAACAAAAAATGGATTACTGTATGCGGTCAAACAGGTTATGCCATAGCCCCAGACGGAGTTTCTGCAGATGCTATTGCAGGTTCATATACAACTGATACTGATTGGAAAACTGCGCAGGACGCAGGCATCGTCTTCCTTCCCGCTGCGGGCAGCCGCAGTGGCTCCAGTGTCAGCAATGTCGGTCGCCTCGGCTACTATTGGTCATCTTCTGCTTACGACGGCAACTTCGCGTACGACGTGTACTTCAATAGCAGCAGTGTCAGCCCTGGCAGCTACGACTCCCGCTACTATGGTTTCTCAGTCCGCCTCATTACAGAATCAAAATAATAAAGCCAACTTTCCCAAGGCCGCAAGGCCTCAGGAAAGTTGACCATATAAAAATCCTTGAATGCCTTTATCCAGCGCCCGCGGGGCGCTGGTGTCATTCGGCGCAGCCGACGATTTTTTTGAACGATTTTTTTACACTTCTTGATGACGCAGAAGGAAATCATAGACATCGAGCGGGAGAATACATGTTTCATCAACCTTTACCTTGAAGGAACATTTTACAAGGCGTACGAGCAGTCTGCCTTTGCATTCTGCACCCGCATCAAGGCATACAATGTCCTTCGCAAGGAGTCGAAGACTCTGGGGCGAGGGGCTGTACCTCTCATCGAGGACTTCCTTATGATGAACCTTCATCTCAGCCTCAATCAGCGGAAGACAAGAGTCTATCCGTCCGATTCGGGCGTCCCCTTCCTCGGTGCTGTGGTTTGTCCCAACGGACGTTGGAAAAAACGCGCGCGTGTGACCCCTCGCGCTGAATAAGCGTTGACCCCCGATAATTTTTTTAGATTGACCCCTATAAAGTCCTGGCCGGTGGGGTCATTTTTATGCTGATTGCACCTCAAAACACCTCGCCATCGACTCTCTTCCAGTTTTTTGTTCTAACTACCCGGGACTTAGGGGTAGTTAGAACAAAAAAATCTATGCGACGCATCGCTCACTCCTCCGGCACGGGGCTGATGCGCCATCACCGCTCTGCGGCTCAAAAGGGGTACGTGGCGAGGAGGATGGGATGTGCGACCTCAGAGAGCACATCCCATCCGCTAGTTTCAGCTCGTTCTCAAGTTCTTCGATTTATTGAAAAATATCATTACATTTGCGGTAGTATGCCAATGACAGGATAGGAGCCCAGATCACTCGGTTCAAACAAGGTTACATCACATTCGCTGAATTTCTCGAACGGATCAAGTACATTAGGGGAATAACATTTCAGTATGCTTTCTGCACACAGAAGGCCATTGATTGGCTCAAGAAGATATGAAGGTCACGCAGGCTGAGTTCCAAAATGATATGACACATTTGCATATGGAGAAAAGTTCCTGACTATGGATAAGATTGTATCGAGAAAGATTTTGAACACGGCAGCATATATCCTGTATGCTATCTTCGCCATACTGTATTTCATCCCTGCATTCGGTCTGCCCCACAAGATATGTATTCCGGTCTTCATCCTAGCGGCATTTTCCGCAGGCAAGGCTCCGTGGCAGATAACCGCAGCTCTGGTCTTTTCTGCATTGGGAGACCTTGCCGGCTCTTTCAAGGCCAGTTCCGGCAGCGACATTGCCCTGGTCCTCCAGATTCTGTTCTTCGCTCTCGGACATATATCGTACATCTGCTACTTCTGCGTCTCCGCGTTCCGTCAGAAACGGGACTCGGATAAGACTAACAGGAAGAAGGGCCTCTATACCTGCGCGGCCCTGGCCCTCAGTGCCGGCATATTCTGTTTCGCCCTAATCCGCATAGCCCCTTGCGTGGACGTTCAACTCCTGAAGATATGCGTGATCTGCTATGCCGCCATCATCACGACAATGCTGTTCACAGCACTGATGAACAGGGACTGGATCCTGGGACTGGGAGCGGCGTTCTTCGTCACCTCGGACTTCATCCTGGCCTGGAATATGTTCGTGGGGGAAGTCCCTGGAGAGGATTACCTGATTATGGTATCATACTACGCCGCACAGGCGATAATCGCCGGCCGTACTGCCTTCTATCAGAAGATTCAAAAGCCACGTCATCAGGACACGACTAAATAACTACCAAGAATCAATTCGATATGAAAACCGGACACATACGCCTTGCGGCTATTACCGCACTGCTGCTTTCCAGCCTTCCGTCATTCTCCCAGGTAAAAGGCGGACAGGCACTCTCACTCAAATGGAATGTCATAGACGATTACGGATACACCATCAAGGGCTATCCTCTGTCAAATATGATGGACGGCAATCCTGCCACCACCTGGGCGGGCAGTCTTGATTACATAGAGGACGACGGCTCGAAGACCTTTGACGATTCCAAGGTTTACGGGGATATCCCTCTGGGGTTCAAGATCAAAGTCCAGGGCAGCAAGGTCAGGTATCTGACGATTACCGCCGGCTACGCCAAATCCGCAACAGCCTACAGGAACAATTCAGTCCCTACAAGAATTGCTGTCTATGACGGACGCTGCCGGGTAAACGACGGCGGTGAGTTCATCGGGGAAGACGGCAACCGTGCCGATCCTGTAGTCGTAAAGGATCTTGCGAAGAGTATGGGGTCCCAGATTGTGGACCTTGGCGCCGGCATAGACACCGACACACTCTGGTTCATCATCCTGGATGTTGACAGAGGTGTCAAGTACAACGATCTCTGCATCTCGGATCTCGCCTTCTACGGCCAGCGCCAGTAGATGAAAATCTACTCGTGCATCTCGTTCACGACCTGGGCCTCGTTTGTCTTCAGGTCTATATTCTGCCTTGTCAGAGTGAACAGGTATTTCTTTTCTGGACCTTCCGAGATGTTGTCGCTATAACCGGCTGAAGGATCTACAGTGTAGTTCCACTGCCAGGAGACTGGTATCGCCTCATAGTGGCCATAATTGAGGTTTCGGAGAGTCTTGCTTACAATAGAGCTGCCGTTGCCGGTCAGGACGACAGGCCATGATTTCTCGGTTGACGTACTCGTGTCCGTGTATGTGAGCTTGAACATCGCCGTCTCGCCATTCAACAGATTCTTGGCGGAGATGATGATGCGGAGCAGCCCATAGCCAAGCGTCAGGTTGAGATAATCGGTGTAAGTATGAGAATCCCCGGCGAAAGACACCAGATGCTTCAGGTAGGTGTTTGCTGTCAGCTGGTCGGCATACCTGGCATTGGTCCCTGCATCCAGATTTGTTCCATAAGAGTAGTTCGCATCAACAGCATTGTAGTCCTCATACCAGTTTGGTACGGCATCCTTGAATTCAAAGTCGGCGAGTTCCATCGACTTGACGTTAGGTATGGTGACGGACGTGCGCACTCCGCTGGAAGTGATATCGTTGCCTCCTATCGTGGCCTTGTTGCCGTAAAGGCCGAATTCGGAGCCTTCGCTGATGTCGATGACAAGGGTGGTTGTAGGTGTGGAGGCGTCATTGTTGAACACGAAGATGCCTCCTCCGAAGCCGTCGTTCCTGGCATTGTATGTT
>JAZRYB010000069.1:0-22928 GCA_045600565.1 Candidatus Cryptobacteroides sp. | reverse complement strand
TTGATAACATGTATTGTCGATTATGAGACAGTTGGAAGTTTATATGAACGACCATAGGGCAGGATTGTTGACAGAGACCCGCCCTGGCAAAGGATACTCATTCTACTACTATCCTGAATATCTGGCAACCAGTATGCCGCCCATATCTGTCACTCTCCCGAAACGGGTAGAGGCATACGAGTCTGAACATCTGTTTCCGTTGTTTTCAAATATGCTGCCCGAAGGGGCCAACCGGAAGATCATCTGTCGTTCATTCAGAATCGATGAAAGAGATTTCTTCGGTATGCTCATTGCTATGGCAGACAGGGATTTCATAGGGGCCGACAATGTTAAAACAGTAGAGAAATGATAGAATTGCATAACTGCCCATCCCTTCTTGTGGATGGATATTCCACATATTGTCCAAAGGCGATAAAACTTCTGTTCGATGGGAAGCGCGTCAGCCATGTCTTGAGATTCAACATAGATGAGTTCCGAAATACCGGAGAAATCGCGAGAGCCATGAAAAGAATCTCAGTGTCCGGTGTCCAGGAAAAGTTTCCTGCAATCATTGATGATGGTCAGATACGCATAATCAATGATGACGAGCGCTCTACCTATATCCTTAAACCGACACCTTGGGACCATACGCTTTTGGACCGCAAGTTCATTCCGGTAAATGAGAACCTGACAATGCAGATCGCTTCTCAGGTGTATGGCATTGTAACTGCCGCAAACGGTTTGTGTTTCACTGAGAATGGACAGAGGGTATATATCACAAAACGCTTTGATGTTTTGCCTGATGGCACCAAACTGCCTATGGAGGATTTTGCCTCTGTGGTAGGGAGGAATGAACAGAATGATGGTGAGGGGTTCAAATATGCAGGATGTTTCGAAGATATCGCAGTTGCGATAAGAGAAAATGTGGCCGCTTGGATGGTTGATATGGAGAGGTTCCTTGAACTTGTAGTATTCAACTATATATACGCCAACGCTGATGATCATCTGAAGAACTTCTCGATCATCCTCCAAGGGGAGGATTACCGCCTTGCGCCTGCATACGACCTACTTAATACCAGCCTTCATGTGAACGGGGATGACCTGGGGCTCGACGGTGGCCTGTCTCCAAACATCGTTAAAAGTGATGTCTATGCGCAGACTGGTCATCCGTGCCGTTTGGATTTCGAAAGATTTGCGGAAAGGATAGGGATTGTGAAGCCACGTGCCAAGAAGATACTTGACAAGTATGTAAGTCTTCCCGAGAAATCTCTTGAACTGATAGACAGAAGTTTCCTCCCTGATAAGCTGAAAAGAAAGTATATCAGAATTGTAAATGAAAGGATTGCAAAGTTTGTAAGAGAGTCCGAATAACTCTTTTCGTCAGATTGTTGTAGATTCTCGCAATGGAATAATGCGTTTAGAGACAGATAGATATGATGTAAAATGCAAGAGCGGTCACCTGGTGGCCGCTCTGCGTTTGAGGGGGAAGGAGTTTTTTTCAAATACCGCACTGCCATCTTCATCGATAACGAGCTCTCTGACGTAGAAGAACTTGGTGAAGGCACGGCTGAGGTACTTCTTGGACTGGCCTTCCTGACCTTTGCCTGAGAAGGTGATCTTGCCGTCGTATATAGGCAGTTTCTCGATGATGAGCTTTTTTCCCTGGATTTGCGCCTTGACAATGGTGCCGCGGAGTGAAGAAGTACACTTTCACCTTGCGACCGTCTTCATAATGCAGCCAGGCCTCTCCGAACATAGCAACTTGCCTTATTATTTATACGCAAGTTAATAAATATCAACGAATTATGCAAATATATCGTTACTCTATCGACAACTTCCGGATTTGCATCATCGTTTGAAAGAGGAGATTTCAACGATGGTGTGCGCCAATTAGTGCCCCTGTTTACTATTGTGGGGGTCATCACCCGAATAAAGGAACTGATTCATTGTGACTGCTTATGAATACTGTTTGTTGTCACATGTTGCTTGTCCTTGCGGCTATCGGTCCTCAAACAACACGCACCTGTCCAGGCGTCCGTCTTCATGCTTGTCGGAGATGATGGCGGCCTTGATGACGATGCGACTCTCGGGAATGCCGAACTTGCTCATCATGTAGGTCTTCACACGATGCACGCGATTGATGCTGAGGAAGGAATTCCTCTCAAACGTACCGGTCCCCTTGTCCGCAGAACCTGTGAGGTAAAACACATGCAAAGGTTCCTCGGCGAGCACCCTCCTTACGTAATCGTCTATGTGGAGTTCCTCGCCCTTGCGGATTTGAAAGACGTCCTTGTCGTAGTAGATGACAAGACCGGCATCGGAAATCCTGCTGAGCAGTTCGTCATCTCCCTTGCGTTCTGCCTCGGATGCTGCTACGGCCTTTAACGCATTAATCTCATCCTCAAGCGCGCGGTTTTTGTCGCGAAGTGTGGCATTGTCGTCGGACAGCCTCCTGTTGGCTTTTTCGGCGTCATCGAGGCCGGCCTGAGCAGCCCTTTCCGCAACTCTTGCAGCATCTCGTGCATCCTCGAGTTCCTTGGCACGTCTCCAGCCAGGCTTGAAGATGTTAAGCGCCAGTCCTGCGGAGGCGCTCAACTCGGTGGCGCGGCCTCCCTGGGCACTGTCATGGAAGCGACCGCTGAAGTTTGAAGCACGGAGGTCTATCGTAAGGCTGAGCCTGTCGCAGAGGCGAAAACTGTTCAGGAGACCGCCCCCAAAGACCATCTCACGGTCGTAGTTGGTCTTGTAGGCATTCGGGTCGAAGATTCTCTGATAACCACCGTGGATGTACGGGGAAAGGGAGTAGATGCGGCGGAACTTATAACCGAAGATTGTATTGGTTATGCACCATAGCATGTCAGCGTGTGCGTAGAAATAATCCCAAGATACAACGTTTGTCGAAGGGTCATATGGTAGCGTGGAGTGATTCCTGAAATTCGGAGTAAAATGCTCTCTTCCCTTATATCCCTGAAGACCGAAACGGAAGGCCAGGGACGGGGTCGCCCACTTGGTCAGGTCCAACTCGAAATTTGGGGAGACCATCATAGTGTTTCCCTTGGCAGTTACAGCACTAACACCGGCCCCGGCTGAAATTACCCAGTTGTCATACCAGGGGTTGGTGATGTATCCTGAACGTATAATTTTGCCGTTCTGATCACGGTTAGATGAGGGATACTCATTGAATTCCTGAGCGCCTGCCAGGTTGCCTGCCAGGACGCCAAGGAGGAGAATCATCACGACTCTCCTTGAATGAAAATTTTGTAACTGCATGTTTTGAAAAGCGATAGTAAATTCATGTGTGGTTCACTATGGTTTCTCGGTAATGAGGAAACTGATTTCGCGAACGGACTTGTCTGTATAAAGATAGTTGGCATTTATGCCTACAAATGTAGCCGTATAGTAGCCGGGATTCTTGTATACATACTCATAACTATCCATATAATTCTGAAGTGTCTTAATAACGCACCCCTTATCGTTTGCGACCTTATTGAGTTGACGGGGTGTTGAAAAAATCCACCCGTCGATGGCATATGGAATAGCATCAGCTGCTATGCCCTGACAAACAATTGTTGCCGCGGAGTTATCAAATCTTATGGAGCCATTACCGGCATTCTTCATATAAGGATCGTCAATTTCTTGATTAACCATCACGGTCTTGAGGTCTAGGTCGGCAAGTGAAATAACAGACGGCTCTGCCCCCTCGAGTTCAACATTAATCTCCGCATTTATCCAATAAGTGCGCTGGGTCTGCTGATTTGTAGGTGTGTTCCAATGAAAGGCAATACAAAAGCCGTCCAAATACGCCGAAAGATCATACTCTTGTGAAGTCCAAACTGTGCTTGCCCCTTCCTTATAGTCGAGCTTGGTCCAGCCGGTAATAGAACGGTCATTGTTTCCTTTTGCTTCATTGCTCAAAGCTGTCGCAAGAGCTCTATCGGCTATGGCATCCTCTCCGCTTATACCATTGAAGGTTTTGGACACATACACGTCAAGCGCATTGGCGACGCCATATCTCGCTTGATAGTCAATCTTGATTTTTGCGGTCTTGACCTGTTCCATGGGTACATTGAAACGGTCCTTGAAACGGTATTGGTAGCCGGTCTCGCCACTGTAGAAAATGACATTATCCACAATGGCATTGCCGAGATTAAACCGCACAGGGTCACCGGCAGTGTATGTATTACTATTGTCCAGTGTGATGTTATAGTCTACCGGAATAGAGATTTCCTGCTTGCAGCCGACGATACAGAAAAGAAAAGTCAGTATAGGAAATAAATTTTTCATGATATTTACCAGAGTTGATTTTGATGGAGGAGTTTATTAACACCAAGTTCGATTGTTGGAATAGGGAAAAGAACATGACAAGGTCTCACAGACGCAGACATGTCGTTTACATACTGGGTCCTTGTTCCATCCTTGACCCAACGCTCATCCGAAGTCCACTGCGGATAAGAATGCATAGCAGACACGAACTCACCCCAACGTATGAGGTCGAACTTGCGAATGGCTTCGAAGCAGAGTTCACGGCCTCTCTCATTATGTATGAACTGACGGAACGAGTCGGCATCATACTCGGTTATTGCTTTTGTTGCAATGCCTGCGCGGTCACGCACGGCCTTCACATAGTCATATGCCCTCTGAGACACCTCTCCAGTCGACTCAAGCGAAGCTTCAGCATACATAAGAAGTACATCCGAGTAGCGCAACAGTGGGAAGTTGATTGTCGTATAGAGCGATTTAGCTGTTTTGACGGGCTCATACTGCACCTCACGACGCCATTTACCACAGTTTCGTGAGCCTGCACAAGCAAGAGCATCCTCGTTGGTTGAGACGTTGTCATAGACGTATGGGGTCTTGTCTATGGATGCCTCACTCTTGCTTTTACCTGGATTTCCGTATGGAGAATGATTAGCATTGCCGGCATAGTTGTATGGAGGCATATTCCAATTTTGACGTGTATCGGTAACGTTTGGAAGGTTCTTCTCATCATCCGTGCGGTCTGTCTCCCAATATAAATCCCAAAGCTTCAGCGAGCCATTATACATACCATAAGAGTAGTTGCATTTGAAGTTAGCATAGTCAGTCGAGCCTGAGCTTTGCAATCCTATGACATCCCCTATTCGTCCGTTGCTCCAACGGTCTGCAGTAGAACGATCCCCGAGGAACTCAACCTCCCACATTGATTCGTGATAAGCCTCATCATAATTGTCGCTGATCATATTGATGAACACCCTTTCATAACTTGGATTAAGTTGGTGCAGACCGCTATTGATAACTGCCTCAGACGCATCCAATGCCTTCTTCCAATACTCCTCCTTGTCGCCGCAGTCGACGGTGACACCGGCCATGAACAGGC
The DNA here is from genome assembly GCA_045600565.1 of Candidatus Cryptobacteroides sp. Lineage (GTDB taxonomy): Bacteria > Bacteroidota > Bacteroidia > Bacteroidales > UBA932 > Cryptobacteroides. Next base: position 17,593 of record JAZRYB010000069.1, on the reverse strand, counting down.
ATACTCTGGCATATACACCCTGCATCGATGTCTTTGTAAGCCTGGATGGTTGGGGTTCAACCTCAGCAGGGGCCATCTTGATACACTCCGCCATCTCATGTTCCACCCAATCGAGAACCTCAAACTGCGAAGACGCTGCACATTGGGTATCCTCATTGCAGGTCACTGCGCTTGGGTGCATAGGCACATCTCCCCAACCTTGTGCAAGTATGAAATGAAAGTATGCACGGAGAAATCGAGCTTCGTTGTACATGAAATGCTCTGGGTCGAACTCTGATTGGAAAATCGCTTCCATATAAGCATTGGCATTACGTATTCCGGAATAAATCCTTACCCATGCGGCATAAATTTCCGCCGTACTGGCATCGAATGAATAATACTGGCAGAAATTTGTATTTTTGGGTCTGTTGAAGTAACATAGGTCATCTACATTAGCCATCATTAGGGAATAATAGTTACCATAGAAATGTTCGTGACTCATTGTGCCATACACGCCCGCAAGTCCGTACTTAGCCTCTGCTGCAGTGGTATAGAATGTCTCTGAACATATAACACTGGGTTCCACATCGAAGAACTTGCATGATGTGATGGTCAAGACAGTTATAAAGAATAATAAAATTGTTTTTTTCATACCGGAGCCCTCCATTAGAATACGATATTGATACCTGCTGAAACGCCGAATGCCCTTGGGTAAGCGGACCAGTCAAAACCCGGAGTAAGGACGGAATTGCGTGTAGAAACTTCCGGATCCGGACCGGAGTATCTGGTGATGGTCCAGATGTTGTCGAGTGACGCATAGATGCGAAGGTTTTGGAGCCTTGCTCGTGTCATCAGAGCCTTAGGGAAGGTATAACCCAAAGAGACATTGCGGAGGCGAAGGAACGAAGCATCCTCTATCACTCGTGAAGAATATATATACATGGCATTGGCACCGATACGCGGAATATCGCTCTCATTCACGCCCGCCACGAAATGGTTTTTGTAGGAGGAAAGCTGGTTCAAACCAGCAGACTGTGCGTTCTCGAATATGAGACGATTGGCATTAAGTACGTGATTGCCATAACTCCAATTAAAGAACAAATTGAGATCTATTCCCTTGTAATTGAAGGTGGTTGAGAACCCTCCTGTGTGCAGAGGTTGACCGCAGCCTATTATTGTACGGTCAGATTCATCTATAACGCCATCCTCATTGATGTCGCGATACTTTGGATCACCTGGACGTATCTTGTTCTGCCCCACGCTCTCGGGATACGGAATGTTCTGTTTCAATGAACCGGCTGTAGTAAACTCGTCAGACTTGTATGTCCCCTCATAAATATAACCATAGAACATACCGGTTGGTTTGCCAACTTGAGTGATATAAGGATACTGGGAGTTGAATCTTTGGTCCCATGAAACGGAAGTCAGAAGCGAGTATTGGTCACCAGAAAGCGCCGTCACCTTATTGCGGTTGGCTGCGATGTTAAAATTAATCGACCACTCAAAGTTACGTGTCTGTACTGGAATGAAGTCAAGTGATAACTCTATACCGCTGTTGCGCATAGAACCTATGTTTAGCATAGCAGAGGTATAGCCCGAAGATGCAGGAATAGTGGCGCGTAGCAGGAGGTCTATGGTGTTCTTGAGATACCAGTCGAAGGTCATCTTAATCCTGTTCTTCCAGAACGCGAGGTCGAGACCTGCATCATACTGGATTGTCGTCTCCCACTTTAGTTTGTCGTTGGCCATATTGTCGGGATAGAATCCCGCGATGTTCGAACCGTCGAACACATAGTCGAAGGAGCTCTGATGTCCAGGCAAAGTGGAAATCTGCGAATAAAAGTCGTATGGGGAGGATGTTCTATTATTTCCGGTCATACCAAAAGAGAGACGCAATTTACCGTTGGTCAGTATTTTGCTATTCTTAAGGAAGTTTTCCCGGTTAAAGTTCCATGCGAAGGACGCGGAAGGGAAAAATCCCCATCTGTTCTTAGTTGGGAACTTTGACGAACCGTCTGCACGGAAGGTGGCAGTCAAATAATATTTGTATTTGTAATCATAATTGAAACGGGCGAATGCAGACATCATCCTCCATTTATATTGGTATGGAGTCACCGTCTGGTACTCTCCAGTGTGAATGCCATTGAGTCCGAGAGCTTCGGTTGTCATCTTGTTGGATGCTGTACCCTTGTAGTCCAGGTTCTGTCCTTGCATGGAGAAGCCGAGCATAGATGTGGTATGATGGTTGCGCTTGAATGTCTTGCGGTAAGTCAGGGTATTGTCGTTCTGCCATGTTGCAGTATTGGTCCAGTATATGCCGCCGTTCACTCCCTTTCCTGACGGGGAGCCCTCATAACCCGTGTACGTCTGGGTACCGTTGAATTCCTCGCGGCGGCGGGCGTTAAGCACATAGCCGCCAGCAATCTTGAGGGTTAGGCCATCAATGATGGTCCAGTTAAGCGAACCGTTGGCGTTCACATAGTCCACGATGGTCTTACGATACTCATTGGTCACGCTTTTAGCTGGGTTGAAACGATAATCGTTTGAGGATGCAAACTCTGAGTCTGTAATTTCTTCAGACCAGTTGTCATCCGAAAAGTCAATAGGCATAACTGGGCGATAACCCCAAATGGAGTATATGAGCCAGCCGGAAGCCGAAGATGAAGTCTGGGCTGTAGTCGGGGTAGAACCGTTAGTAATACTACGCGAGTAATTGAGTATGCCATCGAGTCTCAGTTTCTTGCCTATGTTTTGTTTGATGTTCACCTTGCCTTGATACTTCTGGAAATTGGACTTGATGATGATACCGTTCTGGTCCAGGGCAGAAAGACTGATATTGTAGCGTGTTCCTGATTGCTTGCTGCCACCGCTCACCGACACACTGGTATTACTAGTCACAGCCGGACGATATACCTTGTCCTGCCAATCCACGCTCCTAACATCTCTGTATTCTTCAAGAGTGTGGTCATCATTGAGATAGATATTTGTGCCGCCTGTCATTGAATATATGTCACTCTGTAGGGCAACGAAGTCATAGCCACCCATCAGGTCCGCCTTGTTGGATATCAAACTTGTGGTAAGAGAAGTGCTAAAGTCAACCCTAGTCTTGCCTTCTGTGCCCGACTTGGTCTGGATCACGACTACACCGTTGGCTCCCCTGGCGCCATAAATGGCCGTTGCCGATGCGTCCTTGAGGATGTCGATGCTCTCGATGTCTGAAGGGTTGATTGAAGTCGCCATAGAGCTCTCAGAGAGGAAACCGTCAATGACATAGAGAGGTTCCGAACTCTGAGTGAGGGAATTGTTACCTCTGATGACAATATGGGCGGAACTTCCCACCTGACCGTCACCTGTGGTTACTACGACACCTGCCACGCGGCCTGTGAGGGCTTGATCGAAGTTGGTAATAGGAGTCTTCGTAAGTGTCTCCATGCTGACCGAACTCACGGAGCCGGTAAGGTCACGCTTTGCCACTGTACCATAACCAACGCTAACAACCTCTGCTCCTTCGAGCATCATAACATCGTTCTCAAGTACAGCATTCACCGTCAATGCCGTTCCGACCTCTTTTGTAAAATCCGTATAACCTAGACAAGAGAATACCAACACGGCATTGTTATTCTTGACGGTAATCTTGAATGTTCCGTCAGGTCCGGATATCGTACCATTTGCAGTGTTTCCTTGCTCATAGACTGTGACTGCCACAAGGGCGTCTCCATTGGAATCCGTAACCTTGCCAGTGATTACCCGGCTCTGTGCATAAGTCCAAATAGGGACCATACAAATCATTAGTGATAATGTGATTTTTGAAAGCAATTTTCCCATTACTTTACTGAATAAGTGTTATTAATCTGCTTGCGCCATCCGCGCATTCTACAGTGACGGAGGTTAATTCTCCATTCACGGCAATCTCAACTCCGTCATATTCCTTGGCAAGACGCCATGTGCCGCAGACGGTCACTGTACGTTTTACCGGATGTCCGGGGTCGAGAGTCGTATATTCCATTGATTCTATACCAAGATCTGGGCAGCCCACGCTTAGGTTCAATGACCCATCAGGCATCATCTGCTTGAAGTATATCACTTCGTTCTTATAGTCCACGGTGGCTTCTATGCCACTGTGTATATCATAAACGACATGCCTGAAGTCCGACAGTTCACGCAATTCGTATGGTTTTGCCCTCTTGTATGTTGAAAATTCCTTGTTTGTAGGCTGCACGGCTATCATATACTCGCATTTAGCGTTTTGAGGGGCACTGCCATGCTCAATCCATCCTATGAGGAATCTTCCGGTTCCACTCTTTTTATTGGTGTTGTCGGGAGACACATTGGTACGGGCCCCAACCGTGACTTGACTGCCTGGCGCCATTATATAGACATTGTTGTATAAGTCCCGGGTCACAATGCGGCCGTCCTTCCACTCATTCACTTCCGTACACACCTCATTGTCTCCTAAGAAATCCTGAAACAAAGTTGTACGCGTGAGACAGGAGGAGTTATTGGAAATACCGCTACCCACAACCACCGCATAGTCAGGAAAACAAAAGGCTGATTTAGTGGACATAGCGCCCTTTACGAAGTTTATACGGTCAGGTTCCGTGTAACGGAAAGCCATGGCGCCTACATTGTCTCCGTATTGAGCCACTCCTCCAAATCGCTCGGACCCCCTGACAAGGAGTGAACCAGATGCCGGAGAGTTGAGTTCGGAGTAAGGCAGATGCACAGATGTTACGCCGGGCAGGCTATTCCAGTCCCACCCTTCTTCGTGGATGGAGGCGGCCATTGGCCCAATAAGTTGGAGGGAACCATAACTGTTGTAGCGTCCGAAACGATTTGCACTGGCATATATTTCAGATCCCCAAGTATATGTATTCATAGACTTGAGGGTCATCATCCACCCTCGTGTATGCCAGATGCCGAATGCGCCATAGTTGAACGAATAGAATCCTGTGATACTATTCTTGCCTGAAGACATACGACGGTATGCATTCATAAGTTCCGGGTCCACAGAGAGTCCCTGGTTGGTAAGGTCACCTAGTTCTGCAAGGGATTTTATGGCTTCTATGGCGCTTTTCGTACATGTGGTCTTCTCCGGATGACGCCCGCTTATGCCCACACCCCACTCTCCACTATTTGTATAGGCGGCAAGTGCCATGGCTGCCTTTTTGACGGTGTTTCTTGCCCTCATGTCGGGTACGAAGGAAGTACCCTTGACAAGAGAAAAGAAGAGGCCCAAGGAACTTAGACCGCCCTCCCAATAGGAAGGATAGTGACCCCCATGATGGAAAACAGTACCATCTGTTTTTATGCCCCCGACCGTGCCGGGTGTGAACAGCATAGAGTCCTGTATCCATCCGGTGACAGCCCTCAGATGTGCAAGTTTTAACTCATCAGTAGAGTGAAGAAGTGCAGATGTAAGGCGTGCCAAATTCAGTGTATTCCAACAGTCCACAATCTCGTCACGGTCTATATCATAAGGGACGCGGCATTCAGCCTCTCCACTCCAATACTCAAGCACTTTGAAATACACGTCTGCCCTACCGTGGTTGCGAATTTCCTTTTCCATTAAAAGCATGGACGGCGCAAAATTGCGTATTTGATATCCATAATGATTGTTGGTTCCCATACCACTGCCCCACGCAAACCCTTCGTCTATAAGATGATCAAAAACCTTAAAGAAACGTTCAAGCGCCTGTTTGTCCCCACAACGATAATATATGCAGCAGTAACGCCATCCCAAGTCTATCATTTTCTGTAGACTGGAGTCTGAGGACTTGAGTTCGTTGTTCGACACAATGGGTTTATGTATCAGCTCATCGTACTGCTTTTCGGTTGTCCTGATAAACTGTTCCATCTTTTCAGATGCAGGAATAGACTTGACGAAATGCTTCTGAAGTGCATTTCGGAGCATTCCCATATCCTGTTTATCACGCTGGGAACACTTCATCCCCTCAAGGACTGGATACTGCTCCCATTCCCATAGTCGTGCCCAGTGCCATAGAAAGCGGCGGTTGCCTATGTGGGAATTATTGTCCGGAATCTGCGCATCTGGGCTGACCTGGAAATGGATATCCTTGTCAGGGAACGAGAAACGGTCAACCCAGCATTCTCCAGCTGCGGAAGAAGGCTTGAAGACAAAGCACATAGGAAAGTCCTTATGGCTTTTTATGTAGAACTCGCCTGAAGGGGCATGCATATCCTCGAACTTGACCCAAGCCGCTCGCCAGCCTGTGAATCCCAGATGGAAGTCAAAACCACAAATCTCTCCCCCAAGGCCCTCTATCGAACAACGAAGGACACCATCTTGAGGAGTCTCGCAGTACACCCAAAAAGTGACACCATGCTTCAAACCCTTATCAAATGCCCTCCTCAGACCTTGACTGTCTGGGTATATGAAGCAAGCGGCAGGGTCGTTCCATTTCATCATCATCGATGCGCCGTCCGAATCTTTGTCATGTTTTTCGGAACGCACCAATTCTTCGGCTGCGGCAATGAACCACAGACCGAGAAATGTAGACACGCAGAGTAGGATCCTTCTCATTATCTTACTGCTCCGTAAGACACATAGCCATCCTTCTGGATGAACCGACCAGTAGTCTGATCAAAGGTGGAGAGAGGATCCTCAGAAAGAACGGTCACTTCTTCTGCTCCAACCACGGCATTCTTGAGGCCGCCGAAGCACACCTGAACTGTCTGTGTTCCCGCCGGCATAAAGGTGGCGTTGTGCTTCATTTCACCCGCAGACGGCCAATTACCATCGCTCGCGCGAATCAAACAGATGTTGTTAGGAAGACTTACGCTATAATAGAGGAGGTTGTCTTTAATGGTGGACTCATTAATCTTGCCATTGAGACAGTTGATATAGGCAGATGTGTCGCAGAAGAGATTAACGATAGTACAGCCCTTGAGAGTCAGTTTGTTTATTGTACTGGCGGGGCCCTGATACAGGCGGAAGCCTGTATAGGAACCGGCCTTTGCATAGATTATGGAGTTCTCGAAATTGATAGTTTCATATGTGGCCGTACTGTTGCTCAAGCTGAAGAAGAAGATATTATTTGCGGAAATAATGAACTCGCTGTCAATAAATTGGAAGTCCTTGATACTACGTGCATTGGATGAAATGTAGGTAAAAGGCTTGCCTGCCAGAGAGGTGAAACTACTTTGTTCGAAAGCCACGAGACCCAAAGCGGCGTTGGTGTTTTGCACGAAGGTGTAGTTCGTGATGGTTGCGGCAGCTACGAGGTCAGTGTTGAAGCAGACAAAGTAACTAGGGTCATCTGCACTTGTCTGGTTGAATTTGATTTGTGCTGTAGCATCGACATTGGCACGTTGAGTTGGGCTGTTGCCAACGATGATTAGTTTTGTGAATGCACCGGTATTATTTATAGTACAATTGACACCGGGTTCAACGAAATAAACTCCGTTAGCTGTGATTTCTGTCTCCACCTCCACATGGACACCGTCGCCATGGGTTGCCTTACTGTACTCCTGACCAGCTATGATGATTACGTTGCCGGTTTCCCACTCTTCATAGTAGCTGCTGATTACTTTAGCCTTGGTCTTAATGGAAAGAGAAGCAACTTCACCCAGTATTGTTCCGTTCATCGGCACTACGTAAACGACATATTTGGTGTTGATATCAAGTCCTTCCACGGTTGCTGCAGTGCCCACTCCAGTTACGCCTATCTCATTGACTCGTTCTGCGGAAGGAGCTTGTTGTCCTTCGGGATATATGAGATACTTCCATGTATCAGCGTCAGAAAGATTGACGGTGAACGAAATGGTTGTCTGAGTGGTATTGCCGGCTGTTATGGAAGCCCTTGGAGTGACGACGATAGGAGAATCAGAGAGCATTACTCGCATTTTGGCGATGGTTGAATAGCCGGACTCCGATACGGCAAGTATATTGATATCTGTACGTGTGTCAGCCAATGTCGCCTTTGTGGGTATTTCAGGAGCAGTCACGGATAGCATTCCTTCCGACAATGACACTTCCCATCCGCCAGGTGCATAGAGAAAATATGTTGCAACACCATTCATCGTGACCGAGAAGTTTTTGGTCTCCTTGTAATTGAACTCTTGTACACCACTCGCATTGATTTCACAGAGGAAGTCTCCGACTACAGGTATAGACAAGACGGTGCCGTCAGTGAGCCTAACGCTAAACTTGCCTGTGACATTATCGTACGACACTTCACTGAAAAACGGGTCTTTTATTTCGCCCTCGGGAAGTGCTTTCACAGGATGGCCTTCATGGTCGAGAACCCTGGTAAAGGAGGCTCCTTCATTATAGCTTATTGTCCAATACCCCTCGGCGTCAACACCGAACTTGGGTGTGACACCGTCAGCACCAGTGGCTTTTACCTTTTGACCATCAAAAAGAAGGTGCTCAGCGCCGCCGCCATAATTCACCATCCAATACCCATCATTATCCACTGTCATCACAGGGGCATTCCCTGTGTTGACAGAACCCTGACTGAGAGTGATCTTCTCTCCGTTGCATAATGTAAGAGTATATACTCCCTCTTTCTCTTCCACACTATTGATGGAACCGGCACTTGTAAGCGCCTGAAGAGCTTCTATGTTGTCATTGAGAGAAGAAAGTACCTTCTCCAGGGAATTAATGCGGCTTTCAAGTGTATCCACTCGTTTGTTCAAATCGGAAAGATCCGCACATGATACCACAGCGATGCAAACTGCAACCACAGTAGAAATTGAAAATAACTTTTTCATAAACAAGTATTATTATTATTTCAAAGAATTAAGCCAAGATGGCACATAACCAAGGCGCAGACGGAGCTGCTCCTCATACAAGGATTCCGGATTCACCGCAGTACCATGGCTGTAATCCACAGTACATTGGGCAGGATTGATGACACAGAGTTCACCGTGGAATCCAACCATGATAGGCATGACAAACTTCCAGTATATACCATTGATATCATACCAGTTCCATGTGCCAGAGTAAGGAGTAGTGCTCTCCATGTTCCATATCGTGAGGTCATTCAGATGGTTTGGCACCTGTGCAGCATCACCGCCTTGACGTGACTGCATCCATCCCCCAACACAGCAGTCTATCAGAGTAGCCCGAGGTTGTGTAGCATGCGACTCGAAACAACTGTTGTTACCCCAATGGTTGCGCCAGAGTACAGTCCCAAGTGATGGTTTGGCAACACCGGATGCATGATACTGTCCTGCGCCGTACCCGGAAACCTCAGTCACCGCACCGATGAACACGCGCGAAGAACCTTGCGAACGCACGGCGGAATGCCCGCGGTTCCCATCAATAAGAATGTCATATACCGACACATTGGCGCTGTTAGTGACAGTGAAAGCCTCACTCACCGAAGTGAAGCGGCAACGGCGCATCCATGAGTTTGCCACACGAGTGAAAGCAACAGGCTTGTATGCGCCATCATCCTGCCAAGAGCCATGGTGCACGAAATCAGGTTTTGCATATCCTTTGAATGTAATATCCTCCACGCCGATATTCTCATAATGAGGATACTTGCACATCTTCCAACCGCAGCCCGTTTCAACTTCATGCATAATGGGTTCCTCAAAAGTCACGGTCTTGCCTTCAATGCTTTTAATCTGATGATAATCATACACGCGTATCCCGTTATTAAGAATATCCGTCATGCCTTGTTCCACGGAATAGGGAGACAACTCCTTGGCAATAAAGTCAGGAGAATTATTCTCCACCACCAAGCAAACGAAATCTCCCTCTGACATTCCGTTTACTGAAGAACATTCAACACTGAACGAACCTTTGGCCGCAGAATTGTTCACTTGAGCTATTTCAGACAGACCGCTCCAATGTTTGAACTCTATCATTTCCGGGGAACTGTAAAGTGCAGATGAAGCTGGAAGGTTAGGGTCCTGCATTACAATGGTGGTTTTATCCCGGCCGGCACCTTTAAGGATGATGTCTCCGCAGCGTATCTGTATAGCCTGCGACTGGCCATTAACATTATCTGCCGCGGTATGTAGTATGAACTCACCTTCAGGAAAATAGATAATGGCCCTTGCGCTTGACACCTGGTCCGCTCCACCAAGGATTGCACTGAGGACAGAGAGAAAGGCATCACGATCGCTTATGCGATCATCAGGCACTGCTCCGTAATCTGTAATATCGTAAACTTTATAGCCCAATGTCCAAACATCGCCGGGCTCGGTTTCGCCATGGTTATATCCTGCATATGAGTAGTCGAGAAGAATATTCTCAGAGGTCTTGTTGGCAAAGTCATCCCAAATTTTGCAACCAGTAATCACGGACATATTGCTACTGGCATTGAAGGTCATCTTGACCGTCTTGAGATAACCTTCCTTTGAAACCAAAAGAATAGCTATCTCCGCAGGACCGTCTTCTGTAATCTGTGGGGCGACCACATTGATTTCAGTGTCGGTAAGTTTCACTATCCAACCATCCGGGGCGGTAATCATAGTGTTTTCGACCCCAGCAAGTTCAATTTCGTACCTAACTTCCCAGCCGGAACGAATCTCTGTTCCGTCTTTCCATCCAATTACCTTGAGATAGAATCTGTCAAGCACGGGGACTTCGATTTTTTTCCCGTTAAGGAATATGAAAGTCATCACCTGTCGAGTCGCGTCATATAGTACAGCCTCGAACACTGATGCTTTTCCCGCCACGGAAGCACCATTTACTGCACTTACCGGTATGCCATTGTCATTTGTAAGACGAGCCCAGGTCTGACCATTGTCAATGCTTACGAGCCAGAAGCCTTCATCATCCACCTTAACCATAGGAGTGATGCCGTCAGTGTCTGAGACAGGGGTCGCCCCCTCCACTTCAGTAAAGGTGTTGCCGCCATCGACAGACATAATCCATCGACCACTTTCGTCCAAACCAATGATGGGCACCACGCCGGTAATTTTCTCGCCGAATACAACCTTCACTACAGACCCATCGCTCAATTCCAGGGTGTAACCTGTCTCCGTCTCAACGAAGTCTACAATTAGGACTTTACCGCTATAAAGTGCCTTAACTGCTGCTGCATTGTCGTTGGCAATTGATGCTTTCTCAAACAGCAGGTCCAGTCTGGCCTCTATGGAAGAGAGGCTTTTTTCTAAAGGTTCGGCATCAACACAGGATGCCAACAAACAGCATCCCAAACACATGCCTGTCAGTTCTGAAATTAATCTTTTCATGATTCAACTAAATTTGTTCTATTATTGAATATTCCTTCCAGAATTCGTCAGCCTGCACCAAACGTTCCCGCAATACGTCCCAAAGACTATCCACGAGTTCCTTGTGCTCAATCAAATCCAATGCATTCATCTGAAACGGGTCTTCGATGTCATCGAAAAGTACCATTGTATCCAACGTCGTGTCTCTCTTTATCGACACCTCGAATGTATATCTGCCGGTTTTCAGCCCCCTTGCCTGCGGAAACCAATTTACAACTCTTCCCTGCTCGTCACGATCGCCATCTAAGTTACGCAGATACAGCGCTGAAGTTGGACGACTGCCACGCCCCGTTCGAAGAACAGTGCTAAGATCCATTCCTTCACAGGAGGGTGGAATTTCCACCCCGGCCAAAGAGAGGAGTGTTGGCATAATATCCTGTGTTGATAGCAGCATACGCTCCACACGATGCTTCAACTTATGTGGATAACGTATGATGAACGGCACATTAAATGACTCAGTCCACATAGAGTTTTTAGGGTCCAGCACCCCGTGGCTGCACATAGTCTCGCCGTGGTCAGAGGTGAACACAACTATTGTATTGCGCTCCATTCCGAGACGCTTCAGTTCGTTCAATATGCGGCCAAACTCCCTGTCTACAGCAGTTACATTGGCAAGGTAACAACGCATGCTAGGAGCCTTTGCCATTGTTGTGTCAGCATTCGGGCGTACATATAATTCAGTCAATGACTTGTCTTTGTACAATCTATAGTCCTCATCCAAGCAGTCATCAATGCCGGAATACGGGCTGTGAGGTGGGTTGTAAGCAACACACAAAAAGAAAGGACGGCCCTTGTGACGCTGTTCAGCTGTAATGCGTAGGAAATCTATAGCTATGTCAGTCTCGTGTTTCACAGAGAATTCATGGGGGTCATAGCGGCGACCGTCCTTGTCCCAGTAGTGTGGGTTCTTGTGTTCGTCGAAGGTCCCATATGAATACCAAAAGTCAAATCCATGTCTGTCTTCCGGCTCTGTATATGCGTCCCATACGGGCAACCGCTGATTCACGTATTCGCCGGGACACTGCGGATTATTCTTGGTTGGTACTGTTGCATGCAGCTTTCCAATGTAACCACAGTCGTATCCGGCTTTTTTGAAGGCGTCGGACACGCAGAACGCATTGGGGTTCAGGGTATTGCCCGGGCGTTCGCTCATGCAGTTGTTCACGATCCCACTGCGTGGGGGCAGCATTCCTGTAAGAAATATGCCACGATATGGACTGCTGATTGGGCACGTGCTCACGGCGTTGGTCAGCACGACACTTTCTGAAGCGAACCGATCCAGATTTGGGGTATGGACAGGGTCGGCGCTCCAACGCTGTGCCCCCTCGTATTCTGGAGTATTCCAGAAATTCATGGAGCAGTTGCGCATCTGGTCTGGGAAGACGAATATGACGTTCGGCTTCTGCGGAGTGCAAGCTGCGGTAATGAGACCGGCTATAGGTATGACTGCTTTTCTATTCATCTATCGTTTCAAATTCAATGGTTTCTGTTTTTGCTTCTGAGGTTATGAGCACAACCATGGTCAGACCGTTCTTATACTCTATCGACTCAACGACACAAGTGGCATTTTTTACCTTGAGATTACCACGGAAGTGCATGGTCACCTTAACGTCAGCGCAAGGGTTATCTATCCAATGGCGTGAATAAATGCTTCGTTCCACCCTGTTGCCTTCACTGTCATAAACTTCATCGGCAGGACCTTCATACAGGGCAAGGTCCGGATGAGCGAAGTGTATGCGTTTGCCATCCTGAAGCAAAACGCATGGTGAGCAATATTCTATGAAATCATCAACCCTTGAGCCCTCGAACACCGAAGCACCAATCACTCCGGATGAAAACTCTCGCACTGCATGAAGAGTGTTGTCAGAATGAAGTACCTCATACGGACATTCCACTACGGCAGACTCTACTTGAGTACTGTCTGGCTGTACGAGGAACAGGTATTCATATCGGCCGTCAGTCACGTCATCCCCGTGGTCAATATATGCTAACTCAAACCAGCCCTCATTCGGGCCACTGTCATCTTCTGCCATAGACTGCTGGAGGGAACGTCTGTATACCACATCTCCACCGCTACGGACAATGAAAGCATTGCCTAAATGGTCCTTCAGGCATTTCGCCGGGCTTGCCACATATAAGATGGATTCCGACGGAGCGGAAAGACCGTTTTGAAACAGGGTCGTATGCAGACGACTTCCATCCAGATGGTTCTCAAGACCGGAGCCAAGGCACACTATCTTGTTGCCAAAAATGAAATAAGATTTGTATGCACGTAAAGAGCCGTTGTATTTATCATGTTCATGAAGTATCATCGAATAGACAGCATTGTCCCCGAAAGCAGCACCACCAGCGAACCATTCGTCGGATAGAAGCATCTCCTCATAGCCAGAACAAGTATCCACATTGAGCACGTTTGCCCGCATCTCGGGCATTGGAATCTCTGCTGCAGTAGTGCCAGGAATATGACGCCAGTCCCATCCGGCTGCCATATAACCGCTCTTTTCAGGAGACCCGGACATATATTGCATGCTTCCATGCGTCAGATAGCGGCCATACATATTCTGTCCTGGATAGGTCTCCGTCGCCCATAAGTATCGGCTATGACCTGCAATGTTCACAAGCCAATTACCGTGGCGCACGCTTACTGACGAATTGTACCCGTAACTTCGGCATCCCTCTTCCGATACTTCCGATATAATCTCAGAATCTGTGATATACCTATTGTCTGGACTGTCTGCATTCGCAAGAAGCATATAGAGGTTCTTGTTGAGGGTGAAACTGCCTTCTGGGTGACGGCCGGACATTGCATATGGAATATTCACATCGCAACAGTAAAACTTCATCTGCATCATGGCATTCTTCAGGGTGTTATACCCCTTCTCGGATATTGCAAATGGAGTGTTGCGAAGAAGCAATACAGCACGTACGGCACCCTCAAATCCTCCAATCGCATAGGCTGGATAGTTGCGTCGATGATGGAACACGGTGCCGTCCGGATGGAAGCCGCAGCCTAGACCGGATGCAAACTCGAACCCATTGTCTATCCAAGCTGACAATGCCTTCATATATGAATACTTATACTCGTCATCGGGCAGCAGCAATACTGAAGCGATGCGGCCGAAAAGATATGTATTTAGAGCATCAACATCCATTCCTGCGACAGAGGGCATCGACCAAACCTCGCGCGTGCCTGCATACCACTCAACAGCCTGTTGTATTTTGTCAAGAAGCCCGGCATCGCGCAAAACCGGCATCATGATAACCTGTGCGTTGTACCAATTCCGCACACTGTAACCCAAATGATGTATTGTCCCCATACCACTGCCACACGCCAACCCCTGATCGAGGAGATGGCGAGTCAACAGGACATACGTATGTGCCAGATAATTTTTGTATTCTCCATCTGGCTCACGCAACCAACTTGCAGCTATGCGAAACATCTTATCACAGTAGTCCTTCAATATCATACCGTTATTCTTGTAGAACTCCTGCATGTCATAGATACCGAGGTTGCGGTATGTCTCGGCATATCTCGTAAAGAATAATGGCTTGCCCTTGATAGAACCGTCTCTATTTATTCTAATATCAAAAGATGAGAGGAATTTCTCAACCGCGGGGCGTTTGATACCCCCACATTCGCCGATCACCAAAGAAATGTAGCGCTGGCGTATTGTTTCCATCAGCAAAGATAGACTGTCCGGCATCTCACTGTTGATAACCGGTCGTGAGGATGAATTCCAGTGCTCAAGCAGGCGGAGCCAGTGTACGTCTGTGCCCCGGTTCACAAATGGCAGCTGCATGTCTGGACAGTGATGCCTCGCGTCCTCAAACACAGCAGGGATTATGCCGTCGAAATATAAAGTCCCGTACGGCAAGGACGAGGTAATGACTATCTCATCCATCTCTTCTTCAGGAACTCCCATCATATCGCGATCAAATGCCACCCAACCTCCACGCCATCCCGTAAATCCAAGTCGGAAGTCAAAATGACAACAGTCTCTACCCTGTTTGCAAAACGTGAATGTGAGAGCACCGGGGCGGGGCTCAGCAGAATAAACCCAAAACACAAAGGTTGATATGCTTGTCTCATTCGGGTTTGGGTTTTGTGCAAGATAAGGGACGGGGACCTTTATACTAAGCCGAGAGGTCCTGCTCCCCCACTTCCACCTGAGGGAATGCTCACCAATCTTGAAATGTTCATCCGATACGCTTACTGTTGAATACATATGTGCAGAGGCTGGCTTGATAGAGCCCTCAAACGAGAGTTCTAACTCCGAAGTCGGCATACAGACAGAGAGAGTTGTTAATATCAAGGTTAGTATGACCATGGTAAAACTTTATTCCGTTTGTCCCTTAGCCTTTTATTGTCTTTCGACGGTACAAAGCCTCCAGCAGATAATAATCTGCGTAATTAAGAGATACATCAATTCCGCTGTTATGCGGAACACTGGCCGTGGAGTGCATAAGTATGAATCCGCCATTTGTGCCAGGAGCAGCGCGATATTTAGGGTTTGTCAGTGTGGAGATGATACTGTCTGCCTCATCAAGATAACGTTTGTTTTGTGTATATCCATAAAGTTCATATAAAGCACTTGCAATGATGGTGGCAGATGAAACATCGCGAGGATGTCCGGCAATATTTTCGGGAGCATCAAAGTCCCAGTATGGGATAAGGTCTTCGGGCATACTTGGGTTGTTGAAAATGAAATTCTCGATAGCCACAGCCTGCTCAAGATAACGGTCATAGCCGGTGAAGCGGTATGACATGGTATACCCGTACAGTGCCCAAGCCTGACCACGAGCCCAAGAAGAATCGTCGGAATAACCTTGAGCGGTATACTTGCCGCGCACCTCACCTGTCAGGATGTCATAGTCTACAACATGACAACAGCTGTGGTCCGGACGAAAATGGTGTGAAAGTGTTTTGTCTGCATGAGCAACCGCCATGTCGAAAAATGTCATGTCACCTGAAATCTCCGCTGCCTTGAACAAGAGTTCCAAATTCATCATATTGTCAATAATTACAGGGCAAGACCAACCCCGAAGTGCCTGCCATCCTTTGTCGGCATCCCAACTCTGGAACACTCCAACTACTGGCCGAAAACGAGTCGCAAGGCTCCTGGCCGCTGCAACAACAACATCGGAATAATTCGGTAAATGCTTAAACTCCAAGCCGTTTCCAAAACTACTATTTATTATGAACCCTACATCATGGTGAGAAGTTAGGTTCTTATAATTTTCAATATTATTTGTAAAAAGGGTGGCGTTGTCTGCCCATTTAACCTCTCCTGTGAGAGCATACATATACCAAAGCGATCCCGGGAAAAAACCGCTCACCCAATCCTCATTATAACAGAAAAATACCTTACCATCTTGATATTTACTCGGATTTAACAAAATTACGGGGTTGTAATCCAGTGTATCGGAAACTTTACATGACTCAACGAGATTCAATATCTGTTTCCGAGCAATGTCAATATGATTGTCAATAACACGGTCAATAGGATTCTTGCACTGCGTGGAAACAAGCGCCAAAAAAGAAATAATTGCAACAAAACGATGTTTCGAAATCATAAAAAAGATAAGGATATGTAAAATATAGTTTTCACTTCAAGATATATGTTTTCACAATTGCACCTGCATACTCTTACAATTCCATCTGCTAAGTTAGATGGCATATAATTGCAAAAAATATGAGTCAACAAAATTGTGTGCATTAGATAAATTATCAATATTTTTGACAAGTGATTCACTGTAAAACTTATATGTTATTATGATTGTATTGATCTTGTCTGCACGGGAAGGGAATTCATTTGCAAGATGGGAGATATATTGAACCGTACGGATAACGGACAAACTTGAATCCATATTACAATCTACATAACAGGTGTATCTTCCGTACAATCTGTTGGTTCCTCTATTATATCACGTACGTACATAAACAGCGACACATCGTTATCACAATCAATATGGAGAACGTGTTTCCCTCCGGCTAGAATCGCAGTCGCCTGGTGTCCTGACTTCGTCCTGAATTTGATGTTAAGTTCAACGCTAAGCGGCTTGTCTTGAAGCATTGCGAACAAAGTTATCCAAGTGATGACGGCTGTTGGATCGGAAACGGGTTCCGGTTGCCTTTCAACCAGCCTTGGACTTCCATTGATATCCATCAAATGAATATGTAGCACCATGGTTTTTCTCTAGGTTGTTTTACTCCTGGACAGGTCGTACGGGGAAACCACAAGCACGGCTGGAACGGTTATTGGGGGACACACGTTGTGCTGTAGAACTCAAATGATACGCATAGTTGACGCTGTTTGCATTTGCGTTCCAGGATTCAGCTTCGATTTTCACGTCGTAGATATCTCCCGAGGAACGGCTGCGGACGCCTAACGTCGGGAAATGG
>JAZRYB010000068.1:0-4203 GCA_045600565.1 Candidatus Cryptobacteroides sp. | reverse complement strand
TGACATAGAGAAAGTGTCCGATTTCGTTATTGAAGTCATGGGAACGGACAAAGACCATATTCACATGCTGGTCTCCTATCCACCAAACATTTCAGTCACTTCAATCGGACGACGGTTGAAACAAGACAGCACACAGGAATTGTGGAAACGATATCCGGAGTGGCTACGACATCACTTTTGGAAAGAACGAACTTTCTGGAGCGACGGCTACTTCGTGTGTTCAATCGGGGAAGCTTCACCGGAAACAGTACGAAGATATATTGAAAACCAAGGTTAAAGATTATCTTTGCAGCAGAAAGGACAGCCGATTCATCCCATAAGCTGAAGACTTATGGGTTTTCTCGGCTAAATATTATAAATTTATTTAAGATGAAACAGACCATAGTTACATTAATTTTGATGCTTGGCGGCTTTTGCAGCTGTTCACGGGGAGTGGAATGTCATATCCAGGGCTCTATCGATGACCCTGCCGCCACAAAAATGTATCTCATTGAAGCAGGTGAAGATATCCGAGTTATGGATAATGTGCTGACAATCCCCGTCGTAGACGGTAAGTTTCAGTATGTCTTGAAAACGGATTTGATAAAGTATTACGAACTCATACCTGCCAACCAGTACGAGAGAGGATCGTATCTTCCGGCAAATTTTATCGCAGAAAATCAAGATGTGACAATTTCATATGCCGACGATAAGGTGACCGTATCAGGCAATGGAAAGGAACAGAAAATGGTTCAGCGATACAACGAAGAAGTTGGGGCTAAGTTTCTCGCCATTTATGATTCTCTTGAATCTCAAAGAGATTCTGTTGAAAACATAATCAAGGCAAAAATGGAGAAGATGACAGAGGACGAAAGACATTCTTATATTTCAGAGTTCAATTCAGAAAATAGCACCGACCCTGTCATTGTGAGCTATAAGGATATTGATGAAGAGTACAAAGAGACCTTTTTTGATGAAAAGGCCGCCAGGGTCAATTGGCTGGACAGTCACCCTTGTTTCTATGGTTTGGCTGAAATCAAGTCGAAACTCACTTATGCAATTCCTTCTGAAGACCCGACAGTACAAAGCCTTATTCTCTCATACAAAAACATATACAGCAAGCGCTTTGCCGGTCACCCTTATCATGAGCTCATTACTGAGCTAATCAAGTCAAAAGAACTTGCCGTCGGTAATAAGTACATCGATTACCAAATCTGCGATTATGATGGGAATTTCGTGAATATATCCTCTCTTTATAAAGGAAAGATAATAATCATTGATTTGTGGGCTTCATGGTGCGGTCCATGCCGCAAACATTCCAAAGAACTCATACCTATCTACGAGCAATTCAAAGATAAGGGCTTGCAAGTTATTGCTATTGCGCGGGAAAGTAAAATAGAAGACATGATCACCGCAATAGAAAAAGATGGATATCCGTGGGAATCACTGATCGATTTGAATGGCAGAGACAGAATCTGGCTAAAGAACGGGGCAAGCAATAGTGGAGGTATCATTTATCTGATTTCTGCGGATGGAACCATACTTGCGGTCAACCCAACAGCAGAAGAAACAGAACAGATATTGAATGAGCAACTGGGGGAATGTCCATGTACTACTACTACACACCACAAATGGTTATAATTCCCTGATTTCAGATGACTGGTCCCGCTGTGTTTTGACAGCAAAACGTAGTATGTGACCCATGACTGGTAGAATTTACGATAGGTATGATTGGATGAACTTCACCCGGGACAAGGACCAGATATCAGTACGACAGTGAGGATATTGAACGTACTATCCGGAAGAAGCTGATCAAAAAGAGAAAAGTTAATCGATAGAATATTTGAGATTTCTGAAAGATTTCGTCTTGTCTTTGATTCCGTACATGCTTCCGGCTATTGTATTCGTTTCATGTTGTGGGCCGAAGGATCATATAATGTCCCGGCAAATAGCATGGTTTTTGATACAAAGTAAAGTATGAGAAAAATTGCAGCAGCGCTCGTCCTGATGCTGGCATCTTTTTGTGCCGGCGCTCAGGTGTATGTCGACCTGGATATGCTTCAAAAAAATCAGAACACCAGTCTGAGGATGGTACTTCAGGATTCCAAGACCAAGGAGCCCATTCCATACGCCTCGGTGTACATTATCCCTCAGGGTGACACGACAATTACCAACTTCGCCATATCTGACACCAAGGGAAAGGTGGAAATGGAAGACATCATCAGCGGCAAATACGAAGTGAATGCCGAGATGATGGGCTACAAGCCCTATGTCAAGGTCCATAACCTTACCGGATGGGAGAACAACCTCGGGTACATCGGCCTTGAGGAGGACCCGAACTTCATCGACGCCGCTTCGATCACCGCGCTCGCCAATCCCGTAACCATCAAGAAGGATACGATAGAATTCAACGCGGCAGCATTCCATGTCGGCGAGAACGCCATGCTCGAGGACCTGCTGAAGAAGATGCCCGGCATGGAAGTAGGCGATGACGGCACGGTGAAGGTCAACGGTGAGGCTGTCGACAAGATCACCGTCGGCGGCAAGACATTCTTCTTCAACGACCCTGCGATGGCCGTGAAGAACCTCCCCGCCAAGGTCGTTGAAAAGATCAAGGTCATCGACAAGGACAAGGACGATGCCGAGTTCACCGGCGTGAGCACCCAGTCCGACAGGGAGAAGGTCATGGACGTGCAGCTCAAGGAGGAGTACCGGAAAGGCTGGTTCGGCAATGCCAAGGCCAGCGGCGGCTCCACTCTCGGGAGTGACTCCGACAACGACCTGCTCGACGACATAGGCGCCCTTTTCAATGCCAATGCGATGGCGGCATGGTACAACGAGACCGACCAGGTCACCTTCCTCGGCAACGGCAAGAACGCCGACACGCCCGGCAGTTCGAGGGCTGTGTTCATCGTTGATGGCGAAATGGACGAGCTGGCCATGAAGCGCGGTCAGGTCACCTCAGCCCAGGCCGGCGTCAACTACAATACAGAGCGCATAAAAGGAATGGAGGTAAGTTCCAATGTTGCCTACAACTATTCACGGAAGGATGCAAGAGAGAAGTCGTACAGGACATCACTGCAGCCCGACGGTTCCCGGATCAATACCGACGGCAGGTCCGACGGCCTTGGAACCGACAACAAGGTAAACATAAGCGTAGAGGCCGAGAAGAAAGACAACAGCAAGTATATGTTCGAGTTCACTCCCAGCATCTCGTTCACTGCCAGGGACCGCAGCAGTACCAATTCATCCACGACATCCGGCGTTGCCGGCGAGATGAACAGCAGCAACTCTGCCAAGTCGTCCCACTCGAACACATTTCATACCGGCAGCTATCTGTATGCCGGTGTAAAGGACATGGGCAAGGAGGGCAGGGCCTTTACGTTCTGGGGTTGGTTTGACCTCAAGAACACCCTCGGTACAAGCTTCGAGAACTCCGAGACAATATTTGCCGGAGCCTCCGACATCAGGAACCTCAATTTCGACAATGACGAGAAGTATGTCCAGATGGAAGGTTCTTTGACATATGCCGAGCCCCTGTCGGAGAAATGGACCCTGCAGGCCAGGTTCCGGACCGGTTTCGAGAACCTCGACAACACCAAGGAAGCCTTCAACGGAATCGACGGTAGTGCAAATGACTATTATTCCTCATGGTCGCATAACCGCGACCTGACCTTCAGCGAGCGCCTGTACGCGCAGTACAAAAAGAGCGATGACTTCTCGCTGCTCTTCGGTGCATCGGTATATCAGGAGAAAAACGTCACCGATTCGCGCACTACCGGCATTGAGAACACGGTTGGCGAGGATGAATGGCTGCTCAACTGGGCCCCCTATGCTGAGATGAACTGGAGGAAAGGTTTCACGAACTTGCGTTTCTCATATAACGGTAATACCAGAACTCCGTCGGGATCTCAGATAATCCCTGCCCTCGACATAAGCAATCCGGTATATGTCTCCACGGGAAATATCTATCTGAAGCCGTCGTTCATGCAGAGTGTTGACCTCAGCCTCAGCGGCAGCAACCCCAAGACCGCACTGTTCTACCAGATAGGAAGCTATGGCGCAATGACGACCAATACCACTGTATATGCCACCTGGTTTGATGGGAATGGCGTACGTTATTCGATCCCCGTGAATTCGCGCAAGCCGGGCATCTCGATTTCGGGTTATGGTTCGTTCGGAGCTCCGCTCGACAAACAGAAACGCCTGTCGTTCTCGGTCAGC
>JAZRYB010000067.1:0-8629 GCA_045600565.1 Candidatus Cryptobacteroides sp. | reverse complement strand
TTAGGAGCTGCCATATTAGGCACGCTCGTGATACGGGTGCCGTTGATGTACGCCTTGAAAGCACGTTTGTTGAATGAGATGGCGATATGGTTCCAGTCATTGAATATGAGAAGTCCCTCAGCTTCTGCCTCATGCCACCATTTGGTGCCATCTGTTTCTCCTCCTGTCGGCTTATTCAAGAGCCAATGGAACTGATCCCGTGGTGACATTTTCCAATATCCGACTTCCTCCTCCGAATTGCAGAACCCCAAAGAAACCCCGGCAGCAGATTCATCCTTGCCACCCAGATAGAAGTCAAACTCCAGGGTGAAGGCTTCGGACAGATAATTGTGAGGATTTTTCATCAGCGGATAAACATGGGCACTGTAGCCTAAGCCCATTAGTACCTTACGGCCAGCAAGGGTAGCCACTTCCGCGTTGCCGTCGTCAACATCCCACTTGCCGGGGAATTCTCCGAGCTGCTCGTTCGCGAAGTCATCGTCGAAGATAACCTCATCTCCAGGTACGAAATCGCTCTTTGCGTATGCGGTTTCCGTCTTCTTCCTGTCATTACCCTTCGCCGCTGAAGCGGCTGGAGATGTTTCTTGGGAATTTACGGACGTTTCCTCTTTGACATTGTCCTTCTGATTCTTGGATGTGGCCTTGTCTATTCCGTTGCAGATGGCATTCTCAATCTTGTTCCCGACCGCATTTTCAGCGGCATTCTTTGCCCGCTCAGCAAGACGTCCGAGTACATTCTGCGCATTTGACGAAACGCAAATGAACGATAGAGCGGCAACAACAATAATAATTTTTTTGTAACTGAAAATCATACCAAAAGTATTTTTTAAAGCATAATATTATGCAGTTCTGTCTGCTTATGTATCAAAGAAGACAAGGCGTAGTCAATCCTCCTTTCCAATCTTAAAAATTGTCAAAACACCCCCGAACAAATTCATTGAAACTTCATTATATAACCTTAATCAATCTAACATTCTTCCTTTGCGCCTTCCGGTGCTGTTCAGGGGTGTAAACAACCTTGATGTCCGTTTGAGCTTCGCGCATCACTGCGGTGAGAGGCTGTTTATGGAATCAAATCATTTCGAACGCCCCATAACATTTATTATCATCTTCATTAACCAATGAGAATAATAATTTCGTCAACCTACTGTACCGGTTGAGCGGTTCATGTATGCTTCACGGGCCATCCGATTCGTCAAAATTAAATATTGCCGCATCACTATGCAATCCTGCTGCCCCTAATGCTCAAGGATTGTGCTGATAATGAAAATTATCGCGCAGAAACATATAGACTTCACATCTGACAGTAACACGTGAATATTACGTTGGCACACGCAGATCCACGTGGCATCAAGGCTGTACGGTTGATCCCGGTAATCAACAGAATGTCTGTACAGCCAACTGTCAGAACTGAATTAGCCGACTTGGAAGACATCTGAAAAATTCCTTCAGCAAGGAGATGAGGGGAAGGAACATTTCATAGGAGACCCCGAGGCAAGGCAACAGCATCAGGCGCGGACCGTCTTCATTTCCGTAAACATGAGTCTTCATATCAATATTTCAGAAATTGCAGTTTTAGAAAATCCATAAGTATCTTTAGTTTGAGGGTGGTTCACAGGTTTTGTCATGACAGGAGGTTGCGATTGCCGCACTATTTGATACCACATCCGGTGCGCCGAAGGTTCTGTACCTGGACCTTTTCTTGTTTTTATGGTTGTACCACTGACCGTATATCTCGCTAACGTTTCCCGCGGTGATGAAAGCCTTAATGCTGTTGCTGCGGACAAACTCCATGACCGAGCTGAATTCGTCCTTCGTGAGCAGGGCCTGGATTTCTGTCTGCTTCTCCCCGCTGTAACCTCCTGTCAGTTCATAGAGGCTGCAGCCGCGCTTGAGGTTATTAATTATGTATCTGTGTATCGCCTCATGCTCATTTGCAATTATGCAGACCCTCTTGCGTCTGTTCAGCGAAGCGGTGAAATAATCAACTACGATTCCGTTGATCCAGATGCAGATAAGCCCTAGCAGCACGAGTCGGAGGGGATTCACGGACAAGGCTGATATGCAGACCGCCGCACCTGCAATGGATACCGAGGGGCCGATATCAAAGTGCAGAAACTTGTTGAGTATCTTGGCTATGATGTCCATCCCCCCTGTGCTTGCATTGATTCTGAAGAGGATGGCTTGGGAAATGCTTACCAGCAAGATGTAGCAGACCATATCGAACCACGTGTCATTCATTATGGATGTCTGGCCAGGCTCAATGAGGTATGCTACAGGGCAAACCTTCTCGCACAGTTCCAGCAGCGGTCCAAGGATTTCTGCACAGAATATTGTCTTTATCCCGAACTCAGGGCCGATGAGGAAATAAGCCAGGAGGAGGAGAATGGTGTTCAAAGCCATTATGACCAGTGACAGCCTTACATCAATACCGACTTTTGCGAACAACTTTGTTATCACGATTGATAGGCCCGTCACGCTGCCGTCGACAACATTGCTGGGAAAGAGGAAATAGTTGACTCCTACCGCCGTCACAAGCATACCGAGAGTCATTATCATCAACTCTTTCCAGAATTTTGCCATCCTTACGGCTGTACAGGATTCAACTAATATTTTGCGAAGTTCCATTTCAATTGTTCAATTTGATATTACTGTGTCAGAACACCATATGTTAACCTGTCATTTCACCTTTTCAGGGAGACTCTCCCTGTATTTCCGGGATACCGGAAGTTCCGCATCCGAAACATATACCGTATATGAATCGAAACTCGTGATGGCAGCGGCCCTGACGACATACGATCTGTGGATGCGGACGAATCCTCTGCCGAGATTACCTTCCCATTGCGAGATGGGAGTTCTGTTTCGGAACCTTCTCCCGCCAGTCGCCACCACCGTTGTGATCGTGTCGTTCGACTCGACGTAAAGGATTTCCGTCAGTTCCAGGGTTACGGACTTCCTTTCGGAAGTGAACGTTATTGTTTCCGCCTTCGTCCCCATCTTCCTGTCCAGAAACCTGTCGAAGAAATAGTTGCCCACAGAAAGCGCTGAAATCATCAGTGAGATGAAAAGCGGATTCATCAGAATTTCAGGAAGCTCCGGCCATTGACCGACGGTGTCGAAGCCGTCGCGCAGTCCGGAGATGAACATATGCGCGGCAAGGAACAGGAATACCTCCCCGGTAAGGATGCCTGCAGTGATGAATGTGAGGTCCTTGATACCTGACACCTTCTTGAATGATACCTGCGGATAGAAATATTTAACTGCAAGTGCCCCAGGGAGGAACAGTGTCCCGATGAACACGGATTCTGCCGACCTGTAGCCGAGGCTGGTCACGACCCCTGCAACAAGCAAGACCGAGACAATCCAGAAAGATATCTCAAGGATGCGTTTCATTTCTGTAAAAAATTTGCACGTTAATATGGTTTTTGCCACTCCTAGCTCAATGCTGGGATTTGACGGCGCAGTCGTGGGTTTCGGTTTGGCCCGTTCAGGAATGGCGCCCTATCTTTGTGACATCATGTCAAACCATTAATAATTAAATGCTATGTTCACACTTTTCGTTGAAGGAGGCCCTTGGTTTATGGCCGTTCTTACGGTTCTGTTTGTCGCACTTTTCTTCGAAGCCTGGAAGGCTCCTCGCTGGCTGAAGGAGACCGGCTCGTTCGCTCTGGCCTTCGGGATATTCTCGCTGGTGCTGGGGTTAAGGCAGATGTTCGAGTTCATCCAGGACCTTGAAGGCGAACTTTCCGCTGATATCATTTGCGGAGGACTCAAGGTGGCGATGATTCCTGTTCTCTATGGAATCATCATCTATCTCGTGTCCCTCGTGATAAGTATTGTCCAGAAGCCTAGGCTTTAATCACTGGCAAGCGGACCCAAAAAGACAAGCCGTTCCATAAGGGCGGCCTGTCTTATTATTATGACTGCAACGGGCCTTAGATGCCGTCTCATCTAATGCCCGTTGCAGTCATGATGGTCACAGATGGCATCATGGTCAACCACTTCTCCGTTCAGGTACTTCCTGACAAGCCCGACGACATCGCCTTCCTGACCCTTTATCACGCTAATACCGCAGCCTTCAAGCTTGCCGACGGCCCCCTGTCCGATATTGCCCGCAAGCATCAGTGTTACGCCCATCTTCTGGAGACGGGATGCAATGTCTGACTTGCATCCACATCCCTCAGGACTGTCAAGTGTCGATATGCTGAGAATCCGTTTGTCTCCGTCCGTCTCCACGATGGAGTAGCAGTCGCAGTGCCCAAAATGATGGTCAACCTGCCCGTCTCGTGTGGGAATCGCAATTTTGATACTCATATATGAATTAAATTATTACAGTTGTTTACAGTCTTTATGACATAAAGGAAAGGTCACAACAGTCAAGCTCCATACACCCTTTGTAGTCCAGGCTTATGATGTGCTCTTTGCCATCTCCGCAATAACCCGCTTCGGTTTTTACCTTGCCGTTCTCTATCTTAATTTCAAACACAGGCTTTCCATTGACATCACCGGAAAGGCGTTTCACCAACCGTAAATGTCCGTTATACCGCAAAGCTCATCATCATTGCTATTGCAAGGACAAAAGCTTTGTTTGCCTTGCTCTCATAACTGATATTCGTTTTCATAATTATTACGTCATTTTCTCGATGACTATGGCAGACGTCTTTCTCTGAGACTCAACTTCTAACCCTTCTGCTGGAGAACAACACAATCAGGCTGTTATCTTTTAATAGTTATTCCTCCTCGTGACTTAAATAGGGATTGTCGTGATTATTACATATGCACTCTATTCTGTTATGGGCCTAATCGAGATTTCAGAATAGTAGATCTATGATGGTTGTGTCAATCAACGGTTGCAATATCACCCCGGAGTCAGTTGCGTTGCCTGTGCTGTCTATCAATTCTTTTTCCTTCTCCCTATTATTTTTTTCAATGGTGTTTCGGGGGTATTTTTCACAAGAAGAGACAGAGAATAACATAATTGAAATTACCAGAATAACTGCCAAAAACATGTTGCCTCGAGAAAAGCGATGAACAAAAAAAATCTTATTGCAAAATACCATAATGTGTGTTAAATTTATTAATACCAATATGTACCTTTAAGGTAGCACTATCAATCACAGCTTTTAAAAGGTCTCGTCTTAATCATTTCCTCAGAGATTTCTCAGCCGTTCAAAATATTGTTTCATTAGTTTTCTATTTCGAATATATTTCCTGAGAGCCCTAAGTACTATTGACACAAAGAGCAGGAATGAGAGAAAAACGATGAAAATAACGATGATTGGCTTGTTTGAAACAGGAAATAAAATCATCTCAATGTGTCCTAATAAAAGAAGGGTGGGAATGAGAATCATCATCAATAGCCCGGAATATATATCATACAAATCCCCTCTTCCGTAGAATCGTCTGCTATTGAACTGTATTATTGAGAGAAGTATTCTTATTATTCCGAAAATGGTAATCAGGATTAGAACTATCAAATCGAATACATTGAATGTAAACGGTACAATTTCCGAGAAGCCAGGCACAACACATATGAAACAAACAATGGACATCGGTATCCAAAAGAGCAGTGCAATTATGTATTCTTTCCTGTTATTCATAACTATCTGAATTTTTCTAGCGACATAAATAATACCTTCAAAAGAATGTATGGAGACCCGCTTCTGCGACGGCAAGCATCAGTTTGCTCATATCATTTGCCACGACAAAACAAGGGTAATCTGCTTCCTTTTCATAACAAACCTTCTTGCTTGGAAAGAAAACCATCAGCATTGCTGCGGCATGAAAAGCGATTGCATACTAATTATTCACAACTAAATGTTTAATCAAATGGTTACCTATATGCCTTTTTGTGTGGTCTGGACATTATCCCGGACCACGTATGGGGGTTATTTCACGTCCGTGACGAGGCGGACTGAGCAACCGCGGTGGCGGTCATCGTAGTAACCAGGTGTGACATAGTCGCGAATGAAAACATCGTAAGCGTATGTACCGTAACCGCAGAAATCAGAAGACGCCCAATAACGGCCAATGACGCCGACATTACTGATATTGGAACCCTTCCTGTCACCCGCTGTGGGAAGACAGACCAGACCCACAGCCTCCGCCGCAGGCCATGTCGTTTCATCGTAACAAGTTTCGATTGTTCCTTTGAAACCGTCAGGTGCGATGATAAGACAATTGGTCTTGCTGCATACAGTGACACCGCACCTGTAAAGGTCGGAAGCGTTGGCGCGGGTGGTGAACAGATAAATGTGTTCTTCTGCGGAGAGGGTGCGCCAGGTACTGCCGTCACGAATATTATTCCCCCAGTCCACGAATTCTCCGGAATAATCAGCATTATCTTCCGAGGTATCGATTCTAAAGTTGGTGGCATCGGTCGACCATCCGAAGAGGTCCACCACGGCCCCTCTCGTCTGGTTGTCGATGGTGGTGTTGCCTTCGGCATCACCCACATAATCGTATTGGTTATCAGCGAAGCCCCAGGTGTATTCGCTGCCGTCATAGGTAGCCTGGAGGTTGCCCTTTGAAAAGCGTATCTTCCTGGCATCGCCTACGCTGAACTCGCCTGAAAGCGCAGTTTCCTTAAAGTCGAGCCAGCTATCGCCAAAGTTGACGGACCGGATGTGGTTGGCTTCGACGGCAACGCTAAAATCCGAAAGAGTACATCTAAGGCCCGATGTGTTCGCGATTACAATTCTGGTGTATATTCCGTCCGGCAGAGCAATGTAAAAGTCCTTTGCACTCGCGATGCTCTCTGCCGGATTGCAAGTCAGGCTGTAGGTTGTCTCGTCTTTGCCCGTTGGGGTCCCGGTCACGGCGATGCTCCTTATGCTTTCGCCGGCCTTGGTGAGGTTGAGTCTAATCAGACCGCACTGGACGTTGAATGTGAAGTTGTTGTCTGATGTCGCAGGAGCAGTCATATAGAGTCTTTCAGCTGTTTCGGAATAGGTCTGCGACGAAGAAGGCTCAGTCCCGTATGTGGCTGTATATGGACCGCCTCCAAGGGCTGTCTCTCCATCCTTGATAACGAATGTAGCATTGCCGGTGGTGGCATCAATGCTCTCTATCGTATAGACAGCGGAAGCGGATGAAGCGTCGGTGACGGTAATCTCATCTGTTATCTGCCAGGCGACCTTCCCGTCAGTTACGTCAACGGTGTTTTTTGTCATACCGGCGATTGATGCGGTGAATTCCTTGGAATCGCTCTTGTCATCCCTGTTATTGATGGGGGCTTCTTCCCTGCAGGATACGAGCGGAATAAGTGCAGTAATGACTACAAGAATCATTGTTTTTCTCATAGTGCCGGTAACAAGCCTGAATTTCATATATTCGAAGTCATAGATTTTCATAAAATAATGTGGATTGAACAATGTCTTAATGTCACATTGTCATTCAAGAACAGGTCTGACGGCGCAGCCGAATCCTCTCTCAACAAAGTTGGTAGGAGCAATATCTTCTGGATACTTCATACTTGTCATATCTCCGTATATGTTATTTCGGTAAAACGAAATACCGCACCATAAGGCTGCTTGAAAACCGTACTTCGAAACCTTGGAATCTCTGTAGAATCGAAATGCTGTTGCCGGGAAGAACAGATTGTCGTCGTATTCTCCGCTGCTGTTCAGGAATCTGAATCCGGAGAAAAGATAGTTCTCTTCAGTCATCCATTCTCCGTTTATAAGGGAAGAATTAGTCACATTGCTTCCGTTAGAAGTGAAATATCTGAACGCTTGCCGGTTTGGCAGGCAGTAACCATACGGACATGGGTCATATATGGTCTTGTGGATCACTGCGCTTTCGTCTGCGACGGAGTTCCCCTCCGAGTTGACTGACCATAGATTGACGTACCAGCCATCATAATCTTTATTCAAGGCATAGGTCAGTGGATAACGGATGGAGTTCATGACGGAGACTTTCGCGTTCCCGGCAGCCTGCGAAGGGAAAAGGGAATCGGAAGTCTGCATTGTCAGCACATTTCCGTTGCTGCCGTAGATAGGTTTCTCACCGTCTTTGTTGCATCCGTTGAACGGGTCCTTGCGTCCCCACTGATAGTATGTGTTGTCAACGGTTGTCGTCCTGATGTCCGGACGCAGGATCCTGATGTACTTCACCTTGCCCGACTCCGCCTGTGTCAACCTGAGGGTCATATCCTGGTTCTGGGCTGTATGATGGGTGCCGTTCCTGCATTCTCCAAGGTTCCGGTTCATGAAGAAGTGATGGCCATAAGCCCCTCCTTCGCTCCCGACCTCTGCTGCATTGAGTTCTGAGAGGTCGGAAGCTGTAACCCAGATGTGCCAGCTCCACAGGGCTTCTCCCTCATCATAGGCGCCGTTGGCAGAAACGCGCCCGTCATCATAAAGGACGATGACGGCATTCCCCTCCTTCACATTCTGCCATTTCGGTGTGTCGAAATAGATGCCCGCATCCGCCCCGCTGCCGCGGAGGGACACGTTTTCGACCAGCAACTTGCCGTTCACCTTGGTGTCACACCACAGAAGCGCCGCTTTCGGGTTCGTGACGCTGCCGGCCATGTCGACAAGCACGTATGGAGACGTGATGGGATTTCCGTCGGCATTCAGGAAGGTTCCCAGAACTTTCTCCCCTGACGCCGATGACGTATAAGCAC
>JAZRYB010000066.1:0-123000 GCA_045600565.1 Candidatus Cryptobacteroides sp. | reverse complement strand
GCGGGGAACCACCTCTTCCCATTCCGAACAGAGAAGTTAAGCCCGCCATCGCCGATGGTACTGCCCTACCAGGTGGGAGAGTAGGTAGCTGCCGTTCTTCGAAAGGTCCGACTGATGACTCAGCCGGACCTTTTTTTGATATTGACGTATAGCTCCCATTGATATCCATCGGGGAGCCTGCCTCTGATATTTGCAGCTATTATATTTCTGACTTGATATTGTATCTGTTCCTGTCAGTGGAATTTCGGGAAATCATCTCACAGACGAATCCTGCAAGGAACAGCATTACTCCCAACACGACTGCCATAAGGGCGAGATAGAAGAGTGGCTGGTCAGTAACTGCACGGAACTTTATGCCTTGGGCCTGATGGACCAGCTTGGCTATGATAATCCAGGCTGTCATTATCAATCCTGCAAAGAACATCAGAAGTCCACTGTAACCGAAAAAGTGCATCGGCTTCTTGCCGAAGGTGCTTAGAAACCACAGTGACAACAGGTCCAGAAATCCGTTCAGAAATCTTTCCATACCGAATTTGCTCTTGCCGTACTTTCTTTTCTGATGATGTACCGGTTTCTCCGTTATTCTCTTGAAACCGGCATTCTTGGCAAGGTAAGGGATGTATCTGTGCATTTCGCCATAGACTTCGATGCTCTTGACCACCTCGTTCCCGTATGCTTTGAGTCCGCAATTCATGTCGTGAAGCTTGATTCCTGTGATGAATCTGGCTGTCGCATTGTACAGTTTTGACGGGAGGTTCTTGGTGAGCTTATTGTCCTGCCTGTGCTGTTTCCAGCCGGAAACGATGTCCCAACCCTCTTCTTTCACCATTCTGAACATTTCAGGTATCTCTTCCGGCGAATCCTGAAGGTCCGCGTCCATAGTGAACACGACATCCCCTTGCGCTCTCTCAAAGCCGCAGAATAGAGCCGCCGATTTGCCATAGTTGCGTCTGAACTGTATAGCCGTCACGCACTTGTCGGCTTCGGCAAGTCTGGATATGGTCTGCCAGCTGCCGTCGTTGCTGCCATCGTCGATGATGATTATCTCGTGGGATAAATTGTGCTTTTCGGTGACTCTGCCTATCCATTCCACCAGCTCCGGTAGGGATTCGTTCTCATTGTAGGCGGGGACTATTATCGATATATCCATTGCAATTTATTGTTCATCAATATTTTCGTCTTCTATTCCTTTAGTGGTCACGGATGTGTCCTCATCGTCCGGCTCCTCAAAAAAGATGCTTGTGGCATCAGGAATGTTTTTGGAAAGGATACAGGAGACTATTATTCCGTAAATGGAGCAATAGAAGAACATCGTGAAGAAGGTCAGAGCCGGCAGGTCTGCCAGAGACTCCCTCATCGTATCTATCTCTGATGATGTGAACATACTCGAATAATTCTCCATAGTTGTCTCAATGGCCTGTGCATAGAGGTCCGGGTTGATGTATGCTATGCTTATGAATTTGTATGCGGCGACAATCAATGCGGACGCGAGAGCCATAGCTAGACCGTATCTTCTTGTATGTGAGTTTTTTACTCCTGTGTGGTCTTCTGCAAACTTGATGAGATAGCGCTTCATTATTGCTATGCAGAGAACGAATTTGGCAAGCCAGAGGGCGAAATTGATGATGCCGGCCAGCAGTTTGCCTGACATATTGACGGTGTATTCTGCCGGGACCATAAGCGCGACTGTGACGACTCCAAGGACAAGTCCGGACTTGGCGGCATCATTCCATATGGTTTTGTGAGAAATAGTATTGCTCATAATGATACAAAGATATAAAAAAAATACTACCTTTGTAGGCTTTAGTAAATAAGATATATAGTATGTTGACAATTGCGTTTACTGACGGGACAGTTCGTCCTTGGGAAGACGAGCAGACCAGAAGGATTTTCTGGCATTCTTCGGCACATCTTATGGCAGAGGCTCTCGAAGCCCTCTACCCGGGTGTCAAATTCGGTGTGGGACCGGCTGTGGAGACAGGATTTTATTATGATGTGGATCTCGGGGACAGACAGATCAGCGAGACAGACCTCAAGGCTTTGGAGACCAAGATGATAGAGCTTGCCCGCACAAAGGAGGTTTTTGAGCGCACGGAAGTGTCCAAGGCCGATGCTTTGAAGTATTTCGAAGAAAAGGGAGACCCGTACAAGTGTGAGCTTATTCAAGACCTTGAGGATGGTACCATCACTTTCTACAGGAACGGCAATTTCACTGACTTGTGCCGCGGCCCTCACGTAAAGCACGTGGATGATATCAAGGCTGTCAAGCTCACCGCTATCGCAGGCGCTTACTGGAAGGGTGACCAGTCTCGTCAGCAGCTTACCCGCATATATGGTGTGACTTTCCCTAAGAAGAGCCTTCTTGACGAGTATCTTCTCGTTATGGAGGAGGCCAAGAAGAGGGATCACAGAAAGCTCGGCAAGGAAATGGAGCTCTTTACTTTCTCTTCGAGGGTGGGTCTCGGCCTTCCTCTCTGGCTGCCTCGCGGTGCCGTTATGAGAAATGTGCTTGAGGGATTTCTCCGCAAGAAGCAGACTGAGCTCGGATATCTTCCGGTCGTCACGCCGCATATCGGCAACAAAGAATTGTACATAACTTCAGGCCATTACGCAAAATACGGCAAGGATTCGTTCCAGCCTATCCACACTCCGCAGGAGGGTGAGGAGTATATGCTCAAGCCTATGAACTGCCCTCATCACTGCGAGATTTTCCGCTCTTCTCCACGCTCGTACAGGGATTTGCCTCTACGTTTCGCCGAGTTCGGCACCGTCTATCGTTATGAGCAGAGTGGAGAGCTTCACGGACTCACCAGAGTGCGCGGCTTCACACAGGATGACGCCCATCTCTTCTGCCGCCCAGACCAGCTTCAGGAGGAGTTTGAGAAGGTCATTGATCTCATCCTA
Source organism: Candidatus Cryptobacteroides sp. (assembly GCA_045600565.1). Lineage (GTDB taxonomy): Bacteria > Bacteroidota > Bacteroidia > Bacteroidales > UBA932 > Cryptobacteroides. The sequence continues at coordinate 120,096 of JAZRYB010000066.1, read as the reverse complement.
TATGTTTTCAAGACATTGAAGATGACTGATTATATGGCTCAAGTGTCTCTTCGTGATCCTTCAAACAGGGAGAAATATATCGGTTCGGATGAGAATTGGGACAAGGCCGAGAAGGCTATCATCGAGGCTGCCGAAAAGAAAGGCCTCAAGACTGTCGTCGAGCTCGGTGAGGCTGCATTCTATGGCCCTAAGCTTGACTTTATGGTGAAGGATGCCATTGGCCGCAAGTGGCAGCTCGGGACAATTCAGGTGGATTACAACCTCCCTGAGCGATTCCAGCTCGAATATACTGATGCTGACGGATCAAAGAAGCGTCCGGTTATGATTCACAGGGCACCGTTCGGTTCTATGGAGAGATTCACTGCGGTAGTGCTTGAACATACAGCGGGACATCTTCCGGTCTGGCTCGCGCCTGATCAGGTCAAGGTGCTGCCAGTCAGTGAGAAATATGCAGATTATGCAAAAAAAGTTTGCGATTTGCTGAATAATTCCGAAATTCGCGCTTCTATAGACTCAAGAAATGAGACTCTTGGAAAGAGAATCCGCGAGATTTCTCTTCTCAGAGTGCCTGTTCTTCTGATTGTGGGTGAGAAAGAGGTGCTTGAGAGCAGTGTATCAGTCAGAAAAGAGGGCGTGGACCAGGGGTCTATGAATATTGAAGATTTCAAGGACTGGTTCAAGGCACAGGTTGCCGAGGAACTGGCGTAATATTTATAATTAATAATTCAGGAGGATAAACTTATCGCAACACCTTACAGACCAAAACCGTCCGGCCCGCGGCCATCAGGACCAAAGCCGAACCGCTCGTTCCAGAATCAGAAGAAGGACGAGAATGAACTCAACATCAATGAGGAGATATTGGCTCCTCAGGTACGCCTTGTCGGAGACAATATCCCCGAGCAGGGTGTCTATTCCATTGCCAGGGCTCGCGCGCTGGCTGATGAGCTGGGTCTAGATCTTGTGGAGATAAGCGCAAAGGCTGATCCTCCTGTATGCAAGATATTGGATTACAGCAAGTATCTGTATCAGCAGAAGAAGAAGGCCAAGGAAATGAAGCAGAATGCTTCCAAGGTTGTCATCAAGGAGATCCGCTTCGGCCCGAATACCGATGAGCACGACTTCCAATTCAAGCTGAAGCACGCCCAGGAGTTCCTGCAGGAGGGCTCCAAGGTCAAGGCATCCATCTTTTTCCGTGGCCGTTCGATTCAGTTTGCGGCTCAGGGTGAGAAACAGCTCCTCAGATTTGCAGTCGAGCTGGAGGAGTACGGAAGAGCGGAGAATATGCCTACCCTTGAGGGCAAGCGAATGACTATGATGCTTGCTCCCGTTAAGAAGAAATGACCCCGTGAGGGTTTGTATATTATTAACTATTAACAATCAAAGAAATGGCAAAGCTTAAGACCAACTCCGGTGCCAAAAAGCGTTTCACGCTTACCGGATCGGGAAAAATCAAGAGAAAGCACGCTTACCACAGCCACATTCTCACCAAGAAGACCAAAAAGCAGAAGAGAAACCTCGATCATTTCGCTATCCTCGAGAAAGTTGACGTGAAGAGAGTAAAAGAGCTTTTGGTATTGTAATTTCAATTAATGTTTAACTTGGATGTCGCAGTCGTAAAGAACTCGCCGGAGCGGGTCACTGCCTCCAAAAAAGAATCACAATTATGCCAAGATCAGTAAATTCAGTTGCTTCAAGAGCACGCCGCAAGAAAATTCTCAAGAGAACTCGCGGTAATTTCCTCTCAAGGAAGAACGTTTGGACCGTAGCCAAGAACACCTACGAGAAAGGTCTCACCTATGCTTATCGTGACCGCAAGGCCAACAAGCGCAATTTCCGCGCTCTCTGGATCCAGAGAATCAATGCCGCCGCACGTCAGTACGGTATCACTTATTCACAGTTTATGGGCCAGTTGGCAAAGCAGAATATCGGTCTCAACCGCAAGGTTCTTGCTGACCTCGCAATGAATAATCCTAAAGCTTTCGAGGCTGTTATCAAGTCTGTAAGCAATAAGTAGTTGAATTGTGAGCTGGAAGGAATTTACCCATAACAAGTGGACAAAGTTCGGTTTCTGGGCTTTGCTTTACGTTGCGTGGGTTGTCTGGCTTGGAAATTTTTGGTGGCTTTTCGGCCTTGTTGTCATATTCGACCTTTGTGTCACAAAGAAAGTCAAGTGGCTTTTCTGGCAGAAGGAGTATAAGGAAGGCGAGAAGCACAATGCGGCGCTTGAGTGGCTGGATGCCATCATCTTTGCTGTCGTAGTGGTTACATTCATCAATATCTTTTTTTTCCAGGCTTTCAAGATTCCTTCATCCTCGATGGAGAGCAGTCTTTATACGGGAGACCATCTCTTTGTTGACAAGCTCACCTATGGCCCCAAGATGCCGCAGACTCCTCTCACCATCCCTTTCACTCACAATGTCATTTTCGGAAAAGATTCTTATTCGACTCTGATTCAGAATGACTACAGGAGACTCAAGGGATTCAGGGAGGTCAGGAGAGGCGATCCGGTTGTGTTCAATTTTCCGCACGGTGATACGGTTCTCGTTCAGTTTCCATCGGATGACTATTATGCATTGTGCCGTCAGTACGGCCGTGAACGTGTTATCTCTAACTGGGGACCGGTGAAGGCAAGACCTTCGGACAAGAAAGATCATTATGTCAAGAGATGTGTGGCGGTCGCCGGAGACATCCTTGAGGTGAAGGACGGACTTGTCTATGTCAACGGCGAGAAGCAGACTGTCTATCCGGGCGTGCAGCTTTCCTACAAGGTGGTCACTACGGGCCAGAAGCTCAACGGCAAGACACTTGAGAAGATGGGTATTAACATAGCAGAGTGTTATTTCGATCCGGAGCTCCCGGGCTATCCCTATCTCCCTTTGACAGAGAAGATGCTCGGACAGATAAAGTCTTTCAGCAGCGTCGTGGATGTCGAGCCGAACCTTGATGTTTATCCTCCGGACTTTCCGGATTCGGAGATGATGCTTTTCCCCTTCACGGAAGGGCGGGGCTGGACAAGAGACTATTACGGTCCTGTCCGCATCCCGAAAAAGGGTGAAACAGTCAATCTGAATGAGGAAAATCTCCCTCTGTACAGAAGGATAATCGAGGTCTATGAGAAGGGTGACGTACAGGAAGCGCTCCGTCAGGGGACATACACATTCAAACAGGATTATTACTTTATGATGGGAGACAACAGACACAATTCTCTCGACTCGAGATACTGGGGTTTCGTGCCTGAGGATCATATAGTCGGAAAGCCTGTGGTTGTATGGCTCTCGACAAATGGGAATGCGAAATTCCCCAAAAATATAAGGTGGAGCAGGTTCTTTAAATTTGTGTGATTGCAGATTTGCATTCAAGAAAATTTATAACGATATTTGCAACCCCGTAATTAGTTTTGAATCAAAAATATAAAAAGATAACGATATGGCAAAGGTTTGTCAAGTAACAGGTAGAAAGAGAATGAAAGGCAATAATGTTGCCCATTCCAAGCTCCGCACAAAGCGCGATTTCTCCCTCAATCTCAAGACCAAAAAGTTCTGGTCAGAGGAAGAACAGAGATTCATCACATTGAAAGTATCCTGCAAGGGTATGAGAATTATCGAGAAGAACGGTCTCGATGCTACTCTCAGAGATGCTCAGAAGAAAGGATTAATTAACCTTGTTTAAATTAAGAGATTATGGCAAAGAAAGCTAAAGGAAACAGGGTGCAGGTCATCCTCGAGTGTACAGAGCAGAAAGAAAGCGGTGTACCGGGAATGTCAAGATACATCACCACAAAGAATAAGAAGAATACCCCGGAGCGTCTGGAACGTAAGAAATACAATCCTTTCCTTCATAAGGTGACTCTTCATCGTGAGATTAAGTAAAATAGGAGGATAAACTATGGCAAAGAAAGCAGTTGCTACATTCGCCGCTAAAGCGGGCGCAAAGAGTATGGTTAAGTGCATCCGTATGGAGAGATCTCCTAAGACTGGTGCTTACGTCTTCACAGAGCAGTTTGTGGAAGAGACCAAGGTTAAGGACTACTTTGCAGAGAAGAAGTAATTTCTGATATTATAGTTCTTTAGTGGTTTCCACGAGACAAGTTGAACTTGTTTTCATCGAAATTGCCTATATTTGTAATTCTAATGAATTGCGGATATGGGCATTTTTGATAAAGGGGTACAGAAAACCAAGAAGAGTTTCTTCGAGAAGCTTTCCCGGGCAGTCATCGGCAAATCCAGAGTCGATGATGATGTGCTGGATGCTATTGAGGAGGCTCTTGTTGCATCTGATATGGGTGTGGATACCACTCTCAAGATTATTGACAATCTTGAGGAGAGGGTTGGAAGAGACAAATATATGTCTTTCGAGGAGCTTGTGGGGATACTCAGGGATGAGATTCGTGCTCTTGTCGATGTCCCGGGGTGTACAGACGCGGCGGAATATGATTTTTCTCATAAACCGTTCGTGATTATGGTCGTGGGCGTCAATGGAGTAGGCAAGACTACCACTATCGGGAAGCTTGCTTCCAGATTCAGGTCTCAAGGCCTCGAGGTGGTCATCGGTGCCGCGGATACATTCCGCGCCGCCGCAGTGGACCAGCTTGTCGTTTGGGCTGAGCGTGCCGGCGTCAGTATTGTGAAGCAGCAGATGGGTTCGGATCCGGCTTCGGTAGCGTTTGATACGGTCAAGTCTGCTGTCTCAAGAAATGCCGACGTGGTGCTTATCGATACCGCCGGACGCCTTCACAACAGGGTGGATTTGATGAATGAGTTGACCAAGGTCCGCAATGTGATGAAGAAAGTGATTCCGGATGCGCCTCACGAGGTGCTTCTGGTGCTTGACGGCTCTACCGGCCAGAATGCTTTCCAGCAGGCGAAGGAGTTCTCCCGCGCTACGGATGTAACATCCCTTGCTGTGACCAAGCTGGACGGAAGCGCGAAGGGTGGCGTCGTCATAGGCATTGTGGATCAGTTCCATATTCCTATCAGATTCCTTGGAATAGGTGAGGGGATTGACGATTTGAAGGTGTTTGACAAGAAAGAGTTTGTGGAGAATCTCTTCACAATCGATGATTTGAAGAAATAAAAAAGATTATAAGTATGAAATTATCTTACAATTGGCTCAAGGATTATCTTGAGTGTGACCTTACTCCGATTCAGGTGGGCGAGGCGATGACTTCCATCGGCATTGAAGTGGATTCGCTTGAGCAGCAGGATGAGATTCCTGGTGGACTTGCCGGAGTTGTTGTTGCGGAAGTGGTTGAGTGTGAGGATCATCCTGATTCTGACCATCTGCATGTCACCAAGGTAGATGATGGCTCCGGCGAGCTTGTGACCGTGGTTTGCGGCGCTCCTAATGTCGCTGCCGGACAGAAGGTGCTCTTCGCCCGCATAGGAACAGTCCTCCCTGGCGACTTCAAGATAAAGAAGTCAAAAATCCGCGGAGTGGAATCCTTCGGAATGATATGCGCCGATGATGAGCTCGGCATAGGAGAAGACCATTCGGGAATAAAAGTTCTGCCATCTGATGCTGTCGTCGGCACTCCTGCGAAGGAGTATCTTCATCTCAAGACTGAGGCTGTCATCGAGTATGAAATCACGGCCAATCGTGTCGATGCGGCTTCGCACATAGGCGTTGCCCGTGACCTGTATGCTTATCTCAAGCACAATGGCCTGCCTTGTAAATTCTCTTATCCTGATGTCTCCTCGTTCCGCGAAGGCGAAGGCGAAGGTCTTGAGATAGAGGTGAGGGATGCTGACGGCGCTCCGAGATATACCGGTATCACAATAGAGGGCGTGACTGTCAAGCCTTCACCTGAATGGCTCCAGAAGAAGCTTATGTCCATCGGCCTGCGTCCAATCAACAATATTGTGGATATTTCCAACTTTGTCCTTTTTGAGTTGGGACAGCCTCTGCATACTTTTGATGCCGACCACATTGCCGGCAACAAGGTCATCATCCGCCGTGCAGCCCAGGATGAGACCATCAAGACACTTGATGAGATTGACAGGAGATTGGATGCGCGCGATATGGTCATCGCCGATGCAGATGGGCCGATGTGCATAGCCGGAGTGTTTGGCGGATTCGACTCCGGAGTCACTGATAACACTGTGAATGTGTTTGTCGAGAGCGCTTATTTCGACCCGGCATCTGTCCGCAGGACTTCCAAGAGTCAGACCTTGCAGACTGATGCATCCTTCCGCTATGAGAGAGGTGCAGACCCGTCCATATGCCCGCTCGCTCTGAAGAGGGCGGCCCTTCTTATACTCGAGCTTGCCGGCGGAAAGATTGTCGGTCCTGTCAAGGAGTCTTATCCGCAGATTATTGGCAAGAAGCTTATCTCTCTCGATTATGGCCGTATGGAGAAGTTCATCGGCAAGAATATCGGTGCCGCCACCATCGAAAATATATTGGAGGCACTCAACTATGACTTCGTCGAGAAGACGGACAACGGTGCTGTGGTAGCTGTTCCTACCTATATGATTGATGTTTACAGGGAGTGTGATGTCGTTGAGGAGATTCTGCGAATCTACGGATACAACAACATCGATTTGCCTTCCCGGATGAGGATGTCCGTCAATGCTACACCTTCACCGGACCCTGAGGCTATACGCAATGGAGTCAGCAATTTCCTGACTGCCAACGGGTTTGTAGAGATTATGAACAATTCTCTGACCAAGGGTGAATATTATGAGAAGCTCTCGACTTTCCCGGCGGAGAGAAGTGTGCATATTGTCAATCCTCTCAGCTCGGATCTGAATGTGATGCGCCAGTCTCTGATTCCGGGAGGACTAGAGGTCGTGGCATACAATGTCAACAGACAGATCAATAGTCTCAAGATATTTGAGTATGGCTCTGTATATCAGAGACTGAATGAGAATGATGGCACCAAGCTCGAAGGCTATGAGGAGCACCCTTGTCTGGCTCTCTTCTTGACCGGCTCTGCTGAGAAATCTTGGAATGTGGATGCCCGCAAAGGAGATTTCTTCCGGCTTAAGGGTTATGCCGAGCTCCTGATCAAAAGATTCGGGGCGGATTTGTATCAGATGAAATGCGAGTCTGCTCCTTCGGATATCTTCTCAGAGGGTCTTACCTATAAGCTCCCGGGGGGCAAGGAGAAGACTTTGATGACGTTGGGTACGGTCAATCCTGCTATGTCCAGGCGATTCGGAGTGAAGCAGCCTGTGTTTGCGGCTGAAATCAATTGGAATGTTCTCTTTGAGCTCGTCAAGCGCAATAAGATTGCTTTCAGGGAGTTGCCTAAGTTCCCTGAGGTCCGTCGCGATTTGGCTCTTCTTCTGGATGAGAGCGTTCAATATTCTAGCCTCCAGGCAAGCGCTATCAAGGCAGGGAAGAAGCTTATCAAGCAGGTTTCGCTGTTTGATGTTTATAGAGGGGACAAAATTCCTGCCGGCAAGAAGCAGTATGCCTTGAATTTCATAATTCAAGATTTGGAGAAGACTCTGACTGATGCGGATGTGGAGAGAGTTATGAACAAACTTCTCGCTACCTTCCAAAACGAATTCGGCGCTGTGCTCAGGTGATGAAGAAGTTTTTCCTCGGTATCATTGTGGCTTCGGCCATTCTTTCCTGCTCTGCAGGAGAGGGTGGCAGGGTTATTCCACGCAAAGTGTTCGCAGAGATATATGCTGATATGTTCGTCGCCGATCAGTGGGCGCATTCCAGCTCTTGGCAGTACAGGACGACTCTTGACACGACAGAGTTGTATGAGCCTATCTTTCGCAAGTATGGCTATACGGCAGATGATTATATAGCAAGTGTGGACTATTATCTTGAGGATCCGGTGCGATATGAAAGGATACTCCAGAGAGCCTATGACATCATCATTGCCCGTCAGGAGGAGCTGGAGTGGCAAAGAGAAGAAAAAGAGCGTCAGGAGATGCTTGAATCCCAGAATGAAGAAAATGAACAAGAAGAAGCTATTTGATTGTTTTGCGGCAATGGATTTGACGACGCTTCATTCGGATGACACCGTGGCGTCAGTTGGGAGGCTGGTCTCCAAAGTCAATGATTTGGCGGAGGCTTATCCTGCCTATCCCTTACCGGCATCCATATGTGTTTTTCCCAATTTTGCATCTGTCGTCTCGTCCTGCAAGTGTTCCTCAGGACTCCACACGACAGTAGTATCGGGTTGTTTTCCTACTTCTCAGAGTTTTCTGGAAGTCAAAGTGAAGGAATGTGAAATGGCTGTTGCCGCTGGCGCTGATGAGGTAGACATCGTTTTGGCTCTCAATTCCTTTCTTAATGGCGACTATGATACAGCCTCTTCGGAGCTCAAGGCTATACGCCGAGCTGTCGGCAATCGTACCCTCAAGGTTATCCTTGAGACAGGGCTTCTGAAGACGGTCGACAATATTGAGAAGGCATCTTTTCTGGCAATGGAGTGCGGCGCTGATTTCATTAAGACTTCGACCGGGAAAGTGGAGGTCAATGCGACTCCGTTTGCGGCCGAAGTAATGTGCGGCTGCATAAGGAAATATTATGAAGAGACTGGGCGCAAAGTCGGTTTCAAGGCTGCCGGTGGCATCTCCAAGGCTGCGGAAGCTCTTGATTATTATGATATTGTAGGTACAATCCTCGGTCGGAAGTGGCAGACACGGGAGTTGTTCCGTCTGGGCGTGAGCCGTCTTGGGAACAGTCTGATGAGTGAGATAGAGGGTGAGCAAATCGTATATTTCTAAAAATCCGGAGTAAAAATCCGAAATAACAGGACTTCGAAGTGATTCAGCAAGCGTTTTTTAAAATAAACGCTTGTTTTTTTATTACTCCGATACCTCGCCATACCTTTGTCGCATTGAATTAAAAACCAAGTTAACTATGAAAAGGTATTGCTCAATCATTTTTGCCATCCTGCTTTTCGGCGCTTGTTCGGATGAGCTGAAGATCACTGGGGACAGTGAAGAGTTTCAGGATGTCGCCACACTTTCTCACGAGATGATAGTCCTAGGACAGAAGCTAAATGACCCGTATTCTCTTGAGAATATGCGGCAGGCTGTAGCTTCTTTGTATCCCGAGAGCAAGGCGGGACGTGAAGGGATAAAGGAAACGGATATATATGTCCGTTTCCTTCCAAAGGATTCTGATGAGTATGATCACTTGCTCGAAATGGGTATCGAACTCATCGACCACCCTTTGGATTATGAGATTGTCAAGGAGGGGGATTATTATCACGACCCGACGCTTGATGAGAGCCGGATGACCTGGCAGTATGCCGTGGTCGAACACGATTTTGTATTTCCTCCGACTATCGAATATGAGGTGCTGGAGAAGTGCTATATCCCTGAGCGTGATACAGGTACCAAGGCGGATGGCGTGGATTGGGCAGCTGTTGAAAGGGAAGCGTATTTGTTGTCCGGAAATGCTGAGTTTCTCGAACCGGACACCAAGGCTGGAGAGTCCTGCTGCCCGAGCGGGAATATCTCTATTATCGACAGCAAACTTGGGACAAAGCCTATCGGTGTCAAGGGCGTGAAGATTTCTGTCAACTCCTTCGTCAAGTATTCGCATACTTATACGGATGAGAACGGCAACTACACGATTCCGCGCAATTATTCATCAACAGTACGATATAGAATAGTGTACAAGAATGAAGTGGGTTTCGCCATAGGATTCAACCTTCTGATTACTCCTGCATCGGCCTGCACTCTGGGACGCAATTCGCCTGAAGGTGTGAGCATAGTCATTGACGAGAATTCCGACCGGAAAATGTTCACGAGATCCGTAGTGAACAACACGGCATATGAATATTTTCAGAACTGCAAGAAGAATGCAGTGGCTATGCCTCCGCAGAATCTTCGTTTCTGGCTCTTTCAGAAGTTGAATGCCAGCAGTGCAGTGATGATGCAGCACGGTGCTATACTGGACAGTGACCTGGTTTCTTCTTATTTGGGAATTGCGGCAGATTTGGTGAAAATGTTTATGCCGGACATTACTCTTGGACTGTCGGACAGTGATGAATATTCTTCTGTTTATTCAGTGACTTGTCACGAACTGGCGCACGCGAGCCATTTCAGGAATGCCGGCTCCGATTTTTGGAACAAGTATATAGTGTATATCCTGAAATCCAGTATTTTCGACGGCGATGCGTACGGCTCCGGGATGCGTGAGAATGCGGGCTACTGTGAGGTGGGAGAGATGTGGGCATACTATATGGAAGATCTTCTGTATCAGGAGAGATACGGTACCGCCAATCCGGGCTCATATCAGACATACTGGTTCAATCCTCGCATTCTCAAGACACTGAATGACAGGGGCATCAATAGCGCGATGATATTGCGTGCAATGGACGGCAAGACGACAAGCAAGGAAAGCCTCAGGGATAATCTCATTTATCTCTATCCTGACAACCGTGTTTTGATAGAACAAACCTTTAACAAATTTTACTATGAATAAATTGAAATTAATCGCTTCTCTGGCATTTTGTTTATTTGCCGCTGTGGCAGTGTCGGCGCAGGACTTGTCACTATCTACGAATATTCTCGGGTATGCCAATCTCGGGACACTTAATATGGAGGCATCTTATGGAATGTCCCGTCATTGGACTCTGAATGCCGGAGTCAAATACAACCCTTTCTCTTTTGATGCCGGAGATAAAGGGAATATCAGAAACAAGCAACAGACTTATGCGCTTGGCGCCAGATATTGGCCCTGGAACATATACTCCGGGTGGTGGTTTTCGGGAAAAATGCAATATCAGGAATATAATGTGGGCGGAATCGTCTCGCCTGTAACGTCTGAGGGCAATCGCTACGGAGGAGGTATAGGAGGTGGATATACTTATATGCTCCATCCGCATTTGAATCTGGAAATGGGACTGGTGCTCTGGTCCGGCTACGAGACATTCACCAAGTATGAGTGCCCGATATGCGGCTCTATTATTGAAAAGGGCAATAAAGTGTTTATCCAGCCCAGCGATTTGATAGTTTCTCTTTCATATGTGTTTTAGAGTATCTGCTCTGTCGTGTCTGGTGTGTCTTACTTGTGCCGGGTGCACTGTAAAGGAGGACAGGGGCGCCTGCCCCTGCTCTCTGCACCTGGACATAGAGGATCCCGGCGTATCCGGGCCTGTTGATTTGTCGTGGCTGATACGCAATTCGGGTGCCGGTACCGTGTCTGCTTTTGACAAATTGCCTGAGGTACTTTCCTTGGATGTTCCCAGATGTCTTGGCGATGTGTGTGTTATTGTCTGCGAAGAGGGATTGTTGGATGAGAATGGAGGCCTTGTGATAGAGTTGGGTGAAGATTGTCCTCCTGTCTATTTTTGTAAGACTGAAGTTGACTGCCGTACAGAATATGTGGAAGAAGTTGTCGCATTGCATAAGAATTATGCTGAATTGACTTGCGTACTCGAACATTCTGAAGTCCTCGGCACGGGCTTGAATTACAGCATAGCCGGGAATATATGCGGATATGACGCAGACGGGACCCCGAGAGCAGGGCCTTTTCGCTGCACTTTGAATTGCCGCAGGAACAACTCGGGGATGGCGCTGGCAAATGTAGGGCTGCCGCGGCAGTCGGACAGGTCCTTGACACTGGATGTGACTGCACCGGATGGAGAATTGCTCCGGGAGTTCGCTTTGGGAGAATATATTGCCGCCAGTGGGTATGACTGGGACGCTCAGAGTCTTGAAGATATTGTCATCCGGATTGATATTGCCACTACGTCAATGACTGTGGAGGTCTTCCCCGGAAATAAGGAGATTCATTTGTCATACGTGATATAATGTAGAAAAAAATATGTAAATTGCTCAAAAATCACGGTGATATGAAGAAAATGACAAGATCTGAGTTCCTTAGGACTACGGGACTCGCCGGCGCCGGTCTGGTTCTGGGAGGTACGGCCACTGCCGGAGATATCATTTCAAGAGCCGGGGGAGAGCGTCCTGTCTCCACTCAGCCAAGAAAGACTCGTCTTAACGGGCCTGTCACGGCCAGAGGAAAGATAGGTAATGTGGAATTCTCGAGATTGATACTTGGAGGAAATCCTATCGGTGGATGGATGCATTCACGTGACTTGAGGTATGTTTCGGCCTTGTCGAATGCTTATCTGACCGATGAGAAGAAGATGGAGATTTTCCAGATGGCTGAGAATTGCGGTGTTGACACTATATTGGGCCATCCGGTGATGATAGAAATCCTTAACAGATATTGGAGTCGCGGGATAGGCAAGATCAAATGGATTTCAGACTGTGGAGGCAATGACTTTGTGGAGGCGGCCAGGAAGAGTATAGACGGCGGCTGTTGTGCTGCGTATTGTCAGGGACAGAATTGTGATACTCTGGTGGAGAAAGGCGACTTTAAGACCATTGAAAAGGGGCTTGATATCATACGCAGTGCGGGGATGCCTGCCGGTCTCGGCGCCCACAAGGTGACTACTCTTCAGGCTTGTCTGAAGAACGGTTTGAAGCCTGATTTTTGGATGAAGACCTTGCATCACCTCAATTACTGGTCTGCAATGCCGGACAAGCCGGAGCACGACAACAGATATTGCAATGATGCGGATGAGACTGTCAAATTCATCAATTCAAGGGAGGAACCGGTCATCGGATTCAAGGTTCTTGCGGCTGGAGCCATCCCTCCGGCAGATGGCATACGCTATGGACTTGAGAACGGAAGCGATTTCATATGTCTGGGTATGTTTGATTTCAATATGATAGAGGATGTCAACCTCTTCAATGAAATAATTGCCGACCTTCCTGCCCGTACGCGCCCGTGGAGAGGATAGCCTTCACTTGACGCCAGTTTCCCATAAACTATCTGACAACAAATTTATTGACAATTTCTATGATTCTTTCCCTGACTCGTTGAGAAGCGGGTCAGGGACTTGAACTTTATTGTCTGATGGCCGATGCGAACTGGCCGAAATACTTTTCAAGATAGTCAAGCGAGTCGTAGTCACGCTTCAAAAATGAATCTGAGAATAAATCCCGGGCACGACACAGCTCCATAAGAAGACACGCTCTGGATGCCATATTGCTTCGCCCGAACTTGATTGTTGCATCCACCAGCTCCAGACCACGATAGAAGGCACTCTCGGCAACTTGAGGCTTATTTTTCCCAAGCCACTTCCTGGCTCGCCCGACTTCGCTTCCGATGTTTGCCATCTGCTCCATAAGTGGCATAGCCGCCCAACGTTCTACGTCTATCGTCCAGTTTTCCATAAACTATCTGACGATAAAATTGTTTATAATTGCTATGATCTTCTCCCTGATTCCCGCACTTTCCACATAACGGCTTCTGTTATTCTGCCGGGGACGGATGTTGATCAGCGAATCGAATTCAATGAAGTCCTCTCTGTCCATTTCAGGATAGATATTCAAACCCCATAAATCTTCCTGATTTGAACCGTTTTCAAGAAGAATCCGCTCAAGATCGGAATGAAGCTCGGCGTCGATGGCCAGTTTGTTGTTCGCAACGTCTGCAACAGCCTTGACCATATCGCCATATAATTCCCCGGCTATAGATGCCAGCTCCTCTATTGAAATCTTTTTTTCAAGAATAATCATCCGGATTCTATTTGTTTGTCAAAGATAACGAGTTTTTAATAAGCGGCAAAATGTTTATGAACGCATAAGCGGAGAACCCCGTAGAATTCGAAAGTTGCGCAATACGCGAGTCACTCGCGTATTGGGCAACTTTTGTAGTCCCTACAGGAATCGAACCTGTATTTTAGGTTTAGGAAACCCACGTTCTATCCGTTGAACTAAGAGACCGGATAGAAAAAGGAAGGATTACTCGACTTCCTTGACGATAATCTGACGTCCTCTGTAGTAACCGCACTCTGGGCATACTCTGTGATATATAACGGTAGCACCGCAGTTAGGACAGGTTGCAAGTGTAGGAACAGGGGCGAAATCGTGTGTACGTCTCTTGTCTCTTCTCTGCTTTGAGACTTTGTGTTTCGGATGTGCCATTTTCTTTGTATTTTAAATTATTATTTGTTCAAATATTTCACTGTCTCTTCGTTGCATCCGCCATCGTTGTGCACTCTGTGCATCGGTAATGAGATACAAACGAAGTCATAAACATCCTGTTTGAGATCCAGCGTGACAACTCCGTCAAATTCATCATCCTCAAATGATGTGTGTACCGGAATCACCAAGTCCTCAAGGCATCTGTCGCAGGCTACCGTAACGTCTCCGTCAATTTTGCCCTCGACCTCGATGGAGTATCCGTCATAATCAACTGTAATCTCCACGTCAAGGTCGGCTTTGAGTATCTCCGTATTGCCAAAAATGCTGAATAAATCACCGTCAGCGTGCCATTGAAAGGTACTTCTGCCGGATTTCAAGCCTTTTACTGGTATCTCAAAGGGTTGCAAAGGTAACAATTTTTTTTCTATTATCAATCTTCGTTGTCACTATTTCTTTTGCGGGCAAGCGGATCGAGAAGTATTTTGCGCAGTCTCATAGCATGTGGAGTGATTTCCACGAGCTCATCTTCCTGAATGTATTCGAGCGCTTCTTCGAGTGAGAATTTGATTGCCGGGGGCAACATTACCTTCTCATCTGATCCTGATGCACGTACATTGGTGAGTTTCTTCGTCTTGCAGATATTGATGTTGAGGTCACGCTCTCTGGAGTGCTCTCCCACAACTTGTCCGCAATAAACAGGCTCGCCCGGCTCGACAAAGAAACGCCCGCGGTCTAGCAATTTGTTCATTGAGTATGCAATGGCATCTCCCTGCTCCAGTGAGACAAGTGAACCGTTGTTGCGACGTTCGATTTCTCCCTTGTAAGGCTGATATTCCTTGAATCTGTGAGCAACGACGGCCTCGCCTTGCGATGCGGTGAGCAGATTGCTTCTCAATCCCATAAGGCCTCTTGTCGGGATTTCGAATTCGAGCAGTGTGCGGTCTCCGCGAGGCTCCATATGCACAAGTGCTCCTTTCCTTCTGGTGGAGATTTCGATGGCCGCGCCGACAAACTCTTCCGGGACCTCGATGGACAATTCCTCAATAGGCTCGCATCTCTGTCCGTTGATAGTCTTGTCAAGTACTTTCGGCTGCCCGACCTGAAGCTCGAAACCTTCTCGGCGCATAGTCTCTATGAGCACGGAGAGATGGAGGACGCCTCGTCCGTAAACTATGAAGGATTCGGCGGTGAGACCCGGCTTGACGCGGAGAGCGAGATTTTTCTCCAATTCTTTGTCCAGTCTGTCCTTGAGGTGACGGGAGGTCACATACTTGCCGTCTTTTCCGAAGAAAGGCGAATTGTTGATTGTGAAGAGCATGCTCATCGTCGGCTCGTCTATGGCTATAGGAGGGAGAGCTTCCGGCTGCTCATAATCGGCTACGGTGTCTCCGATCTCGAATCCGTCGAGTCCCACAACTGCACATATGTCGCCGCATTGGACACTGTTGACAGTGGCTTTTCCCAAGCCTTCGAAAATCATCAACTGCTTGATTTTCTGTTTCTGAATGATGTCATAGCGTTTGCAGAGGCTGATGTTGGTGCCTGCTTGGAGTGTCCCTCTGGTGATGCGTCCTATTGCGATACGCCCGACGTACGGGGAGTACTCGAGAGAGGAAATCAGCATTTGAGGCGTACCTTCTTTCTGCTCAGGCGCCGGGATTTCCGAAAGAATGGCATCAAGCAGAGGAGTGATGTTGTCGCTCGGCTTTGTCCAGTCATCGGACATCCATCCCTGCTTGGCGCTTCCGTATATGGTCTTGAAATCAAGTTGTTCTTCTGTGGCGTTGAGGTTGAACATCAGGTCGAAAACTTCCTCCTGCACCTCGTCCGGGCGGCAGTTCGGCTTGTCTACCTTGTTGATGACGACAATAGGTTTCTTTCCCATCTCCAGCGCTTTCTGAAGAACAAAGCGCGTCTGAGGCATACAGCCCTCGAATGCGTCCACAAGAAGAAGCACTCCGTCCGCCATATTGAGGACACGCTCGACTTCTCCTCCGAAATCGCTATGCCCCGGAGTGTCTATGATATTGATTTTGACACCTTTATATGTTACTGAAACATTCTTTGCCAGAATGGTGATACCTCTTTCCCTTTCAAGGTCGTTGTTGTCCAGAATCAATTGACCGAGGTTCTCCGGCTGTCTGACAAGATTTGCCTGATAGATCATCCTGTCCACCAGAGTGGTCTTGCCGTGGTCAACGTGTGCGATAATTGCTACGTTCCTAATCTCTTGCATAAAATCTCAATATGACATAAAATCTTGCAAATTTACTCAATAATCTCAGAAGTTCGTCAAATTATATGCAAGAATTTGCCATCCTCCGGGAATGGCAGAAGGCAATTGCTCTCAACCGGTGTGGAATCACCACCCTTTTCTAATGTTCTCGGCGATTCCGGCTATCAGGCGATCCTTGGCTTCATCGCTGGCCCATGCCTCATGCGGAGTGAATCTTAATTTCTCGGGGTGGGATGAATGAAGAAGAGGGTTGTCACCGGCGAGAGGTTCGTTTTCGAAGACATCAAGCGCCGCCCCTCCGATTCTACCTTCGTTGATAGCTGCGGCCAGATCGCTCTCGACTATGATTCCGCCTCTGCCGAGGTTGGCGATGAATGCAGAAGGCTTCATAAGGCAGAGCTCCCGATAGCCTATGAGCCCCGCTGTCTTTTCGTTGTAGGGAGCGTGGATGGAGATGACATCGGACTCTTTCATCAGCTGCTCGAGCGGAACACTCGGATAATTCTTGCAATGACCGGTACCCGATGTGCTGAAATAGCATACCCTCATTCCGAAGGCTTCCGCAATTCTTGCGACTTTGCTCCCGATAGCGCCCATCCCTATTATTCCCATCAATTTTCCTGCAAGTTCGGTGTATGACTCGTTGGGATCAGTGAATATGGGAAGGCGCGAATAGGTCCCGTCTTTCACCATCGAATCGAAATAGGGAGCCTTCCCTGCAAGGGACAGAATATGCATCCAGGTGGTCTGGGCTACAGAATCTGTCGAATATCCCGACACATTGCGCACGACGATGCCCCGCTTCTCGGCGGCATCGATATCAATGTTGTTGACCCCGGTGGCCGCTTCGCAGATGAGTCGGAGTGAGGCGGCCCTGTCCATCAGGTTTGCTGTTACCTTGACCTTGTTGACTATCAATACATCACAGTCGGCCACTCTTTCAAGAGCTTCTTCTGCAGTCGAGAAATCATATGCGACAAGTTCTCCAAGTTTCGTTATCGGCGCGAGGGATGATTTTCCCATTGTCGCTGCATCCAAAAAGACAATTTTCATCTTGTTGAAATGGTTCACGAAATTAATGTGAGTTTATGTTCAGAAAATACGATTTCAAATGTACAAAAGAATTTTTGGAATCCATAAAGTTTAGTATATTTGCAATCCGAATTGCAGGCGCGGGTGGCGAAATGGTAGACGCGCTAGTTTCAGGAGCTAGTGGGGTAAAACCTGTGTGAGTTCGAGTCTCATCTCGCGCACGATTAAATCCCAAATGCTTGGTTACCAAGCATTTGGGATTTTTCGTTTAGATTTTTGCCGACTTTTTGGTAGCCGTAGTTACGTGACCGAATGACAGAAGCAAAAGACTGAAGAAGGTTCATAAGAAAAGAAATTAATCGGATAATGTCTGTATTCGCAACGGATGTTGATAAAACAAATGTTCTTATATATCAAGACCAGCATTCTTTTCAAAGGAGACAATTCCCACATTATTTGATTTTCTGTTTTGCATTTTACAAAAATATATTATAGTTTTGCGATTGAAATACTCGAATGAATATGCTTTTCAACATTAACGGATATTGTGGCTATTATTATTGCACACGTCAGTGGGGCGATGAAATGGCTGCGTAGATGTGTAATGTGCGTACCATAGGACCTGCCCCGGAGACGGAGCAGGTTTTTTTGTGTGATGTTCCAAAATTCAAGAAGATATGATACTGAAAATCGCTTTATTGGTTTTATTCTTTGCAGTAATGATTGGTGTCGGCATACTCTGCCGCAAAAGCACTGCTGATGTACAGGGGTTTGTGCTCGGAAACCGCAATGTGGGTTCTTGGTTGACAGCATTCGCTTTCGGAACCTCTTATTTCTCCGCTGTTATCTTTGTCGGCTACGCCGGACAATTCGGATGGAAATATGGCCTTGCATCGACCTGGATAGGGATAGGAAACGCTCTGATAGGTTCCCTTCTTGCGTGGAGGGTGCTTGGAAGGCGTACCAGATTGATGACGCAGCGTCTTCGCAGTGCTACTATGCCGGATTTCTTTGGGAAGAGGTATTTCAGCCCGGCATTGAAGGTGGCCTCCTCAATCATCATATTCATATTCTTGATTCCATATACCGCCTCGCTTTACAATGGATTGTCCCGTTTGTTCGGAATGGCTTTCGGCATCGACTATTTCTGGTGCGTGCTTGCGATGGCTGTACTCACAGGTATCTATGTGCTGGTGGGAGGTTATATGGCTACAGCTGTGAATGACTTCATTCAGGGCTTGATTATGCTTTTCGGCATCTCGGCCGTGATTGTGTCTGTCCTGAAAGGAAACGGGGGATTTTCCAATGCTATTGCGACTCTTTCGCAAATCCCTTCCGAGTCCGCTCCGGAGCTTAACGGAGCCTTTGTCTCATTCTTCGGCCCTCAGCCGCTGTATCTGTTGGGTGTGGTTCTGCTGACATCTCTGGGCACTTGGGGGCTTCCGCAGATGGTAGGGAAATTTTATGCTATCCGTGACGAGACGGCCATACGCAAGGGTACTTTTATTTCGACTTTCTTTGCCATCATAGTCGCGGGAGGATGTTATTTTCTGGGCGGTTTCGGGCGCTTGTATGGCTCTGTGATAGAATACACCGCCGGCGGAGCACCTATATATGACAGCATTGTGCCATCGATGCTCAAGACTCTGCCTGACCTGATGATCGGAATCGTCATCATTCTTGTGCTTTCCGCATCTATGTCCACACTGTCATCCCTTGTGCTGACATCCGGCTCCACACTGACCCTGGACATCATTGATCCTGCAGTCTCAAAAGCTCGGGGACGGGCTATGCAAGAAAAGACCAAACTGCTCAGCATTCGCCTGCTGGTGCTTTTCTTTATTGCCGTCTCATCCGCCCTTGCCATCGTCCAGGCCAACAGCTCCGTGACATTCATTGCCCAGCTTATGGGTATTTCCTGGGGCGCTCTTGCCGGCGCCTTCCTTGCGCCTTTCCTGTATGGATTGTACTGGAAGCGCACGACTCCGGCATCTGTCTGGGCCAGCTTCATATCCGGCGTATTGGTGATGTGCCTGTGTATGTTCTGCACTTTTACCGGTAAAGAATTCATCAGTCCGTACTTTACATCTCCTATCAATGCGGGAGTGTTGGCGATGGTCCTTGGACTGGTCCTTGTGCCGGTGGTGAGCCTCCTTAGCGGCGTCAGAGGTAAGGAACAAGTCGGCGAGATGTTCGAATGTTACGAACATACCGTCACCGTGAAGGCTTTGACAGCCCTCGAAGATGACAGCAAGAACGCAAAGAGCGCTTGATTTTACCGGTCGGCCCTGTTCAGATATGCCTGATTGATCAGCTCGACATCAAAAATGTAAGGATTCAAGATGAGTGGGTTGAAGACGGCATCCACTGCGGCTACCCCCATTTCGAAAGTGTGTTGCCTTGCGGCGCATTTGATTTTTCCTTCGCGGACAGCCGTTTCAATCAGAGAGGTGAAGTCAAAGGTATAAATTGACTTGTTTGCAGCGATGTCAAGGACTTTTTCGGTGATCAGACTGCCGTTGAGGCAGATGATCGCCGAAATTTCCGGATGGGCGTCGAGCGCTTCTTTCAGACGAGTCTCAACGTCCCCGCTTTCAATGTCAGTCACTATTTCACGATAGGTGAGTCCGTTTTCCTCTTCGAGCTCCTTGGCTTTGGCTCTACGTGCACGCGATGAATTGGAATTATCCTTTCCTACGAAAAGGATATATTTGTTGTTGTCTTCTCTGGCCAGAGTGTATAATGTATCTGTGGCTGCGGCGTTGTCCGTGTAAATCTGACTTCTTGCCTTTTCAAATAGCGGAGTGCCTTCGGTGAGGGGCGAGTCAATTATGACGACGGGCACGTCATTCGAGCGGCCGGCATCGTATGCTGCTGATTCAACTTCCTGATTGATAGGTGATATGATTATCCCTTTGAGGTCTTTATACTTGGATAGTTCCTTGAGGGCCTTCAGCTGCGAGTCTGCATCGTTGTCTGCATTGGTGTACCATATGTCAAGAGTCGTGATGTTGAACAATCCGGCCTCTGAAGCTATTCCGTTGGACATATTTTGCCAATAGTCGTTTTTTGAAGATCCGAGTATGGCTACAAGGTCATTGTGGGCTTCCGTGCCCGTCTTGGCACACCCGGAGAACAGGGCAGGTATGCAGATAAGAGCAAAGGTGAAAAAGCGTTTCATTCTGTCGCTGATTTTGTTTATTTTTGTAAAAATGTCTTTCTGTGTAAATGAGAACATTATATATATTGTCAATAATATTTGCCGTCACGATGACGTCCTGTCGAAATACAAAAAACGTTCCCGTATCCCCGGTGTCAGACGCGGAGGAAGTGAACATATCGGCACCGTATGCAAATATAGATGCTTTTTTCTCAATTCAGGAGATTCCGGACAGCATTTTTGTATTGATGCAAGGTAAATCCTTCAAGGACAATTGCACAGTTCCCCGGGAAGAGCTGCGATATCTTAGATTGCTGCACAAGAATCTCGAAGGCGGGACTCTGGAGGGGGAGATGGTGGTCAACAAGGCAATAGCCGAGGATGTTCTTGATATTTTCCGCCGGCTCTATGAGGCATCCTATCCGATTGAAAGAGTCCGTCTTGTGGACTATTATAATGCTGAAGATGAATTGTCTATGAGAGACAACAACTCTTCTTCATTCAACTTCCGCTTCATATCTCATACGACCAAGGTGTCAAGACACGGTCTCGGTCTGGCAATCGATATCAATCCATACTACAATCCTTACCATAAGATTTTGCCCGACGGTACGGTATCTCTGGAGCCGGCCGGAACGGAGGCCTATCTTGACCGGGCGGCATCGTTCCCATATAAGATAGAGAAAGGGGATTTGTGTTGGCGTCTTTTCATCGAACACGGTTTTGAATGGGGTGGCGAGTGGACCGGCTGCAAGGACTGGCAACATTTTGAAATTCCGGAATAATTATCTGATAATCAATAAATTTATGAAAAAGATAGTCTGTGTATTTTTATTATTGTTTGCTTCAATCTGTATTCCCGCTTCCGCTGATGAAGGGATGTGGCTTCCCGCTTTGATTTCCCAGAGGATAGGGGATATGCAGGCGAAGGGATTCAGACTCGACGCCGAAGATGTTTACAGTGTCAATCAGGCCTCGCTCAAGGATGCAGTCGTGCTCTTCGGCGGCGGATGTACGGGAGAGCTCATTTCCGGAGAGGGCCTCCTTATCACCAATCATCACTGTGGCTATAGCCAAATACAGAGGCACAGCAGCGTGGAGTACGATTACCTGAAGGACGGCTTCTGGGCAATGACCAGGGAACAGGAGTTGCCTAATCCGGGGCTGACAGTCAAATTTCTTGAAAGAATGGAAGATGTTACGGACTTGATAGTCAACCGCAAGATAGCTCCGGAGCAGCTTGTCAAAGATGCCGTGGCTGAAGGCAAGGGACTCAAGGCCCAGGTGGAGTCACTTTTTTATGGCAATCAATACTATCTGTTTGTGTTCAGAGAGTACTCGGACATACGCTTGGTCGGTGCGCCGCCTTCCTCTATAGGTAAGTTCGGAGGAGATACGGACAACTGGATGTGGCCCCGCCATACCGGAGATTTCTCGATGTTCAGGGTATATGCGGACAAGGACAACAATCCTGCCGCATATTCGCAAGACAATGTTCCATATACTCCCAAGAAGTATTTCAAAATTTCCAGAGCCGGTGTCAAGGAAGGGGATTTCACGTTCATTTACGGTTGTCCCGGCTCCACTCGTGAATATATCCATTCGGAAGGCGTGAGGTATATATCCGAGATATCAGATCCTGCCAAGGTCGCTCTCAGAACGCTCCGCCTGAATATCCTCAAGAAATATATGGATGCAAGCCAGGCTGTCCGCATTCAGTATTCTTCCAAATATGCAGGTATCTCGAACGCTTGGAAGAAATGGCAGGGCGAGTCCAAAGGCATTGCGAAGAATAATGTCGTCGAGCGCAAACGCACATATGAACGTCACTTTTCCGAATGGGCGAAAGGCACCGAATATGAGGGTATTACAAGTAAGCTGTCGGCATTGTATGCTGAGCTTGAGCCATATATGTGGGCGTATGAGAATTACACGGAGACGGCTAATACCATAGAGCTCGCCTCATTTGCAAACCGTTATTTCAAAGCGGACACGGCGTCGAGGCAAGCCGTCAGCGATGCTTTTTACAAGGATTACCATATGCCTGCCGATAAGGAGTGCTTTATCGCTGTGATGAACGCTTTTGATTCGAACCTTGCCGATGAGGCCAAGCCGGAATACTTCAAGCGCCAGCTTGCCAAGTTCGGCTCGATAGAAGGGTGGGCGGACAATATTTTCGGAGATTCGCTTGTGCCCGCGTATGAATTCTATACTGAATTTTCAAATTGGTATAGAAATGATATATATCCTTCAGTGAGTCGCATCAATAGCGAAATCAATGAGTTGTATAAGGATTATATGAGAGGCCAGATGGCTTTCGAGCCGGACCGGACTTTCTATCCCGATGCCAATCTTACACTCAGGGTCGCATATGGGAAGGTTCAAGGATACGAGCCTTCCGACGGAATATATTATACCCCATCTTCCACTTTGCGGGGAGTGATGGAGAAAGACAATCCTGAAATCTTTGATTATGACATTCCTCAGACCTTGCGCGACCTGTACGCGCAGGGAGGATACGAGGATGTCCCGGTATGCTTTCTTGCCACCAATCATACTACAGGAGGAAATTCCGGCAGTCCTGTCATTAATGCCGATGGAAACTTGATAGGTATTAATTTTGACAGAGTATGGGAAGGGACGATGAGCGATATAGTCTTCGATTCGGAGATATGCCGCAATATTTCTTTGGATATCCGTTATATGCTTTTTGTCATTGAGAAAATCGGAGGTGCTTCTCATCTGCTCGATGAGATGACTTTTGCGGAATAATTGTTATATTTACAAGATTTTTATTTCGGATTCGTAAGTGAACAAAAAGAGTATCATTGTTTGTATTTGTGTCTTGGCTGTTCTGCTGCTCGGAATAGGTGTGGCAGTATATTTCTTGTATTCTGACATTGATAGTGAAGGGATGCAGATTCCGGGCAATTTCAGCTCACGCTCCGAATTGCTGAAGGCCGTTCCTTCGGATGCGGCTGCTGTCTTTTGCTTCTCAGATGTCAAGACCGGGAAATCCATTCTGCCTTCCTGGGTCGAGCTTGGTGATGATTTCGACCCTTCAGTGGTTTCGCTTCATTTCAGCGGTACATTCGTCCCGCTGTTGATAGGAAAGGATGAAGGAGATGCCCCATTCGCTCTCCGCTCACAGTCGGAGACTCTCGTCAGTTCTTCCCAGCGCCATTTTTCTCAGGGACTTTCCATTCTGGACGATGAAGAATTCGACAGGCTTTCGTCCGAGGTTTCGGATAAGAACATCGTTTATTTCTCCAATGAATACGTTTCCAAATTGATTCCCGGCTGGCTGGGCAAGAAGTATTCGAAATATTCGTCTTTCGTCAAGTCTCTCTCCGATTGGATGGCTTTCAGTGTCCGTGAGGATTCTGAGAATATGTTGAGCCTTCAGGGGAGTTCCGTCTATGGCAAGAGCGCTGTCTATTTTATGAATGTCCTGAAAGAGCAGGGAACAGGTGATGCGCGTATCACTGAGGTGATTCCATCCACAACTTCATTTGCTTTCAGTATACAGATATCAGACCTTATCAAATATGAGGATGCATATCAGAAGTTTCTTGACGCCACACAGAGATTGTCTTCTTTCAATCAGGCTGCATTGCAGTGGGCCGAGGAACTCGGTGTCCGGGAGGTGGGACTCGCTGAGTGGAAATCAATTGCCGGAGAGGATGTAACTGCGGTCTTTATCAGGCAGACCAGACCTTCAAAAGATACAGGTACAATTGAGGATAATCAATATAAGACATTTACTACCAACCTTTTCGGTAATATTTTCACTGTCAGTGACGAGAGCCGTGCCGCGTATGTGGGTGACTGGGTGGTCTATGGAAGCGATGCGGCTGTCAAGGATGTGGTTGAGGCTTGGAATGAGAAGGACCATTATGATTATTCCACTCCTGCTGTGATTGTGACATATTCCCATTCAAGATTCAATATCGAGAAAGTCCGGACCGTGTCCGAGGCTCGCCGCAAATCTGCGGGAGCTGTGCTCGGAAAGGTTCAGATACCTCAGGGGCCATTCGAGGTCAGGAATTCCGGGACCGGTAAGATCAATATCTTCTATCAAAATGCCAATATGTATCTTTGCCTCAAAGAGAAAGATGGCCCGGGACTGTGGGGTGTGACCTTCTCGGAGCCTATATGCGGATGCGTGGAGACGATAGATTTCTACAATAACGGCAAGTTGCAGTTCCTCTTTGCCGCAGGCTCGAAACTATACCTGATAGACCGTTTGGGCCGATTTGTGTCTTCCTTCCCGGCTGATACCGGCAAGGAGATTCTTCTGGGGCCGTCAGTCTATGATTTCACCGGGGCGAAGGGATATACGGCGATGGTGCTCCATAAAGATAATACGATAGAGATGTATAATCTCCACGGTGTCAAGCCGTCCGAATGGAAGGGCATAAGTTCTGCCGATACTATACTCGGACTCCCGACTCTGGTTGAGGAGAAGGGAGTGAAATATTGGGTTGTGGAGACGGCGCGTCAGAAAGAAGTCTATGGCTTCTGGGGCGGGGCTCCCCTCAAAGGCAAGGAAATAAAAAATATAGTGAACTGAAACATAATGGAATTCAAGTCTGTAAACAAACTTCTGGAGAAAAGCTTCAAGGAGAATTGGGATTGCCCCGCGCTTTCCAATTATCAGGGCGTGACTCATTGCTATAAGGAAGTTGCAAGGCGTATAAAGCATTTGCATATCTGCTACGAGCGTTGTGGTCTTCAGAAAGGCGACAAAGTGGCCATCTGTTCCAGAAATCAGTCGAATTGGGGCATCTGCTTCCTGTCGGCACTTACATACGGAGCTGTCCCTGTACCTATTCTCCACGAATTCAAGCCTGGAAACATACATTACCTCGTGAATCATTGTGATGCGAAGGTCTTGTTCATCGATGAGGTGATCTGGGAAAATCTTTCAGAATCTGAAATGCCCGGTCTGCACGTCATTGTCCAGATGAACACTCTCAAATATCTGTATTCCCGTGATATGGATCTAAAGGCTGTAAGAGATCAGCTTCCTGATATCTTCGCTAACGAATTTCCGGGAGGATTCTCACCTGAGGACATTGACTATTATGAGGACAAACCAGACGAGTTGGCGGTAATTAATTATACATCAGGGACCTCCGGCTTTTCTAAGGGCGTGATGATTCCTTATCGTGCTCTTTATGCCAATATATATTTTGCAGGGCATATTGCTGAGCCTCAGATGAACAACCATTCTGAGATGGTCTCCATCCTTCCTACGGCCCATATGTATGGAATGATGTTCGAATTTCTATTCGAGATGACCATTGGCGCCCACGTACATTTCCTTACCCGTCTTCCAAGTCCGAAAATTATCCTCAAGGCCTTTTCGGACATACGTCCGGATGTCATCATTTCGGTACCTCTCATCATTGAGAAAGTATATAGGACCCAGCTTAAGCCTTTGATTGACAAGAATCAGCTTTATATGATGATTCCTGTTGTCAATCAAATGATAATGAGAAAGTTCAGAAATGGACTCATAGAAGCCTTCGGCGGCCGTTTCGAGGAGGTTATCCTTGGCGGTGCCGCGCTTAACCCTGAGGTGGAGAAATTTCTGCACAAGATCAAATTCCCGTTTACCGTTGGTTACGGAATGACGGAGTGTGCTCCTATTATTACCTATTCAAAGTGGTATGACAGTAAGGTCGGAGCTTGCGGCAAGCCTGTAGAAGGCTGCTCAATAAGGATTGATTCCATTGATCCTGAGAATGTTCCGGGAGAAATTCAAGTCAAGGGAGACAATGTTTTTATCGGCTATTACAAGAATCCTCAAGCTACCGAGGCCGCCTTTACATCAGACGGATGGTTCCGTACCGGTGATATCGGTGTCATCGATTCGGAGGGTTATCTGCATCTGCGCGGACGCTCCAAGTGTATGATACTCGGACCTTCGGGGCAGAATATTTACCCGGAAGAGATTGAGGCTGTTCTTAATAATCTCAATTATGTCGTGGATTCTCTGGTCATAGACGATCACGGTCTCACCGCTCTCATCTATCCGGATTATCATCAGGCGGAGCTTGACGGAATGTCCCGGACGCAGTTGATGGAGCGGATTACAACTTATCTTCCGAAAATCAATTCAGAGATGCCTAATTATGCGGCTATCAAAAAGATAGAGTTTCTTCCTGAAGATTTTGAACGTACCCCTAAACGCAGTATTAAACGCTATCTGTATCAGAGGGATTAAGAATCCTTTTGATTGGATGATTCTCATTGCATCGGAGCAGAATATGGAAAAATTTGACAAGAGTTATTTGGATATGGCGGCTATCTGGGCTCGCAATTCCTATTGCAAAAGACGTCAGGTGGGCGCTCTTGTCGTCAAGGATAATATGATTATCTCTGACGGATATAATGGAACTCCCTCCGGTTTTGAGAATGTATGTGAGGACGAGACAGGGGCTACCAAGCCGTATGTTCTTCACGCAGAGGCCAATGCTATTACCAAGTTGGCGAAGTCCGGGATGAGCGGAGGAGGCTCGACTTTGTACGTGACTGCGTCTCCTTGTCTTGAGTGTTCGAAACTAATAATTCAGGCCGGTATCAGCCGAGTGGTTTATCGTGACGAATACAGGCTTACCGACGGGGTTGACCTTCTGAAGAGAGCCGGCGTTATTGTTGAAAAAGTCGATTGAAACAGATGAAAGTGGATAAATATTCTTCGGTGTGGATTGCTGTGCTCGGCATTGTTGCCGGTGTGCTTCTTGTCCTTACCGTACAGAAATGTGACGTAGCAAAGGACAAAACTGTCAGAATCCCTTCCGGAACGCTACAGAAACTGAACCTTGTGCTCAAAAGTGTGGCTGACAATTATGTAGATACCGTTGATTTTGATTCTCTTACTGAGGCCGCTATTGTAGGGGCACTTTCAGAACTTGACCCTCACACCATTTATATGCCCCCGGTGGAATTGGAGGAAAGCGAGACCGAGCTGGCCGGCAATTTCGATGGTATCGGTATTCAGTTCAACGTTCCGAATGATACGGCAGTTGTATTGGAGGTCATACCTGGAGGACCGTCTGAGAAAATAGGGCTTCAGAAGGGGGACAGGCTGCTGAAAGTCAATGAAAAGGAAATTGCCGGCGTGAAGTTCCCTCAGGACAGTATGGTTCGAAGGATGAAAGGGCCTGCCGGCACGAAGGTTACAATCACTGTTCAGCGCGGAGATGAAGTGATTCCGTTTGAAATTACCAGAGGGAAGATTCCGGTCAACAGCATTGACGCTTATTTTATGGTGAATGACACGACAGGCTATATTCGTCTTTCAAAATTCTCCAGAACCACGACGGCGGAGATTGTTACGGCCGGAGCGGATTTGCTCGGACAGGGTTTGAACCATCTCATTTTCGACCTCAGGGACAACACGGGAGGGTATTTGGACCAGGCTCTTAATCTTTCGAATCTTTTCCTCCAAAAAGGTTCCAAGATAGTCTATATGGAAGGCCTGCATCGTGACAGGGAGGAATACATCGCAGATGGGAGAGGCTTTATGAAGGACGTCAAACTCTCTGTTCTCATCAGCGAAGGGTCGGCATCTTCCAGTGAAATTTTTGCCGGAGCCATTCAGGACAATGACAGGGGCGTGATTTTTGGCCGCAGGTCTTTCGGCAAGGGCCTTGTTCAGGAGCCGGTCTATTTTTCGGACGGTTCTGGTGTAAGAATTACTGTGGCAAGGTTTTACACTCCGTCTGGACGTTGTATCCAGAAGCCTTATGACAAGGATTATGAATATGATATTCTGAAGAGGTACACCGATGGTGAGATGGTGGATGCAGACAGTATCAAGGTTAACAAGGCTGAGGAATACCACACTGCCGGTGGAAGAACAGTATATGGCGGCGGCGGAATTGTCCCTGATGTGTTTGTCCCGATTGATACTACCAGAGCCACAAATTTCTATATCCAATGTAACCGGAAGGCTACAACTATGCGTTTTGCGTCTGCTTATTTTGATTCGCATCGCGCCGCGCTCTCATCCATCACCGACTACGGGACATTGATGACTTATCTCAACAACTCCGATCTGGACAAGGAATTCCTGCATTTTGCGGCATCCAAAGACGGCATCACACCTTCGGACAAGGAAGAGTGGAACGAGTCTTCTTCGTATATGATGCCTCAGATTAAAGCTCTTGTCGGCCGTTTCTCGGATTTGGGCGAAAAGGCTTTTTATCATATTTATCTTGAAATAGATAACGTTGTGGCTGAGGCTATGAAGCCGCATTCCATAGATATTCCGGAAAATAAACAATGAAAAATATTATGTCAGAGATCAGACGAACCAAAGTTATGGACCTGCTCAAAATGGAGCCCGGTCAGAATGTGCTTGCAAAAGGTTGGGTAAGGACAAAAAGAGGGAACAAAGAAGTTGCATTCATTGCCCTCAATGACGGTTCAACCATCAACAATATCCAGATTGTAGTAGATAAGACCAAAACCGATGATTCTATTCTTTCCAAAGTGACTACGGGTGCTTGCCTGGGTGTGGCCGGAACGCTGGTGCAATCTCTTGGAAGTGGCCAGGCAGTTGAGATTCAGGCATCTGAGATCACGGTCTATGGTGAGTGCGATCCGATGAGATACCCTCTCCAGAAGAAGGATACTTCTTTCGAATATCTCAGAAGTGTAGCGCATATGCGTATGCGTACCAATACATTCGGAGCCGTTTTGCGTATAAGGAATCAGATGGCCTTTGCCATCCACGACTTTTTCCACAGCAGGGGCTTTGTTTATCTCAATACGCCTCTTATCACAGAATCTGATTGCGAAGGTGCAGGACAGATGTTCCAGGTGACTACTTTAAATTTGGAGAATGTCCCTAAGAATAAGAAGGGCCTTCCTGACTATTCCAAGGATTTCTTCGGCAAGCAGACATCCCTTACCGTAAGCGGTCAGCTTGAAGGAGAGCTTGGTGCTACTGCATTGGGCGAGATATACACTTTCGGCCCTACTTTCCGCGCCGAGAATTCCAATACCCCGAGACATCTCGCTGAGTTCTGGATGATTGAGCCGGAAATGGCTTTCTATGACATCAAGGACAATATGGATTTGGCTGAGAATTTCATCAAGAGCTTGGTGAAATATGCGCTTGACCATTGTTATGATGATATAAAATTCCTCAATGATCGCTATGACAATGAGCTTGTTTCCCGTCTTGAGGGAGTCTGTGATACTGAGTTTGTAAGACTTCCTTATACCAGAGGCATCGAGATTCTCGAAGAGGCTGTCAGAAATGGTGTTGAATTTGAGTATCCTGTTGCCTGGGGCGTGGATCTCCAGAGTGAGCACGAAAGGTATCTTGTGGAGAAACATTTCTGCAAGCCTGTCATTCTCACTGACTATCCAAAAGATATCAAGGCTTTCTATATGAAGCAGAATGAAGATGGGAAGACAGTTCGTGCGATGGATGTTCTATTTCCGAAGATTGGTGAAATCATTGGTGGCTCGGAGCGTGAATCTTCCCTCGAGAAGCTTGAGAACCGTATTGGCGAGCTGAATATGAGCCGCAAGAATCTTGAGTGGTATATCGATACCAGACGCTTCGGCTCTTGTCCTCACAGCGGATTCGGACTCGGATTTGAAAGATTGTTGCTCTTTGTCACGGGTATGACCAATATACGTGACGTGATTCCGTTCCCTCGTACTCCGAAGAACGCAGAATTTTAGTAGAAGACTCTTAACATATTAATAACCAGATAATGCTAATCATAGGTGTTGCGGGGGGATCAGGGTCCGGAAAAACTACAGTTGTGCGCCGGATTATCGAAAGGTTGGGTGACAAAGTGACTGTCATTCCCGAAGATTCTTATTACAAGGACCTCAGCCATCTGACTGAATATGAGAAACGCGTTTACAATTTCGATTGTCCCGAATCCATCGAATTTGACCTTCTGGCCACTCATTTGAAGCAATTGAAAGCTGGGAAAACAATCAAACAGCCCATCTATTCTTATCTGACGTGCTCCAGATCTGTTACTGAGACGGTTACGGTACACCCCTCAGAGGTAATCATTGTCGAAGGAATTCTTGCCTTTTGTGATTCGTCTCTTCGCGATGAGCTTGACATCAAAATCTTTGTTGATGCTGACGATGACGACCGACTTATGAGGATCATCAGTCGTGACTGTCTGGAGAGAGGCAAAACAGTTGACTGGGTGATAGAGCGTTATACAAATACCGTCAAGCCTATGCATCGTGAGTATATCGAACCGAGCAAGCGTTATGCTGACGTAATCGTCCCGGAGGGCGGGTATAATTCGGTTGCCATCGAAATGATTATAGCGACCATAGAGAAAGAATTGAATGCGTCTTAACAAGGATGACAGAGCAGGGTTGTATATTACCGCGATTTTTCATCTCGTGGTGATAATAATTCTGCTTCTTACTCAGATTGGCTTTTCTCTGAGCCGCGAGAATACGTTTGTCCTTGATTTCAGCAAACAGGATGAAATGGAAAAGATGCGAAGAGAAGAGTTGTTTAAGGATGATGTCTCCAAGCGTCTTGAGGATTTGCTTGCCTCAGGGGGCAGTATCCCCGTGCGCAATGTCGCCGTTGACCGGAGTTCCTTGAAAGACGACAGGGGCACAGACGCCGAAGAGCTCTACAAGGACGCGGAGAGGTTGCAGCAGGAGCTCGACAAAGGTTATAAGGTTGAGAATGATGATGATTATGTCGCCCCTGCCAAGGCAGAATCCAAATCTGATGAGCGGAAGAAGGAATCCGACTACAAGGGCCCGTCAGTCGTGTCATATTCATTGGATGGCCGTAAAGCCAGCAGATTATCCATCCCCGCCTACAGATGTATGGGTGCAGGGCTCGTAACGGTCATCATCACTGTTGACAATCAGGGCAATGTAGTGAATGCCAAGATTCAGGATGATGTTTCTTCGGACAACAGCTGCCTGCGTGATTTCGCTGTGCGGGCTGCCCGTCTTTCGAAGTTTTCCGCTTCAGCTTCCGCTCCTTCACGCCAACTCGGTAATATAGTCTATCAATTTATTGCCCAATAGCAAAAACGTAAACAATAAGAAAGGTCGGCTCTTTTTGTGAGCCGACCTTTCTTATTGTTGTGATTCCTTGACAGCTTAGTCTGTCGAAGGTCTTCTTGCCTGGTACATAATCTTAAGCGCTGAGCAACGTCTGAGCTCCTGCTTAACATCTGTAATGATACCCATTCTGACGTCTTCGTCAGCTTTGATAACGGTCGTCATAAACTGACGGTCGCCCTCACTCATACTTTCACGCTCTGCTGCGATGAAGTCACGGATGTCGTCAACTGTCTTGAAAGAATCATTGAGCTGGATACGTGCATCTGTACCATATTGGGCCTGATACTGAAGTGTAGGTGTACCAATGTTGATATATGATGCGAGATCCTTTCTTTCAAGCTTTACTGACTGAGAAGCTTCTGGAAGCTTGACAACGACTTTGTTCTCAGTGTCGCGAAGCTGGGTTGTAACCATAAAGAAGAACAAAAGCATGAACACAATATCGGAGAGGGAGCTCGAGGTCATTGCCGGAACTTCCTTCTTGTTGTTACTTCCACCGAATTTTGACATAATTTTATCCTCCTGATTATTTTTTAGATACATCCTTAGGCTCAGCTTCGGAAATGTTCTGAGGGATTGCCTTCTTCACTATTTCCTGCTGATCCTCTGTGAGGTTGATATAGGACTTTCCGTAATTCTTATATGAGAATTCATCGCGAAGCTCATCAATTGCCTTGACAAGCTCGTTCTGAACAGCAATATAAGCGTGATAGCTTGTACCACGGTCGTTCTGAAGGGAGATGACACCCTTTGATACCGGATACTGGCCGAAACCCTCGATGTCGGTCATAGTCTTCTCTGGAAGAGTAGGATCTTCTGTAGGGTTGCTGAGAAATTCCTTGATCTTATCTTTAAGCTGGCTGACATCCATAGCCTCACTACCGGCGAGAAGTCTATCTGCTGAGTTAATCTTCACAACGATGATGTTACGGCGATTAACTTTCTGGTCCTCTACTTTCTGGTTCTGATCAGGCATAGGCGGAAGACGGCGTGACAAACCTGTCTGTGAGCCCATGGTGGTGGTCATCAAGAAGTAGCACAACAGCAAGAATGCGATATCCGCAGTCGAGCTGGTGTTCATTGCAGGTACTTTCTTTTTAGATGCCATAACTTAATTATTGTTTGTTGCGAATTGACATTACAATCTCGCCTACTACAATGGAAACAATTGCGAGTCCGCCTGCGAAGTAGGTGAGGTTAAGAATTGTGTCAGTAAGTCTGAGTGTGCTCTGGGAAGGCTGCTCCAGCATACCCATTGCAGGTTTTCCCGGTGAAATCATATAGACTACGAAGCATACGGCTACGACAGCTACAAGACCTATGAGCAACTTCACGATGCTCTTAGGGTTATTCTTGAAGCCGATGACAAGACCGAGTACTATGACAGCCACCGCTGCCAAAGCGATCATGACGTATGCCCAGTAGAAAAGAACATCAACAGCCTGTCCGCCATTTGACTCAAAGCCTACTGCGAAGCCCCAGACCAGAATAGCGACGCTGATGACGATCATTGCCACCAACAACCATTTGAATAATTTGTTATAATTTTTCATTATAAAATTCGCTATAATCTATAAATTCTTGTTTTTTGGGGAAAATTACTTACCCTGGTATTTTGTCAATACATCAACGAGGCAGATTGAAGCGTCCTCCATATCAATAGTGATGGAGTCAATCTTTGCGAGGATGTAGTTGTAGAACACCTGAAGAATCATAGCAACGATCAAACCACCTACTGTGGTGATCAAAGCGACTTTCATACCACCGGCAACAACGTTAGGAGAAATATCACCTGCAGCCTGGATGGCATCGAATGCCTGGATCATACCGATAACGGTACCGAGGAATCCCAGAGAAGGTGCAATGGCGATGAAGAGACCGATCCAAGAAAGTCCGTTCTCCATGTTGCTCATCTGTACAGAACCGTAAGAAACGACTGTCTTCTCAACTACGTCAAGACCCTGGTCGTAACGGAGGAGTCCCTGATAGAAGATTGAAGCTACAGGACCGCGAGTATCACGGCATACATCCTTTGCAGCCTCGATACCACCCTCAGCGAGAGCTTTCTCAACTTTCTCTACGAGAGCTTTGGCATTGGTTTTTGAGAATGACAAATAGAGAATTCTTTCGATTGAAAGAGCGAGACCGATAATCAAGCAGATGATGATGAGGGACATAAATCCGGCACCACCCTCGATGAACTTGGTCTTGAGAGCCTGATGAAGAGGAACCTCAGACTTAACGTTGAAAGGGTTAGTCTCGGCAGAAACCTCAGTGGCTGCACTTGCTGTCTGCCCTTCCTGAGCAGAAGCGATGTTTGCAGATACAAGCAGAAGAGCTGCAGCTGCGAACAACATGAAAAACTTTTTCATACTCGTTTTGTGTGTGTTTTAATTAATAATGTATTAATAGTTAAAATTTTGTTCAATCAAAAGGGTTTACGCTACCCTACAATAAAACGCTGCAAGGTACGAAAAAAAAATCATTTTACAATGCTTTATCGCGAGATTTCGAAAAGACTGCATGCGTTACGTGTAGTCTCATCTTCTATGAATTTGATGTCCAATCCTTTCAACTCGGCTATTTTTGATGCAATCAAAGGAATATAAGCGCTTTCATTCCTTTTTCCGCGGTATGGGACCGGGGTCAGATATGGCGCGTCAGTCTCCAATAATATTCTGTCAACAGGGACTTTGCGCACGACATCAGCGAGTCCTGCGTTCTTGAAGGTGACAACACCTCCAACGCCTATGAACCAGTCTCCGTAGCGCTGCATTTGCTTGAAAGTCTCATAACTGCCTCCATATGCGTGAAGGTTGCCTCTGAGCCCCAGGCCGCGGCAGTCTTCCATTATGTCCAGAAAGTCCTTGGTGGCATCTCTGAGGTGGATGTTTACGGGGAGGTTGTGCTTTGCCGCTATTTCGAGTTGGACTCTCAAGGCCTCTCTCTGCTGTGATTCAAATTCGGTCGAGTAATGATAGTCAAGCCCAATCTCTCCGACAGCCACGACAGAAGGGTCGTCAAGGCAGGCCGCCATCTGGTCTATTTCATTGCGCCAGTTGTCATCGACAGAGCCGGGATACAGTCCTGCCATCGCTCTGAGATGACCGGGATGTCTCCTTACGAGTGCGAACATCTCATCTCTTTCGGAAGAATCGACGTCAGCCTGTATCAGAATCTGAACACCTGCGGCCACAGCCCTTTCCACGGCTATGTCCCCGCTGCCTTCGAAAGCTTTGTCGTATGTGTGGGTATGAGTGTCTATATACATAGCGGATGCAAAAATAACAAAAAAGCCGCCTCCGGGCAAGAAGTGTTCCGACGCCTCCGCCTCAATCGTCCCTCAATTCTCCTTCCGTGTCTTCTGAACGTTGGCGGCGCATCTTTGCAGCAAGTCCATACTGATGAATCCATCGCTCTCCAGCAGACAGGTCAATGCCGCGATGTCTGTGTACTGAAATCCTGTGCGGACGCATAATTCATCCGGCGTGATGCCTCTATGTGCGTCTATCTGCTTCGCCACCTCGACAATGAGAGAAATGCGTCCGGCTGTCATTTTCCCCGAATAGTACTCCCGGACTCTCTCCTTGAGCGGAATCCGGCGCGCTCGCGGGGCGCCTGTGTCCATTCCCAGCGAACTGATCAGGGATATGCAGTCTTCGATTGGTTCGGCAACCTTCGCGCGAATCAGATGGTTGCATCCACCGGAGCGCACATCGTCGATTCTTCCCGGGAGCGCGAATACCTCCCTGTCGTAAGAAAAAGCTAGATTGGCAGTCATCATTCCTCCTCCCTTTGTCTTGGATTCCACCAGAATCGTGGCTTTGCTCATACCGGCGATGATACGGTTGCGTCTCAGAAAATTGACGGCTACCGGAGCGGTTCCTCTGGGATAATCCGTGATCAGAGCACTCCCCGGGGTCTCCGCTATTCGTTTGGCATATCCCGAATGCCGGTATGGATAGACATCGTCGATGCCGGTAGCCATCACACCGACAGTAGGGACTCCGCAGTCAAGGGCACAGAGATGTGCAGTAATATCTACGCCAAGGGCCAATCCGCTTACTATCATAGGTTTGGCTCCTGCATCTGCAATCGCTGACACCAGTTTTGAACACCATTCTCTGCCATAAAGCGAAATGTCTCTCGTGCCGACTACGGAAATCAAATCCCTCCCCGGGAAAATGTCATCAGATGCTGTCCGTGAGCGGATGTAGAGTCCCAGTGGCGCATCCGGACATTCTTTCAGCAATGTGGGATATTCGGGGCTGTCCATAGTGATGAAATCATACTCATCAGGATTCAGACCGTTCAACTCATCCCTGCTGCGCTCCAACTCCGATTCTGAAATCAGATGGCAATATTTGGAATGCGGCCCCAATATCTCGTGCAAGTCGTTCTTGCTCAGGGCGAAAACGGCGCTGGCTGAACCCAGATGGTCCACGAGACTGTGGGCTGTCGCCGGTTCGAAACCGAAAATCCGGTTCAATGCGCAGATGCAAATCTTTTCATAACTCAAGTTTCTCATAATGCAGGCAGTTTACGGATGGGCAAACATACCTGTTGCAAACGTAAAAAACCTTCAGAAACGTATAAGCTCTGAAGGTTTTTATGTTTTTTTAGGAAAATTCGTGTTTTTTATGATTCCTAGACAATGAGGAGTGCATCCCCGTACGGGCCGAAGCGATATCCTTCGTCAAGCGCTGTCTGATATGCTTTCATAACGTACTCATAGCCGCCGAAGGCCGCAACGGACATAAGCATAGTCGAGCCCGGCATATGGAAGTTGGATACTATTGCATCAGGAATTGAGAAATTGTATGGCGGGAAGATGAACTTGTTGGTCCACATATCATTCGGCATCACCTCCCTGTCAGTGGTCACATAACTTTCAAGAGCTCTGACGGTAGTCACGCCGACGGCGAGAATCTTGTGCCCGTCCTTTTTAGTGCTGTTTATCTCGTTGGCCGCTTTTTCGGTAATGATCATCCTCTCGGCATCCATCCTGTGCTTGGACAAATCTTCCACATCAACCTTCCTGAAGTGCCCTATGCCCATATGTAAGGTGATGAATGATTTGTTGATATCCTTGAGTATCATACGGTTGAAGAGCTCTCTGCTGAAATGGGTACCTGCCGCCGGAGCTGCAACGGCACCTTCCTCGCTTGCATAGATGGTCTGATAATTCTCTTTGTCCTCGGGTGTGATTTCCGTCTTTACGAAGGAAAGTATAGGAGTCTCTCCGAAAGCGAAGAGAGCTTCCTTGAACTCCTCGTATGGCCCGTCGTAGAGGAAACGCAGAGTCCTTCCGCGTGAGGTGGTGTTGTCGATGACTTCGGCCACGAGACTGTCATCATCACCGAAATAGAGTTTGTTCCCTATTCTGATTTTTCTTGCGGGATCCACCACGACATCCCATAGGCGCTGCTCCTTGTTGAGCTCCCTGAGCAAGAAGACCGTAATGTCCGCTCCGGTCTTTTCCTTCTTGCCGTAGAGGCGGGCGGGAAATACTTTAGTGTTGTTGAACACGAAGGTGTCACCCTTGCCGAAGTAGTCTATGATATTCTTGAAAATCTTATGCTCGATTTCGCCTGTGTCCTTGTGAAGGACCATCAGACGGCACTCGTCACGCCATTTTACCGGTTCTTTTGCAATGCAGTCCTTGCTGAGGTCAAAATAGAATTGTGAAAGTTTCATATCCGATTGAAGTATATCCTTTCGATTACGGTGAAACTTACAAAAAAGTTTCATCATTCGGAAATAATGTTCGCTTTTCGAAAAACTTCCACAATACTGGGATAAGACCCGTTGAGGTGCTGCGGCAGTCTGCTTTCGGGTATCCATTCGGCTTTCTCGATTCCTTCATCCGTCTGCGGCCTGGTCTCGCTCGCATTTTCACATCGCATGTCGAACCACCAGGTATGCTTCAAATGCCACTTTCCGTCCCTGAAGTAAGTGTGCTCCGTCACGCATATCAGGTCGCGCAATTCGAGATTCTCAAGTCCGGTTTCTTCCAGGACTTCTCTGAGAGCTGTCTGGCGTATGTCCTCACCTTCCTCTTTGTGGCCTTTCGGAAGATCCCACATCCCGTTCCGGTATATCATCAGATAATTGCCTGAAGAGTCTCTGACCAGACCGCCGCCTGCAGTCACATCTATACAGGAGTTTGAATTCATAAAGAAATGTCTAAATTTGTAATTCTTTACAAAGATAAAAAATATTCGTTATGGCTGCAGCAAATTATACCAGCAAGCACGGCATTGTCAAGAAATCACAGTATGAGCTTTTTATGTCCTTTGTGGATATGAGAGCCTTTGCCGATATGCTCCCGGACAGCACAAAATCTTCTGTCAAAGCTGATTATGATACTATCAACGTGACTGCCAAAGGTTTTTCCATAGGGGTCAGAGTACAGAACAGAGTCCCTTATTCACTCATTGAATACAAAGATGACGGCGCTCCTTTCCATTTCAATGTTTTTGTCCATTGCGATCCTGCAGACAATGATATGATTACGGATTTCTGGATAGAGGTATATGCCGAGCTCAATATGATGATGAAGGTGATGCTGGGCTCGAAAATCAAGGAGGCTCTGGATAAGATTGTCGACGGCCTTGTGGACCCGTCCTCGGTTTCTCTTGATGATTTGGGACTGTGATTATGACAGGACACGAACTGGCATTGTCCACCTTGGGCACTCCTTCTTCCGTTTCGGTGCGTCTGAATCCGTTCAAGCCCACGGAGCTCTCTCTCCCGATGCTGGAGGGGGCGGGCCGTGTACCGTGGAATCCCTACGCTTATGTGCTGGCTACGCGTCCTGTGTTTACTCTCCATCCTCTGTTTCACGCCGGAGCCTATTACGTCCAGGATTCGTCGGCGATGTATGTCGGGCATATATTTCGTTCATTGATTGATAGTTGCGATAGCTGTAAAGGGAAGATACGGGTGCTTGACCTGTGTGCCGCCCCCGGGGGAAAGACTACCGATTTGGCTGCATCCTTGAGGGAAAGGTTCGGTGATGATTTCATTCTTGTATCCAACGAGGTGATGAGGCAGCGGGCTTCCGTACTATGTGACAATGTCAACATATGGGGTGACCCGAATGTGATTGTGACATCTGTGGACCCGGCCGCTTTCGGTGCATTTGGGGGGTGGTTTGACATCATTGTTGCGGATGTGCCTTGCTCGGGGGAGGGAATGTTCCGCAAGGACAGACGTGCTGTCGAAGAGTGGTCCCCAGGCGCGGTAGTGCTGTGTGCCGCGAGACAAAGACGCATCCTCGCGGATGTATGGCCGGCTCTGCGTAAGGGAGGTCTGTTGATTTATTCGACCTGCACTTTTGAGGAGGCGGAGAATGATGATGTTCTCGAATGGGCATCCGGGGAGCTCGGGGGAACGATTTTCAGTCCTGAGAATAGATTCGGTGGTGTGCGCGTGACCCGTTGTGGGAATATGCTTGTCCCCGGAGAAGTTCCCGGCGAGGGACAATGGGTGGGCGCCTTGAAGAAGACTTCAGACTCAACGGAATCGCACAAGGACATTTCTGCTCTGAAGCCTTTGCGCAGCGGAGTGCGACGCGGCAATTATAAGGCCGGAACGCTCATTCCTGACTCGGACTGGGCTTTGAGCATAGATTTTGACAGGAATGCCTATCCGATGGTGCCTGTGGACAAGCCGACGGCTCTATGTTTTCTGCACAGAGATACGATAGTGTTGGATGATGCGCCTGAAGGCTATCTCGTATTGACATATGGAGGCTTGCCTCTCGGATTTGTGAAGAATCTCGGCTCACGTTGCAACAATCTCCATCCGAAGGGGAGGAGGATACTAATGGATGTAAAAATTATAGGATTATGAGGAAATATTTGTTTTCTGCTTTTTTGATGCTTGCCTTTTCTTTCCCGACCTTCGCCCAGAGTTCGGAGAAAGAATATCTTGAGAGGTATGCGCTTCTGGCCAATAGACTCGGTGCGGACGGTGTCGGTATCGAGACTCTTGTCAATAAATGGATTGCCGATTTCCCGTCGGACGCCAATGCGTTTGTGGCGCAGTTCAATTATTATTTCTTTAAATCGAGGTCCACGCAGGTGCTTCCGAAGGAAGGCGACAAATTTCTTGGGAGCAGCCCTGTTCTGACTATGAAGGACTCGCTCGGGAATGATGTCAATTTCTTTGAAGAGGCCTTCTTTGACGATTCTCTCTTCACTATGTCCACTCAGGCTATTGACAAGGCTATCGGCATCTCTCCGAAGTCACTGGAGTACAGGTTCAACAAAATAACGGCGCTTGAAGGATATGAGAAGAGCAGTCCTGATATGACAATGATGACTATCAATTCGCTCATCGATTCATATTATGCCGACCCTTCGATGTGGACTTATAACGGGGAATTGGTTGACGACGCCTTTTTCGGCGATGCCATTCAGGAATACTGTTTGAGTTTCTATCTCCTTGGAACACCTGAATGTTTTGAAGCTTTCCGCAAGGTCTCCGAGCATATGCTTCAGTTCGACAAGAATGATGTCCGGTATCTGGGCAACCTCGGAACGTATTATCTTGTCTGCAAGCAGGACAAGAAACAGGCGCGTAAGTACTATACGAATGTCCTGAAGAATGACCCTGAAAACTATGCCGCCGTCAAGAATATGGTCCTCATCGCCCGCAAGGATAAGAATGTCAAGCTGGAAAAGAAGTATCTCCCGCTACTTGCCAAGATAACTGACGATCCGGTGGAGAAGATGTCTTCCGAGACACGTATGAAGTCTTTGTGATTCGCGCGGCGCAGGATAATTGATTCGATAAATGACAGAATGAATAAGAGATGGACGCTTCGCGTTTCATTGCCCGCAAATTGAGATTCAAGGGAAAGATGGCTATGATTTCGATAGCTGTCTCTTTCTTGATAATGATTATTGCTCAAAGTGTTTCTGCGGGGTTCCGCAAGGAAATAAGAAAGGGTGTGTCTTCTGTTTCCGGAGATGTGCAGCTCACCTCTGATTTGCTGAACTTTATCAATGAAGACAACCCTGTCAGTGCGACTCCTTCTTTTCTGCCCGAAATCGAATCCGTCAAAGGCGTCAAGAAAATCACTCCTGTTGTGTATAGGGTAGGCATAATCAAGAAGGATGACACGATACACGGTGTTCTGGTCAAAGGTCTTCCTGAACGTGGAGATACCGTCAGAATGGGGGTAAGCATCCCTTCCAGACTCTCCGAGATTCTTGGTGTGGAGGTCGGAGATGAGATGCTGACTTATTTTGTCGGAGATAGAATCAAAGTCAGGAAGTTCAAGGTCAGCTCCATATATCAGAGTGTGCTGGAAACGGACCGGAATCTCACGGTATATGCTTCGATAGAGGATATTCAGCGGCTCAATGGCTGGGACTCCGACCAGGTGTCCGCTCTCGAAGTGACTCTTTCCGATGCATTCAAAAGCCCTGCCCTCATAAATGAAAAGAATACGGAGATAGGCTCAATCGCTCTGATGGGCGCCGACGAATCCGATGACGTGCTTGTCAGTACATCTGTCGTGCAGAATTATTCCCAACTTTTTGATTGGTTGAATCTTATTGATTTCAATGTCTTGGTGATCCTTGCTTTGATGACAGTCGTCGCCGGCTTCAATATGATTTCCGGGCTGCTCATACTTCTGTTTCAGAACATTTCCACTATTGGGACACTTAAAGCATTGGGTATGACGGACAAAGCCATATCGAAGGTGTTCTTCAGGGTATCTTCTGACCTTGTTCTGAAAGGAATGCTTGCCGGCAACGGCATTGCATTGCTTTTCTGCCTGATTCAGCACACTACCCATCTGATTCGCCTCAATCCTTCAAACTACTTTGTGCCCTTTGTGCCGGTGGCGGTCAACATTCCTATGGTGCTGCTGGCAGACGTGATTGCCTACACAGCGATAGTGATGATTCTGTGGATACCGCTGAAGTTTATTTCAAGGGTAGATCCTGCGCTGTCTGTCCGCTCTGCATAGTATCTTGGGTGGCGGGCCCATTCCTGAGGATTCGGCTGAATGCCCAATAGTAATCGTATATTTTCTTTATATAGTTGGAAGTGACTGAGCTTGGCAGCAGTTTTTCCAGATGCTCCCAGGTGCTGCATTCCTGACCTTCCCGAAGACTGGCCTCGATGATGTTTTTCAGTTTGTTTTCTCCTATGTTGTATGCAACCAGAGTGAATTTCTGCAAATCGGTCCCGGCTGGAGCATATTTTCTGAAGATTCTTTCCAACCTCCGGAGATGCTGCACTCCTGCTTCGATGTTCTCTGCGGGGTCAAGAAGATTGTCTATTCCAAGGTCTTCCGCCGCGATTGGCGACACCTGCATAAGGCCGAATGCGCCTGTCCGGGACTTTGCGTCAATTTTGAACCGTGATTCCTGAAAAATGACGGCACTGAGCAGCTTCCAGTCCCATCCGATTGAGTCTGCGTTTGCTCTGATCAATGAGTCATAAGGTCCCAACTCGCTTCTATACTTTCTCTTTTTGGCTGAATCGAACGGCTCATAGACATTGATGAACAAATCGAACAGGCGCTCGTGCTCTTTTGAAATCTCATAATCAGAGATCCATTTGTCAATTAACCTCATTCTCTTCGGAAAGGCTGAAGATGTGATCCAGCAAGTCAGATTGTCCAAAGATTTTGATACCGTTGCATCATCCGGCACGGACACCCCGTCAAGAGACATTACCGTGATGTCCGGGATACGGGTTTGCGTAGAGTCGGGACTGCCTGTCTCCGGGACGGACAGCCTGATGTCGGCTCTCATCCCGTTGTCTGAGGCAAACTTTGTGAGCAGATGGTAATTGTAGCCGACTATCAAGGCTTCTGCGTCCCTGTCGGAGCTGCTGATATTGAGGTCGCAGTGAAGAATCTCAGATTCGAAGGCCGGTTTCTGCAGCGTTTTGACAAGGAACGTTCCGAGGGCAGAAACTGCTGTCACGAGGATAGTGACGATAATAGCTGTCTTTTTTTTCATCTGCCGGCGCCGGGACGATTGGAATTGCCGCCCTGGCCTGAGTCTCCTCCGAAGGATTTGC
This sequence comes from Candidatus Cryptobacteroides sp., assembly GCA_045600565.1. Taxonomy (GTDB): domain Bacteria; phylum Bacteroidota; class Bacteroidia; order Bacteroidales; family UBA932; genus Cryptobacteroides. Next base: position 77,600 of record JAZRYB010000066.1, on the reverse strand, counting down.
CGGGCTGAATATAGAAAGGCCAGAAGAATCCTATCTTGATAGCCCTTTGCGTCCTGATATAATGATGGGCGCTGAAATAATCAGCCCTGTCCATAGGCCATCCCTGTCCGGCATTCTCCAGTTTGACAAAAATGCATGCTCTCTTCCACTGCATATTCAGGAACACATCAAAATAAGGACAGTTGCCGTATTCCTCCTTGTTCTGATTGTGGAATACTCCGACTTCCGGATTCCATCCCGGCATATTCCAGGCGGTGGTGTAGAAGCCGTTTGCGCCAATCTGCATCTTGAGGACTTTCTGAATAGTGAACTGAATGTAATATCTGAGGTTCAGCGCCACCATCGGAAGAGGAACTATTTCATTGTTTGATGACAGCTGGAAGAGCACTTTGTGATCAAGATGAATCAGATTGGCGATTTCGAAATTCTTGTCGAGCCTTGCTGAGAAAATGCTCATTGGTGTCGTGTTCTGACGCACTACGCCCAGGGTGTCATAATAAATGTTGTTGGCCAGCAGAGAGTATCCTACGGAGGCCTTCAATTTCCATTCGGGTATGTTTATTTCGCCCTGAATCTTGGTGGATGAAATCTTTGAGAACTCATTTTCCCATTTGTAATGGTTGGAAAAATAGTGCTGCTCATAGAACTCAGGTTCGTTCAGGGAAGTCTCGAAATGGGCATTGATAGAAACCGGACTTTTCTTGGCCCTGCGGAATGGGAAGAAGTTGAATCCGGCATTGGCGGCGAGGCTGAAATCTCCGGCTTCATTGCCTGCAAAATCAAAATCTCCCAATGCGTCCCAGTGGACATACTTGCTTATCTGGCCTTCAGCTCCTGCATATAAATATGACGAATTCCAATTCCTGTTCGACGGCTTGTGAAGGAAGGTCGGGTCCATCATATAGTATTTCATCAACTTGTATCCGATTCCCACATCCAGTTTGGATACGGCGCCTTCATCTGACCAAGGCTGAAGCCTTATGAAGGCTTTGTTGTCAAGTCTCATCACTCTGGTAGAGTCGGCGGAAGAGCTTGGATGATAATAGAAAGTATTGTTGTAGAAGCTGCCCTCTTCCTCGGTATCGATAAGGTCTGTGTATTTCCTCGTGTAGGTGGAGAATTCGGAACTGTGACCGATGAATGCGGTGGTCACATCGGTGTTGAAATATGTCGAGTCACTTGCATTTCCGGCACTCAAGCTGTCCTTCTTCTTTGACATTTTGTCAAGGAAATAGAAAGGAATCCGATATTGCTGGTCAAGAAAAACCGAATTCTTCTTGATTTTGCTTGAGGCGTCTTTCAGCGCGATACCGATGTCTCTCGAATCCACGGTCGTGTCCCGTATCCAGGTGTTGTCGATGATTCCTCCGTTCTCCTTTCTGGAGACCATATTGTAGATGTATCCCGCATGCATCAAGTACTTCTTTCCCAGATAATTGGTAGAGACGGCAAGAGTCTTGTTGGCAGTGGATTCGCTTTCCAGAATGCCTTCGCCTCCGAAACGGTTGAACTCAAAGGTGACATTGAGCTCCGGTGTGATGTTCTGGGTGGTGAAGATGCGTATATTGTCCGAGGCCTTCTGTTTGTCTGCAAACAATGTCCCCCAATAGGCAAGCTCCGTATGCGGCGTCTTCGAATTGTAGAACGGCAGGTCTTCCACAGAATGGCTCCAGCTCTCCTGAGCTTCATAGAATGATACTTTCTCGGTGGACTTTCTCTTGAAAAAATCAAAGTATTGGACAGGGGAGCCTGCAACACCCAGCCAGACGGCATTGACATCTTCCTTCAGGAAAGGATAGTCATTGAAATGATAGTTGAACGTAGTGTCCGGCTCGTGAATATTCATCTTGTGGAACGCAGTGCTTCGGGTCCAGAAGATTATTCTCTTGAATTTCATCGAATCGGTCAAGGCAAAAGTTTCCAGAATGCGTGGCGTGACCGCCAGAATACTGTCTTTATATTGCTTGATGCTGTCCTTTGCGGTTTTGATGCTGTCAAGCGCGATAATCTTTGCGGCGAATTTCTGCTCGTTGTCGTATTTTTTACGCTCCGTCTTGCTCAGAGAAGCATACCACAGATCAAATTTCTCTTTCTCAAAAGACAGAGAATCGGCAATATATAAAGAATCCAGCTTAGGCCAGTCCAGCGAGTCCCCGGCAGCTTTCAGTGAGTCTCTTATCCATATGTGAGATAAGGAGTCTTTGAGGGCGGCATAATATGTATATCTGAACAAATCAATGAATTTCAGCGAATCAGGCGCGATGAGGGTGTCGAGTGCCGCCGGTCGGGTCAGAGTGTCTGTAACATCCGTCTGCTCTACCCATATGGAATCTGCGCCGTCATCGGTGGTGACAGGCTGCTCGACTATGCCCTTCTTCTCCTCTTCACTCCATCCTCTCTTGTATCCCGGTGTGGAGTAAATCACTGTGTCAGGAGAGATAGATGGATTCTCAAGCATCGGGACGGCAAATGCGGCAACGCTGGCGTCATTTTCCACCGGGGAGCGGAAATCGACAGTCTGCGAAGCGGCGGCAAACACCACTGCGGCCGGGAACCAAACCTTTGCCAGAAAATTTCTCATTAAGTCATTCTTAAAGGAACATCAATCTACAAATGTACTGATTTTTTTACAAATCCAGCATTTCTTCAGCAGAGGCAAGAGCGGATATCTTGCCGACATCGAGTATCTTCAAATCGTTGCATTCCAAGCCGAATATCGGCAGCCGGTCTGCATTCTTGATGTAAAAATCCATAATGGAGAAACGTTCGGGCTCGCCGGACATCTCCCGGAAAATCTTGTCGTGAATAAGTTGAATCCCGGAAAAAGCGAGTCTGCGGCATTTCTGAAGCTTTATTCCCTTGAACGGGGACCTGACTTCGCCGGTACGAAGGTCAGTCCAGCCCACGAGACGCATATCAGGGTCAAATAGAAGATAACGGAAGGTCTCGCGTTCGCTTACAGAAAGGAGCGCACAGGCATCGTCGCGGCCGGATGCCATAAAGGATTTCAAGTCAAGATTGGAGAGTATGTCCACGTTGTGGGCAAGAAACCACCCTTCCCCCGAAAGCATTTCTGCGGCGTGCCTTATTCCGCCTCCGGTGTCAAGCAAAGCCTCCGTCTCATCAGAGATTGTGACCTTCACTCCGAAGTCATTGCTTTGCAGATAGGCCCTTATTTTGTCGCCGAAATGATGGACATTGACAACGAATTCGTCAACTCCGGCATTGCGGATGCGCGTGAGCACGTGGTAAAGCAATGGTTGCTCACCTATGGGGACCAGAGCCTTGGGTATAGTGTCTGTCAGTGGCTTGAGCCTGGTACCGAGCCCGGCGGCAAATATCATCGCTTTCATTGTCTTTCTCTGTGTGTCAACGCGACATTGACTTGAGCATATTTCTCTGAGATATGTGAGGCGAGCTTTTCAGCGCAATAGACCGAACGGTGCTGGCCTCCGGTGCACCCGAAACACACCTGCAGGTGGGTGAATCCGCGCTCGAGAAACCGTTCTATGTGGGCGTCGGTCAGATTGAAGACGCTTTCCAGAAATGTGGATGCCTCTCCGTTGGATTCGATGAAATCAATTACAGGCTGGTCCTTGCCGGTCATATTCCGGTAACGCTCGAATTTCCCCGGATTCGGGATGCCGCGGCAATCAAATACATATCCCCCTCCGTTGGAAGTATGGTCTGCGGGTATGCCTTTCTTGTACGAAAAGCTGCAGATACTGACGGTCAGAAGGCCATCTTCTTGCTCTTCTGCTTCTGTCTTGAATGCCTCCGTGACATCTTTCAGGATTTTGCATAGATAAGGATATCTTTCGAACGGAGTCGCAAGCAGCTCCCCGATGTTCATAATTGCAAAAGGAATGCTTCCTATGAAATGCGTTTTCTTTTCGATAAGCCCTCTGAAACCGTAGGCCCCCAGAGTCTGGAGCAAGCGGAACAGGACAAAGACGCGGAGGCGCTCTCTGAATGCTTTACAGTCGATTTCCGTAAATTCTTGCAATGCCTCCAGGTAGGTGTCAATCAGTCTTTCTTTAAGCTCCGCAGGGTAGCGCGCCCTGGCCTGCCATATGAAAGAAGCCACGTCATAATGGATAGGCCCTCTTCTTCCTCCTTGAAAATCAATAAAATATGGTTTATCATCGTGGATGATGACATTTCTTGCCTGAAAATCCCGGTACATAAAGGTCTGCCCGAAATCCTGAAGGAGGTCCTCTTTGAGGAGGTCGAAATCATCCTGAAGCCTGACTTCATTAAATTCGATTCCGGAAGGTTTCAGATAGCAGTATTTGAAATAATTGAGGTCGAAATCCACCATTCTGGCATTGAACTCTCTGTCGGGGAAGCAAACGCTCCAGTCCAGCCCTTCCGCTCCGCGGAATTGGATGGCGGGAAGCTCTGCAATCGCTCTGCACAGCAGAGACTGCTCCAGCTCGGAATATTCTCCATCCCGCCTGCCATTTGACACTAAATCATACAAGATGTTGTCGCCCAGGTCCTGTTGAGTGTAAGTGAGGTCATTCTCATTGACGTCATACACCTCAGGCACATTGATTCCCTTCTCCCTGAAATGCCTTGCGATTGTGATGAAGGCCCGGTTCTCGTCAGAATCGGTCCCGACAACTTTGATATAGGTGCCGTCAGGCCCGTCCATCCTATAATACTTTCTGTTGCTTCCGGATGATGGCAGGTGTGTCATAATCAGTTTTCGGCTATGGAGATTTTGTCGCAATTGCCTCTCGGACTCAGAAGCGGGATTTTGCTGAATTCCTTGATGGTCAGCGTTACAAACAATACGCAAGCGGCAAAAATAATCCAATACAACGGCCCAGTGACGACATCCCTCCAGGTGTCCATTTCCGCCAGAGTGCCAATATGCCCGCAGATTAGTGCGAAAGTATTATTGGTGAAATGCATCAGCATAGTAAGCTTCAAGGACCCTGTTTTGTAATAGATATATCCGAACAGACAACCGGTGCCGAATGCTACGATGGCTTGCCATGGGTTGAAGTGGATGATGGCAAAGAATGCGGCTGAAACAACGATGGCCCAGAACGGCTTGATACCGTTGCTGCCATCTTTCTTCTTGACATTCAGAAGGCCTCTCAACACTTCCGCGCGGCAGAGCCACTCTTCGAAAAATGGCGCAAAAATAGAGACGCACAGGAAGTTGAGCCAGACATTGCCCCCCGTAAGCCCGTCGAGAGTCTCCTGCAGCCAGACCGGTGGCTCGGGCAGAAGAGCGCAGAAAAATTCGAGCACATAACCTATGGCCAGAGTTGATACAATTGCGAGCAGTGCAAGAAACGCGCCTCCTCTCTTGCCGAAATTGTTGCTGTCAAGAGCATATCCTTCGTCGAACAGAGAATTGAGTTTACTCTTGTATCCCGCATACATCATAGGAGGGATGAACATCAGCGGGTATGCCACAATCATCCCGTATTCACTCCCGGCTTCCTGCCCCAGAACTGCAATGAAAACCAAATTGGCGATATTGCCGAGTAAAGCTCCGAGAAGGAACCACAGAGTCAGCGCAATTATGCCTTTCCATCCCGGAGTGAACCAGGAATAAGATGAATAGATGTCGAAATTTTTCTTTTTACTCTTTCTCATAAAGCGGTGTAGGATAGGTGCCGTTGTAGGCAAGTTCTTTGAATTTGGCCACTACGGCAGGTCTGTCTTCCTTGTAAGTCACCCCGAACCATCTGGAAGGCGTTGAAAGCACCTCCGTTCTTGCATTCCCCGCCTTGACCATACAATCGACTGCATACGGGATATAATACTCTTTCTTGAGTTCATTTATATTCGTCTTGAGGAATTCGGCGAAGATGTCCTCGCTCAAATCAAAATAATCCGGTGTGAATCCCCACATATTCATGGAGCAGAGAGCCTTGCCGTCCAGCTCTCTGCGGACCCCGCAGACGGTGTCATCTCCGCGGATGATGCCGTCTGTTTCGGTGAAGATGTCCAGATGCTCCACTACATCGGTGAGGTTGCGGTCGGAATCATATGCACATATGCCTCTTGACACACCTCCGGACTCGGAAAGTGTATTATCCAGCTCGAACCCCACTATGCTGTAAACTCCTTTGCTGTTTTCGTGGGCGCGGAGCCATTCCCCGAGTATATGGAAGGATTCCTTGCCATAGAAATCATCCCCGTTTATGACAGCGAAGGGCTCGTTGATGACCTCTTTGGCCATCTGGACAGCGTGGGCTGTGCCCCAGGGCTTCTGCCTGAGCGGGTTGAGGACGAAGCCTTCCGGAATCTTGTCGAGCTCCTGAGTTACAAAGCGGAACTCCAGAGGCTCTCCGTCAAGGCATTTCACGTTGCTGTATTTTTCCTTTACCGTCTGCTGGAACTGCTGCCTGAAATACTCTCTGACCACATATACGACTTTACCGAATCCGGCCTGAACTGCATCATATATGGAGTAATCGATGATAGTTTCCTGATTGGGACCTAAACCGTCCATCTGCTTGAGCCCGCCGTAACGGCTTCCCATTCCGGCAGCGAGAACTAAAAGAGTTGGTTTCATTCGTAACGTCATTAATAAGTTCACAAATTTAACTATTTTTGTATAATAAAATTAATTAATTTTGCATTATCGACCGGATGTGGAATGTTTGATAAAAGAAAAGAATTGAAAGAAAAATATGACAGGAGAAGCCCTTTTGTGAAATGGGTGATTATTTCTTCTGCAGTCTTTCTGATCCTTATTTGCTTTGCCGGAAGAGCTACCGTAGGACATTGGGTCAAATCTTTGGTCCAGTTGCAGCGTCAGAAGTATCAGATTGAGATGTATCAGGAGCGTAATGCCGAGCTTGACAGGAAGATAGAGTCCCTGTCCACCAATATGGACACGCTTGAGAGATTCGCGCGTGAGAATTTCCTTTTCTCGGAGCCGGGTGAAGATGTCTATGTAATTGATAAATAATATATTATGAAAAGAATTTTTACTATCTTCGCATTTGCTGTCCTGGCAATTCCAATGATTCCTGCGGGAGCTCAGCAGATTACAGGCAAGCACCCTTCAGAGGCTTTTCAGATTGGTGTTGCCGGCTATTCTTACCGTAAATACAACATCGACGAGACTCTTGCCTTCCTCAAGAGTATGGATGTCAAGTATTTCTCTGTCAAGGACTGGTGGCTGCCCCTGGACTCTACCGTGGAGCAGATGGATGCTTTCAAGGCGAAGTGTGCCGAGGCTGGCATCGAGGGCTATATCCTCGGACCTATCTATATGAAGAGCAAGGCTGAAGTTGACAAGACTTTCGATTATGCGGCCCGCTACGGCTCAAAGATGTTCATCGGTGTCCCGGACTATGAGCTCATCGATTACGTCATCGCCAAGGTCAAGGAGACAGGCATCAAAGTGGCCATCCACACTCACGGCCCCGATGGAGCAGCCTTTCCTGACATACGCACCATCGTGGAAATGGTCAAAGACCCTTCTCTGGGAGTAGGATGCTGTATGGACCTCGGTCATACTTTCCGTATGGGATACAATGTGGCGGATGATATTGTCACGTATAAGGATTGGATATATGACATCCATATCAAGGATGAAACTGCTCCTACCAAGGCCGGCCAGACCTGGGAGGCGGGACGCGGCGTCATCGACTTTGTCCCTGTGGTCAAGGCTCTCAGGGCAATAGGATACAGTGGGAAGATTTCCCTCGAATTTGAAAAGAACGGAGACAATCCTCACCCGGGCGTCGCAGAATCCATAGGCTATCTCCGCGGCGTAATGGATGCCCTGTAGAACTACATCAGCAATAATACGGCAAAGCTGAACAGCAGGATCGCTTGAGAAATCAGGCGGTCCTGTGTGTTTTTATCCAACATTATCTCTTCCGGAAGCCGGCTCCTGAACTTGTCATAGAACTGCTGATCCGGTCCGGTGCCTTTTGGCCATTTGCGGATAATCTCACCATTTGAGATATAATTATAACCTCCGTTTGATCTGTTGAAAGTGATAAGAGTCTTGTAATCAGAGAAATAAAGATACTCTCCCAATTCTGGGGGCACATTTTTGGGGGATGACGACAGCAGCAGGGGAGTGAAGCCTTCTTTCTCTGCCGTCCGGATGGCTCCTGTAATGTCATTCCAAATGTTGCGTTTGACTTTGGACGGTTCGTAAACAGTGACGGCGAGAACATTGCCTTGTACGGCCTTCTCATCAAAATAGTTTCCTTCTGTGTCGCTTATTGACAAGATTGGAAATACTTCACCGTAGGAAAGGTCCTGTGGTGAGAGTGTTTCAGTGCGGATGAATGCCCAGGTCGAATCCGGAAGATCATCCAGAGTGAAACTCTTCTCTTCACCTTCCTTCTCATAAATGAACACTGTCGGCAATTCGCCTTCTGTCATAAGCTCCGTTTCCTGAGATGCCATCAATTCCGAACCTGTGGCAAAATCGGTGAAATCCATCAACGGCAGGTTGATTTGTGAGAAAACGGCGAATATAGTCGTTGTGACGCATATTATTGTGAATGCTACATATTTTCTCTTAGGAGCCAGTCCGAAATAACTGGTGGGGAAAAACGTCAAAGCAGCTATTACACACAAGATAAGGTTCTTGATAAGAGTCTGAGTATGAGATAGATGAATAGCTTCTCCGAAACATCCGCAGTCCATCTCGGGGCTGAAAATCACCAGAGCGACAGTCAATAGAGTGAAGCTTCCCAGAACTATGGCCGTTACAATGGCGCTCGTCCTGCGGTACACACCGGCCAGCAGGGCTATGCCCAATGCGGTCTCGATTCCGGCAAGAATGAATGCGGTTTCTTTTGCCGCAAATCCCAGAAATCCCAGATGCAGAAATTTGAAATAGTCGTTGACAACCAGTCCGGCTCCGACCGGGTCCATAAGCTTGAGCATCCCGGCAAGGAAAAAGACAGTCCCCAGAATGATGGAGTTCAGTCTTCGGAATTTGTAGTGAAGAGAACTCATAGCGGATTATCGGATGAAATTGTCCACTATTGCCTTCAGCTTTGCAAAAATGGCGTCCGGAGGTAACATATGGCCGTCCCGGTCGGAGCAGTCCACGGTGATGAAGTCCGGATCCAGCGCGGCTTGAAGCCGATATGTGTCGCGTACCCTCATCTGGAAGGAAATGTCAGCCTCGTGGATATCATTATGCCCCTCCAGATAACGGCGGTCGTTTCCGAGCCTTTGGGAATGAAGGCTTTTCTCGACAAACTCGATAGGTACATCCAGAAAAATGTTGAGGTCGGGCTTTGGAAGACCGAAAATGCCGTATTCTGTGTGAATAATCCACTTCCTGAGCGCCTCAGCTTCATCCTTGTCCAAGAGCTTTGAACACTGATAGGCAATGTTTGAATATACGTATCTGTCCAGAAGCACCGATTTGCCATTGTTGAGTGCATCTGTGATGTCTCCGGCTGCCCCGTGCCTGTCTTCTGCGAACAACAGAGCCACAAGCTGGGGATGAACGGCATTGTTGGCTCCGAAATCACCGCGAAGGAAACGTGAAATCAGGTCGCCGTAAACCGGGGCGTCATAACGTGGGAAATGAATGTACTGCAAATCAGGTTTTATGCTCTCGAGGTAGGCTCTGAGCTTTTTTACCTGAGTTGACTTTCCGGCTCCGTCCAAACCTTCAATGACAAACAGCATACAAAAGACGTATTAACAATTGACAAGAATATTCAGGAAAATCATTATTTTTGATTTCGTCTTGCGAAAATAATAAAAAAGAGAATGAAGACAAAGATAATGGCCATACTGAACGCGACACCGGACTCGTTCTATGAGCCGAGCCGCTATCTTATGAAGATAATGGACAGTGGTGCGGATATCCTTGATATCGGTGCCTGTTCGACCAGACCGGGAAGCTCGCCTGTGGGTGTCACAGAAGAGTGGCGACGGCTGGCTCCAGTTCTTGAAATGGCCAAAGATTGCGGTGTGCCGCAGATTTCCATAGACACATATTGGTCCGAAATCATAATCAGGGCCTGCGATTATCTGGGACGTCCCGTTATCGCCAATGATGTGAGTGCGGGAGACGCTGATCCTCTGATGCTCCCCACTGTGGCCGGCTTGGGATTGAAATATGTGGCTATGTGCCGTAACAATTCGCCTGAAACTTTTTTCGGACGTTTCAGTACGACTGCGGAGATTTTCGGTATCAGAGATTGGATACTGGACCCCGGTTTCGGCTTCGGAAAGACTTTGGAAGAGAATTGGTCAATTCTCCATTCTTTGGATTCCCTTAAATGTTTTGGTCGCCGGATTCTTGTTGGCGTCTCTCGCAAGAGTATGATTTATAAAATGATAGGCTCCAATCCTCAGAGTGATGACACCTTGGCGCTGACTCTGTCGGCACAATGCGAGGCGGTCAGACACGGAGCACAAATCATCAGAACTCACGATGTCGCGGCCACACGCGAGAGTCTCGGATGATTACTTGATATACTTCAGAATGATTTCTTCCATCACCTTGTAGCCTTCGAGAGTAGGGTGGACACCGTCTTTGGCATACTTCTCGGGAAGACCTCCGTTGTGGTCAACGAGAGCGGAATAGTAATCGACATATTGGATTCTTGCACCGGAAGCGTAATCCTTGAGCATTTCGTTCAATTTGGCAATGTCTCCGGCTGGTTCCAACTCCTTGCGCCAGCCGAACTGTGAAGCCGGAAGTACCGAGCAGATGACAGGTTTTATCTTATTCGCCTTCGCCAGCTCACACATCGATTTGATGTTGCCCAAAACCACTTCCAAATCGACAGGACCAATATTCTGGGCCACGTCATTGGTGCCCGCAAGGATGACGACATACTTCGGGTGCAGGTCGATGACGTCCGTCCTGAACCTTACCAGCATTTCGCAGGAAGTCTGTCCGCTGATGCCGCGTCCGGCAAAATTGTGATTTGTGAAGAAATCCGGATCTGTACGGTTGCCCCAGTTGTCGGTGATGGAATCACCCATGAAGACAGCCTTCGGAGCGGTGGTCAGGGATGCATTGGCGGATGCGTATCTGTCTGTCCTTGCCCAGTCCTTAGTCTGACCGGCAAGTGTGAGTGCTGCGAAAAATGCAGTAAATAAGATAGTTGTAAGCTTTTTCATTACTTGTAAAATCAAATATACATTTGTACAAATATAAGTTTTTTGTCCGAATTTATTACCTTTGTGGCAGTAATAGCGTATATCGTTTATCAAACTGATTGATTATGAGTGCAACACAGACACCTACACCTCATAATGCGGCCTTGTTCGGGCAGATAGCCGACACCGTCATTATGTCCGGAGATCCGAAGAGATCGGAATTCATTGCCAGAAATTTTCTTACAGAGCCTGTCCAGTACAACGATGTACGCGGAATGATGGGCTTTACCGGTACCTATAAAGGGAAGAGAGTATCAGTTCAGGGCCACGGAATGGGAATTCCATCCATAGCCATCTACACCCACGAGCTGTTCAATTTCTATGGCGTCCGGAATATCATCAGGGTGGGCACCTGCGGTACATTCAATCCCGACGCTGAGCTTGGCGCTCTGCTTATTGCTCAGGGAGCTTGCACTGATTCCAACTATGGGTGGCAGTATAATCTTCCCGGCACATTTGCTCCAATTGCCGATTTCAGCCTTTTGCGCCGTGCTGTCGAATGTGCCGAGAGGAAGGGCCTGAAATATGAGGTCGGAAATGTCCTGTCGTCAGATGTCTTCTATGACTTGTCCGGCAGACAGTCCGAGTGGGCGAAATACGGAGTCCTCGGAGTCGAAATGGAGGCGTCCGCGCTTTATATGAACGCGGCTGCGAGTGGCAAGAAAGCGGTTGCCATACTTACAATTACAGACAATATTGCCAGCGACAGGCATCTTTCATCAGAACAGCGTCAGTTGGGAATGAGCAATATGATTGAGGTCGCTCTTGAGATGATTCCGTAAATGTCGTTTCTGATCATTTCCCATTGTGCCGGGACCTCTGCAGAAGATTTGGCAGGCTCCGAAAGGTACAATAAAAATGACTATATTTGTATAAATATTTCAACACAAAATTATTATGATAAAGTTAGGGTCACCTCTCACATCTGTTGCCAAAAGAGCCTTGATGCTCGGTAGCGGAGAGCTTGGAAAAGAAGTTGTTATGGAGCTTCAACGCTACGGCGTTGAGGTTGTAGCCGTCGATCGTTATGCGAATGCTCCTGCAATGCAGGTTGCTCATCGCAGTCACGTTATCAATATGCTTGATGGAGCAAAATTGCGCGAAGTCATTGAAAGCGAGAAGCCTGATTTTATTATTCCGGAGGTTGAGGCCATTGCCACACCTATGCTGGTGGAACTCGAAAAAGAAGGTTATAATGTGATTCCTACAGCGAAAGCTGTGCTTCTGACAATGAACAGGGAGGGCATTCGCAGGCTGGCTGCTGAAGAGCTCGGACTGCCTACGGCCCGTTACAAATTTGCCGATAACCGCGAGCAGTTCGATGCCGCAATAGAGGAGATCGGCATCCCTTGCGTCGTCAAGCCAATAATGAGTTCATCAGGTCACGGACAGAGCACCATCAAGAGCCCTGAAGATATCGAGTCAGCTTGGAAAGAGGCGCAGGAGGGGGGAAGAGCAGGCGCCGGCAGAGTCATTGTGGAGGGTTTTGTCGATTTTGATTATGAAATCACCCTGTTGACTGTCCGCCACAAGGACGGCACGACTACCCTCAACCCGATAGGCCATCATCAGGTCAATGGAGACTACCGCGAGAGCTGGCAGCCTCAGCCGATGACGTCAAATGCGTTGGATAGAGCTCAGGATATTGCCAGAAAGATTACCGGCGCTCTTGGCGGCTATGGCATATTCGGGGTGGAGATGTTTGTCAAGGGAGATGATGTCATCTTCTCCGAGGTCTCTCCGCGTCCTCACGATACAGGTATGGTCACGATGATTACTCAAGATCTCAGTGAGTTTGCGATCCACGCGCGTGCAGTGCTTGGCCTCCCTATTCCGGAAATCAAATTATACACCCCGGGCGCTTCAAAGGCAATAGTAGTGGAGGGTGATACCGATAAGGTTGTTTTCAGCGGCATCGAGGATATCCTCAGTGAAAAGGGCGTACAGATCAGATTCTTCGGAAAGCCGGAGGTTAAGGGACATCGCCGTTATGGTGTCATTCTTGCGAGTGACGGGACAGTGGACAAGGCACTTGAGAAAGCAGAGCGCGCTTACGCCAAGCTCAAGGTGGAGATACTCCCACGATAGTGATTACACGGCAAAAAAGAGTATCTTTGCAGCTGATATGGGATATGAGAGAGAAGACAGGTATGATCCTCAGGTGACGGCAAAAATTGCCGCACACGTGAAAGAAATATTGTCTCTGTTGGGTGAAGACACCGACAGAGATGGACTGGTCAAGACTCCTCAGAGAGTGGCTGAGAGTTTGCAGTTCCAGACCAAAGGCTATTCCCAGAACGGCGTGGAAATAATCCATCAAGCTGTTTTTGAGGAAAAATACAAGCAGATGGTTCTGGTCAAGAATATTGAATTGTTCTCTTTGTGCGAACATCATATGCTGCCGTTCATTGGTAAGTGCCACGTTGCATACATTCCTGACGGTCAGATTACAGGATTGAGTAAAATCGCCCGTGTCGTTGAGACTTTCGCCAGGAGGCTTCAAGTTCAGGAGCGTCTCACAGTTCAGATCAGGGATTGCATTCAGGAGTCGCTCAATCCTATCGGCGTCGCGGTAGTAATCGAGGCCATGCACACTTGTATGTCAATGAGAGGTGTTGAGAAATCAAATGCCTGCACCACTACTTCGGCATTCAGCGGTGTGTTCCTCAGCTCCCAGAGAACAAGAAACGAGTTTTTGAATCTAATCAAGTAAGTATATTATGAAAAAATTTTTCACATTTATTGCCGCATTCAGCATATGTGCGAGCGCTTATGCTCTTATGCCTACTTTTGGTGTCAGGACCGGATTGAATTTGTCCAGAGTTTCCAATCTCAGCAGCAGTCAGCAATCCGTTTTTTCTATGAGACCAAGCTTCTATCTTGGTGCGACTTCTGAGTTTGAAGGGCTTTTGTCTGTGATGGACCTCAGAGTTGAAGCTTATATCACCGGACAGGGGGTTAGAGAGAAATCTAAGATTACGGATTTTGTCAACATCTTGAGGACTACTTACTTGGATATTCCGGTTCTTGCCCAATACAAAGTCCTTGATGACAAGCTTTCATTGATGGCCGGCCCTCAACTGGGGATTTGTTTCGGTGGAAAGGAAATTTCGAAGGCGGGAAAGACTACCCAAAAAGTCAAATTGGACAATAGTGAATATTCAAGTTTAGATTTTGGACTGGTTTTCGGCGCCGCTTACGATATTGCCCACGGTTTCGGCGCGGAAATCCGTTTCAATTTGGGCCTCACCAACACGGTACCTCAAACTGCAAAGACTTATGCGAACAGAAGTATCCAGATTGGAGCGACTTACAAATTCTGACACATAGATAGGATTTTTTCAGAAAACCCCTCGTCAGATGGTGCGTAACCATAAGGACGAGGGGTTTCAAGTTTTGTGGAAGTGAGGCTTAGCAGATTTGAACTGCTGACCTCTTGCCTGTCAAGCAAGCGCTCTGAACCAACTGAGCTAAAGCCTCAAAAATTATCTTCGCAAAGATAAAGAAAAATATCTTGCAGTGCAAAATATTATTAGAACCTGTATGATGATAAATTCGTCAATTGTGCCAAATTTCAAAGCATATTTTTCGCAAGATGCAAAGTGTGGAATCTTCCATTTATTTCATATATTTGGATGATTTATTCCAGGGAAAGCTCCAACAGGCGGAGTTGGCCGGATGCAGTAGTGTGGGGCGCACAATCGATGAGTCCCGGAAGTATAGAATAATAATTCAATTATGCCAAGATATTCTTTTTATACGAAGGATGAGATAGTGGAGAAAGCGCTGGAAATAGTACGCAGTCAGGGAGTTTCCGCTCTGTCAGCAAGGTCGCTGAGCCGGGCTCTCAATTGTTCCATTACCCCTATTTTCACTACTTTCAAAAATATGGATGAAGTGCTGGAGTGCACTCAGAACCTTGCTCGCAGGCGTTTTGCTTCATATCTTGAGGATGTGACGGATTATGTCCCGGCATATAAGGAATTCGCGATGAGGGTGATACGCTTGGCCAGAGAAGAAACTAATTTCTTTTTGTTTCTTTGCGAACATTCGGATGGCGTGCACATCCCGGGGCCTGCGGCCGAGTGCCTGCAAGCAATGTGCGAGGCCTTCGGCATCAGTGAGGACAAGAAAAGCCTGTTTATCCGCCAGATATGGGTTTTTACTTGCGGACTGGCTGCTTTGAGCAGCAAGGAGCAGGAGTATTTTACTGATGAGGTAGTAAGCGAAATGATTTCCAGCCAGTTCCTTTCGACGGTATTCTTCTTCAAGTCCGGGCGTCCGATTTGGAAAGGAACGCCGCATTTACGCAAAAAAGGAGAAAGAATTACAATGAAGGTCGAAGGTTTGGAGTAGCAGTGTCTGTCCCCGTGAGGCACCGCGCATAATTCAGCACGTTGCTGTCGCTTCCTTGGCCTTGAGGACTTTGACCACGTGTTGAGTTATCGGCAGGAGGACAGCCTCATACGCCAACTTGGCCAGCACCTGACAGGCAATCATTATCATAAGTTGTCCCGGGTTTTGCGACCAGAATACTATCGGCATAAAAATCAGGGAGTCGGCAATGTCTCCGGCTACGGACGAGACTATGGCCCTGAGCCAGAATTTCTTTCCTTTCGAGGCTTTTTTCATCAGACTCATTACAGCCGCGTTGATGATTGAGCCGATATAGAAGGCGACAAGTGAGGCCACTGCCACCGTTATCTCCATATTGAAAATATAGTTGAAATGTTCCCCTCCGTCCCAGAAATCAGCTCCGGGGATGGCGACGACGGCCTGTGCCACTGCGACGACGAAAAAGTTCATCAGGAAGGCGGTCCGGATAGATAGCCGGGCCATTTTGTATCCATAAATTTCCGAGATGCAGTCGTTGATGATATAGGATATCGGAAAGATGAGAAGGTCCCCCGTGAGCACCAGTCCCCAGAGAGTAAATACCTTGACTGTAAAGATGTTGGAAGAGATGAGGCATACCGTCATCAGTACGCACAGCATCATAAATCTGATGGAAACTGTATGTTTCATATTTCCTGTTTTTTTAAAGTGGTGCCCTGGCCTATGCCGATGAGATTCTCCGGCTCGATTGAGTGACATTGAAGCGCGTGCAGGAAAGGGACTGGCCGTTTATCCGAAAACGATAGTCTTATTCTTGAATGTCAGTATTTTGCGCTCAATATGCTTTGTGACGGCACGGCTGAGAACAATCTTTTCGAGGTCACGCCCTTTGAGCATAAGGCTCTCCGGTGTGTCTTTGTGAGTGATACGGACGACATCTTGTTCGATAATCGGTCCTGCATCCAACTCTGAAGTAACATAATGACTTGTCGCGCCGATAATTTTGACACCGCGCTCGAATGCCTGATGGTATGGCTTCGCACCGACAAAGGCCGGGAGGAAGGAATGATGGATGTTGATGATATGATGCGGATATGCATTTATGATATCTTCACTGAGAATCTGCATATAGCGGGCGAGAACAATGAATGTGATATTCTCTTGGCGCAGAATTTCCATTTCGGCTTTTTCGACTTCTTTGCGGTTTGAATGGTCCGGAGCGATGCTCCATACGTGAAAAGGTATGCCGAACATATCTGCAACATAGCGCAAATCCTCGTGATTGCTTATGATGCAGGGAATATCCACGTTCCACTCTCCGGCCTTGTATCTGGCCAGAAGATCATAGAGGCAATGGCTCATCTTGCTGACGAAAATAGCCATTCGCGGCTTGACATCGCTGAAAAAGATATTGAAATCCATTTCCAGCCTCTTGGAGAACATTGTCTGGAAATATTCCTTGATTTTTTCGCGCGGAATCAGAAAACCGTCCAACTCCCATTCGACGCGCATAAAGAAAGCGCTGTTCTCGGTATCGACATACTGATCCAAGTAAACAATATTTCCCCGATTGTCAGTGATGAATTGTGTGACATCGGTGATGATGCCTTGGCGGTCAGGACAACTCATCAGAAGAATGGCTGTAGACTTCATATCGTTCGTTTTATTTAGGACCGCGAATATAGCCACTATTCGGCTATTTGCCAAAAAGATATGCTCATCAGGCTTTTGGGACAGCCCTTTGCCGCCGATTGTCGGAAATCTCTTGCTTCGATACGGGATATCGCGTGAGCAATTAATTATCAGGCTCATTAATTTTGTAATAGCAATACAGCAGCCAGGCGTGCGGATGGGCACAGAACACCGGACAACGGTACCAGTTTCCGCTCTGGTCTGCAAGGCCCTCAAACTTGCCCATAAGCGAAGATTCCACATTATCGGCAGACGAGAAGTAAGAAGTCCAGAACTGTGGAAAACTTGCTGCATTGTTGGCAAAACTCATACGTTTCAGCAGACGCATCGCCTCAGGTCTGTCGAAGGAAGCGACACCGCAGATCACCGGACCATTGAGGGAATACCAGAAACCTCCGTTTTCGCGTGATCCCGGTTCCAGACTGGGCACAGTATCAATCGGTTTCTCCTGCTGGCGCGCACCGAGTTTTTCCCCTTTGTACAGGCGGTTCTGCATTTCCTCGTAGAGGCTCAGCTTCCTTTCAAGAGGAAAATCTTTCATTTGAAGCAGATAACCCTGTGGCTCGAGCCACATTTGGTCGTCCCCTATGGATTTGCCGGCAAAATACATTCGGCGGGCAAAACATGCATCGCCTATATCTTTCAGGAAGGCCTTCTTTAAATTTTCCCTGTAAACAGTCATCCCGGCAGCAAGTTTGCGTGCCCTGACTGTCTGACCGCCTGAATATTTGGCAAGTTGGTCAACGAGATTGTCAATTATTGAAAGCGCCATAGTTGTGTTCATAAGGGATTCAGCATTCATAAACACGTCATTGTAAAAGACTTTGTCCATACTGAAGATACAGTCGTTCCAGTCGGAATTGAGAAGTTTCACAAGTCCGTGGGGACCGAGGCCTACGAACTGACGCAAATAGTTGAAGCATTGCTCAGTCACTTCCAGCATCGTGGCATCACCGTTCTTCGGGTAGAACTGGACCTTGGTATCAAGCAGAGCCAGATCCCCCGTCACCCTGAGATACTCTGCAAGCATCTGGAAGTAGAACAGCTGTTGATCTGAAGTAGAATACCACAGAGGTTCCGAATGGCCGTAGCCGAACTCGCCGAGACGGATCTCCCCCCAGCCAGTGGTACGCTGCGCCAGATATCTTAAGATACTCGCGGCAAGTTCAGGATTGTAATATATCGGAGCAAGACCGTGCTGCAGATTGTCACGTGCGCTGAGATGCTGTCCGCCATCGTAGTCATATGCCGTTCCCTGAGGTATCTTTGTTTCTTTATAATATGAACTGTATGTAGCCATAGCTTCGAGCGTGTAGGCATGCCAAGTCAATTCCTGAGCGAGTGTGCGGTCTTTTTCATCAGGGAACGTCGGGAGGACTTTCAGCCATTCTGACATGGAACCGGACTTCATCCTGTCTGCGGCGGCCAGGATTCCATTGGAAGTCGCATCAAAAATAAAGCCTGTGACAGCCTGAACTGTTATCGAGCTGTTCCCTTTCACTGTGACGGTCTTGCCGACACTGAGATATCCGTCTTCGTCAACACGTGGGTCATCTCCTACCAGATACAAAGTCGGAGCATAGGCATCAGCAAGTGAATTTTCATCCTTCTCCGGAATATCCATAGGATTCTCAGCCGTTCCGGTAAAATCGGAGGCGGCTATGTTTCCATCAATTTTTGTCTCCCGTGTGAACTTGACCGGATTGTCGTACATAGGCCGGTAATTGGCCAGCACAGATTCGTTGACAGTAACCTTCCTTGTAGAAGATCCTCTGTTAGTCAAAGTATAGGAAACGAGGACTGCAGCATCGCCACCATCTATTTCAAGAGAAGGCAAGACAGACAAACGTCTCCGTACTTCAAGGCTACCGAGTTCGAATATATATTCCGCATATCCACAACCGAAAAGCCTTCTGCATATTGCGGGATCCTCAGTGAGAGAGCCGGCTCCGACCAAATCATAGGTCTTGCCGCCAATTGTAACACTTGCATCATTGATGCCTTTCACCACACGGTCACCGGCATTCATCCTGGCCCAGGAGCGTTCTCCGCTCAACATTTCATATTCACCGTTTCCATATGCAAACAATGTGATCCTGTAATTTCCCAGAATCCACCAGGGATTGGATTCTATATTAATTTCCGGGTCCGGCTTGCTGTATGGGAGAGGAGCGTCATAGCTGAATACAGGCAACCCGTTTGTATCAGTTTCCCAATGGCCGAGAGGCTGTGTGGTGGCCAAAGGACATAACACCACGAAAAAAGTAACGGCAAATAGCAATCGTTTCATATTGACAAGTATTTTTAAAACTTCATATTATATTCATTGACAGCCTCATAGAAGGCTTTGATATTGTCTTCAGACACTCCCGGAGGCACATCGCAACCCGTCGAAAGTATAAAATTGGGATATTTCGATGTCCGTTCGAGAAGTCTCAGGACAGCATTTTTCAACTCCGAAGGAGAAGACATCTTCATCATACCTACCGGATCTAAATTTCCCATAACCCATCTGTCCTGAGGGCAGGACTCAATTGCAGTCACCATATCGGACTTATTCCCGAAATGAAGTCCCCGGGCTCCGGTTTCCACCATTGCGCAAGTACAATGACCTGTATTTCCGCAATTATGAAGGATCAGCGCAAATGATTCATCCTGAACCGCTTCCACCATACGCTTGACATAAATTGAAGAGAAAGCGGAACAATCCTCACCTGATATCAGTCCAGCAGCGGGCTCTGCGACAAAGACGCCATCCACCCCGGCAGTCTTGATTGCCTTGACATATTCAATAAGGAAGGCCGAGCATTTTTCCAGCAGTAGATTTACCGTTTCCGGCTCGATATACATGGCAATCATCATTTCCGACAGGCCGAAAAGACGTCCTGCAAGGGAGAAGGGACCGATGCATCCTGCATAAACTGGCTTATCAGTCATATTCTTCGCGACCAGAGCATCTGCCTTGAGATACTCACGAACGCGTCCGCTGTCAATTGACGGGACCTTTAGGGCCGATACTGATTCATAATCTGAGACAAGTCGTCCTATGACAGTCGGTATGCTGTTTTCCTCAAAAACGACCTGAGCGCCGAACGCTTCAGCTTCTACAGTCAGGTCCATAATGGCAGTTGTCGCATCAGCGGGAAATCTGTCATTGAGTTTCATCACAGCTTCCGCGTGGACATCTCCGTCGGTAACGGCCTGACGCACAGAATATCCGCACATCTCAATCCCTGGATGGGTCATTATCGGGACAACCTTTCGCTTCATCTTTTCCTGTTTTTGAAACAGTTCCTGTTAGTACACAATTCGCAGCGGTAAGGCTGGGGAACAAGATTTTTACCGAGGGCAAAGAAACCGCTGACCGACTTGACCGGATGCATCAGACAAGACTCAGTCAGGACAACTCCGCAATGATCCTCAGGCAAAATAGAAAACAGCTTCCTCTGCTCGGCAACATCCCAGGCGCAATAACCGGGGCTATAAGGGAGCGAATGCCGCATCCCGGTATATCGATTCAGCTCAGAGGCCAGCCTGTCGACATTATCCTCAGCAATCACGCTGCCTATAGAATCAGCCACATATTCGTACAGGATATCCCCCCGCATCTTGACCGACTGCAGCCATTTGTCATACTCCATCCCCGCAGTGGCGACAAATACACAAGCTTCTGTCATACCGGCAAGGTATGAGCCTATGATCCCGCCGACCTTGAACTCCACGTCATCCATCAATATCAAGGTCTTGTCGATCTGCCGTGCATCTACAATGCGTGAAACATACCTCTGAGACGATACCTCAAGAGCCTGCGGCAATAACTCATCGACCACGGCGACAGTCTGGGGATCCGGACTCGAAGTCCCGTATCCCATTGCAGAATAGATGGCGGCAATATCAACCATAATTATTCGGGCAGGTTCTATACCGTCGCGAGGCTTTTGGCCAGAGCGACGGCCTCATTGGCATTGGCACTATATCCGTCAGCTCCTACCCGGGAAGCGAATGCGGCATTGACGGGAGCTCCTCCGACCATTATCCTGACCTTTTCCCTAAGCCCCTCGGCCACGAAGGCATCGACTATTTCCTTCATATAAGTCATTGTCGTTGTCAGAAGAGCTGAAATACACACGATATGGGCGTCATACTCACGTACGGCATCAATGAATTTCTGTGCGGAAACATCCGTTCCAAGATTCACGACCTTGAATCCGCATCCTTCGAGCATTGAGGCCACGAGATTCTTGCCTATATCGTGAAGGTCGCCTTTCACGGTTCCTATGACCACAGTGCCCAAGGTGCCGGCACAGCAGTCCTTCATCAATGGAGTGAGTATATCCAGACAACCTTTCATCGCTCTTGCCGCCAACAGCAGGTTAGGGACAAAGGCCTGACCTTTCTCAAACTTATCCCCTATTTCCTCCATACCCTTCACAAGATATCCGTCCATAATTTCCTGAGGGTCCATCCCTGCTCCTATCGCCTCATTTACCAAGGCCTTGGCCTGAGGCAGCCTACCGGAGGCTACCATATCTTTAAGTGTCGAAATATCTGCCATTATTTTCTTATTTCATTGAGTTCATCAATCATTGCCACAACATTTTCCACGGGAACGTTCGCTTGAATGTCGTGAACGGTGTTAAATACATAACCACCTCCCGCCCCGAGGATTTCTGCCTCAGCCCTGACTTGTTGGCGGACCTGCTTCGGAGTCCCGAACGGAAGCACCTTCTGCGTATCGACACCGCCTCCCCAAAACACCAGATCCTTGCCGAATTCACGTTTCAACATAGTAGGGTCCATATCTTTCGCATTGATCTGGACTGGGTTCAAGATATCGAAACCGGCGTCTATGAAAGACGGGATAAGCGGAACGACCGACCCACAGGAATGTTTGAATATCTTCCAAGTGGTATTGGAATGAATCCATCCTGTAAGTTTCTGATAATAAGGTAGCCACAGTTCTCTGAACGTTTCTGTTGAACAGAACTGCGAGTCCTGAGTGCCGAAATCAGTTCCACAAAGGCTGACAACATCCACCTTTGAGCCTATGGCGGCCCAGTACTTTTTCAGATTCTCTATTGCTATATCAGTCTGTCTATCAAACATCGCCTTGATGTAGTCAGGGCGGATAACAGTGGACATATACCACTCAGCCACGCTACGGATGCCTTTTGGGTATTTCAGGGAAATGCCCGGAATTCCGGATACATCACCGAGGGCAGTGCCTCCGAAACTGGCGACAACTGCCTTACCGATCAAGGCCGCCTCATCGGCTTTTCTGATGAAATGCTCAAGCTTGGCATCGGAGACAAGTCCGTATTCCTCCAGATTGTCTGCCGGATCGAGCGCATCCTCATCTATTTCAGACTGGCGTTCGATGGCATTGAAGAAAAAGCATCCCCCGGGCATAACGGCGCTCGGCTGACAGGTCCTGTCATTCTGTGGATAGATATAAATATTGCCGTCCGTGGCCGGCGTCAGGTCGATTCCGCTTGAAATCAGGACTTCCTGTCCCCAAGGCGTCCTCTGCAAATGTCTGTCGGTCTGACTTGTCCCGAATTTGGTGGACGGCCCTCCTGCAGGAACGCAGTCGCATCCGAGGATTTCCCGGAGTTCGGAGTCAACTTCTCCGAGCATCTGATATGGGTCGGTCACAACAACGGGGCGCTTCTGAAGGCCGTAATATTCACGAAGTTTCTCCACCACAAGACAATGGATTCCGGTCACTGAAGTAGCACCGAAATCTACAGGAAGTCTGTCCGGTTCACGATGGTTTATTGTAGCAAGTATCCTTTCCTTTGAATTCATGGCTCAAGTATCGCAAATATGAACTGTATGTCAGAATAGATATCAATGTGTGAGGAATGCCGCTCCGATGAGTCCGGCATCGTTTCCGAGTTTTGCAGGGACTACGGACGGAAGACCTATTTCAGCCGCGCCGAAGGTGCTTACCATAAGCCGCTCCCTCAATGGAACGAACAATGCGTCCCCTGCATTGGCCACGCCACCACCCAGGACTATGAGATCCGGACGGAAGATAGTAATGAACGATGACATTCCGGCGGCAAGGTGCTTGATATAGTTGTCAATAAGTTTTGTCGCAAAAGTATCTCCAGCAGCCTTGGCATCGAAGATCATCTTCGCGTCTATCCTTTCCCTGTAGCCTCCGCACATTTCGGAAATGATAGAAACCACTCCGGAGTCAAGTCCCCGACGGGTATCCCGTATGAGAGCGGTGGAAGAACAATATGCCTCCATGCAGCCCTTCTGACCGCAAGTACACATCTCTCCGTCATAGACAAGTTTCGTGTGCCCCAGTTCGGCACCCATCGAATCCGCGCCGGCGAAAATCTGACCGTCGAGAATGATTCCTCCACCGACTCCTGTCCCCAGAGTAAGCATTACCACGTTGTCCACGCCTTTGGCGGCTCCTGCACGGGCCTCACCCAGAGCGGCGCAGTTGGCATCATTCTCTATCTTGACCGGAAGAGGAAGTTTTCCATCCAGATATGAATAAATAGGAACGTTGTGCCATCCGAAGCAATTGGCGTGGACAAGGAGATTGGTCTTCTTGTTCACACAACTCGGCATACCTATGCCCCACGATTCAATATCGTTCACAGTCAATCCGCTCTTCGCTACAGCCATCTGAGAGACACGGACGAAATCTGACGTAATCTCTTCAACGGACCTTTCCGCTCCGCTTGGAATGGAAATTTTGGAAATGATGTTACAATCAGAATCGATGACGCCTGCGCAAAGATTCGTACCGCCGACATCCAAACCGAGATAATATTTCTTTCCCATACTGAATACTTTTTGCAAAAATAACATTTGTATTACGGAAGATAAATAGATAATATCTCAAAATAGATGGACAAAATCACAAATATTCAATATCTTTACGCTTTATGAAGAAAAGGGACGGATTCATGGGGAGTCTGATGACAGTCTTACCCCCGACAACAGTTGCCGAATTGGCAAATAATTTATTTTCAAAAGGTTTATTCATCACTCATATAGGTTATTTTCCCTGCGCCGAACATCATTTCAGACAAAGGGATGAAGGCCTGGATGAATATGTCCTGCTCTGCTGTACAGAAGGGAAAGGATGGATTAAATATTCAAACGAGGAAATCTCCCTCAAGGCCGGAAATGCATTTGTCATCCCTGCGGGCTTCAGTCATTCGTACGGGGCTGACAGCAACGACCCCTGGACCATATACTGGTTGCATTTCAAGGGAGAGATGGCTGCAGATTATGCTCGGAATCTGAGCGGAATCATTCCGTTCAGGTTGGATTCCAGGCCCGGATCGCCCAAGCTCTTGTTTAAGGAAATGCTGTCAGAATTCGAAGGACCACAGTCCGGAAGCTATATTTCCACAATCCTATATCACCTACTGGGAGTTCTTGTCCACGACAAGGAATACTCGAAAGCTGACTCAGGGAAAAATCCGGTGATGGAGAAGTGCAAGGAATTCATAAGCAGAAATCTGGCACGGAACATCCGCCTGTCTGACATAGTCAATGTCTCAGGGGTATCGACGACACAATGTGCTAACCTTTTCAGAACAAACTGCGGAACGACACCGATGGCATATATGAATAGTCTCAGAATAGGTGAAGCCTGCCGTCTTCTTGAGCTCACAAGCCTTAGCGTCAAACAGATAAGTGCCCTCGTCGGTATATCGGACCCTTATTATTTCTCACGACTTTTCCGCAAGCATACTGGCGTCTGTCCGAGCGCTTTCAGAACCGGAAGGGGACAGCAATGATTCGTTGGAATTTCGTTCAAGTCCGGAGACAAGCTGTGGCAGATGCCACACTCTCGGTCAGCCTCGTCAGTCGTTGACCACAAACGATTTTATGACGCACCCGGACCTCTCTCCGCGAGGCACTTTGAGGCGCAGGGTATGATGCCCGGCGGCAAGGTCGTCCGCAAGCATATATACCCACGGAAGATGTACTGAACCGCTCCATTCGGTACAGGTATCGGTTGATTGCCACGCTCCGCCGTCGATACTGTACTCTATGACACCGGCATCAGGGCCGCACACACAATAGATACCGACCGCCCTGCCGTCAAACTCGAGAGAAAACGAACCTCCCTTGTCTGTCACCAATACCGGGATATGGACAAACCCCGGTCTGGTGCTCACATCATCATCCGGAGTCCAGTCCTCAACTATGGAGAAGCCCTTCAACTTTGTCGCCTCCTGAACGGGCAGCAGATGGCCGTTCTCATAATTGGAGCCATCCAGAGCTGGAGGGAGTGTATGGGGATGGATTGAATATTCTTCAAAAGGCATAGTATTTTCATCCAACAGCTCAGCGACTGCCGCAGCGTAATATTTGTGCCCCCGCCAGGCCGGATGGGTGCCCCCGAATTCCTGCCAGCTGAACTGCCCGTCCTGCATCCTTGAGGAAATCTCCTCTGCAAGATTGGCTGAAGGCAGATGGTACCTGTTGGCCACCCTCTCGTGATTCAGTATGACATCCGGCTGTTCACCCTGCTCAAGAAGCGGAATGAACGGATCGTAAATAAAGTGCAATGACACTATATCCATATCAGGATTGGCCCGCAATGCGTGTCGTACTATGCCCTCAAGTCCAAGTACCTGCTCCCGTGGACCGAAATGATTGGTGTCATCATTCACCGCGGCCTCAACGAACAAAAGATCCGGTACGGCCTGCGAGAGAACATCCGATTCGAAGCGGAAAGCGTGGGGCGTTGACCCGAGCGACGCTATTCCGGCAGTAATGAATGTGAATTCCGTTTCGGGAAATCTCTGCTTCAGGTCTTCCATCACCATATCCTTCCACCCGCGCATCTCCGTGATGGACCCTCCGAAAAAAGCGACCGTAGCTTTCTTGCGCACGGACATCTGATACATCGAATTTGACAATCCTCCTCTGTTGGAAATCGATTGATATCCGGCATATCCGTCAGCATAACGACTGATGAAGTCCACTACAGGTTCCGGATCATCCAAGCTGTGCGGATGATGGTCGCAGTCTGGTTTCAGAATCATTTCCACGATTCCGCCCATTCTCTGATAGGCATCCCTGACTTTCTTGAAATTGTCTTCGAATGGAACCACAGTATCTTTTGCTCCGCAGACAGCTATCATAGGTATTCCGTTCTCAGCAAGTACCGGAAGCAACTGGAGTGCGTTCCCTCCGAAATCAGACGACACCTCATCATCCTTCAATCCCCATTCCTCAAGGAAATCAGTCCAAAGATCCGTCCGGGAACGACTCGGCCAGGATGTAATGTCACAGACCGGCGCATCCACATACAGGGACGCCACCGTTTCAGGATGAGCCGCAGCCCAGGCAAATGCGAAATATCCTCCTCGGCTGAAGCCCTCCACCGTCACTCGGGGGGAGAGGTTATATTCCTTGACGGCATAATCATAAAAGGACTCCGACAATCTCACAGAATTGGGACTTCCATACAGGTGGGTGACATCATAATAGGCGATATGCCATCCCTGTTCGAGCAATGAGACATCCACGGAAGGAAATGCATCGAAAAAAGCCGGGCGCCATATCCAGGGGCGCCCCGGAGCAGGTTCCAAGGGCTCGACCACAATTGCGGCCCTCCCCTCTATCTCAAAATCGTGACGGATTCCGCCATTCCAAGTGGTCTGAGCATTCAAACCGGTAGAGATAGACATCAATACTGCAAGAAGAAACGGACGGAAGAATCCAGATATAGATTTCATAGTAACATACAATAAAAGTATCAGCAAGTGTATTCCGCAAAATTAACCATTAATCTTAGATTACATATCGATTATTAGTGTAAGGGTACAGGTATAGAGACGGGATCTGATGTTTTTTGTATGTTTAATTAATTGATAATCAATAATATGCAGCGATATTTCTCGAAAATTGTAAAGTATTAAAGAAAAAGTTATTATTTTTGTAAAATGTAAAGTTGGCAATATGGAAGGGAACAATAATACCGTCAAACTGTACTACAATACTGAGAGGACAGCTCTGGATATGCCGGAATACGGCAGGAACGTATATCTTATGGTTGAACAGCTCAAGCGGATAGAGGATAGGGATAAGCGTACGGAGCAGGCCGGAGCCGTGGTGAAGGTTATGGAAATTCTGAATCCCCAGATTCGTGCACAGGAGAATTTCGAACATATACTGTGGGATCATCTGTTTATCATTTCCGGATTTGAGCTTGATGTCGATTCCCCGTATCCGATGCCTGTATCATCCGAGTTGAAGGCCAAGCCTATGGCCATTCCTCTCAAAAAGCGTCCCATCAAGGCCAGCCACTACGGCCGCAATATCGAAAGTATCATAGATTTGATTTCATCTGAGCCTGAAGGCGAAAGCAAGACGGAGATGTTGCGCCTGCTGGCAACATATATGAGACAACAGTATTTGATATGGAACAAGGACAGCGTGGCTGACGAGACCATATTCAAGGATATCGAGAAGCTTTCGGACAACAGAATCAAGGTCCCTGAGGGTGTGACATTGTCCAAATTGGCGAATGATGCAAATTTCTCACGCCCCGGTATGAGTGTCAATGTCGGAGGGCAGGTTATTCAGAAGAAAAACAACCGCCGTCAAAACAACCGGCGGAATCAGAACAAGAAAAAATAACAATATATATATGCGAAAATGGGATGATTATCAGAAGGCGACTGCGATCCGGATTCTCGGACTCTGTATCGCAGTTTTCACTGTCTGTATGCTGCTGTCTTCCATCTCATATCTTTTCACCTGGAGAGAGGACCAAAGCTTGCTGACGGATCCTTCGATGATAGACCCTTCCGTGGTCAGCCGAAATTCCGGAGGGAAGTTGGGATTCAAATTGGGGTATCTCCTTGTTTGCAAATGGTTCGGGCTCGGAAGTTTTGCTCTTGTCTTTATTCCGGTGTCCGTGTCTGTCAGACTGCTGGCGGACAGATGGTCCCATTCTCTGCTGAAAACTACGATAATAGCTCTTACAGGGGCTTTCCTGTCATCTTTGATACTTTCTTTCATCGGTGATATTTGCGGATTGGCAAATGCTTTCGGTGGCGGATTGGGAGGACAGTGCGGCTCATATCTCATAATGTGGGCGGAGAATCTTTTCGGTCCGGTGATTTCGTTGTCGTTGTTGCTCGTATTTCTTTTTTTATGGCTTTTTTTCAGCAGCAGGAAGTTCGGCGAATGGCTGAGATCTCTGGAAAACAAGTCGGCAGATGCTGAAATGGTGCAGGATTCTGAAGTATCATTGGGGGATGAGTCCGATGCTTCAATCCCCGATGCTCAGGCTGAGAGAGGTTTGGCAGATGAAGTCGAACTGCTGCCTCCTGATGAGCCGCTTATTGCCGATGATGAATTTCCCGCCAATTTGGAGGCCGGAGAAGTGGTGCCTGTGGATTCTGAGATTGAGGTGATAGAAGGGGAGGGTTTCTCCACGGAAATCGAAAAACCATTGCCGCGTATCGACATCCGCGCAGAAGAAGTTCCGAATTATAAGTTTCCGGATTTGGAGCTGCTTGATGCCCACTCCGAATCCCGCAGGGATGTATCTTCAGAGGAGCTGACCCGCAACAATAATAAAATACGCGCATCCCTGTCCAATTTCAAGATTCAGATAGTGGATGTCAAAGCGGTTGTAGGCCCTACTGTAACTTTATATAAGGTATATCCGGCTCCCGGAGTCCGTATCAATGATATCAAGAGACTTCAGGACGATATTGCTATGTCATTGAATGCCAGAGGTGTCCGAGTCGTTACCCTGGATGATTCCGTAGGTATCGAGGTCGCCAACGACAACCCGTCCATAGTGCCTGTGCGCGCTATGCTCAACGACAAGTCGTTCCGTGAAAGCAAGGCGGAGCTCCCTGTGGCGATAGGCTATACCATCACCCAGAAAGTCAAGACTTTCGATTTGGCGGATACGCCACATCTGCTCATAGCCGGTGCGACAAAGCAGGGTAAGTCGGTGGGACTCAATGTGGTAGTGTCATCACTGCTGTACTCTAAGCATCCGTCCGAGCTTAAACTTGTGTTCATTGACCCTAAAATGGTCGAGTTCTCGTCATATTCCCGACTGCTCAAACATTACCTTGCGGTCCTTCCTGACTCGCTGGATGATAATGATGAGAGGAACAACGCCATAGTCAAGAAGGCGAAAGATGCGGAAAAGATACTCCGCAGCCTCTGCATCGAGATGGATGAGAGGTACGAACTGCTCAGCAGCGCGCTTGTCAACAATATCAAGTTATATAACGAGAAGTACAAAGATCGCCATCTGCTTCCTACAAAGGGGCATCATTTCCTTCCTTATCTTGTAGTCATCATTGATGAGTATGCCGATTTGACTATGTCTGTGGGCGGGTCTGCAGAGAATCGTTCAATGGCAAAAAGCATTCAGACCTCCATCATCAGGCTGGCCCAGAAAGGCAGGGCGGCGGGTATTCACGTGATTCTCGCCACGCAACGTCCGTCAGTGGATGTCATCTCCGGTGTCATCAAGACGAATTTCCCGACTAGAATTGCCTTCAGAGTGGCTTCAAGGACGGATTCTATGACTATTTTGGATACGCCGGGCGCAGAGAAACTCATTGGCAAGGGAGATATGCTATACTATGCGGGAGTGGATACCGAGCGTATCCAATGCGCTTATATAAGCAATGATGAGATTAACTCGATAACCAAGTATATCGGTGCTCAGACAGGCTTCAGACAGTGCTACAATACACCATATTATCTCCCTTCACCTTCTCCTGAAGAGGGCGATGGCGCGGGGATGATAGATATGGGAGACCTTGACGAGCGCTTCGAAGAGGCGGCAAGGCTTGTCGTGATGAATCAGAAAGGCTCGACCTCTGACCTGCAAAGACGTCTTGGCATGGGTTATGCGAAGGCCGGGCGTGTGATGGATCAGTTGGAGGCCGCCGGTATCGTTGGGCCGCAGGAAGGCTCCAAGCCGCGCCAAGTGCTTGTCCCTGATTTGAATTCTTTGGAACCGATTCTTAAAGCGTTTTTGAAATGAGAAGAGTTCTTGTTTCATTTCTGGCATTGATGTTTTCTTGCGTGGGCTCTTTTGCGCAGGAGAAGTCATTCAGTTTTGATTTCACTTATGTGCTCAATACCGGGGTGCCTGTCAACGGCTCCGGCTCCGCTTTGGTCCGGGGTGACAGTTATCACATTGTAATGGATGGTGTGGATTATTGGTGTGACGGAAAGACTTGTTGGATTGTTGATACCGGCTCAAAGGAAGTCTATGTTGATTATCCGGGAGACTTTTCTTATTATCTCCAAAATTCAGAGATTTCATATACCGGCAAGAGTCCTTCTCAAGCGGTGATAAAGATGAAGGATGGCTCTACAGCCACCCTTTCGATAATGAATTATGTCTCAAACCCTCCTGTCAATCAGTCTTTTGTTTTCAATACGTCCGCTTTGTCTTCAGACTATATTGTGACGGATGTCAGGTGAGGGACGCTTTATTCAGCTTTCCTGACGCATCTGACTGAGGCGAGAAAATCCGACTTGGATCCTGTAGATGCGAATATGGTGTTTTTGTCTTCAAATATATACCTGTAAACAGCCTGCTCGGCATTATACTCGTCTGAAGTCCAAAAAGCCGCAAAAGAACGGAAGCCTGTGAAAGTGAAATCATTGAGATGCCCTGACGAACCATATCCGAACGGAAGGATGCATAAGTGGTCGTCATTGGTCACTTTCACCTCCGGCCAAAACTCCCATAGAAGGTTGTTCTCTTCATTGAATCTCATATTGCCCATCACATTTCCGGCTATGCCTTCGAGAGCGTAATACTTGCTGAATTCTCCGTCCTTGTCATAATGTTTTGCGAGGGACAGCCAGTCATCTTCACCGGAAAGCATCCATCCTTCTGGACAAGCCTTGACTGCTTCGTCCCAGGTGTAATAATTGCCAAGGACATTCGAGGTCGCCTTGCTGTAGTCATAAGAAACTCCCAAACCGTCATATGCGAGGTTCTTGCAGAACCATTCCAGCGTATCTATCTTTGTATATGGATAAATCTTTGAATCTCTCGGGTCAGTGAAAGTGCCTGTCGCCTTTGACCAGTCATAGCCTCTGATGCTTTTTTCAGGGTGGATGGTTGTGGTGCTATAAGTGTTGGAAAGGTCATAATAGTCTTCGGCAAAAGCGGCGCATTTGATTGAGAAACTGATGAGGGTGTCAGGTACTGTGAGCGTGAAACTCGAAGAAACGGCTTCAGGATCCGTTTCGAACTTGACGGTGTCTTTGATTCCGAGCTCCCTTATCTCCCAATAATAGCCCAGTGGCTTTCCTTCCGGATGCCTGGCTCCTTGTGGAACGAATGTGATGACATCTCCGGCAGATACGAAGGTCGGAACGATAAACCGAATCGTCCCTCCCAGATATGATTTAACTTCCTCCTGAGTCTCTTTTTTGCAACAAACAAGCCCTATGGTCAGGCAAACTGCGACAAGCGGCAAAACTATTTTTTTATAAATCATCTGTCCAATCAGTCTATAATCGTACAAATATCGTATTTATCTCTTAAATTTCATTACTTTTGTACAAATTCTTTGCCGAACAAAACGGCAGACCCTTTTGACAGCGACCGAATTCTTAGTGAATGGAAGTATGAGAAATCTCTTTTTTGCGCTGCTCGCGACCTTGTGCCTGATATATTCCTGTCAGCCTGCGCCCGAGTACGTCTCAATTTCCGGATATACACAGGGAGGCACATATTCCGTCATTCTCAACATCGCAGGCTCCAAAGCCACGCGGGATGAGATTCAGACTGCAGTGGATTCTATTCTTCTTGAGATTGACAACACTTTGTCCGGGTACAACAAATCTTCGATGCTGAGCAAATTCAATCAGGGACAGAAAATCGAAGAAAATGACCTGTGGAGAGAAATGATGGAGCGCGCGAAGGCTTACCGGGAAGAGACCGGTGGCGCGCTGGATTGTTTTTCGGCCCCGATTTTTGATGTCTGGGGCTTCGGCTTCTCCGGCGACGATGCTCCTGACGACGCTGCGGTCAGGGAAGCTGTGGAAGCGACCCAAAAATCCAATAAGGTCAATTTCAATGCAATAGCTCAAGGATACAGTTGTGACCTCGTAGCCGGGTATCTTCACTCCATCGGTGTTACCGATATGCTGGTGAATATAGGGGAGATATATTGCGAGGGCAGGAATCCTGCGCGCAGGAACTGGAGCATCGGAGTCGATAATCCCAAGGATGGAAACAATATCCCTGGGGCGGATATCAAAGCTGTCCTTGTGACTGATGGAAAACCGCAGGGTATTGTTACATCGGGCAACTACAGGAAGTTTTATCTCAAGGACGGGAAGAAATATGCTCATACGCTGGATCCGAGGACGGGCTATCCGGTGGAACACAATTTATTGAGCGCAACAATCATTGCTCCGACAGCCATTGACGCTGACGCATATGCCACGTATTGTATGGTTGTCGGCGTGGAGGAGTCCGAATCCTTCATTCTCGGGCGGGAGGATATCGAGGGCTATCTGATTTACAGTGAGGACGGTGTCACAATGAGTTGGCATTCCCCTGGCTTCAATCTTGTTACAGAGAACTGATTTTCTCGAGCAGATATATCAGGGCCACGGCTGACCGGTCGCAGGCCTTTATCAGTATCTGCGGACACAACCCGCAGAATACCAGCACTATTGTAAGTACGGACAGAAAGATTGTGCAGGAAGTGAGCGGAATGGCTATCAGATTTGTCAGGAGGAAATATTCCGGAAAACTGTGGAAATAGTACCAGCATAGGGGGGCTGTAAATACTTGACAGGACAGGGTAAGAGCCATATTGTCCCAGAGCTTTTTCATCAGACTGATATTCTTGCCTTTCGGGAAAACGTTTTGGAGAGGTTTGGAAAACAGCATTATGCCGAGAACCGCCGAATATGACAGCTGAAATCCTATCGATTTGACGATAGCCGGGTTTGCGCATACCTGAATCGCCATCGCTGTGATGAACATTCTGATACTGCCTATGTGCCTTTCGGGCAGAAGAATGACGGTCTCTCTGATAAGTATGAACAGCAAAGCTCTGACGGTGGAAGGCGATGCTCCTGTCATCAGCGTGTAAAAAGTGCAGGAGCCGCAGACAACCGCATATCTGAACGCTCTGCTTGCGGGATAGTTGCCCAACGGGGATGTCGTGGCCCGTATCAGTGTATAAATCAGGCCGAGATGGAGACCGGACAGAGCCAGAATATGAGAGGCCCCGCTCCGGCGGAAACAGTCTATTATTTGTCTGTCCATTCCTTTCCGGTCTCCTGTCAGCAGTGCCGTAATCAGTTTCCCGGTGTTGGCGTGGGGGAAGGGAATGTCCAGAATAAAATGCTTGAAAGAAATACAAATATTCTCGGCAAAATCTGATATGATGCTGAGAATCAATTCGTCGTATAATATCGCCATAATGGCTCCCGCCGCGGCGATGAGCGCGAATCCGGCAAGAGTCTTCTTGTCTTTCATAGTAAGCAGGTCTGTGACAAAATAAGCAATAAATTATTATATTTGCACGATATAAACGTTTATTATAATTTGAAATAATGATTATTCTTGTTATCAATTGCGGCAGCTCTTCTATCAAGTATCAGCTTCTTGATATGAAAAGCGATGATGCTTATAGCCTTCTTGCCAAAGGTATAGTAGAGAAGATTGGTCTTGCAGACGGAACAATAGCATACACGCCCGCCGGCTCTCAGAAGATAATCAAGAAACAGTTTATTTCTGACCATAAAGTCGGAATGGAGCTGGTCCTTGGGGAGCTTGTGGATTCTGACCACGGAGTCCTCAAGTCTTTTGAAGATATCGAAGCAGTCGGCCATAGAATCGTTCAGGGCGCCGATTATTTCAGCGGAAGCGCAATTGTGGATGAAGATGTTCTTGCTAAGATCAGTGAATGCAGCGATTTTGCTCCTCTTCACAATCCTGCGCATATCCTTGGCATCAGAGCAGTGCAGCAAGTTCTTCCGAGTGTCCCTCAGGTCGCCGTGTTCGATACTGCTTTCCATCAGACTATGCCTGCATACAACTATATGTACCCTCTTCCATATAAATATTATGAGAAGTATAGAATCCGCAAATACGGAGCACACGGTACCAGCCATCAGTATGTCGCCGCCAAGGCGGCGGGGATTGCCGGAATTGATGTGAACCATTCCAAGATTGTCACCTGCCATCTTGGCAACGGAAGCTCTGTTACAGCCGTGCTGAATGGCAAATGCGTGGATACGTCAATGGGCTTCACCCCGCTTGCCGGAATGATAATGGGGACAAGATGCGGAAGTATCGACCCTAATATTGTCACATACCTGATGAACAAAGAGGGCTTGAGCGCAGATGAGATGACAGAGCTTATGAACAGGCAGAGCGGATTCCTCGGGCTTACAGGTGTGTCTTCGGATGTAAGGGAACTCTGTGATGCAGTGGAGCAAGGCAGTGAGATGGCAAAGCTGGGGCTTCAGGTGTTTGTCCACGATGTCATCAAGCTTATCGGTACATATTCTGCAGAAATGAATGGAGTGGACCTTATCGTTTTCACAGCAGGAATCGCAGAAAACAACCCTCAACTTCTCCGTCGCATATGCGAGAATCTGACTTATCTCGGATTGAAGTTCGATTATCAGACCAATGCTTGTCCGGGAATTGACAAATTGATTACATTGCCTGATTCCAAGGTGAAAGTTGCGATTGTTTCCACAAACGAGGAACTCGTCATCGCCCGTGATACGATGCATCTGGTATTCGGTTAGGGAACCGTCTGAATCAGTTGAACAGATTTTGAGCGGGGAGCGCTTCGATGTAACAGTCGTGGCACTCCCTTATCAGTTTTGCCATATAATTTGACTGTCTGGGACCGCGCCAGGTACTGGTGTTCGCTATCAATACCCAGATATCACCTCCCGGAAAACGCTTGATAAGGGCATTGGTGCCGGCGAATGAACCTGTTCTGGACCATTCTCCTTCGTAGGAAGTCCCATTCCATCCAAGTGAGAAGCGGTCATCTCCCATATCATCCGTCATATTCAGAACGCTGTCGATTGTGATGACATCCGGAACGAGGGGATTGCCGTCTATGGATGCCACAAACCGGGCCAGCTCCGGCGCTGAAGCTACCCAGGCCCCTGCCCCTGAAAGGGTGGGGATGTCATTCTCTCCATAGCAGCGCTCGACTTTGCGGCCGCTATTGTCGAAGCATTCCACTTTATTTTCGTCCGGTTGGACGAAATATCTGGTCTCGTTCGGCAATTTGTCCTTGTAGAAGTTGCCGGCGATATGCATATCGTAGCACCCGGCTGGAATCAATACGTTTTTTTGTATCCAGGAATCGTAGCTTTCCGCTGTACGCGCTTCTATGATGCGGGACAGAAGCAGATATCCGAGGTTGGAATAATGAGCTTCCGTGCCGTGCCGTACAGGGAGTCTGCTCTGCAATGCTGCCGTGATAAGCATATCAGCGTCAGGTACTTTGTCCCAACCATTCTTTATGATTTGTTTGCGCGTGGAGAAAAGAGGATCATCAACCGATATTTGGAATCCTCCTTCGTGTCTGAGCAAATCTTCCACTGTTATTTCTTCATATGCAGGGTCGCTGACAGGATATTTGTACAGGATTCCGTGTGGTCCGAGAACCGTTTCGTTCAAGGAAAGTCTTCCTCTGTCGACAAGTGCCATTATTCCTGTGGCTGTTATCAATTTGGATACAGAAGCGATTCTGAAAAGAGTCCCGGGCTCTACAGGCTTGCCCTGATCTGCTTGGCCATAGCCTTTTGCCAGAAGAAGTGAATCATTCCTGACTACGGCAAGTGACATCCCTCGTATTTGATTTTTTTTCATATAAGAGACAACTGCCGAATCGATGCTGTGACAGCCGGCAATGCCGGATGCCTCGTTTGTCAGAACTTCATTGAGCATCTTGGGACATTCAAGTACCGGTGTGCCGTCATCAAATATGGCACTTGACTCCCTCAGCGTCAAGACAATGATGACAGGTATCAGCAAGACTGTCATCAGAATGATTCTTTTCCCGGATTTCATTTGTGTGGCATAGGCAGTTATATGTTGCTCCCAAGTATAGATGGATCTTCCCCGTCATTGAGTTTCTTGAATTTGTTGAAGATTCTGATGATGAAGAATATGGAGCAGAACACCGACAAGAGGTCAGAGATAGGGAAACTGATCCATACTCCGGCTTCCTGCAGATAGTTGGGCAAAATGTAAATCAGGGGGACCAGAAACAGCAATTGGCGACTCAGAGAAAGAAAAATAGATATCTTGACCATCCCGAGACATTGGAAGAAATTGGATGTGACCATTCCGAACCCTACCAGCGCAATTGCGGCATTCATAATCTTGATGCCTCTGATGGCCAGATTCTTGAGCTCCGGGTCCGATGTAAAGAGGCCGACGGCACCGGCGGACAGCAGCTCCGACATAAGGAAACAGGCTGTCGTTATCAGTACCGCCCATTTGACGGTGAGGATGAAAACTTCTTTCACTCTGGTATATTGGCGCGCACCATAATTATAGCCGGCTATAGGTTGCATACCTTGATTGAGCCCCATAACTATCATCAGGAAGAAGAATGTAAGTCTATTGATGATTCCGTATGCTCCTATGGCGAGATCTCCACCATATTTCCTAAGCTGCTGGTTGATGAAAATGGCAACTATGCAGGTGGCAGAATTCATCAGAAACGGTCCCAAGCCGATGCTCATTGTCGATTTTGCGATTTTGAAATCCAATTGGAATACCGGTCTTGAAAAATGAAGGAAACGGTTCTTGTCGAGGAAGAATCTGAATGAATAGGACAGAGCCATCATCTGGCAGAGAATGGTCGCAAGAGCCGCACCCCGTATCCCGAGCTTTAATCCGTAGATGAAAATAGGATCCAGTATGGCATTGGATATGACCGTGAACAGTGTAAGCCCCATAGCTATCCGCGGATGCCCTGCGGACCTGATGATTCCGTTGAAACCGAAGTACAGGTGAGTGATGACATTCCCCAGAAGAATGATGGTCATATAGTCTTTTGCGAAAGGCAGAGTGTTGTCGCTGGCACCGAAGAAACGGAGGATGGGCTCCAGAAAACACAAAGTGAACGCGGTGAATACGATACCGATGATAGTATTGAGAGACAATACGTTCCCGAGAATTTTGTTGGCAGTATCATAGTTTTTCTGCCCCAGCATTACGGAAATCATAGTCATAGCGCCCACACCCACCAGTGTGCCGAGCGCCGCGGACAGATTCATCAGAGGAAAGGATACGGCAAGTCCGGAAATGGCATAGGAACCGACATCTTTGATGTGGCCGATATAGATGCTGTCCACCATATTATACAAAGATGACGCGGTTTGGGCTATGATACCCGGTATCGCGTACATCTTCAGCAATTCGCTTATCTTTCTTGTCCCCAGCTCAAGAGGCGCCGCATCTGATGCCTTCATCACTCTTCACTCTTCGGCCCGAGGAATTCAATGTCAAAGCGCAGAGGGGAATATGCGGGAATCAGCTTGCCTGATGCCGACTCTCCATAGCCCAAATCGGAATAAAAGACCACAGTGCCTTTCTCTCCTTTTTTCATATGTGAGACGCAGTATGAGAATCCCGCTATCAGCTTCGAATCGCTGGAAGTGGACATCGTATTGTCCTTATAATTTTCGGCAAGCTTGACTCCCATTGAATTGTAGCTGCTCGAGGATTTGTAAATACCGTGAACTTTGGCAGTGTCCTTGATGGAAGTGTCAAAAACCTGACCGTTCAACAGACGTCCGATATAATTGACATATACTACATCACCGGTTTTGTAAGTCGTTGTGTCCGTAGGAGGAACAGTCTGGACGTAATATAAGCCCTTGATGGTCGAGTCCACCTTGACCAGATTGTGGTCCATATAGTTCCGGATGGAGTCCACCTGATATTGGAACAAGTCATATATCGCATCCGTAAGCTCGATGTCATACATCATATTGGTGCCGGTCTCGTTGTCCAGATAACCCAAGGATGAAGAGTATCTGGAAAAGGTCATCAGCCACCCCGGAATGATGGCTCTCCTGCGTCCTCCGACCTTCATCGTGCTGACGACATCATCCAACCCGGCCGGGATGTTGTAGGTGTTTTCCTCCGAGGAAGAATATCTGTCAACTGTGATAGGGCCATAGTAATTGCAACTTTTGTATGTGCCGAGCTGTTGGGCTATCACAGCCTCAGTGCTTTCGGAAATGTTGCCATCCATATCTCTGGCTGTATATCTCATCGAGAAAAACGGATGAGCATATATGTCTCCAAGCAGAGGCCCCGTGCCTTCGTTGTCTTCGATGATATAGCATCCGAGATTTGTCTGTCCTACATCAGGGTAATGCAACTGCATCCAGGACTCCAGCTGCTTTTTGGCACTTGTGTTTTGCCCGGCATCACCTTGTTTGGCGCAGCCCGCCAACGACAGAATAATGGCGGCGAGAGCGGCGAAATAATTTTTATTGTTCATTCTTGTCATAAATGTCAGTTCTTTATCTGTTCTCAATGTCCTTGACCCAGATATGATAGGCCAGCGGAGCATTGACAGGAATCGTGCCAACAGCCACTTTCCCGAAGGCATGCTTGCCGGAAAACAATATATAGCATTCTTCTCCGCGCCTGACTCCTATGAGTCCGGTCTTCAGACCTTCTATGATGTTGTCATTCATATCAATTATTGCGGGCTCGAATGACTGGCCCGAGCTCAACTCCCATTTCACGGCCGCGGCGATGTCCTTGTTGTTCGTGGCAAACAATGCGTTGTCCGATATTGAACCGCCGCTGAAGTCATATCCGGCATAATACAGCGATACTGTCCCGTTGCTCCCGAGCGCTTCTCCTTCACCTTCGGCCAGTATGACTCTGACTACACCGTTGGAGTATTCCGTTCTTGTGCCCGGTTTGCTTGAGAGCTGCCCTTTGACAAATGATTCTATCGTCTGTTCTTGATTGGAATACGTCAATTGAAGAGTCTCAGACGTGCAGCTGGAGCACAGACAAACGACGGCAGCCGCCGGAATAATCATATGTAGAAACTTATCAATCATTTAAATATGGTATTACTGCATTCTCGATGTATATACCGGCTTCATCTCCGGTTCGGATGTCTTCCGGAATGAAAAGTTTCCCTCCGGCGGCATTCTCGTGCCCGCCACCGTGGAAATGCATCATGGCGCAGGAGTTGGCCGATACTCCTTTTTTGGATCTTATGGATACTCTGAATCCTTCTTCTGTTTCGCGCAGCAGAAAACTCATCCTGATTGATTTTATGCCGAGAGGCAGATTGACGAAGCCTTCAATCTCCGTTTCGCGGACTCCGAATCTGTTCAACGTGTCTTTGTCGAGAATGACGTAAGCGAGCCCGTTCTTTCTTGTGACCATCTTCTCGGACAGGACGTGTCCCATAAGACGTAATCTGTTCTCGCTGTATTCATTATAGATGTGCTGGAGTATGGCGTCTCTGTCCACTCCGGTCGAAAGCATAGTCGCGAGGGCTTCCAATGTCGATGGGAACACGCTATGAA
Organism: Candidatus Cryptobacteroides sp.; assembly: GCA_045600565.1. GTDB lineage: Bacteria > Bacteroidota > Bacteroidia > Bacteroidales > UBA932 > Cryptobacteroides. Next base: position 37,871 of record JAZRYB010000066.1, on the reverse strand, counting down.
GCAGATTGTTGGTGTCTGTAGTAAGCCCTGTGAGCAGGGAAGCGATACATTCCTCGGGAAGTCTGTGTGCGTCACCCCGGATTTGTGGTGTTGCCAGAAGGATGTAAAGCAGCAATTCGGACGCTGATGATATCTGCGTCTCGCTGAATGACAAATCAAAGCAATAGGTTTCAGGGTTGAGGTGGTGGTCTATGAGAATCTTGACCGCGTTCGAAGCCTTGAGCACGGACTCCAGTCTGCCGCTGCGATTGAATGAATTCATATCCAGACAGAAAATCAAATCTGCCGAATTGATGCATTCCTCCGCTTTGATGCTGTCTGCATCGTGAATAAAAGTGCTTGACAAGTCTTCCTCTGACAAAACGAAATCCACTGATTCGTTCCATCTGCTCGGGAATATGACCGAAACTTTTTCTTTGTTTGAAACGGCTTTCAGAAAATGTCTCAATGCATTACTGCTGCCAAGCGCATCTCCGTCCGGGTTGGAATGGGATACGATAGCGATTTTATCGGATTTTTCCGTAAATTCAATCAGGTGTGAAATCTTTTCTGAAAGAATATTGAACATACTATATATTTTTCGGACGCAAATTTACAAAGAATATTGCATTTCATAAATCATTTTTATAACTTTGTCCGACATTTTTGATAATAATAAAACACAAGATATGAAAGGAATTCTTAAAAAATTAATGACATGGTTGGTGCTCCCTGCTATCATCGTCCTTCTCGTATGGGTGATTGTCAACAGCATTATGGAGCCTGTAAGATTCAACAAGGAGAAAGCTCGCCGCGAGAGTGTCGCTGTGCAGCAGTTGAAAGACATCCGTACACTCGAAGTCGCGTATAAGAGCGTTTACAACAAGTTCACAGCATCGGTAGATACTCTCAAGGATTTCTATCTCAACGGACAGATGGAAGTTGTAATGCAGATCGGATCTCAGGATGACTCTTCAGCTGTAATGCATACCGAGGCCGTCAAGAAAGCCAATCGCGGTATCACCTCAGAGAAACTTTATGAACTCTATCAGGCTGGAGACAAGAATCTCGTATTCTCAGTCAAGAACAAGATTCCTACAAAGGAGAGTCTTTTCACAGACAGGAATGACTTTGATATCAATGCACTCAAGACTATTCCGTTCTCAGGCGGTGAGCCTGTCATTATGGATGCTATTGTGAAGACTGTGTCAGGCGTTCAGGTCCCTCTTTTCGAGGCTAAGATGCCTTACAAGGCCCTTCTTAAAGATCTTGACAATCAGCTTAGAATCAATCTCGATGCTGAGAGACGTGATCAGAACAAGTACGAGGGTCTCCAGGTGGGTAGCGTAACTGCTCCTAACAACAATGCTGGAAACTGGGAGTAGCATAATGAATAAAATACATAAATGCACCTTGGTGCCGACTCGTTTTTTCGATGAGAAGGAGCCAGGGTGCTTTCTTTCTGAAATATTTAATCTCGAATCATCTGAGCAGGTGGCTTGGATTGATGTGCCGTCCTACGACTCTGTACTTGTCTTTGTCAAGGATGGCGACAATGTTCCTGCTATGCTCTCTTTGCTTGAAAGCTTGAGCAAATGCGAGGAGTATTACAAAATAGGTGCAAGTGTACATGACGGGTGCTTGTCTCTCGCCATCGCAAAAGAAAACAGGTTGCTGTTCGCAAATGTGTTCTCTGTCCAGGATTTCACGACTGCGGAGTATTTCATCTTTGCCGTAATGAAGTCTCTTCAGTTGAACCCGGAAGTGTCCACGATTTATTTTGCGGACAGGCTGGCTCAGGAAGAAGAACTGTCTTTGTACAGATATTTCAAAGCGGTCGATTATTTTTCCAAATAGAAGAAGAAGGTATGCGTATTATCGGAGGCTCTCTGAAAGGCAAATTCATATATCCGCCGGCCGGTTATAATGCCCGTCCGACCACCGATTATGCCAAGGAGGGACTTTTCAATGTGCTCAACAACGAATATGAATTCGAAGATTTGAAAGTCCTTGATTTGTTCGGAGGCACTGGAGCGATTTCTTTTGAGTTCGCTTCCAGAGGCGCGTCAAGAGTATATTGTGTGGAGATGGCCAGGGAGAATGCTTCGTTTATCAAGCTTGAGGCTTCGCGTCTTGGCTTGAAAAATGTCACGATGGTCAGAGACAATGTGTTCGACTTCCTGACGATATGCCGGGAAAAGTTTGATGTTATTTTTGCTGACCCCCCGTACTCCATAGAGGGTCTTGATACGATTCCGGATAAAGTGCTGGGGCTCGATATCCTGCATCCCGGATGTTATTTCATTCTTGAGCACGGAGATGCATATTCTTTCACGGATCATCGTTTTTTTATCAAGGAGAAGGTGTACGGCCGTGTCCATTTCAGTTTTTTCGAGAAACCATAAGTCATCCCTAAATTCAAATCATATGAAGAATCACACCATCTTTTCAGCAGCAGCCGGTCTGCTTCTTCTGGGTGCTGTTTCCTGCAGTGAAGTTCAGACCCAGTATGAATGGTCTCCAGCCGGGGACAATATCAAAACTAAGTGGGCCGCTCTGGTCACACCGGAGAATGTTCATCCGGAATATCCTCGCCCTCAGATGGTCCGTCAGGACTGGATGTCTCTCAACGGCCTTTGGGAATATGCCGTCACAAATGCTGATGCTTCAGCAATGCCCCAGGTCGCAGATGGCGCCATACTTGTTCCATTCCCTATCGAGTCTTCTCTTTCAGGTGTAGGCAGAATGATAACTGCTGACGATGCCCTTTGGTACAAGACAACATTCACAGTTCCGAAAGACTGGAAGAAAAAGAATGTCATTCTTCATTTCGACGGTGTCGATTGGAAGACAGAGGTGACAATCAACGGTAATGTGCTTCCTGCACATACCGGTGCATATACCGCCTTCGAATATGATATTACTCCATATCTCAAGAAGAATAATGTAATGACAGTAAAAGTCCTTGACGGGACAGACAATGATTTCCAACCGCGCGGAAAACAGGTTTCCAAGCCGAGCGGAATATGGTACACGGCAGTCACGGGCATTTGGAAGAGCGTTTGGATGGAGCCTGTCTCATCCGGCTATGTGGCGGATTATAATGTCGTTTCAGACATAGATGCCGCGAAACTTATCGTAAACGTCAATGCGGCTGATGTCGTTGACGGTGACATTCTTCGCGTTGAACTTCTCGATGGCGGCGTGGGTTACAGCACGGAAACTCCATCTTCAAAAGTGCTTGTACAGACTGAGACAAGCGCTTCTTGCGGGGCATCAGTCGATCTCTCGGTTCCGGATATGAAACTCTGGTCTCCTCAGACCCCGTATCTTTACGGACTTCGTCTCACCATTCTGCGCAATGGCACTCCTATTGATGAAGTGCAGGCATACACGGCGATGAGAAAGGTTTCCAAGGTCAGAGATGAGGATGGCTTCTATCGTCTGGCACTCAACAATGAACCGATTTTCCATTATGGACCTCTTGATCAGGGATGGTGGCCGGACGGGCTATATACTGCGCCGTCCGATGAGGCTATGCGTTATGATTTGGAGCAGACCAAGGCTCACGGATTCAATATGATACGCAAACACATCAAGGTTGAGCCTTTTACCTGGTTCTATGCTTGTGATCAGATGGGTATACTTGTATGGCAGGATATGCCGTCATTCGCCACAAACAGCAAGGGCAAGTGGGAAAGAACGGATTATACCAAACCTGAATATGATTTCCCTGCAACAGCGGATGCAAAGGCTAATTACTACAAGGAGTGGGGTGAGATAATGTCACAGCTCAAGAAATTCCAGTGCATATCAGTTTGGGTCCCTTTCAACGAGGCTTGGTCACAGTTTGATACTGAGAAGAGCGTGGATTTCACCTATGCTCAGGATGATACACGTCTTGTGAATATGGCCTCCGGAGGCAACTGGGTCCAGGGCGTGGGAGATATTCTCGACAGCCACAATTATCCTCATCCTGCATTCAATATCTTCGATAAAGAGATGGTCAATGTCGTGGGAGAGTACGGTGGTATCGGTCTGCCTGTCGAGAATCATCTCTGGCAGAAGGACAAGAACTGGGGCTATGTCCAGTACAAGAGCGGAGCCGAAGTCACCGACGCATATGTGGAGTATGCTTCGATGATGGAGGATCTTGTAAAGAAAGGATGTGCGGCGGCTGTATATACTCAGACCACCGATGTGGAAATCGAGGTCAACGGCCTTATGACCTATGACCGTGAGGTCGTGAAGATGGACGTCGCAAGAGTCCGCGAGGCGAATGAGAAGGTTAAAGCTTTACTTTCCAAATAATGAAAAAATATTTTATTCCAGCCGTTGCTGCCATTGTAGCGGCGGCTGCTGTTTCTTGCAGCAAGGCAGAATTCACTGTCGGTGAAGGCCGGACGGAGTCCTTTACTAAGGAGTATGTCAACTTTGCGCTTCATACTCAGGTGCTTATGAGTACAGATGCCGAGGCCGCCATTTCTTTCCATTCTGATGGCAAGGGAAGCGGATACGAAATCTTGTTGAACAATGGAGCCATCGATGGCTCCCGCAAGACGGGAAGTCTCGCTTCGGTACGCAATCTATATCGTTCGCTCGCAGAAGACGGAGAATGGTTTGATCTTGACCTTGCCGTTCGCGGCAAGAATATTTCTGTGGCTGTCAACGGTACCGATGTCGTATGTTATACCGAGCCAGATAAACCATACCGTACCCCTGAACACGCGACTCAACTGCTCGGTAAAGGTGGTGTATATGTGAAAACGTCCAGTGGAACTGTCCGGTTCAAGGACTTCCGGATTGAGGCTCTGGCTGCTGACGCCACAAACCCTTGTGATACGCTTCCTCCTATAGATGAGCTCAATGATGACATCATCAAGCTTCAGCAGGAGGATTTCCCGGTAATAGATTATCACGTTCATCTGAAGGGGGGCCTTACGAAGGAGATGGCTCACGCTATGTCAATGAACTACGGAATCAACTATGGCGTTGCTCCTAATGCCGGTGAAGGCGGTGTCGGACGTATGCTCGCCGATGATAATGAGGTTTATGAGTATTTTGAGGAAGTCAAGCCTCTTCCATTCCTCTGCGGAGTTCAGGGGGAAGGCCGGAAGTGGACGCAGACATTTTCGCAGGAGGCTCTCGGTGTGTTTGATTATCTCTTTACCGATGCTATGACCATTATGGACCATAAGAATCGTAACAGTAGGATTTATCGTGCGGAAGAAGTCCGTCGTGACGGATTGACGAAGGATCAGTATATGGAGAGGATAGTTGATCAGACTGTGCTCATCCTGACAAACGAGCCGGCTGATTTCTTTGCTAATCCTACTTATATTCCTGATGATATGAATCCGGATTATGCGACATACTGGACCGATGAGAGAGTTGACAGAGTGCTCGATGTTCTTGTGGAGAACAGTATCGCCCTTGAAATCAACCCCCGCTATCTGATTCCAAGCCTTGATGTTATCCGTAAGGCAAAAGCCCGCGGTATCAAGTTTGTGTTCGGAACCAACAATGTCGATGCGAACTTCGGCAAACTTGAGTATTGCATCAAGGCCATCAATGAATGCGGTATCACGGCCGATGATATCTGGTTCCCTTCAATGAGTGTAAGGAGAGATCGTCCTGTCGTGATTTACAACCACTTTGACTAATCGGATGTGAGCCGGTCGAGGGAAAGGTGCACCAGCCCCTTTATCAATTCGGTATAATCGGTTTTGGCATTCCGGTTGAACCGGTTTGCAATGATGCAACTGCCTTGATATTGCGAATATATAGAATCTGTTTTGAAATGATTAGCTTCAATGCTTATGCTTCTTCTTTTTTGCATATTTTCCGATATGTATCTATAATTTGAATTTTTGCAAGTCAAAAAGATGAAATGATATGCATACCCGTAAAGAAAAACTTGAAGCGTTCGGCCATCTGTTGGACATAATGGACCGGCTTAGAGAGGAATGTCCCTGGAATGCCGCTCAGACTATGCTCTCCATCAGACCGATGACTGAAGAGGAAGTCTATGAATTGAGTGACGCCATTGTCCGAGGTGATATGGAGGCCATCTCGAAGGAGCTCGGAGACCTTTTCTTTCATCTTGTGTTTTATGGCAGAATAGCTCAGGAGAGTGGCAGTTTCGACATTGCGGACTGTCTGGACAAGATATGCGACAAGATGATATTCCGTCATCCGCACGTTTTTCAGAGTAAAGGCAAACAGTTGACAGCCAAGGAGATAGCTGATACTTGGGAGCTCGTCAAATCTAAGGAGAAAGATGGGAACAAGACAATCTTGTCGGGTATCCCCGATTCGATGCCGGCTATCTTGAAGGCGGTATCGATGCAGCAGAAAGCACGCGGATGCGGCTTTGACTGGGAACGGAAGGAAGATGTCTGGGATAAGGTGGACGAAGAATTGGCAGAAGTGAAGGAAGCCTGCGCAGAGGGTGACGCCGCACATATGGAAGAAGAATTGGGCGATCTGATGTTCGCAACCATCAATGCGGCTCGGCTGTATGAAATAGACCCTGAGACCGCCCTCGGCGGAGCTTGCTCAAAATTCCGCAGGCGGTTCACTTATCTCGAGGAACAGACTATCAGGAAGGGTAGTAATCTTGCAGATATGACACTTGCCCAGATGGATGAAATATGGGATGAAGGTAAATCCAGAGGATTGTAGCCGGTATGTGGACTCAGAGAACTGAATTGCTGCTTGGAAAGGAAGCCGTTTCGGCTTTACGGAACGCCTCGATTGTTGTGGCGGGCTGTGGTGGAGTCGGAGGATTCGCCGCCGAAATGCTTGCGCGCGCCGGCGTCGGAAGGCTGATAATAGTGGACAATGACATAGTGTCGCAGACCAATATCAACCGCCAGATTCTCGCGCTTACATCCACGGTCGGCAAGCCGAAGTGTGAAGTCCTTGCGGCAAGACTGAAGGATATAAATCCCTTTCTGGAAGTGTCCTGCATACAAAAGTACCTGAATGAAGAAAATATTTCCGAGATACTCGGCTCCGGGTCGGTTGGGAGTATCGATTATCTTGTGGACGCAATTGACACCCTTTCACCTAAGATAGCTCTGATACAGTTCTGTCTTTCCAAAGGGATTCCTATGGTCTCGTCAATGGGGTCCGGAGCAAAGACAGATGTCACAAAAATCCATATTGCAGATATCTCCAAGACATTCCAATGCCCTCTTGCACATATGCTTCGCAAGAGATTGCACAAATTGGGCATCAGAAGCGGATTCCTCGCTGTTTTCTCGGAAGAAATACCGAGACGGGAGTCACTGGTGCTTGAAGAGAGCCGCAACAAGAAATCTCAGGTCGGTTCCGTCCCGTATCTGCCGGCGGTATTCGGCTGTGCCTGTGCCCAGGCTGCTATTCAGTACATTGTGAGTGTCAAATGATTTTTTTATCTTTGCAGTCTGTACTATAGACCGAATTATGGATTTGAAAGTAATCGAAGTATTGTCCCGCAGAGACTTGAAGAGATTCATCAAGTTTCCGAACAGATTGTACAGGGATTGCAGACAATATGTGCCGGCACTGATTTCCGACCAGATAAACTCTTTGACAAGGGTTTCCACCTTGTCCTATTGTGAAAGGAAAATGTGGATGGTTCTTGATGGCGACGAAGTGGTCGGCCGCATATGCGGAATGATCAATCCCAGATATAACGAAAGATATGGTACCAGGAGGGCTCGTTTCGGGTGGTTTGATACAATAAATGATATTGAGGTCGCAGGGATGTTGATAGATACTGCCACGGCCTGGGCCGGAGAACGGGGTATGACCGAGATTCACGGACCTCTGTACTACAATACTTTGGGCAAACAGGGCATGTTGGTCGATGGATTTGATAACATACCTCCGTTCAATTGTCTGTACAATTTCCCGTATTACAATGAATTGATCACCCGACTCGGGTTTGTCAAAGAATGTGACTGGGTCCAATATAAAATGGCTGCCGGCCAAGGTGTTCCGGAAAAGGCGGAGCGAATCGCCGCTCTTTTGCAGGATAGATACAATCTGAAGCGGGGGAGTCTCTCGGAGCTTAAGAAAGACCCTGAAATGGTCAAGTATTTCTTCAAGGTTTACAATGAAAGTTTCGCTTCCGCAGTCTATAATTTCATCCCGTTCACGGATGAGGAGATTCAGGAAGAGGCAAAGAGTTCGCTTCCGTTTGTCTCGGACAAGGCCAGCTGCATTATTCTGGATGAAAATGACAAGCTTGTCGCATTCGGAATTTCATTTCCAAGCATTTCCAAGGCATTGCAGAAAGCCAAAGGGCATTTGTTCCCTTTCGGATGGATTCACTTGCTCGCGGCTATGCGCAATTATGAGACAGTCGATTTGATGCTCAACGGAGCGGTCCCGGAGTGGCAGAATAAGGGAATATCCGCAGTTTATCATTGCGCTATGGCCGAGAAGGCAAAGAAGGCCGGGACAGAATGGGCGATCAGCAATCCGCAGATAGAGACCAACGGCGCGGTGAATATATGGAACAGTTATGAACACGAGTTGTATATGCGACGTCGTTGTTATATTAAAACGATATGATAGAATAATACTATGGCCGAAAATACCTTACTCGAGAAAGTACTTTCCCTGCAGGATAAGTTCCAATCTCTTCAGGATCAGCTCGCAAGTCCTGACGTGATGTCCGATATGAAGAAATATGTTCAGTTGAACAAGGATTACAAGCAGCTGGAACCTATTATCAAGGCCGGTTTGGAGTACAAGAAGATGCTGGACAATCTGTCTTCAGCCAAGGATGTCTTTATGAATGAAAAGGATGATGACCTCAAGGAAATGGCCAGAGAGGAGATCAATGAAATCCAGGACAGGATTCCCAAGATGGAAGATGATATAAAGATTATGCTGATACCGGCCGATCCGGATGATGCCAAGAATGCGATGATAGAGATACGCGGAGGGACCGGAGGTGACGAGGCCGCCATTTTCGCCGGGGATCTTTTCAGGATGTACCAGCATTTTGCTGAGGCGAGAGGATGGACTCTCGATGTCAGCGATCAGGCTCCCGGGACATCCGGAGGATTCAAGCAGGTCGTGTTCAAACTGTCTTCCAATACTGAGGGTGTTTATGGAATTATGAAATATGAGTCCGGAGTCCATAGAGTGCAGAGAGTTCCTCAAACCGAGACTCAAGGCAGAATCCAGACTTCAGCCGCATCTGTGGCTGTTTTTCCTGAGGCCGGGGAGTTTGATGTGGACTTGAGCTGGAATGATATCCGACTTGATCTTTTCTGCTCATCAGGTCCTGGAGGGCAAGGTGTGAATACCACCTATTCCGCGGTGCGTCTTACACATATTCCGTCAGGGCTCGTTGTTCAGTGTCAGGAGGAACGCTCGCAGTTGAAGAATAAGGAGAGAGCCTTCGAAGAGCTGAGGACACGTCTGTATAATCTTGAACATCAGAAATATCTGGATGGAATCGCGGCAAAGCGCAAGACTATGGTCTCTACAGGCGACCGTTCAGCAAAAATCCGCACATACAATTATCCGCAGGGACGTGTTACCGACCACCGTATCAATTGGAGTATGTACAATCTTCCCGTCTTTATGGACGGCGATATCTGGGAGTGCATTGAGCAGCTCCAGATAGCTGAAAATGCGGAAAGACTCAAAGAGGCCGGAGATTAGCGGTCGACTTTTCTGAATGCAATGCAGGCATTGTGCCCGCCGAAACCGAAAGAATCTGACAGGCCGAGACTGATCTCGGCCTTTATCGCCTTGTTAGGTGTATAGTCGAGGTCGCATTCCGGGTCGGGATTGTCAAGATTGATGGTAGGCGGTATGATTCCTTCGCGCAGGGCAAGAATGGTGGCAATAGCTTCCGTGGCTCCGGTGGCACCTATCATATGTCCGTGCATCGATTTTGTAGAGGAAATATGGCATTTGTATGCAAAATCTCCGAAAGCCAGTTTGAATGCCAGAGTCTCCGCCGTGTCATTGAGACGGGTGCCGGTGCCGTGGGCATTGATATATACTGTGTCCCTGTTCTGGTCAAAGCCACATTCTTTGAGTGCCATCTTGATACATTCTGCCTGGGTCGTGGCGTCGGGGCGTGGAGCGGTGGCGTGGAATGCGTCACAAGTGGCTCCGTATCCGACTATTTCGGCATAAATCTTAGCTCCGCGTGCTTTTGCCCTCTCATATTCTTCAAGAATCAGCGAAGCGGCGCCGTCAGAAAGAACAAAACCTTTTCTGTCAAGATTGAACGGAAGCGATGCATGCATCGGATTGCTCTCTGTGGTCAATGCTTTGCAGTTGCTGAATCCTGCGAGTCCGATTGGAATTGTGCAACAGTCCGATCCTCCGGCGATGATTGCATCGGAGTAACCGTGTTTAATAGCTCTGTAGGCTTCTCCTATGGTTGTCGTCGATGTGGCGCAGGCACTCTGGATACCGAAACAGGACCCTCTCGCGTTGAATCGTATGGCTATCTGACCTGAAGCCATATTCCCTATAATGGTGGGAACAAAGTTCGGAGACACCCATCTTCCGGTTGGGTCCTCGTGCATTTTCCCTGTTTCGGTGACGATATTGGTGAAACCTCCTATGCCGGAACTCATATAGACGCCCAGCCTGAATGGGTCAATGTCAGCATTGTCGCCTTCTGTGCTCAGCCCCGCATCCTGCATAGCCTGAACAGCCGCCGCCATGGCATAGACTGTGAACGGATCCTGCTTGCGGATGAATGGCTTTGGGATACCATATTTGTCGGGATCAAAATTGCGTATCTTTCCTCCTATCCTGCACGGAAGCCCCTCTGTAGGAAACTCGGTGATTTCGCTTATGCCGCATACCCCGCTTATGAGGTTGTGCCAGAGCGTTTCAACATCATTTCCCAATGGGGTGACAGCTCCCAAACCGGTTACAACAACTCTTCTTTCCATTTCAAATGTTGAAGTTGAATTTGCAAAATTATAAATTTATTTTTCTTTTTTGAAACTGCGACAGATGATTTGAATCGTGAAGATTGTTTATATTTGCAAATTAGAACCTGTTTTGAAATGGGTGATGTATTTTATTATACAAGTTTTTTATTGTATTTTGGTTCTGGAATGAGGGAGCGTAGCCGTAGTTACGTGACCGAATGACAGAAGCGAAAGACTGAAAAAGGTTCATAAGAAAAGAAATTAATCATTTCAAAACAGGTCCTAAATAGTGTGATAGAAGATGTTTTCTTTGAGTGATAAGGTGCCGGATTATCTGTTGGGAAAGTCACAACTTGTGTGGAATGTGACTTTTGCGGCGTTGTTCTCTCTGGTCTTCCTTCTTGTCAGCGTTCCGTTTTCGCATAATGCGTGGTTCAAATTGGGCACTTCTGTCGCATTCGGCTTCACAGTGGCTTTCTTTATGATTGCCCTTGCCGTCGTGATAATAAGCAAGACTGTGATGTACAAGCTGAAGGGCAGGTTCGAGATGCTCATGTCCCAATATGTTATTTGGAATGTGGTGGAAATCATTATGGTATGCGCCCTGTACACAGCTTTCACATATTTTGCCGACAGGTCCGGCAGGATAATGCTTGACGGAATATCATTGGTGAATGTGTTCTTCAATTCACTTGTTTATTGCGCTGTCTCTTTGGGCGTGCCGTATATTTTCTCGGGGATGTATTTTGCCATCAATGACAAAGACAATACTATACGTCTGATGAATTTCGGTAATGTGGTCTCCGACGAGGCCATTTCTCCTGTTGACGAGAAAAAAATAACACTCTTTGACAACAACGGGATTCTCAAACTCTCCGTCAGCTCGTCAAATCTGTATTACATCGAGTCTGATGACAATTACATCAAAGTCTGGTACAAGGATTCCAAGGGCTTGCTGAAGCAATATATGCTCCGATGCCGTCTTAAGACGGTGGAGGAAAGCTTTCAGGACAGCGATCTGATGCGCTGCCACAGAAAATACATTGTCAATATGGCCCACGTCAAAATCCTTTCGAAAGAAAAGGATGGGTACCTTCTGGAGCTTGATGCGGACAAAATAGACCCTATTCCGGTCACCAAGACTTACGAAGAAAGTGTGATCGGCCGCTTCAATTCGCGCTAGCGCCTGTGGTTCTTCTTGCGCGAGCGCAGACGGCTGAAGCTCTCCACCATCAGCTGGTCAGAGTATATGTTTTTGGCGGCAAGGATATCGCAGACAGCCGCTATCAGCGGGAAAATGGTACCGACCCTGAATATCAGGATGTCATCAGCAGTGAAATAATCCACAGCTATCCATACTTGCAGGGCTATTGTCAGAATAGCTGTGAGAATGGCGGTGCGCATCTGGAAAATTCTTTGCTTGAATGTTGTCAACGCGAGGAAATCAAGCAGGCCGATGACAATAAGAAGGATGAGATACGGGATGTAGGATATGAAGCCGAAATCTTCGATGATTATGCCGTCTGCGTTCACAATGACCGCTTTGTTGACGAAGAACATAAGTGCGATGAGTGCTGTCGCTACTGCAAGATATAGGGTTTGGATTCTCTGCCACATAATAAGTTGAAAGTTGTTTGATCAGTTATATAAATCTTCCGTTTTCGCGCCTTTGGCCCAGTCGGGGATAGGAATGGAAGGATCATTGATAAGCTCATCCACAGGTGTGGTGTCCTTCTTTATCACTACATTCTCCAAAAAACGGATTTCCTTGTCGTAACAATGAATCATGGCACCGGCTATCTCGTGACTATGCCCCTTGAATCTTAATGTGTGATAAGTGAAAGATTCCTTCTTGAACGTCTTGGTCAGGACGCTTGTGCCTGTGAAATGGTAGTTGAAAGCGGCTCTTTCTTTGTATGGGACAATTTTGTCATCGGTGCCGTGGAGCATCAGAGTCGGTGCGGGTGGCGATGCGTAGGTGGGGCGGCCCTTCCAGGAGAAGATTGCTCCCGCGAAAGACATTACTCCGGCATATCTGAATCCTTCGGGGAGTATGGCGGTGACAGGCTCATTGTTGCATATCTCCCAGTCAGCCTGAAGGGCGGTGATTGCCCCTGCGGAGGATCCGCTGACCACGATGCCCGCCGGGTCAATTCCGAAGATTTCGGCATTGTCGATGAGAAAAGCGGTGGCTGTAATCATATCCGCGACGGCCATCCGGATGGCATCGCTGGCATCCCCGATGTTGCTCAAGCCGACGGATTTCATATTTTTCATTCCAAGTCTATAATCGATGGAAACGACTCTGTAGCCATCTTCAGTGAGCATTTTGAACCATTTGCGATATTCTTCTTCATCGCGGCGACCGCTCTTGAACCCGCCGCCGAATGCGAATACGATGGTCGGTTTGGCTATGCCGTCCAAAGTCGTCCCGCTCCCGTCGGCCGGGTCATAAATATCCAGATAAAGGTCTTCGGATTCTCTGCTTGCATATAGATATGTCCCGGATGGCTCAGCCGCTTCCTGGCAGAAAGAGACTGTCGGGAACAAAGCTGATGCTACTGCTACTAAAATCAAGATTATTTTCTTCATTGTCAGCTGAATATGATGTTATCTCTTTTGACGGTCCCGATTAGGTCGAGCAGTTGCTCACTGATGTCATTCGTCCATTCCGGGATGTTCTCCTCCGTTCTGTCAGTTGATTGTGCCGGCAGCAGTCCCCGTCCCCTAATCAGAGAGACCAACTTGTCGTATGTGATGCCCTTCAGCGAAAAATACTCTTCGCATACGGGGCATAACGATTTGCTGATTGCCAGAATCAGGTGGAGTGCGGTCACTTCTGCACTGCCGTCAAGCTTGGCCTCCAGTAAGGTCAGGTTGTAACAGCTCTGAGCATCTCGGGAGAGCGTCAGACGGATATCATCCTTGTATGGAATGGCTTCTTTTCTGAGCAGGACAGAATCGAGATAAGATTTGAGATCGGAAAGGTCTATCCCTGATTCGTGAAGGATGGAGCAGGGACTGTTGCTTGCGTGACGGAGCAGACCCAAAAGAAAATGCGGAATCTCAATCTCGTAGCTTCCGGTGCGGATGGCTTCCTCTTTTGTGTAGGAAAAAACTGTTGTCAACTCTTCTGAGAGGCTTATTTTCATATGGTCACAAAAATAGTAAAAAATAAGAGTAGATTTGGGCATAGTCCGTTTTTTTTGATTAAATTTGCGTGTTTGTGTTAGATAGAAAACAGTGAGTTTTTATGGAGAATGAGGAAAAGATGACTGAAGAAGTTCACGGAATAATTGAACCTGTCGAGATTGACCACGAGATGCGTGCCGCGTACATCGACTATTCGATGTCTGTCATCGTATCGCGTGCCCTCCCGGATGTAAGGGATGGATTGAAGCCGGTACAAAGACGTGTGCTTTTCGGTATGGACGGGCTTGGAATCAATTATGGCGGGCAGACGAAAAAGTCTGCCAGAATTGTCGGTGAGGTGCTTGGAAAGTTTCATCCTCACGGAGATTCGAGCGTCTATGACGCGATGGCCAGGCTTGCCCAGAGTTGGAATCAGAGATATCCTCTTGTCTTCGGACAGGGAAATTTCGGATCAATGGACGGAGATCCGGTGGCTGCGATGAGATATACCGAAGCCAAACTTGAGAAAATTACGGAGGACGTTCTCGGAGACCTTGACAAGGATACGGTTGATTTTCAGCTGAATTTTGATGACACTATTCCAGAGCCGACTGTCTTGCCTACCAAGGCGCCGTTGCTTCTGCTCAACGGCTCTTCCGGAATAGCGGTCGGTATGGCTACCAATATGGCGCCGCACAATCTCTCGGAGTGCTGTGATGCCATATGCGCATATATTGACAATCCCGATATAACCACGGAGGGTCTGATGGAGCATATCAAGGGTCCGGATTTCCCGACAGGAGGTATCATACAGGGCCGTCAGGGCATTATTGATGCATATGAGACCGGTCGCGGCAGAGTGGTGGTGAGAGCGAAGACCGAAATCGAAGAGACAGAAAACGGCCGCCAGGTCATCGTCGTCAGTGAGATACCTTATATGGTGAACAAGAGCGACATGATCAAGCGCATAGGCGAAATGGTCGAGGACAAGAGAATTGAAGGCATTTCCGATATAAGGGATCTCTCCGCAAAGGGGGAGGTGCGTATCGAGTTCCTTGTCAAGAAGGATGCCAATGCCAGTGTCGTTCTCAATACTTTGTTCAAATATACTGCGCTGCAGTCAAGTTTTGCGGTCAACAACGTGGCGCTTGTGAAGGGTAGGCCGAGGACATTGTCTCTCAAAGACTTGATTCGCAATTTCGTGGATTTCCGCCATGAAGTCGTGGTGCGTCGTACGAAGTTTGAGCTTGATAAGGCGCGCAAGCGCGCACATATCCTTGAAGGTTTGCTCAAGGCTATCGATATTATTGATGAGATTATCAGAATCATCAAGTCATCAAAAAGCATCGATGAGGCCAAGGCTGAGTTGATGTCCGCATTCGGATTCTCCGAGATTCAGTCCGGAGCCATAGTGGATATGCGTCTGCGTCAGTTGACCGGACTTGAGAAAGCCAGACTTCAGGCCGAATATGATGAGCTTGAGAAGTTCATCGCCCGTTGTGAGGAGATACTCGGAAGCGAGGAGGAACAGCTCAATATAGTCAAGGCTGAGACTTCAGCCCTCAAGGCAAAATATGGAGATGCGCGTCGCACGGAGATTACATTCTCTGCAGATGACTTCAACCCTGAAGATTTCTATGCGGATGAGGATGTCGTCATTACCATCTCTCATATGGGATACATCAAGCGTACACCTTTGACCGAGTTCAGGACACAGAATCGTGGCGGTGTCGGAATGAAGGGAAGCGCAACCCGTGATGAGGATTTCATCGAGCACATCTATGTTGCAAATATGCACAGTACGATGCTTTTCTTTACCAGAAAGGGTCTGTGCTATCGTCTCAAAGTCTACGAGCTTCCTGAAGGCAACAAAACATCCAAGGGACGTGCAGTCCAGAACCTGATGCCGATAGAGCCGGATGACTGCATCAAGACGTATCTGAATGCCAAATCCATTGAGGATTCTGAATATACCGGCAGCAATTTCGTCACACTTGTCACAAGAAACGGAATTGTCAAGAAGACAACCCTCACGGAATATTCCAACAGGCGCAGCCGCAACAAGGGTATCATCGCTGTGACAGTCAGAGATGGAGATGAATTGCTTGATGCTCTTCTCACAAACGGCAGTCACGATGTGATGATAGCTGCCAGAAACGGACGATGTGTCCATTTCGATGAGAATGAGTTGAGACCGCTGGGTCGTGGGGCTTCAGGCGTGAAGGGCATCACACTTGATGAAGGGGATGAGGTCATAGGGGCAATCTCTTTTGAAAAGGTCGCCTCGATTGATGAGAGTCGTACTGTCCTGGTCGTCAGTGCGAACGGATATGGTAAACGTACTTCTCCTGATGAATATAGAGTCACCAGCAGGGGCGCCAAGGGTGTCAAGACCATCAATATCACGGAGAAGACAGGTAATCTGGTCGCCATCAAGACCGTGACCGAAGACAATGACTTGATGATAATCAATCAATCCGGTATCACGATACGAATGAACATCACCGATATCCGCGAGGCCGGTCGCGCGACCCAGGGCGTAAGGCTTATCAATCTTCGCGAGGGAGATACGATAGCGGCCGTCTCTGTGGTGGCAAAGTCTGAGGATGAGGACTCTGGCTCGACTATTGAATAGATTTTCAATTCTAACAAATAACACGTAAGATTATTGCATTATGAAAAAAATCATTACTATTATGGTACTCCTTACCTCTATCCAGTTCGCATTCGCCCAACCTGGAGGCGGTAAGAATTTTGATGCTAAAAAAGCCGCTGTAGAGTCTGCGCTCAAGGATTCTCAGGATGCGAAGAAAGCAGCCAAGGTTGCCACTTGGTTGAAACTTGCACAGGCTTATGTCGATGCACACGATGCACTGGCAGGAAATGCCCGTCTCGGAGCTGGAAGGCAGGAGCTTCAACTCGTTATGGGAAATGCAAAACCTGTTTCCACAGAGGATGTCGTAGTAGCCGGTGAGCAGATGAAGAAGGAGAATTACGGTGCATTCAATTTCTATTTCAACGGTTCCGACGCTCTTGCCATTGTCGAAGTGACCAAGCCGGTTGTCCCGGATGCTCTTGACAAGGCGGTCGCGGCTTACAAGAAGGCGGTTGAGGTGGATGCCAAGGGGACAAAGGCCAAGGATATCTCCATCGCTCTCCAGTCCATCGTCCAGAAATATACCGAGGATGCTTCCAATGAATATTATCTTGGCAAATATGATGAGGCTTCAAAACATTTCGAAGGCGCCGCAATCGCTTCAGGTATGCCTCCTTATAACCAGCTCGACTGCAACAACTACTATAATGCCGGTTTTGTTGCATTACAGGGCGAAAACACCGCAAGGGCTAAAGATATGTTCCTCAAGTGTCTCGAGAACGACTTCTATGGAGAAGACGGTGAGGTGTATGCTAAGCTTGCGACTATTTACGAAAAGGATGAGCCTGCAACTTCCAAAAAGTATCTTGAAGAGGGTTTCTCAAAATATCCTCAGAGCCAGAGCATTCTCATCGGTCTTATCAATTACTATATCAAGAACAATGAGGATACCGGCAAGCTCTTCGAACTTATCAACAAAGCTAAAGAGAATGAGCCTGACAATGCATCTCTCTATTATGTAGAGGGTAACATCAATGTCCAGCTTAAGAATGAAGAGGCCGCAGTCGCCGCTTATGAGAAGTGCGCTGAAATCAATCCTAATTATGAGTATGGCTTTGTGGGTGAGGGTATTATGTTCTATGACAAGGCTATCGATCTTCAGGAGAAGGCCCAGAATGAGCTTGATGACGCCAAATATGCAGAGCTCCTTTCACAGTTCGAGGCGGCTCTTAAGTCTTGTATAGCTCCGTTCGAGAAAGCATTCAACATCACCAAGGACGATGTCGTCAAGACAAGTGTCGCCGAGTATCTCAAGAATGCCTGCTATCGTTTCCGTGATGAAGACCCTTCTTATCAGGCTGCATATGAGAAGTATGCGGCTGTCGTAGCTGGGAATTAAGCTTTTTCTTCCCGGTCGAAGGCTTTAACAATCTTTGTGACCAAGGGGTGTCGGACTATATCTTCGGATGTGAAGAAAATGGTCTTGACACCCTTGATGTTTTGTATAAGGGAGATGCCTTTCAACAGGCCTGAATCCTCCTTATGTGGCAGATCCACCTGTGATGCGTCTCCGGTTACAATGAATTTTGCGTTGCACCCCATTCTGGTCAGGAACATTTTCAATTGCCCGAGGTTCGTATTTTGAGCTTCATCGAGAATGACACAGGCTCTGTCCAATGTGCGGCCTCGCATATATGCGAGTGGCGCTATCTGGATGGTCTTTTCCGCGATGAAATCCTGTAGTTTCTTGGCCGGAATCATATCGCCCAGCGCGTCATATAGCGGCTGGAGATATGGGTCCAGTTTGTCTTTCAGGTCTCCCGGGAGAAATCCCAGACGCTCTCCGGCCTCAACGGCCGGGCGGGTCAGGATAATCCGCTTGACTTCCCTGTTCTTGAGAGCTCTCACGGCGAGTGCGATGGCAATGTAGGTCTTGCCGGTCCCCGCCGGGCCGACTGCGAAAATCAAGTCGTTCTCGAAATAGGCCTGCACCATCTCCTGCTGCGTCTTGTTGCGGGCTCTGATGGCCTTCCCGTCAGTTGAATGGACGATGACAGACTCTCCGTTCATCTTGAATTTGTCCGGCGAACTGTCTCCATCGAAAATATCCTCGACATCATAGACTGTGAGGCTCATCTTGCGGTGACGACGCTCTATGAGTTCGGCGAATTTGACTTCGAATTCCTCGATGTCACTTTCTTTGCCGTCCAGTATGACGTCCGTGCCTCGCGCGATGACTTTCAAAGATGGGAAATATGTGCAGAATTCTTCCAGAATCTTATTCCCGGCCCCATAGATTTCAATGGGGTCCATTGCCTCAAGTTTTATGCTTTTCTTCATATTATGACAAAGATAGGATTTTTTTGTCACGGAATAATAGTTAACTTTGCAAGTTGTTGTAAAGAGACTCTGTATGAAGCAACTCATCTCCGGAATTGCCTGTCTGGCTGTCATCTCCCTATGTGTCGGCGCTTGTGATTACATACGCTTACTGGCTGGTCGTCCTACTTCAGAAGATATTGAAGCAAAGCGAGTTGCCATTCGAGAAGAGAATGACAGAGAATTAGAGCGCAGAGATTCTGCTGATGCGGTTATCAGCCTTCAGAAGTTTCAGCAGCTGCAAACTGCAAGTCTCGATTCGCTGAAAGCCACAGGATGTACTTTTATCAGTGTGTCAGATATGCGTGTCAGGATAGTGTCGGGCCTCTCTTCAAAATACTATATTGTCTGCGGAGCATTTTCCTTTAAGACCAATGCCGAAGCTTTGGCGGCGAAATTGCTTGACAACGGGTGTAAATCCGAGTTGATTTCGTATAAGAACGGCTCAACAGCAGTCGGCGCATCCCCGTCAGATGATATTTCTGAAATTTACCGACAATTTGTTGCGTTGCATCAGGGAAAGCTCATTCCGGAAGACTCGTGGATTCTTGTAAATGAATAGGGTATGAAGAAATTGCTTTTTGTGTTGGCGCTTTGTTTCTCTGTAATTCCTTCTGCCGCACAGTATAAGACATCTTATTTGAATCTTGATGACAGCGAGACAGTCTCAGCTATGCGGGCACATATTTCATTTCTGTCCTCAAGGATGCTCGAGGGCCGGGGTGCCGGTACTGACGGAGAAGCTGAGGCGGCTGTGTATCTCACGGAGCAATTCCGCAAATACGGTCTTGATGTCATTTCCGGTGATTCGGGTGACGCTTTCGGCTTGAAACAGGAGAACGGTGATACCTTGACCTCGCATAATGTGGTTGCTTTCCTTCCTGGATTTGACAAGAGTCTCAAGGATCATTATATTGTCATCGGCGCCAGAATGGACAATCTTCCTCCCGGTATCATCACCATAGACGGGGAGCCTCACCAGCGTCTGTTCGTCGGTGCAAACGGCAATGCATCCGGACTGGCGATGATGATAGAGCTTGCCGGAAGACTGAAGACCAATTCTATATTATTGCGCCGTTCAGTGCTTTTTGTCGGATTCGGCAGTTCTTCCCAGTCCTTCGCGGGAGCTTGGTATTTCTTGAACCGCTCGTTCTCCGATATCAAGAATATCGATGCGATGATCAATCTGGATATACTGGGGACCGGTTCCTCAGGATTCTATGCATATTCTTCTTCCAATCCCGATATGAATGCCATTCTTACGTCTTTGGGAAGCACGTTACAGCCTGTCCACCCCCAATTGGTCTCGGACGAACCATATGCTTCCGATCACAGAGCGTTCTATGCGATGGAAATCCCTTCGATGTTCTTCACTTCCGGCCGATATCCTGAGCACAATTCGGAGAAGGATGTCGAGTCAATCATACAATATGATTATATGGAGAGGGAGTTGGAGTATATCTTCAATTATGCAGTCTCGTTGATAAACGGCCCCAGACCGCTGTTCAACGTGAGTTCGGAGTTGAAGAAGAGTGGCCGGGACAATGTGGTCCCTTATTATGACTGCGACCGGAAGCCGACTTTCCTTGGGAGCAGTGACCCCAAAGTTTTCTTGCAGAAGTGGGTGTATCAATACCTCAAATATCCCGAAAGTGCTCTGCGCAACGGCATTATGGGCCGCGTGCAGGTGGATTTCATAATTAATGAGAAAGGAAAAGTGACCGATGTGAAAGTCTTGAGGGGCGTTGACCCTGATCTTGATGATGAGGCTGTCAGGGTAATCAGCGCATCTCCGGACTGGAAGCCGGGATATGTGCGTGGAGAGAAAGTAAAGTCAGAGATTTCTCTTTATGTCGAGTTCAGATTGGAAAAGAAAAAAAACAGATAGGAAATGGATTACGATTTTAAACGGATTGAAGGCAAATGGCAGTCATACTGGGCTGAGCATCAGACATTCAAGGCAAAGGAAGATGCTTCCGTGCCGAAATTTTATGTTCTTGATATGTTTCCGTATCCTTCGGGCGCGGGACTGCATGTGGGACATCCGCTCGGATATATTGCGAGTGATATTTTCTCCCGTTACAAACGTCTCAAGGGATTCAATGTATTACATCCTATGGGATATGATGCTTTCGGTCTCCCCGCAGAGCAGTATGCTATCCAGACCGGCCAACATCCTGAAATCACCACTACCGGGAATATCGCACGATATCGTGAGCAATTGGACAGAATCGGTTTTTCATATGATTGGGACAGGGAAGTCCGCACCTGCAGTCCAGAATTCTATAAATGGACTCAGTGGGCTTTTCTCAAAATGTTTGACAGCTGGTATGACGTTGAGGCTGACAAGGCTCGTCCGATTTCCGAGCTTATAGAGAAGTTTGAGTCCGTGGGCTATGACGGGGTCACTCCTCAGAGTTGGAGAGAAGCCGACGAGAAGTCAAAGTCAGATATTCTGATGAATTATCGTATTGCATATCAGGGAGAAACGGCTGTCAATTGGTGCCCTCAACTCGGCACTGTCCTCGCCAATGATGAGGTGAAGGACGGATTGTCCCTTCGTGGAGGTTTCCCGGTCGAACAGAAGAAAATGACCCAGTGGCAATTGCGGGTGTCCGCATATGCAGGGCGTTTGCTCGACAGTTTGGACAATCTGGAATGGACGGATTCCCTGAAGGAAATGCAGCGCAACTGGATAGGTAAATCCCAGGGCACTGAGGTCGAATTTGTCTGCGGTGAGCAGAAGATACCTGTGACCATCTTCACTACACGCGTCGATACCATTTTCGGTGTGACATTTATGGTTCTCGCTCCGGAGAGCGACTTGGTCGGTCAATTGACCACCGAGGGACAGAAAGCCGAAGTGGATGCATATCTCCAGTATGTCAAGAAGAAGACGGAGCGGGAGAGAATAGCTGAGACAAAGACTGTTACCGGTGTTTTCTCCGGCTCATACGGGGTGAACCCGCTCACGGGAGAAAATGTCCCGATATGGATATCCGAGTATGTTCTTGCTGGATATGGTACCGGTGCCATTATGGCAGTTCCGGCACACGACAGCCGTGATTACGCTTTCGCAAAGAAATTCAATCTCCCGATTGTCCCTATTATCGAAGGATGTGATGTCAGCGAACAGAGTTTCGATGCCAAGGATGGGATTTTGTGCAATTCCGGTTTTCTGAACGGACTTGATGTGAAGACTGCCATCGAAGCCGCCAAGGATTACGTTGAAGAAAAGGGAATCGGCCGCAGAAAGATCAATTACCGTCTCAGAGATGCCATCTTCTCGCGGCAGAGATATTGGGGTGAACCGTTCCCGATTTATTATAAGAATGGAATTCCGACACCGATACCTTATGACAAGCTCCCGCTTGAATTGCCGGAGATTTCCGAATTCAAGCCTACGGAGGCCGGCGAGCCGCCTCTTGCGCGCGCAAAGGATTGGACATACGAGGGCTATCCTCTTGAGAAGAGTACTATGCCGGGATTCGCGGGATCGAGCGCATACTATCTCCGCTATATGGACCCTCATAATCCGGAGGCTCTCGTGAGCAGAGAAGCAAATGAATATTGGAGAAATGTGGACCTTTATATCGGAGGTACCGAGCATGCGACAGGGCATCTTATTTATTCACGCTTCTGGAACAAGTTCCTCTATGACCTCGGCTATGTGTGCGAGGATGAGCCTTTCCGCAAGCTTGTCAATCAGGGTATGATTCAGGGACGCTCCAATTTCGTTTATAGGGTGGTCGGGACGAATACTTTCGTATCCTATGGACTCAAAGACAATTATGAGACCACGGAGATACACGTGGATATCAACCTTGTCCGCAATGACAGACTCAATCTGGAAGGCTTCAAGGCCTGGAGACCCGAATTCGCCGATGCTGAGTTCATTCTTGAGGGCGATGAATATATATGCGGATGGGCAGTGGAGAAAATGAGCAAGAGTATGTTCAATGTCGTCAATCCTGATGATATCTGTGATACGTACGGCGCTGATACTTTGCGTCTTTATGAGATGTTCCTCGGACCGCTCGAGCAGAGCAAGCCGTGGGATACCAAGGGAATAGACGGCGTCAACCGCTTTTTGAAGAAGTTCTGGAGATTGTTCTTCGACAAGGAGACCTGTCTTGTGAGTGATGAAAAGGCAAATGCCGAAGAGCTCAAGGTGCTTCATCGGCTGATCGGCAAGGAGCAGGAGGACATCGAGGCTTTCTCTTACAATACGACAATCAGCGCATTTATGATAGCGGTCAATGATCTCACCGCCCTGAAATGCTCCAAGCGGGAAATCCTTGAGCCTATGGTCATCCTGCTGTCTCCGTTTGCACCTCATATCTCAGAGGAGTTGTGGCATTTGCTCGGCAATGAGGATAGTGTCGCTGATGCTTCTTTCCCTGAATATGTTGAAGCATACACTCTGGAGGACAGCTGTACTTATGCCGTATCTTTCAACGGCAAGACCCGCTTCACTGTCAATCTTGCCAAAAGTATGGATAAAAACGAGGTTGAATCTTCCGTGCGGTCGATGGAGCAGACTGCCAAGTATGTAGGAGAGCAGAACATAGTAAAGGTGATAGTGGTCCCCGGAAAAATCGTAAATATTGTTCTCAAGTAGAATAGGAAATGCTCAAAAATAAATTTTTCAAATTCTTATTCGAATATTTGATTCTGACCGTGGCGGCTTTTATTTTCGGGCTGTCCTGGGAAGGTTTTATGATACCGAACGGTATGTCTGCCGGCGGTGTAATGGGCCTCTGTACGGTGATTCAATATGCCACTGGCGGGTTGATACCTGCGTCATACACTTATTTCGGAATCAATGCAACTCTTATCATAATTGCTGTCCTTGCTGTCGGAATAGGATTCGGAGTGAAGACAATATATTGTATAATAATGTCTTCCGTCGCAATGGAGCTGCTCGGGGACGTATCTTTCCTTCACAGTGTTCCGGGTGAGTTTTTATATATAAGGGAAACGCTCCTGATTCCTGTTGCGGCCGGTTTCCTTGAGGCTTTGGGAATCGGATTGATTATGCGATACGGAGGCAGTACAGGAGGCACTGACATCATTGCCTTGATGGTCAACAAGTATTGGCCGATATCATTGAGCCGTGTGTTCCTCGTGTCCGATATTGTCGTGATTATGCTGATACTCTTCCTGCCTGATAAGTCATTCTCGGATATGATGTACGGATTGGTGGAAATCATCACTTTCACGCTTGTGATAGATGCGGTTGTCGGCGGACGACGCACCTCATACCAATTGTTGATTTTGTCGTCCAAATATCAGGAAATTGCTGATTATGTGAATGTTGAATTGGACCGTGGTGCCACGGTTCTCAAGGGGCAGGGATGGTTTACCAAAAAAGACAAGGATGTGTTGATGGTCGTCATTGATAAAAAACAGATGCCGATGCTCTCCAAATTTGTCAAAGAAATTGACCCTAAGGCATTTATGTCAGTCGCTATGGTAGGAAATGTCTATGGGGAGGGCTTTGAGACCATCAAGACTGGTCTATCCGGAAGCTTGATAAAGGGTAAGAAAAAATGATTCAAGGTAAAACAATTCTCAAGGGAATCAAGGAATATTTGTTCATTACGATGGGTATTCTCAGCTATGTGTTGGGGTGGACCATTTTCCTTGTACCTAACAATCTTGTCGGAGGAGGAGTAACGGGCCTCGCATCAATAATCCAGTATGCGACCAAGGGCGCCGTCAAATTGGGAATTACCTATTTTGTCGTGAATGTAGGTCTTCTTGTCCTGGCCTTGTATACTTTGGGAAAGAATTTCGGTGTCAAGAGCATATATGCCATCATATTAGCATCAGTCGGCTTCAATCTGTTCCAAAGCATTATTCCCCAGGGCATATGTAATGAGCTTTCTGTAGAGAACGGAAAACTTATGTCCACCATAATAGGGGGAATGATGTCCGGAGTAGGCATAGGACTCACGATGGGACAGGGGGGGAGCACCGGAGGTACCGATATCATAGCTCTGATCGTCAACAAATATAGAAATGTCTCTCCGGGAAGGATGATTCTTTGGATAGATGTAGTCATCATCAGCTCATCCATTCTTGTCCCTTCTTACACTGCATCGGGAGAGCTTCTGCCTCTTACCGAGAAAATCACGACCATTGTCTATGGTCTGATTCTGATAGTGGTGAACAGTACTGTGCTTGACCTCTATATGTCAGGTACCCGTCAGTCAGTCCAGGTGTTTGTCTGGTCAAAACATTATGCGGAAATCGCA
Organism: Candidatus Cryptobacteroides sp.; assembly: GCA_045600565.1. Classification (GTDB taxonomy): domain Bacteria; phylum Bacteroidota; class Bacteroidia; order Bacteroidales; family UBA932; genus Cryptobacteroides. The sequence goes on along the minus strand of JAZRYB010000066.1, from coordinate 12,618 downwards.
GATATGGTTTCCAGCCAGTTGCACAGGGGCGTAACCGTCCTGGACGGCAAGGGATGGTACACCAAGAAGCCTATCGAGGTTGTGATGGTCCTGACCAGAAAATCCGATCTGAAGATTCTTCTGAAGCTGGTTAAGAATATAGACAGTGATGCGTTTATTTCTGTTGCATCCGTTACCGGAGTCTATGGGAAAGGCTTTGATGCCATAAAGGGCGCTTCCCGTAAGAAAAATGTGGTGAAATCCGTTTGAAAAACACGTTTTTCATTTTAGACCACTGTTCAGACCACCATTTCGTTTTTCTTTTTTCATACTTTGGCGATTATTTTTAACTCGCATAAAGTATGAAAAAACATTATCTGACTTTTTCTTTATCCGGTACACTGCTTCTGATTGTAATTGATTTGATTTCGGGACGTGCTCCTTTCAGCGTATGGAACATTTCTGTCAATCTTCTTTTTGGGAACACGACAATGATATTGTGTCCGTGCCAACCTGATAAGGAATCGGATTTTCTGAAGTATTCGCTCGCTTTGCTGGCTTTATGTTTGGTGATTGCTTTGCTTCCGCTCAAGAAATTGACGCCTTTGTTTGTGTTTTTGACCATAGCTGTCAATTTCTTTTTTGCGTTGAGACGGAAATTTTCCAAAGTCAAGAATCTGTTCAAGAGCGATCTGGTCTGGAGCAATGTTGTGGATTTCTCCAATATGTTTATTTCGTTGCTTCTTGTACTGTCGGCACTCCTTTCGTTTTACGGGATGATCGGATCTGTGGTTGCGCTTGCTCTTCAGTGCTCCTTGATGTACGTCTCGTTCAGATTGAAAACGAAAAATGTCAGTTTTCTTTTGAATGACAAGAATTCAAGGCTCATAAAGTCCATAGCCAATTCCAATCTCCGTGACCCGCAGGATTTCGATGCGACAGCAGACAGCCGGAGAATGAATGCCCTGTATAAGTCCGCAATGGACTATATGGAAAAGAATCAGCCATATCTGGATGAGAATTTCAATCTCGATGGATTCGCGACAAAGCTATATACCAACAAAGTGTATCTCTCCCGTACAGTGAACACGCTGTCCGGACGTAATTTTCGGCAGTTCGTCAATTATTACAGGGTCAGATATTCTACTGAACTTTTCCGAAAGGACCCGAGGCTCAAGGTCGAGGAACTGGCTTTGATGTCCGGATTCCATACCGTAGTGTCCTACAATATGGCGTTTCATCTGTTTATGAATGAAACGCCGAGCGAATGGATGAGGCGGTACAGAAGCAGCCTGATCTGACAGGTCATCTCTCGTTCAGACTCCTTTCCAGCCCTCAGGCGCGGGAATGCTGATTTCCATAGCTGTCTTCTTTACGGGATGGATGAAATTGATGCGGTGGGCCTGCAGGCAGATGCCTCCGTCCGGATTGGATCTCGGAGCTCCGTACTTCAGGTCACCTTTGATGGGACAGCCTATATGTGACAGTTGGCATCTGATCTGATGGTGACGTCCGGTGAGCAGCTCTAGCTCCAGTAGGTGATAACGGTCCGTACTTTTGAGAAAACGGTATCTCAGCTTTGCAAGCTTGGCTTCTCCCTTGCCCGGAGATGTCACATATGCTTTGTTCTGCTTTTCGTTCCTCCCGAGCCAGTCCTCCAGAAGACCGTATTCCTGCTCCGGCTTCCCGCAGCACAGAGCCCAATAAGTCTTGTGGACTTCTCCGTCCCTGAATTGGGATGCCAGACGCTCAAGGGCTTTCGAGGTCTTTGCGAAAATGCAGATTCCGCATACAGGTCTGTCAAGTCGATGAGGAATGCCCAGAAATACTCTACCCGGCTTATTGTCCCGCGCGGCAATGAAAGATTTCAGAGTCTCTGCCAGACATTCGTCCCCTGTCTTGTCACCTTGTATTATTTCCCCGGTATTCTTGTTGAAAACCAGTATATGATTGTCTTCATACAGTATTCTGGACTTTATGCTACTGTATTCCTTGTCTGATAACGCTCTGTATTCCATATCGCAAAGGTAACCATTTTGTCTGATAATCATTCTCGGTATGTGACAATTTGTCAGCAATGACGGGGTGGCAAAGCTTTTGATATATAGGATTCCGCCATCTGAAGGGTGGCGATGGACAATAATAAAAACAAAAAAGATCTATATTATGGGTAAAATTATCGGAATTGACCTTGGAACGACAAATTCTTGCGTTTCAGTAATGGAAGGCAATCAGCCTACAGTCATCATCAACGAGGAAGGTACACGCACCACTCCTTCCGTGGTCGCTTTTACGGACGGAGGAGAGAGGAAAGTCGGAAACGCCGCCAAACGTCAGGCAATTACCAATCCGAAGAACACAGTATTCTCCATCAAGAGATTTATGGGCGAGAAATACGACCAGATTCCGAAGGAAGTGTCCCGCGTCCCTTATTCAGTCGTGAAAGGTGACAACAATACTCCACGTGTCGATATCAACGGAAGACTTTATACTCCTCAGGAGATTTCTGCCATCATCCTTCAGAAAATGAAGAAAATTGCTGAAGATTATCTCCGTCAGGATGTTACAGAGGCCGTTATCACAGTACCTGCATATTTCTCCGATTCTCAGAGGCAGGCCACGAAGGAAGCCGGCAAAATTGCCGGTCTCGATGTGAAGCGTATCATCAACGAGCCTACGGCGGCAGCGCTCGCATATGGCCTCGACAAGAAGAACAAGAATATGAAGGTGGCTGTGTATGACCTCGGAGGCGGTACTTTCGATATTTCCATACTCGAACTCGGAGACGGAGTGTTTGAAGTTAAGTCCACAAACGGTGACACGCACCTCGGAGGAGATGATTTCGACCAGGTCATCATCGACTGGCTTGCAGGCGAGTTTGCGTCCGAGAACGGCGGCCTCGACCTCAAAAAGGACCCTATGGCTCTCCAGAGACTCAAGGAAGCTGCCGAGAAGGCAAAGATTGAGTTGTCCAACCAGTCTTCAGCAGAGATAAACCTGCCATACATTATGCCTGTTGACGGCATTCCAAAGCATCTCGTGAAGACTCTCACAAGAGCCAAATTTGAAATGCTCTGCGATAACCTCTTCCAGAGAAGTATCGAGCCTTGCCGCAAAGCCCTCGCGGATGCGCATTTCACTGCTTCTGATATAGATGAGGTCCTCCTTGTGGGCGGATCCACACGTATCCCTAAAATTCAGGAGCTCGTGAAGAACTTCTTCGGGAAGGAGCCTAACAAGAGTGTCAACCCTGACGAGGTGGTCGCCATCGGTGCGTCAATTCAGGGTGGAGTGCTTGCAGGTGATGTCAAGGATGTTCTTTTGCTTGATGTCACACCTCTCAGCCTCGGTATCGAGACTCTCGGTGGAGTTATGACAAAATTGATTGAGAGCAACACAACTATACCTGTCCACAAAGATCAGGTGTTCTCGACAGCTGCCGACAATCAGCCTTCAGTCGAGATTAGAGTCCTTCAGGGAGAGCGCCCTATGGCCAAGGATAACAAGCAGATCGGTGTGTTCCATCTGGACGGCATCGCTCCTGCTCCTCGCGGAATACCTCAGATTGAGGTAAGTTTCGATATCGATACAAACGGTATCCTCAGTGTATCCGCCAAGGACAAGGCTACCGGCAAAGAGCAGAAAATCCGTATCGAGGCATCATCCGGGCTCAGCGATGACGAAATTCAGAGGATGCGGGATGAGGCAAAGGCCAATGAAGCCGCTGATAAGGCTGAGAAGGAGAGAGTTGACAAAATCAACAATGCGGATGCCCTTTCTTTCCAGTGCGAAAAGTTCCTCAAGGAGAACGGAGACAAGATTCCTGCGGACAAGAAGACTGCGGTAGAAGGCCCTCTGGCTTCTCTCAAGGAGGCTGTCAAGAATCAGAATATTGCGGACATAGACAAGTATTCAGAGGAAATCAACAAAGTAATGGGAGAAATCTATCAGAGTATGGCCGGATCTCAGGCTGGTCCTCAGCCTGGTTTCGATCCGAATGCCGGAGGTCCTCAAGGAGGTCCTCAGGGTGGGCCTGAAGCTCCGGACGAGCAGTGATGTACTGATATGAATAGCCGGACAGAGGGTGGACAAAATTGCTTTTTGTCCACCCTCTTTCTGGCAGTTGTTCTGAAATAATTATTTATCTCTGAACAATTTCCGGACGTATGAAGTGAGACTCTGACGCCATACGTGCCACTCGTGGGCACCTTTGAAATGCTCGTAGGTCAGATTCTTGTACCCTTTGCCTTCCAATTGGGTGTAGAAGCTTTCTATGCCGGCCACTCTCGGGTCGGTCTCTCCGCAGGACAGATAGAGAACATCGAAATTGTTGAATTTCCCTGGAGTTGAGAAAATGCCGGGCATTTCAGCTTCTGCATCGAAGGAAGCCATCCCGGCGGATGTGCCGCCGATAAGGCCGGAGCTGAAGATTCCGACATTTGCGAACAAATCACTATGACGGAATCCCTCATAGAACGACTGACCGCCACCCATCGACAGACCTGCTATGGCCCGTCCCTTGCGGGACTTTATTACATTGTATTTCTTTTCGACGAAAGGAATGATATCTGCGGTGAGAGATTCGTAGTTGTCGAAGCTCTTGGTATATTTATTTGCGATATCGGCATTGACCGGAATATGAGTTGTTGGGGATGCATATTGGTTGGGATTGCCGTTGGGCATCACCACTATCATCGGCTTTGCGAGGCCTCTTGCAATGAGATTGTCCATAATCTGGCAGGTGCGCCCCAACTCCGCCCAGGCGCTCTCGTCTCCGCCACCGCCGTGGAGAAGGTACAGGACAGGGTATTTCTTGCTCCTGTCATCCCGGTTGTAACCGGACGGAGTATAAACGAACATCTTCCGGTTCATATTGTTGGTGGCGGAATAATACCAGACCTGCTCTAGGTCGCCTCCGTTGATTCTGTCCTTGTAGAGGTCTCCCTGCCCTCCGGAGACTATGACAGCATTCATAAAGTTGGCGACATCTCTGACTACAAAATTGTTGGATGGGTCCAGAGCTTTGACTCCGTCAACCGTGAAATTATAAAAATACATTTCGGATTCGGGAAGAGGCAGACTGAGAGTCCATATTCCGTCAAATCCCTTCTCCATTTCGCGGGCATCAGTGCCATAGTCTGCAAGCCAGGAAGGATTGACCTTAACCTGTGTGGCATATGGTGCGTAGAGTCTGAAAATCACGGCGTCATCGGTGATTTCCGGTGAAACGACTTTCTGTGCGAAAGCCGATGCGCAGAGCAGAAGCATACCTGTTGCGACAAAAAGAATTCTTTTCATAATATGTGGTTGATGATAATTTGTCCAAGTACTGACACAAAGGTGCAAAAAAACTTCATAAGTAATGGCATAATTATTAAATTTACGAAAAAATAAAATACTATGAAAAGACTTGTTGCAGTTATTATTCTCATTATGTCGTCATTGGCAGTTTCCGGTCAGCAAGTGGCCGACTGGCAGAATCCTCAGGTCAACGAAAGAAACAGACTCCCTATGAGGTCATATTTCAAGACTGATGACAGTGTGATTTCTCTTGATGGCATATGGAAGTTCAAATGGTACGAAAATCCTTCGGCACGTTCTCTGGATTTTTATTCAAAGGGTGTCAATGATTCAGCTTGGGATGATATTCCTGTCCCCGGCTTGTGGGAGCTTTATGGCTATCAGGATCCTCTATATGTGAACATAGGTTATGCCTGGAAGGGACATTATGACAACAGACCACCGTTTGTGCCTCAGGAGAAAAATCACGTCGGGCAGTACCGCCGTGTTTTCAGCCTGGACAAGTCTTGGATGGATAAAGATATCATTCTGCATATCGGTTCGGCTACATCCAATGTCAGGGTCTGGGTGAACGGGCAGGAAGTGGGGTATAGCGAAGACAGTAAGCTGGATGCCGCTTTCGATCTGACCAAATATGTGGTTGAAGGCGAGAATCTGATTGCGCTTGAGATTTTCCGCTGGTGCGACGGTACTTATGTGGAGGATCAGGATTTCTGGAGATATACGGGAATTGCCAGAGAGACATTCCTTCAGGCAAGGCCTAAAGCCCGTATTGAGGATATCCGTGTCGTGGCCGGGATGGACGGCCAGTTGACCATTACTTCTGAATTGTCAAAGAAGGCCCGCACTGTGGATTTCATTGTTTCGCGAAGCGGAAAGCAGGTGGCTTCGTTCGTGGGGACACGCGGCAAGGCAAGCGGGAAAATCGCCGATCCGGCGTTGTGGAGTGCGGAAGATCCTAATCTGTATCATCTCCAGGCCGTTGTCAGAGATGCCAAAGGTGTGACGGAGACAGCGGAACTCGATTTTGGATTCCGTGATGTATTTGTCAAGGACGGTTTCCTTTATGTCAATGGGAAGGTGGTGCTTCTGAAGGGTGCCGACCGCCACGAAATGAATGCCGACAAGGGATATGTGGTCAGTACAGAAGATATGATACGCGATATCAAGATAATGAAGCAGTTGAATATCAATGCTGTCAGAACTTCGCACTATCCGGATGACCCGAGATGGTATGACCTCTGCGATAAATATGGCATCTATGTAGTGGCTGAGTGCAATATAGAGTCTCACGGAATGGGCTACGGCCCGTCCACGCTGGCTAAAGAGCCTTCCTATGAGTTGACTCATATGCAGAGAGTACAGAGGGAGATTAAAAGAGATATCAATCATCCTTCTGTCATTATTTGGAGTCTTGGCAATGAAGCCGGCAACGGCCCTAATTTCGAAAAGGCTTATTCATGGGTCAAGTCGTATGACGTCACACGTCCGGTCCAGTATGAGAGGGCTGAAAAGGAATGGAATACGGATATATTCTGCCCGATGTATCTCCCTCCGAAAGAATGTGTCAAATATCTCGAATCCAATCCGTCCAAACCTCTCATTCAGTGTGAGTATGCCCACGCGATGGGTAACTCGGAAGGCAATCTGAAGGAATATTGGGATTTAGTCAGGAAGTATCCTCAATATCAGGGCGGCTTTATCTGGGATTTCGTGGATCAGGCTGTCAGGTGGCCTTCAAGCAAGGCGGAGTGCGGATATATTTTCGCTTATGGCGGTGATTTCAATGATTATGACCCTTCAGACGGTTCGTTCAACTGCAACGGCATCATCGCGTCAGACCGCAGTCTTCACCCTCACGCCTATGAGGTGCGCTATCAGTACCGCAATATCTTGACAAAGGCTACTCCCCAAGAGGCTTCCCGTGGCCTTGTCTATATATATAATGAGAATTTTTTCGTCGATCTTTCCAAATATCTGCTTAAATGGGACATCGTTTCGGACGGGGAAGTCATTGATACAGGTGTTCTGAGGGATTTGAATGTTGCCCCACAGCAGACCAAAGCTATTGTGCTCGGATACGGCAAGCAGGATTTCTCGGGTGAGACTTTCTTGAATGTATATTATTCCTTGAAGGAGGATGACGGTCTGCTTGCCGCGGGTGATATCGTTGCATATGATCAGATTTTGATGCATCAGACTCCTGCGTCAGCCTTGAGAGTCTGTTTCGACGGAGAGCTGGCAGTAGAATTCGATGAAAATACCGGGGCGCTGGCTTCATATAAGATTGATGGCGTGGAGCTGCTTTCAGAGCCTTTGATGCCTTGTTTCGGGAGGGCTCCGATAGAGAATGACCTTGGTGCCAAGCTCGAGAAGAGGATGGGGGATTGGCTTTATCCGGATATAAGACTTGTCGGGATTGAGAGACTTGACGGGAAGACTGTTGTAAGTTATAGAGTTGGAGACCTCGCTGATGTCAGAATGGAGTATGTGATTTCACAGGATGGGAATATGGTCATTACTGAGACTATGTCAAATGTCAAGAAGGACGCTCCGGATATGTTCCGATTCGGTGTCGAGTTTGCTATGCCGGGCGCATATTCCACTTTATCTTTCTATGGCCATGGCCCGTTTGAGAATTACTCGGACCGCCAGAGTGCCGCAATGGTGGGAAAATATGTGCAGAAGGTTGAGGACCAGTATCATTACGGTTACGTCAAGCCTCAGGAATCCGGCACTCATACCGGAATGAAGTGGATGCGTGTGACAAATGATCTTGGACGGGGATTGATGATATCAGCACCTCAGAAGTTCTCCGCTTCTGCGCTGCCGCTTTCAAGGAAGGAAATGGATTCTAGCGCTAACGGTGTCAAGCACTCGCTTGAACTCAAGCCGGACGGGTTGACACATATCAATCTTGATCTCAAACAGATGGGCGTGGGAAGCATCAATTCCTGGGGGGCGCTTCCTCTGGAAGAATATAGGATGGCGGCCGGAGAGTACAGCTTCACATTTGTGATATCTCCTCTCTGGAATTAGAGCCATAGATTTCAGACAGGATGATTAGGCAGAATTTCCCGGTCACCGGGCTCGGTTGTGCCTCTTGTGTCGCAAGAGTTGAGAAAGCGCTCTCGGAACAGGCTGGAGTGATGAATGTGAGCGTCAGTCTGGCTTCCAATCTGGCAAGGGTTGAATATGATGCCGGAGTCATCGCTCCGGAGGTGCTGCGAGATGCAGTGAGAGCCGCCGGGTATGATTTACTCATCGATGAGGCTGAAGAAGATGTTCAATATGCGCTTGATCGGGCATATGAGCAGCTCTCTTCCGAGGCGCGTTTTGCGGTTGTATTCGCTTTGGCGACTATGCTCGTGGAAATGGGGGCAACGGCGTTCCCATACAAAAAACCGGTATTGCTTTTGATGGGAGTCATCTTTGTCTTCTATTTCGGAAGACGGTTCCTGGTGTCGGCTTGGAAGCAGTTGAAGCATTTCAGCGCAAATATGGACACTCTAGTGTCGCTGTCGATACTCGTCTCCTTCTTTTCCGGCAATTTCTCATCCTGCGCAATGATTGTGACGTTTATTATGGGCGGACGTCTTCTTGAGGAGAAAGCGAAACGCAAGACGGGTGATGCCATTTTGAGTCTCAAAACTTTGCAGCCGCAGGTGACTTATGCAGCCGGAGATGAGATGACGGTGAAGGCCGGAGACCGCATCCCGGTGGATGGGATAGTGGTGAAGGGGGAGGCCTCCGTTGATGAGAGCATGCTCACGGGGGAGTCTGTGGCTGTGCGGAAAATGGCTTCCGCAAAGGTGATGGCAGGCACCTTCGTTATGAGTGGAGAGTTAATCATAAGGGCTGAGAAGGTGGGGAAGGATACTATGCTCAGCAGCATAGTGGATATGATCCGGGATGCTCAGGGCACAAAGGCAAAAGTGCAGAAGCTCGTAGATAAAGTGGCCGCCGTTTTTGTTCCTGTGATTGTCGTGATTGCGCTGGCTTCGCTGCTTGTCAACGGATTGTCTTCGTTTATCAGTGTGCTGGTCATAGCTTGCCCGTGTTCTCTCGGACTGGCTACTCCGACAGCGGTTATTTGCGGGATAGGGAGGGCCGCTTCCGCCGGAATTCTGGTCAAAGATGCAGATGCTCTTCAGATGGCCGGCAATGTGGACATAGTGGTGTTTGACAAGACCGGTACGGTCACTGAAGGAATTGTGGGGAGCGATGCAGTCAGGCCCGGTGCGGCAGAAGCAGTCTCAGAATTGAATGCAATGGGGGTGGTGACGTATATGCTCTCCGGGGATACGGAAGAAAGAGCTTCCCGCATAGCGTCCACGGTGGGGATTGACAAGTTTGTGTCCGGGATGCTCCCGGATGGGAAGGCCGCATTTATCCGTTCCCTCCAGAAAGAAGGACATAGAGTGGCTATGGTCGGGGACGGTATCAATGACAGTGCCGCTTTGGCTTATGCTGATTTCAGCGTGGCTATTGGAAAGGGTACGGACGTGGCTATGGATGCTGCCATGTGTACCCTGGCGTCATCCGATTTGCATAAGATTCCTCAGATGATACGTCTTTCCCGAAAGGCGACGCTGATAATACGTGAAAACCTTTTCTGGGCCTTCATTTATAATGTGTGCGCAGTGCCCTTGGCTTTTATGGGGATGGTCCCTCCGATGCTCGGCGCCGCCTGTATGGCTCTCAGCTCTATCTGTGTGGTCTGCAACAGCCTGAGACTGAGGTCTTTCGATGATTGACGCAAGGTGATGTCGCCCCCGTTGGAGCTTTCTTTGGCGACAGCTACATCAGAAAGCCGCAGATATCCTCGCCGTTAAGTTGCGCCTCTCTGATTAGGGTGGATGATATGTTGATTTGGGGCGCAGATATTGTAGATATTTTATAATCTATTCCAATCAGAAAGCATTCGTCGCGCAGAGATTTGACCAGAGAGTCCATATCATATCCGGGCCTCGGATATACAAGCAGTCCGTATTGGCTCAGCAGCCTCTGGTAGCTTCTCCACCCGTTCATTCTCACAAGATTGTCGGCTCCTACCACCAAGGTGAATTCGTTTTGTGGCTCACGCTCTCTCAGCGCATCCAGCGTCCTGATAGTATAATGGGGAGGCTCCATTGACAATTCGATGCCTTCCACTCTGGCTTTCAACTCCGGGTGTCTTGCCAGAGCTTCTTCAGCCGCTTTCAGCCTCTTGGCCGCTGACAGTACTTTCTCCCTGCTTTTGAACGGGTTCTGTGGGGAGACCACGAGATAAGTCAAGTCGAAATCGGAGGATTCGGACAGGTGTTTCAGAACTGCCAGATGCCCGATATGAAGAGGGTCGAAAGAACCTGAATAGACAGCAACTCTCATTTCAAAACAGGTTCTGATTATTTGAGAAATTCATCCACGACTTTGTCGATGTCCGCGAAAGCCTTCTCGAGCTTGTCGTTTATCAGAATGAAGTCGAAGCGGTTGGCGTAGGTCATTTCTTCGGCGGCTTTCGATATTCTGGCTTGGATGTCGGCTTCGCTGTCAGTGCCGCGGTTGATGAGTCTTTCCTTCAGCACCTCAATGGAGGGCACTTGAATGAAAACGGATAAGGCTTTCTCACCGAAGTATTTTTTCAAATTCAAGCCTCCCTGGACATCGACATCGAAGATGATGACATTGCCTTTGTCCCAGATGCGCTGAACTTCTTTTTTCAGTGTACCGTAATAGCGACCTTTATAAACTTGCTCGTATTCGACGAATTCGTCATTCTCTATCTTTTTTGTGAATTCTTCCGGCGTGATAAAATAGTAGTCGATACCGTCCTGCTCTTTTCCACGGGGAGCGCGGGATGCCGCCGAGACTGAAAACTCCATTTCCGGGTGCAATTCGAGAATGTGGTGAACAATAGTACTCTTCCCTGAGCCTGACGGAGCTGAGAATATAACTGTTTTATTGGACATATTTATGATTTTCCGAAGGTCTCTGTATATGATATTTCTGCAAAAATAGCTAAATTTGCCAAGATTTGTGGACAGGTAACAAATTAACTATATAAATTATGATTTCTTACAAAGAATTGGGCCTTGTGAATACTAGAGAAATGTTTGCAAAGGCCATTAATGGCGGTTACGCTATTCCTGCTTTCAATTTCAATAATATGGAGCAGCTCCAGGCTATCATTCAGGCATCGGCTGCCGAGAAGTCTCCAGTTATCCTTCAGGTATCAAAGGGAGCTCGCAACTATGCAAATCAGACTCTTCTCCGTTATATGGCAGAGGGCGCTGTAGAGTATGCAAAGGAGCTTGGCTGGGAGAAGCCTCAGATTTGTCTGCACCTTGACCACGGTGACAGCTTTGAGACTTGCAAGAGTTGTGTCGATATGGGATTCTCTTCAGTTATGATTGATGGCTCATCTCTTCCTTATGAGGAGAATGTGGCTCTCACAAAGAAAGTCGTAGAGTATGCTCATCAGTTTGATGTTACTGTTGAGGCAGAGCTTGGCGTTCTCGCCGGTGTAGAGGATGAGGTCGCTGCGGAGGAGTCTCATTATACAAAGCCTGAGGAGGTCGTGGATTTCGCTACCCGTACGGGCTGTGATTCTCTCGCCATCTCTATCGGAACAAGCCACGGTGCATATAAATTTAAGGCTGAGCAGTGCACACGCGACCCTGAGACAGGCAAACTTGTACCTCCACCACTCGCATTTGATGTACTCAAGGGAGTTGAGGAGCGCCTTCCGGGTTTCCCTATCGTACTTCACGGTTCTTCATCAGTTCCGCAGGAGTATGTCGATGAGATCAATTCTCTGGGCGGCAAACTTCCTGATGCAGTCGGTATTCCTGAGGAGCAGCTTCGTCTTGCCGCGAAGTCAGCAGTTTGCAAGATAAACATTGATTCTGACTCACGTCTTGCTATGACAGCCGCTATCCGTCGCGTATTCAACGATAAGCCTGGTGAGTTCGACCCGCGCAAATATCTCGGGCCGGCTCGTGATGAGATGAAGAAGCTTTATACACACAAGATTATCAATGTTCTAGGCTCAAACGGCAGAGCTGAATAATCTGTAGAATAACAGTAAATAAGATGGCCGGGTTGCTTTGGGGCTGCCCGGTCATTTTGTTGGTTCATCTGTATGTTGCAGCGACAAATCCAGGCCCCGCTTCTGGCAGAGTTTCAAGTCCTTCTTAAACCGATTGGTGAAGCTTATGCTATACATACTATGCCAGAACTTGCTTGAACATATCTTCCACGCTGGAAGCCTTGTAAACTCTTCCAGCCTTCACATCTTCCATCGCCTCACGATATGCATCGCAATCAGTTGCATCATAAGACACGCCATCGGTCACA
>JAZRYB010000065.1:0-60451 GCA_045600565.1 Candidatus Cryptobacteroides sp. | reverse complement strand
TGCCGCTAGCGTTCATCCTGAGCCAGGATCAAACTCTTCTTTGTATATTACTTATTCTTCCAAGTCCGTCCTGACGCCTTTCCTCTCTATTAAAGAAATCAACGCTCTCGATTCATTTGTTCTCGGTACTTTGTTGTACTTATCTTTCAATATTTTCAAAGATCAACCGGATTTGATTTCTCAAAAGCGGGCTGCAAAGATAACCACTTTTTCTTTCCTCGCAAAGTTTTTATGGATTTTTTTTGATAAATATTAACTTTGTACTGCAAAATTGTCGGTCAATGCTTTATAAAAGACAAGATACTCCTGTTTCTCTATGGAAATTGTTTTGGGAATTCAATAAAATAGGTGCATTTACCATAGGCGGAGGGTATATGATGATCCCTGCCATTCAGGATGCCATCAGCAGAAAAGGATGGATTGATGATGACGAGCTCGCTGACATTGTGGCCCTGTCCCAAAGCGCACCGGGATTGTTGACGGTCAATATGTCCATCTTCACGGGATACAGATTGCGCGGCATCAAAGGCAGCGTGGCGGCGACTCTGGGCTGCATATTGCCGCCATTCATCATCATACTCCTAATCGCTATGATGTTCACCGGCATCCAAGACCATCAGACAGTTGTCAAGATATTCAACGGGATCAGGCCGGCCGCCGTCGCCATCATAGCCGCATATATGGTCAAACTGTCAAGGAAGAACGGAGCCAAGCCTCTGTTTTGGGGGATTTCCTTCATCACTCTGCTGCTGGTTGCATTTTTAAGAGTGTCTCCCGTCTATATCCTTCTTGTGCTGATTGTGGTTTCGGTTGCTGTCGCTTATTGGAGGGAGCGCGCTCAATAATGGACACTCTTCCCCTGTTTCTCCAACTATTCTTCTGTTTCTTCGTCATCGGGATGTTCACCTTCGGAGGAGGATATGCCGTGATGTCCCTCATCCAAAGCGAAGTCGTATTTTCCAGAGGATGGATTGCAGACAGCACATTCACGGACATAGTGGCAATCTCCCAGATAACGCCCGGGCCTGTCGGGCTCAACTGCTCTACCTATGTAGGTTATGAAGTATTCCGCAATGCAGGTTATAGTCAGCTCATAAGCACTTTGGGGTCCCTCACGGCATCTGTGGCTGTAGTCCTGCCCTCCTTTATTATCGTACTGATGATAGCCGGGATTTACTCCCGCTTCCACGAGAACTACCTGTTCAAGAGCACGATGAATACTCTGAAGCCCGCAGTGGCCGGCTTGATTGGCGCCGCCGCTTTGACAATGATATTCAAGATTTCCATCGGCGGAGAGAGGCTGATGAGCATCTCCCTGATAAAGGATAATTTCCCGGATTGGAAAAGTTGGCTTGTGTTCGCCGCCGCTTTCATCGCATCTGTCTGGAAGAAATACGGTCCGATAAAGATTCTTCTTGCTGCCGGTTTTCTTGGAGTTTTACTATATTAGCGGACAGAAAAAATTTTAACATCTGAATATTATGAAAAAATCACTTTTATGTCTGGCTCTTGCCTTGATGGTATTACCCGTTCCAGCCAAGGAGCCTGTCGGAATCAGCATCATTCCTCGTCCACAAAGCATTGAAATACAGAAAGGTACATTCAGAGCCAGTGGAGCCCCCGTCAATTGTGATCCTGCATTCGACAATCAGAGCAAAAGAGCAGTCTCATTGTTCTGCAACCAACTCTCACTCGTTTCCGGCAAGATGAGTTCTTATGCCAGTGCTCCCGGGATGAACAAGGCCGTTGCAGACGGGACGATGAAGGGGTTCGCCTTTTTGAAGAGCAGCGAGCTGGCTCCGGAAGAATACAGTCTGGACGTCACATCCAAATCAGTCATAATCAAAGCTTCTGATTTTCACGGGGTACTTTATGCAATTGAGACCTTGAAGCAGCTGCTCCCCGCTGAGATTTACTCCAAAGTGCCATCCAACATCAATCTGACAATTCCTGGCCTTTCCATTAAGGACAAGCCTCGTTTCAGCTACAGAGGTATGCATCTTGATGTAGCCCGACATTTTTTTGATATGGCCGAAATCAAGAAATACCTCGATATAATGGCCGGTTTCAAGATGAACAAGCTGCACTGGCATCTCACTGACGATCAGGGTTGGCGCATTGAGATCAAGAAGTATCCGCTCCTCACCGAGATAGGCTCCATAAGGACCGGCACAATGATAGCGAGAGATTTCAAAAGCGACGACGGAATCCCATACGGCGGCTTCTACACTCAGGAAGAAGTCAAGGAGATAATCAGCTATGCGGACAACCTCGGCATCACCATCATCCCTGAAATAGACCTCCCGGGACATATGCTCGCCGCTTTGGCAGCATATCCTCAATATGGCTGCACGGGTGGCCCGTATGAAGTATGGCACAAATGGGGCATTTCCGAGCAGGTCCTCTGCCCGGGCAAAGAAATCACCTTCCAATTCCTTGAGGATGTACTGGGAGAAATAGCAGACTTGTTCCCGGCAGAATATATCCACATCGGAGGAGATGAATGTCCAAAGACAGAATGGGAGAAGTGCCCTGAATGTCAGGCGCTTATCGCAAAGCTCGGCATCAAGGCCACCAAAGAGACCAGCGCGGAGCAGTTCCTCCAGAATTACGTCACCTCCCGTATGCAGCAATTCCTTGCCACAAAGGGCAAGAAAATCATCGGATGGGATGAAATCCTTGAGGGCACTTTGGGTGAAGGCGCCACAGTGATGTCCTGGAGAGGCGTAAAGGGCGGAGTCAAGGCTTCAAGTCTCGGATATGATGTCATTATGACGCCTAACACATACTTTTATTTCGACTACTGCCAGGTAAAAGACAGAGATGCAGCTCCTGTTTCCATCGGTGGATATCTCCCACTTGATAAAGTTTACAGTTATGAGCCGTCAGAGGGTATCGAGGCCTCCGCTTTCCACCATATTCTCGGCTGTCAGGCCAACCTCTGGACAGAATATATCACCAGCAACGAGCATCTGGAATATATGCTGCTCCCGCGAATGTTCGCCCTTTCTGAGATTCAGTGGTGCAAACCTGAGGACAAAGATTATGAAAGATTCAAAAATGATGTGATAAGCCACGAATTCAAAGTTCTGGACATTCTGGGGTACAAATATTGCAAAGACATTATTGGGATTCCCGGACTCGATTAAGTTTGGATTTAAATAATTGAAAATGAAAAGATTTACTTTGATTTTAGCACTTTTGTTGTGCGTCGCGTTTGTGCCGACTTCCTGCAAAAAAGACACATTGGATCCTAACATTCCAATAGAACTATATGGCACATGGTATGGAGACAGCGGTATGTATTTCTACTCCGTATCCTTCTTCAAAGACAAGACATGCATAATCCAGGGAGTGAGCAATCAGACATATATGACCGACTTTCAGGACACCTGGACTATTGATTGCCCTTTCACCTATGACAACGGGCACATCTCCTGCACAGGTACTCTGGTCAAGCAGATTGGCGCTACGGGAGAGCTGGTGGAAGTTGAGAATTATTCCACATCCTTTGATTACAACGGGACATATCTGACAGGAGGAATGGAGCCTGCGATATACAGATATACAAAAGAATAAAGGCTCTCGGCAATTGAGTACAAATATCATTATTAAAAGAAAGGTAATGTAAAAAATCAAGCTCTCGATTCACATCGGGAGCTTGATTCAATTCTAACCTTAAAAATTTAACCTATGAAAAAACTATTCGATTAGAAGAATAGCAAGGTCCGTGCCACAATAAGGTTTATTCAACCAATTTCACGGAAATAATTTTCACATCCTCAAGAGGACAATCTCTCTGATTTGTGGCCACATTTGCAATCTTGTCAATAACATCAAGACCCTCAATGGTCTCTCCATAAACAGTATAATCCCCATCAAGCTGAGCGCATGCGTTTTCGTCCTGAACAAGATAGAACTGAGATCCGGATGAAGCTTTCATAGGATTAGAGGCGTCTCCCCTGCGGGCGGCGGCAAGCGCGCCTTTCTTGTGTTTATACTCCGGTACAAACTCAGCAGGGACAGTATAATCAGGACCACCGGTACCGTACTTTGAGGCATTTGCCGGATCTTTAGTCAGAGGGTCTCCCCCTTGAATCATAAAGCCTTTGATGACCCTATGAAACAAGAGACCATCATAATAACCTGATAATGCCAGCTTTGCGAAATTTGCACGGTGTTTCGGAGTACCGCTGTAAAGCTTCACTCTGATTGTCCCGAAATTGGTATTGACATCAAATACCGGTTCTTCGGGAAGTGTACTTAATTTTGCCATAATACTAACTTGTGCAAGTGAATCCAGACGAGCCTGTTCGGCGGCTTCGGCCGCAGCCTGAGCTTCTGCCTTCTTTGCCTTTCCGCCACAACCGGCAAGGAGTATCGCCGCTGCGACGATGACTCCGGATAATAATACTATTCTTTTCATACATATGATTTTTGTGTATCTTTCCAGATTAGATATAGATATATCAACAATAAGACACTGTCAAGGCACAGTTTTGCCCACACAGGCAATCCCTTGAAACAGAACACTGACACCGCCAGCATAGACAGGGCCAGACCTGCGAATCCTGTAATCGACTTGATATCGTATCGGACCGGATAACGTTTCCTTCCTATGAAGAAACTCATAAGCATTGCAACGCCATATCCCGCGAATCCACCCCAGGCACAGGCCCAATATCCGACTCTAGGAACAAAAATGATATTGACCGCAATCATTACAGCCGCTCCGACAGCGCTCATTATTGCACCCCAATATGTCTTGTCCGTGAGCTTGTACCAGAAAGACAGATTGAAATATATCCCCATAAATATCTCCGCCATCATCACTATGGGGACGATATCCAGACCATCTCTGTAGCTTGGAGGGACAATCTTCTCCAAAATCGGCATATAGAATATGACAGCCATATACGCAAGGAGGGTGAACAAGATGAAATATTTCATTCCGAGAGCAAGGGTCTCCGGATTGTTCTTGTCATTGATGCCATTAAACACTATAGGCTCGTAAGCATATCTGAATGCCTGGACCAACAGGCTCATAATCAATGCTATCTTGACACAGGCTCCATAAATTCCGAGCTCAAGAAGTCCCTCTTGTCCAGGAATCAGGTAAGGGAACATCATCTTGTCCGCTACATTGTTGAGGATTCCCATAAGGCTCAGAATCAGAAGAGGCCAAGTATATTTGAGCATACGGCGGGCCAGATTTCTGTCAAATCCGAAACGGATTCCGCCAAGTTCTTTGAAAAAGCCTGCAAAGACACTGGTCGTACAAATCAGATTGGCAAAGAATATCAACCCTACTCCATAATCAAAGCGATTGAAAACCCCCACCAGGGCCGGAATCTTCGGCATTATGAAGAAAATGAATAAATTGAGCAATACATATGGAATAATGTACGCAAACTTCAATAACATAAACTTCAACGGTCTGTGCTGTTGCCTCAGACGGGAAAACATAATGGCCTGAAAAGCATCGAATGCCACTACAATAGCCATACAGGCTATATATTCGGGATGTGCGGAATACCCCATCGCCACAGAAATAGGCCTGAGGAAGAGTAGGACAGCCGCTATGAAAAGCAATCCGACCATACCGACAAGACGTAGAACTGTGCTGAATACCATCCTGTCATCCTCATCCCGTTTGTTAGAGAAACGGAAGAGCGTGGTCTCCATCCCGAAAGTCAGCAGAGCCAGAAAAAAAGCCGTGTATGCATACAGATTGGATACTATGCCATATCCTCCGCTTTCCACAGGTATCCTATATGTATGGACCGGCACCAGCAGATAGTTGAGAAAGCGTCCCACTATACTGCTGAGACCGTAAACGACAGTATCTTTTGCCAAAGATTTCAGATTCATTGTTTCTCCGCTCTACCGAGATACTTGTCAGCCATATCAAGATAGTACAGCCAGTCATACTCGAGGATATTATGACCTCCCGGACGGACGTGATATTGGACCCTGTCCTTCTCATATCCAAGGAATTCATACACCTTTGCAGCCTCCTGTGATGCAAGTTTTTCTCCTGCCGGATCCGCCCAAAGGTCTTCATCGGCGCTGGCCACACAAAGTGGTCTCGGTGCGATCAATGCAAGCAATTCGTGCTCATCGAAAGGCATTGAAGCCTCATTGCGGTTGTACTTTTTGAAATTGCCGCAGAACCAATGAGGGAACGAATGATTGATGATTTCAATTGTCTCTCCGACAGCCCTGCGGGATATTGCTGCGCCACCGCATCCCGAATCATTGGATACAACCATCGCGAAACGTGTGTCGAGAGCGCCCGCCCACAATGCTGTCTTTCCGAGACGTGAATGTCCGATAGAAACCACCTTTGAAGCGTCTATGTCAGCATCAGTCTCAAGATAGTCAAGGGCTCTGCTCATTCCCCACGCCCAAGCGGCGATAGTGCCCCATTCATCCATCTCAGGATGAGTCTGTCCCTCCTTGTAAAACAGAGGGTGAACACCGTTGGTGAAAGAATCGTCCCAATCCGGGTCAATGTCATCCCTCGAGAATGTCGCGACAGCATAACCGCGGTCAATAATGGTTTCATATGGCCATCTGTGGGCATTTGCACCGGCCCCCGAATTGGAATATCTTCCGAAACGGGAATATTCGTTCCTCTGGATTGTGGTGACGGCATCACTGAATGTTGTGCCGTTATTGCCCATAAAATTCATCCCCAGAAAAGCGGGAACAGGTCCTTCCGCATTATTTGGGACAACAAGAAGAAGACGGATGAACTGTCTCTCGTTCTTTGTGAAATAAATACCTATTTCTTTGAAAGTAGCCTTCCCGCCAAGAGCATCCCCGGTCTCCTTCAACAATTTGAAATGCAACTCCTCAGGCTTGCCGGGAGCTTTTCCGAACATCTCCGTCTCGAAGAGATGGAGAAGCTCCGGGCGTCTTTTCTCAAACCACTGCTGAGCATTTTTGACTTTCTTCCCATTGGCAAACACAAGTGGGTCCGGGAGCGAATAATCCGGGACCTTGCTTTCATCATAGTTGGCCTCGGGATTGCTGTAGCCGAGTTTAGTCCTCTGGTATGGATGCAGGACAGCCGCGTGCGCGGCCGCCTGAGTAGCCGGAATCTGATCCTCATCCACATACTTTGCGACATATGAATTCCCTATGACAGTTCTTCCTGTCAACGCCTCATACCAGGTACAGGCAGCAGTATAACGTCCGACCGTATGGTTCAGGTGGAAACCGTCTCTTGTCACATTCTCCCCCACGAAAGTGTTGCGCAGATTTTGAACGGCTGTTCCTGATGGAATTACAGTGAATCCATAATCATCACAGACAGACTTGGATGCCTCCATAATTGCATCATACATCTTGCTCTGACTCCTTCCATAATTGACAAATCCATCGTGGACGACATCGGGAGCATAAGCCCAGGTTTGATGCCAATAAAACTTCGTTCCGGAAGGGACCCGTGACTTCACATAGTCAACAAGCCTTCCCAGATATGGCTCAAATGAAGCCCTGAACCCGGACAGTTGGCTTACCTGCTGGAAAGTGACACAATCCCACTTCTCGTCAGTCAGAGCCTCCTCAAGGGTAGTCCTCGGGGTACGGGTTTTGGAACCGTCCGCACTGATCTTGCAATATTCATAATCAGCAGTGTTATTGACAGAATTCTTGTAGTGTCTCTCAAGGGAACAGCCTCCGATATACATATCACCTATGATAAGTGTTACGCCGTCAGCCGCACCCAATTCGTGCAAATTCTGCTCTACGGCATCCATCGAAAAACTGTTGCCGATAGCAAGTACCCTGAGTGTGTCCTTCTGGGCCATTGCCGTTGCCGCCGGCAGAACAACCAGCAGCAACGAAATAATCAATCGAATACTTTTCATAAATAAAAACATAAAGACCGGCCATTAGTTGATGGTCGGTCTATTATTTTCGCATATAAATTAGTCGTTGAGTGAGAACCTCTTGAAAACAACAACCTTAGCTTCCGGATCTGCTGCTGCGAGAGCTGCTTTTACAGAAATCTTGTCATCTGCCATCTGATACTCCTGCTCCTCGAGAGTACTTTCTTTGAGGAACTTCTGAACGCGACCGTTGGCGATCTGCTCAATCATTTGAGTAGGAAGATTTGCAGCCTTCTGCTCTCCGACAGTCTTGATGATCTCACGTGCCTGCGCGGCCTGTGCCGGAGTAAGCCAACCCTTTGCGGTGTTGGACTCGATATGATCCTCGCTGTCAACGTGTGCAGGATTGATACCCACCTTCTTGAGAGCCGCATCGATAGCTTTCTGGATCTGCTCCTCCTTGGTCTTCTGTACAGCCACCTGCCTTTCTGTATCAAGAACTGACTGTGGGCAGTCTGCCGCGGAGACAGATACAGGGTTCATTGACGCAACCTGCATTACAATACCTTTGGCGATATTCTCCGGAACTTCCTTGTTGAATCCTACCAGAGCGCCCAACTTACCGTTGATCTTGTGGATATATTCCTTGACATAAGGAGCTTCAACCATAGCATAGAATGCAAGCTCATGCTTCTCGCCTGTCTTACCTGTCTGCTCGGTGATGGCATCCTCCACTGTACGGCCATCTGCCATCTTGCAAGCCTTGAGACCCTCTGCATCTGCAGGAGTATTGGCGATTGCAACGTCAGCGATAGCCTCAGCAAGGCTCTGGAATGCCTCATTCTGTGAGACAAAGTCTGTCTCGCAACCAAGACATACGAGGATAGCCTTTCCTGCGGCCACTCTTGCCTTGACAGCACCTTCGGAAGCGCTGCGGTCAGCTCTCTTGGCTGCCACAAGCTTACCTTTCTCGCGGATAATCTCGATTGCCTTGTTGAAATCGCCGTCAGCTTCTACGAGGGCGTTCTTGCAATCCATCATACCTGCACTTGTCATCTTACGTAATTTCATTACGTCAGCTGCTGTAATTGCCATAATGCTTTCTATTTAAAATTATTCTTCAGTTTTTACTTCCTCTGCTGCCGGAGCCTCGGCCTGTACGTCAACAGGCTTTGATCCCTTGCGGGCACGAAGCTTCTTCTGTGCAGGCTTTACAGCCTCTTCCTCTTCTGAAACTTCTTTGTCCTTCTCAAGCTTTCTCTCTTCCAAACCTTCCTGGATAGCCTTGCAAAGTACATTCATAATGCACTCAATAGACTTTGCCGCATCATCGTTTGCCGGAATCACATAATCAATCGGGGTAGGATCGCAACAAGTATCAACCATAGCGAATACCGGGATATTGAGACGATTGGCTTCCTTGACAGCATTGGCCTCTTTCTGAATGTCAACAACAAAGATTGCTGACGGGAGACGGCTCATGTCGCGGATGGATCCGAGGTTCTTTTCGAGTTTTGCTCTCTGGCGGTCAACCTGGAGACGCTCTCTTTTGGCAAGTTTATCAAAAGTACCATCTTCCTTCATCTTGTCGATGGTGCTCATCTTCTTGATAGCTTTGCGGATAGTAGGGAAATTGGTAAGCATACCGCCTGCCCATCTCCCTGTAACTGAAGGCATATTAACAGATGCCGCTTTCTCTGAAACAATATCTTTGCCTTGTTTCTTGGTGGCTACGAAGAGAATTTTGCGGCCTGACTTTGCAAGCTCCTTCATAATCTCTGCAGCCTCGTCAATCTTGACGATAGTCTTGTGCAGGTCAATGATATGGATGCCATTCTTCTGATCGAAGATGTATGGAGCCATCTTAGGGTTCCACTTACGGGCGAGATGGCCGAAGTGAACACCTGCATCAAGCAATTCTTGGAAATTAGTTCTGGACATTTCTTTTTAATTCTTTAATTTTTCTCTTTTCATCAATCTCCGGGTAGTGACCTTGTCAATCCCGAAAATTTTCCGCAGTGTGGCACTCTTGAATCCGGACTTTCACGTCCAACAAAAGTTGGTCAACCACAACTGTGCAATAAAACAACGATAATACTAACGTTTACTGAACTGGAAGCGTCTGCGTGCACCAGGCTGGCCAGGTTTCTTCCTTTCAACCTCACGGGCATCGCGGGTAAGGAATCCGGCAGTCTTCAATGCAGGACGATAAGCCTCTTTGTCAATTTCGCAAAGTGCGCGTGAGATGCCAAGTCTGATGGCCTCTGCCTGACCCTTGATTCCACCACCTGTGATGTTAATCTTGATGTCAAACTGACCTTCTGTACCTGTAACGGCAAGAGGCTGGTTCACAACATAACGAAGAGTCTCCTCTCTGAAGTAATCCTCGAGGGGACGGTCGTTGATTGTGATGTTACCTTTTCCAGCTACGATATAAACGCGAGCTACAGCTGCTTTACGTCTTCCAAGGGCGTTTGTCTGTTCCATTTGCTCTGTTTAAATTTCGTTCAACTTAATTTCTCTAGGGTTCTGTGCCTGGTGTGGATGCTCCGGTCCTGCATATACAAACAGGTTGCCGAGAAGATCATCACCAAGACGTGTCTTAGGAAGCATACCCTTTACTGACATCCTAATCAATTCAGCAGGTCTCTTAGCAAGAATCTCCTTAGGTGTGGTGAAACGCTGTCCACCCGGATATCCCGTGTAACGTGTATAAACTCTGTCTGTCATCTTATTGCCTTTGAGGGCAACCTTCTCCGCATTGATGACGATGACATTGTCACCGCAATCAACGTGAGGAGTGTATCCAGCCTTTGTCTTGCCGCGAAGGACAAGGGCAACTCTGGATGCGAGACGACCAAGAGCCAAATCCGTTGCATCGATAACGACCCACTCTTTCTTTACAGTTGCTTTGTTAAGCGAGACTGTTTTGTAGCTTTGTGTGTCCACTGTCTTGATCTTTAATTAGTTAATAAAAAATTGCGATCCCTTCACAAAATAGGGACCGCAAAAGTACGAATTTTATTTCATTAAACCAAACAAAGTGGTTTCGAATTCGTTGCGTTCTTCTGCGGAGAAAAACTCTGCACGTATCGGCAATTCGAATATTTTCGGCTTCAAATCCCTCGGTATTCTCGGATAATCCAGCAATCTCTGCGAATCTTTTTCAGTAGTCGCCACAATTGCAGTCGGCCATTTTTCCGATGCACTTATCAGCGATTGCATGTCCGCACGGGTGAACGAGTGGTGATCCGGGAAAGACAGATGCTTAACTATCTGATAGCTATCACTCAAATAATTGCGCAACGGAGTTGAATTTGCAATTCCGGAAAGCAGAATCAGCCTGCTTGAATAGAGGTATCGCACATCTTTCTGGGGGAACACTCCCATCGGCTTGCAATAGGATATCTTAGTGAAAAAGACCTTCACCGGCGCATCACCCAGGCGTAAATCTTCACGGAACGCGGCCTTGTCCGCATCGCTCAAATACTCCGGGCACTTTGTGACAATGATAATATCAGCTTCGCTTATTCTGGAAGGAAAATCCCTCAATGTGCCATAAGGCAACAATTTATCCTTAAATACCGGCCTGTTGTAATCCACAAGAACGATATTGACCGAGGCCTTAAGAGACCTGTGCTGGAAAGCATCATCCAGAATAATCACATCTGCCGGCCGGATATCCGTGTTTTGGCACCAGCGCGCCTTCTTTGAGCTCAGGAGCATTTCCGGATGGCATAAAAAATAACACCCCTCCACTCTGTCTTTATCGACGGCAACCGTCACTTCAGGGAATTTTTTCTTGATCTGCAGAGGCTCATCTCCGGAGAAAAAGGCGTGGCTTGTCACCTCCACCTGCTGAAATCCTTTGGATTTGCGTTTATAGCCGCGCGACAGGACGGCAATATTCTTGCTCCCCCAGAACTCGTGTCGCAAAAACATACTCAAAAGCATTTCCGTATGCGGGGTTTTGCCTGTACCGCCAACGGTGACATTACCTACACAAATTGTCGGCACATCAGCCGTGTACTGCTTCTTCCACCCCTTGTCAAAAAGGGAATGCCTGATTTTCAAAGTTAATTCATATATCATACACCATATACATTTGTTCCAACCCCCATAGGTTCATCCCCCCATCGGTCAGATATATAATCCAAAATCCTGTATAATTCCTCCGGATCTGTCTGTGTCACCAGTCTGATTCTGGTGTCCTTGAAATCCGGCAACCCCTTGAAATAGCACGACAGATGTCTGCGCATTTCATATATGCCTGTCACATTGCCCTTCAGTCTCAGTGACAGGTCAAGATGGCGTTTTGCCAATTCTGAACGCGCCCTGACGCTCATTGGAGGCAAAAACTCTCCTGTAGCAAGATAATGTTTGATCTCGCGGAATATCCACGGATGACCGAAGGACGCACGTCCTATCATTATTCCGTCCACCCCATATTTGTCAAAACATTCTTTTGCCCGCTCAGGTGTGGTGACATCGCCGTTCCCGATGATGGGAATCTTCATACGGGGATTCTCTTTCACCTTGGCTATCAATGACCAGTCCGCATCACCTCGATACATCTGCTGACGTGTCCGGCCGTGTATCGTCAACGCCTTGATTCCACAATCCTGAAGGCGTTCGGCAAGTTCCACTATTATCTTGGAATTCTCATCCCACCCCAGCCTCGTCTTGACTGTGACTGGCTTACGGACAGCTTCGACCACCGCACGGGTGATCGCCACCATTTTATCCGGCTCTCTCATCATTCCGGAGCCGGCCCCTCGTCCGGCAATTTTAGAGACAGGACACCCAAAATTGATATCTACAAGGTCACAGCCGTGTCCTCCGGCTATTTCAGCCGCCCTGTCGGCCATTTTGGCTGCTTCGACCATAGATTCAGGGATATGTCCATATATTTGGATTCCTATCGGCGCCTCCGCCTCGGATGTCTTTATCTTGGCTATTGCCTTGACTGCGTCGCGAATCAATCCGTCTGACGGGACGAATTCAGTATAAACCATATCCGCCCCATACTCCTTGCAAATGACACGGAAAGAAGCATCCGTGACATTTTCCATTGGAGCCAGAAGAACCGGTCGTTCTCCCAAATCTATTTCACCAATTTTCATTCTTTTCCCAAAAGGTGCACAAAAATACAAAAATGTAGTTAAATTTGTTAATACAATATTATGCCCTATGAAAGTATTTAATGCTATCGGAGTCTTGACTTCAGGAGGAGATGCTCCGGGAATGAACGCCGCGGTCAGAGCAGTGACACGCGCTGCGATATTCAACAAAATGAAGGTTTTCGGTATCTATCGCGGATATGAAGGACTTATCAACGGAGAAATCAAGGAA
Source organism: Candidatus Cryptobacteroides sp. (assembly GCA_045600565.1). Lineage (GTDB taxonomy): Bacteria > Bacteroidota > Bacteroidia > Bacteroidales > UBA932 > Cryptobacteroides. Next base: position 47,261 of record JAZRYB010000065.1, on the reverse strand, counting down.
TTCACAACAGACAGCGTCAGCAATACCATTCAACGCGGTGGCACAATTCTGAAGACTGCAAGAAGTGCAGAATTTATGACTCCTGACGGTCGGAAAAAGGCATATGAGAACATTCAAAAATTCGGAATCGAAGCGCTTGTCATCATCGGTGGCAACGGTTCTCTTGCGGGAGCGGAACAATTCGCCGCTGAATTCGACATACCTTGTATCGGTCTCCCCGGCACAATAGACAATGACCTTTACGGCACCGATATGACCATCGGATACGACACCGCGCTGAATACCATCGTTGAATGCGTGGACAAGATTAAGGATACCGCCTCATCTCACGACCGGATATTTTTCGTGGAAGTGATGGGGCGCGATGCAGGTTTCCTTGCGCAGAACAGCGCAATCGCCGCAGGCGCTGAGGCGGCCATCATCCCGGAATGCCGCACGGAGCTTGACCAATTGGAGCAATTCATCAGAAGAGGAATACGCAAAAGCAAGAACAGCAGCATAGTCCTGGTCTCAGAAAGCAAGAAAAACGGAGGAGCGATGCATTATGCGGAGCGTGTGCGTAAAGAATATCCTCAATATGACGTGCGCGTCACCATTCTCGGACATCTTCAGAGAGGCGGAGTGCCAAGCGCTTCAGACCGTATCCTGGCCAGCAGGATGGGAGTCGCCGCCATCGAAGCTCTCAAAGAAGGCCAGAGAAATGTTATGATAGGTATTCACAACGATGAGATTGTATATGTGCCGATTTCGAGAGCAATCAAGAGAGACAAGCCCATCAATGAAGAGCTTATCAACGTATTGGGCATATTGTCAATTTGATATGTTATGACAAGCAAAAAGGCGGTGACCCGAAAAGTCACCGCCTTTTTGCTTGGTATCCGTACTACGCCATGATAAAAGCATTGATTGCAACCACTACGAATGCGAGAGCAATGATTGATGCTACGACTATTCCTATAACCTTCACCCTCTTGAACCAGGTCTGGCCATTCCAACCAACAGTCTGGAACATACTCCAAAAACCGTGTGTAAGATGGAACCATACTGCGACGAACCAGATGATATAAAGAACTGTTATCCACCACTTGCCGAAAATTGTAGTAAGGAGAAGATACGGATTGTTCTCATACGTGCCTATTCCGAACATTTCCGGAAGCTGCATCTTGGCCCAGAAATGGGTGAGATGGAAAAATACGAAACCGATGATGATGATACCGAGGACAAACATATTCTTTGCTGACCAGGAGTCTGCCGCTCCCTTGTTCGATACCTCATATCTCTTCACGCCACCGCGCGCCATCACGTTCTTGTAGGTCAGCCAGCAACCATAGGCTACGTGTACGAGGAAACCGAGAGCAAGAATCGGGACCATTATGGAAATGAATGGAGTGGACATAAAATCACACCCGAGCTTGAAAAGTCCGTCTCCCGCGCTGAACAATTTGTCATCTGCCGCGGCTACGCCGAACTTCCCTGTGAACGAGTCGATAACTGAAAAGAAATTGATGGTAGCATGCAGCAGAAGGAACACAATAAGAAATGCTCCACTGATGCTCTGAATGAATTTCTTGCCGATTGAAGAGTTGAAAATGAACATTTTTATCTGATTTTTCTATTTTCTTTTTAGCAGTTGCAAATATAGACTCTTTCTTGCAAGTTTCATAATTTTCTTCTTAAATTTGTTCCCATTCATAACTTGATGAGTGTATGTACAAAAGAGTCTTATTGAAACTCAGCGGCGAAAGTCTGGGCGGGCCCGCAGGAAAAGGGATTGATGCGGCCAGTTTGAACTCCATTGCTGAAGAGATTACGGCGGCGGCTAAAGCCGGGATGCAGATTGCCATAGTCAACGGCGGAGGCAACATTTTCAGAGGTCTCCAAGGCGTCGGAAAAGGATTTGACCGCGTGAACGGAGACAAAATGGGGATGCTGGCCACCGTCATCAACTCTATGGGGTTGGCTATGGCCATACGTTCCCTCGGTGTGAAAGCTGAAGTATTCACGGCCACTCCTATGGAACCGATAGCAAGATATTATGTCAGAGAGAAAGCTGTGGAAGTGCTGGAGGCGGGAGGTGTAGCCCTCATTGCCGGAGGCACAGGCAACCCGTTCTTCACCACCGACTCCGGAGCGGCGCTCCGCGCATTGGAAATCAATGCCGATGCTCTTCTCAAGGGCACAAGAGTGGACGGAGTCTATTCTGCAGATCCTGAAAAAGACCCGACTGCCGTCAAATATGACGAACTGACATTCGGGGAGGCCATCTCCGGCCGTCTTAAAGTTATGGATCAGACCGCATTTGCTCTTTGCGAAGATGGTGATATGCCGATAATTGTATTCGATATGACACAAGAGGGTAATCTGACAAAGATACTTGAAGGACAAAAAGTCGGCACCCTCGTTCACAAATAAATTATATTATGTTGACAGAAAAAGCAAAAGACATCCTCTCTGCAGCCGGCACAAAGATGCAGGACGCAATCGCTTTCCTTGAAGAAGACCTCAAGACCTACCGTGTAGGAAAAGCCAATCCATCAGTGTTCAATAATGTTATGGTCAGCTACTATGGCACAATGACCCCTATCCATCAGGTTGCTTCCATCTCTACTCCGGACGCAAAGACTCTGGCCATCCAGCCTTGGGAGAAATCGATGATTCCGGCCATAGAAAAAGCAATTCTTGATGCCAATGTGGGTATGACTCCGTCAAACAACGGAGAGCTTATCAGGTGCGTTGTCCCGGCTTTGACTGAGGAGCGCCGCAAAGAGCTGATAAAGAAAGCCGGTGGAGCAGGAGAGCAGACAAAAATCATCATCCGCAATGCCCGCAGAGATGCCATTGAGCAATTGAAGAAGGCCCAAAAGAATGAAGGCCTTTCCGAGGATACTGAGAAAGAGGCTGAAGATGAAGTTCAGAAAATCACAGACAAAAACGTCAAGGCGGTAGATACCATTATCGCCACGAAGGAGAAAGAAATCCTCACAGTCTAGACGGGTATTCCGATGGTAAACAAGTTCGCAGAAAGGATATCCGCTCTGCGTGATATGATGCGCAAGAACGGTTGGGATGCCGTTCTTGTGAGTGGTTCAGATCCTCATAGCAGTGAATATCCGGCATCCAGATGGAAGCAGGTTGAATGGCTGTCCGGATTTACCGGAGAGGCCGGAGATATGGTCATAACCCTCAACCACGCCGGTCTGTGGACGGATACCAGATATTTCATACAAGCTCGCAGGCAATTGGAGAATACGGGCATCGAATTGCACAAGACACGCATCCCGGAGCAGGTACTCATCCCCGAATGGCTTGCCGGATCTGCATTCGGCAATAAAAACATCATCAACATCGCCATAGACGGACTATGTCAGAGGGTCAACGACATAGAAGAAATCAAGAACGCTTTTGACGAGGAACGGGAAGTACGCATAATCAGCGTGCCGGATATGCTGGACAGCATCTGGCTGGACAGACCGGCGATACCTCAGACTCCGATCATTGACCTTGATGAGTCTTTGGTGGGAGAAAGCAGCGATGACAAGATAGAATGGCTAAGAACTTTCTTGCGTGAAAAGGGATGCGACTCAATGCTTGTGTCAGCGCTTGACGAAATCGCGTGGCTTTTGAATATCCGCGCCGGCGATATAGCATACAATCCTTTTGCCATTTCATACCTGATAGTGTCACAAGACGATGTCAAATGGTTTGTCAGAGACAATTATGATGACATTCTCATATCCCTCTCAGAGGGGAACGGAAGGATTTTCATTGATCCGGACACTCTCAACTATCATATTTTCAACATAATACCAAAGAACGACATAGTCACCGGTCCCTCTCCGATTGGTCTGCGGAAGGCAATCAAAAACCCGATGGAGATAGAGGGGATGAAAAAAATTCATATCGAGGACGGCGTCGCGATGGAGCGCTTTCTCCATTGGCTCGACACCTCCATGAAAAAGGGGGACATCATAACTGAGTGGGATGCCTCCCTCAAACTTGAAGAATTCAGAGCTGAAATACAGGGATATACTGGAAACAGCTTCGAGACCATCTCCGCATACGGCCCCGGAGCGGCACAGCCTCATTATGTTACCCCTCGCGAAAATGCTCCCGTCATCAGAAATGGAGGACTGTACCTGTGTGATTCGGGAGGTCAATATCTGAATGGAACTACTGATATTACCAGAACCGTTCCGACAGGCCCCTGCTCCTATCTTGAGATGGAGGACTACACTCTGGTGCTCAAGGGACATATCGAGCTTGCAATGGCCATATTCCCCAAAGGGACAGCCGGATGCCAGATAGATTATGCGGCAAGAAGCCCGTTGTGGCAGACAATGAGAAATTTCGGACACGGAACAGGTCACGGAGTGGGTTTCTATCTCGGAGTCCACGAGGGTCCTCAAGACATACGCCAGAATTTCAACCGGCAGCCGATACTTCCCGGAATGATAACCTCCGATGAGCCGGGAATTTATAGGGAAGGAATGCACGGTGTCCGACACGAGAATCTTATCCTCTGTACAGAAGCGGGGAGCAACGAATTTGGCACCTGGCTCCAATTTGAGACCATAACTCTCTGCCATTTCGACACCGGAGCCATTATCCGCAACCTCCTGTCTGATGCCGAAATACGTTGGCTCAACGACTATAACGAAAGGGTTTATTGCACCCTGTCGCCACGACTGCCCCAAGAAGTTGCCGTCTGGCTCAGAGAAAAGACGAATCCTATATAAGCTGAGAAATAATATTGTCAGAAACGAAGAAATGAGTCTCCGGAATACGGATTCTCCCTCCTGACTGCTCCAGAGCGCCCTCTGAGAGCAGTTTTTGCTTGATTGGCGAATCCCGGATCAGGCAATCTTCGACTCCGTCCGATGTCCTGAGTCCCAGAAAGATAGTTTCCTCTATCGATTCTGTTTCCGAAAGCAGTTCCGATGAATCTGCATGATATTGGAGTTCCCGGCTATTCCATGATCTGATCTTTCCATCAAACGAATGAGCTCCGGGACCCAGACCCACATAAGGAGTTCTCTTCCAATAAGCACTGTTATGCAAAGCCCTTCTGAGGGGTTTGGCAAAATTGGAAATTTCATAGTGCTCATATCCTTCCGACCCGAGAATCGCGCAAAGTCGGTCATACTGCCTCCTGCATTCATCATCGGAGGCTTCAGAATAACGCCCGTCCGCAACCATCCGTTCCAAAGCGCTTCCCTCCTCAACTGAAAGCTGGTAAGCAGATATATGATCCGGCCGCAACGCCGCTACCTTGGCGATACTGTCCTCCCATTTGCTGTCAGACATAAAAGATATGCCGAAAATCAAATCAAGACTGACATTTTCCACCCCCGAGGAACGGATGATATCATAAGCTTTGATAGCTTCTGCGGCATTGTGCCTCCGATTCATCCATTTCAAAATGCCGTCATCCAAAGACTGAACTCCCATACTGATTCTGTTGACTCCAGCAGAAACCAAATCGCAGATATACCGGCGGCCGTTCTTGACTACATCATCAGGGTTGACTTCAACGGTGAATTCTTCATAATCGCAATATCCCAATGTCTCTACGATTCGGGCAATCGCTTCCGCCTGAACAGCGGAAGGCGTTCCGCCCCCAATGTACAAAGTATGAGGAGATACAGCACGCACGGCATCGATTTCGGACCGCCTGAGGCAAATCTCATCCCTGATGCGGAGCAAAAAATTTTGCACCTCGGGCGAATTCCCGCTCCGACACAATTCAGAGTAGAAGCCACAATAGGTGCAAAAACTTTTACAAAAAGGTATGTGAATATAAATCATTAACGGAGAAGGACTTCCGCTGTGCCAAGCAATGCCTGTGAAGTATAAGCCTCAACGGTGTAGATACCTTTCGTATACTGAGGAATGTCATTGAGATAAATGCTGAGCTCGACTTCCTTTCCCTGATAGTCCACTTCACGGGAAGCTGATGCCATCATTGTCTCTCCCCCGCAAGTAAATGATACTTGAGTGCTATTGATAAGAAGAATTCCTTCCGGATCCTTAACTCTGATATATACTCTGACGGGGCCTTTTGGTGCCAGATCATTTTCAACGAGACTGAGGGTAGCCATCATTCTTACTACTCGGCTGCTTCTGTCTGTCACCTTATCCGTGGAGTTATACGCATCAAGCCGCAGCCCGCGAGCCTTGATCACAGATCCGGTAGCCACCTGCCCTGAAAGATTCTCCACTTTTTGAGTCAGTTCCTGATTCTCTCTCTTGGATGCCGCGGCATCCTTGCGCGCAGCGGCAACTTGCTCCGTAAGCTCGTGATTCAACGTATTGAGTGAATCAATCTGGACAATATAATTTCTCATTATGCTGCGAAGAGTTCCCAATTCCTTCTCGTACTGGCGCATTTTAGCCCTGTTTGTCGCCTCCGTTTTCTGGATACGTTCTACCAGTTGGGCCACTTCTTCCCTCGAAGAATCCAACTGGGCATTGATCGAATCGTAGTCTGAAGAAAGAGTGTCGTAGTCTCCTTGAAGGGCTATTATCTGTTCTGTCAAGTCCTGCTTCTCATCGTTCAGGTCGTGGACAAGCGATGCTTTGGATATCCATATATATGCCAAAAGGATAGCAAGCACACCGGCAATGGCGGCCAGAATGTACATAGTCTTTTTCTGACCATTGCTCTGTTTCTCCCGCTCAATGCGGTCGAGTCTCTCAAGCGGATCTTCTTTCATAATTGATTTTTTTATTTTGCGTTGCGAAAATAACAAAAATCGTGCAGATATCCTTATCTTTGTCTTCATGAAATACATTATCAGAGCAATTAAATATTTTCTGTACATCTCCGTCATTATGGTTTTGCTGCTGGGCGCCCTTGTAATCTGCGGTGCCGTCAGCCCTGACATCAACGTAATGTTCCGCAACGGCTACAATTCCCTGTTGCAGATTGCACTTATGTTTTTCTTGGTATCAATGATATATCCCAAATTCGGATACACCAAAAGAGGCGCCGTCCTTCCGGGTGAATACAGCGAAATACGAAACGGCATCATTTCCTATATGGAAGGCCGCAAATATCGTTTGGAAAGCGAAGTCGATGAGAACCTGACTTTCAGAATGATTTCACCTGTTAAAAGGATACTGAGAGTGGGCGAAGACAGGATAACTATGACACGTGACCTGGCCGGTTACATCATAGAAGGCCCGTCCAAGGATGTTGTAGGTATCGTGACCGGTCTCGAAAATAAGTTGAGATATCAGAATTAATCAGCCGTCAGGGCTTTAGCCGCCGCTTCCAAAGCTTCGTAGAAATCCTTCCCAAAATACTCCACTATAGGCTCCCGCAGAAACTGATATACGCGGACGCCTTCTTTTTTGCCTTTTTCAAAAGCATTCCGACAAATGTCCCAATGATGGACATTCAACGCCAGACCGCCTCCGGTCAACGGAGTGATACGTATAGGATACAGACGGCAAGAAATAGGTTTGCGGAACGAGCATTTTCCCTCAAAAAAACATTTCTCTATGGCACACAGACAATTACCGGCAGTGTCGAAATGAGTGAATGCACATTCTTCTGTGCCGGGAACCACCGGTGTGACCAAATCATTTTCGATGTCAATTTCGAAAAATCCTTTCTTCTCAACAGTCTCTTTTCCCCGCACGCTCATACAACTTGAATAATTATCATATTCACTTTCGAGCCTGTCCAACTCCTCTTCGAGCAGAGGTGCTCCATATTCGCCCGCGATGCAGCATCGCCCCTTACAAAGCTCATAGTCACAGGAGAAAAACTCGAAAATGACATCCTCGGAGACGAGACACTTCCCTATCTCTATAATGGTTCCAAAACTTTTCCTGCCCACTCTGTCAATCCTTTTTCAACACAATATATTCCACCCTGGCCCCTTCATTCAGCAGGCCAAGCATACCTGTAAATGATGAATTCGTCAATTTACGTATCTTCTCCTCATACCTGCTCATAAAATCCTTTCCCTGAGAGTACCGAAAAAAAGCATTTTTCATCATCCATTCCGGAGAATTTTTGTTTCCATTGTACAAATCCATCAAATAACTCTTGTATAAAGATATCTGATCATCAGAAATAGGAGTGTCAAGCAGTCTGGAAATCGCGGCACGGCACGCTGACAGGGCGGCAGAAGGGTTGCCGTCATCCTTGAAACGAATAAGGACCGTCATCCTTTCCTGAGGAAACAACTCTACATTTGTCCTGACTTCGGTATGCAATTCCTTCTCCATTATCACTTTCAGAAAGTCGAGACCAATATATGAATCCGCAGTCACAGGAGCGATGATAGACAGAGCTATGTTTACTCCGGGACCAAGTGTCGAGTCGTAACTCATATGTACAGAGGAGCCGCTGCGCAGTTCATACTGAACGGATGGTCTGACATAATAATCCTGGCCGGTAGGAAATGAACCGAGAGTCTTTTCCAAAGTCGTGCGTAGTTCTTTTTCTTCCAAATCACCTATGAAGACAAAAACGCCGTCATTGAACCTTGAAAACTGGTGCTTATAATAATCGGACGCGCGACTCTGCAAATCATCTGTCAGATGGCTCCGGAATCTGTATTGAGAATAGTCATAATTCAGCCTGAGCAAACTGTCCACTTGGGCCTCAAGATTAGTGTTCCGCAGCAGGGCGACCTCTTTTTTCTTATATAACACAAAACCTTCCGAATTCAATTGTCCTATACGGGCCAGTAGAGAAATGGACTGCAGCAAGTCCGGCAGACATTCGGACGGTGAACTCCCGCAAAGACGCAAATCCGCAGTAGAAACCTCCGATTCCATAACTATACCTTTAAGATTAAGCAAACGCCTGAAATCATACCACTTCAAATTTCCGACGTCAAAATACTCCAGAAGGTCTCCGATGAATACGTTCTCTCCGCCTTTTATGACCATCCCATATGAAAACCGTCCCCGCTGGGCAGTCTTCTTGTAGATGACTTTGATACCGTTGGCAAATGTCCACATCTTGCCACCCGTCACAGGATCTGTGGATTCCGCCTTCATTTTGACTTTGGCTTCTCTTTCCGTTTTTGGGAACTCACGGACAGGAATATTTCCGTCAAGAGGCGATGGCACAGTCTTCAATTCAGCAGATATATAATTATTGAACAGAGCAAGCTCATCATTATCCGGCAACCTGTGGGCGTATATAAACTTATTATATTCCGGATTGGCGGACACTACACTTCTCGCGCTGAGATATTCGTCAAGACTGGCACCATATTCATCCAAATCATAATCAACGGCATCGCGCAATTTTCCGGCCTCCGGATGTGAATCATCAACAATCCCGTATGAGTTGAAAAAATACGACAGCCTGTTTTCCCGAATCACATTGAGTTCTTCGGCATATATTTTGAATAGGGTCTCCTCCTGTGCATTGACACTCAAAACATTTATGCTAAATGCCAGTGCAAACAATAATAATGTTCTTTTTATCATAAGTATCGCAAAATTAAAAAAGAAATTTTGTACTTTTGTATTTCGTCTCGAACTTAAAACAGTTTAAATAAATATAATTTATTATGAAGAAACTCTTTCTGACAATTTTAACAGTAGCCCTTTCATTTGGACTTGCAGCAGCTCAAGACCTTGCACAAGTCACAGAGACCTACAACAATGGAGCCAATTCTCTCAGTGCCGGCAATAAAGTTGACGCTCTGAACTATTTTCAAACAGCTCTCAAGCAGGCCGCAGCTCTCGGAGAAGACGGAGCGGAAATCGCCGAAAATTGCAAAACAGCCATTCCAAATATTGCACTTTCTATAGCCAAAGACCTCATCAAAGCAGGAAATTATGACACTGCCGTAACAAAGCTCGACGAGGCTCTGGCCATTGCGAAAGAATTGAACGCAGCAGAAGCAGTCGAAGAGGCAACCCAACTCGTTCCTCAGGTACTCACACAGAAAGGTAATTCCCTTCTCAAAACGAAGGATTTCAAGGGCGCGGCTGAAGTATTCAAGTCAATCCTTGAAGCGGACCCTAAAAACGGTGTAGCGGCATTCCGTCTCGGACAATCGCTCAGCAGCCTTGGAAATACTGCAGAAGCAGAAGCCGCATTCCTTCAGGCGGCAGAAAACGGACAGAAAGATAATGCTTTCAAGCAGCTTTCAACATTATACCTCAAGGATGCCTCTACGGCACTTAAGGAAAAAGATTTCAAGGGCGCTATGGAAGGTGCTCTCAAGTCAACGGAATTTGTTGCAACTGCCAACGCTTTCAAGATTGCAGGCACAGCCGCCACAAACCTTGGAGACAAAGCAAAAGCTGTAGAATATCTTTCCAAATATCTTGAGCTCTCCCCTTCTGCGGCTGATGCGGCTCAAATCAAAACTGCCATCGAGGCTTTGAAGAAATAATCTCAAATGAATTGCCTTGAACTTCTTGCTCCGGCAAGAAATGCGGACATCGGCATTGCAGCTATTGACTGCGTTGCCCATGCCGTATATATCGGAGGCCCGGACTACGGAGCACGCAAAGCCGCCGGCAACTCCATTGACGAGATTGCTCGGTTGTGTAACTATGCCCATCGATTCGGAGCTAGAGTCTTCGTGACAGTGAACAATCTGATTTTTGAGCACGAAAGAAAAGAGGTTCATAAAATGATGCTCGACGCCCAGGATGCAGGTGCGGATGCTTTCATCGCAAGGGATGCATCTTTGGCCGCTTGGAAGGATTTGACTATTCCGCTCCACGCTTCCACACAATGCGCCATAAGAGATGCGGCAAGAGCAAAAGCATACGAAACTCTCGGATTCTCAAGGATGGTCCTCGAAAGGCAACTTTCGCTGGAACAGATCAAAGAAATACGGGATCAGGTAAATTGTGAATTGGAATTCTTCGTACACGGAGCCCTATGTACCGGCTACAGCGGAGAATGTTACCTTTCCGAGCACATCAACGGCAGAAGCGCCAACCGGGGAGACTGCATACAGGCCTGCAGGTCTTTATATGACCTTGTTGACGGCACCGGGAAAGTCCTGGAATCAGACAAGGCATTGCTCTCTTTGAAGGACTACAACCTTCTTGGAAGACTTCCGGAATTGATTGAAGCCGGAATCGTATCATTCAAGATAGAAGGACGGTTGAAAAATATGTCTTATGTCAAAAACGTCGTACGGGCTTACTCGCTCGCACTGGACAAGTATATCGAAAAGCATCCGAACACTTGCAGAAGAGCATCTTTCGGCGTCATTGAAGGCGGGTTTACCCCAGATGTCAACAAGACATTCAATCGTGGATACACAGAATTGTTCCTCGACGGAAAGAGAGGGCAATGGTCCGGTAAAGATGCTCCCAAATCTGTCGGCGAACGTCTCGGCAAGGTTGAGAATCTGCGTAGAATTGATGCACACACCTGTGTTTTCAATCTTGCTCCGGCCGGAAAAGGCATCGTTCTACAAAACGGGGATGGATTCAGCTTTGTCTCCGGCAATACTATCAAGGGATTTCGGGGGGATGTATGCAACGCCTTGAGCGTGAAGTGTAAAGCCGTAGAAGGTCTTTCTGAAGGAGTGATACTGTACAGGAACATCAACGCCGCATTCGAGAAAGAATTGGAAACACAGAATTGTCACAGAATGATTCCGGCAAAAGTCAGTCTCCTCATACAAAATGGATATAAGGCTATGTGCACAATATCAAGCGAAGACGGCAGGGAAGAAACGTGCTCCTTGAATTGTGGAGAGCAAAAAGCGGAGAACCGGGAACGGATGCTTTCCGTCATAGATAGTCAACTTCGTAAAAGAAGCGGTCATTATATCATCTCAAATGTTGACATTGCCATAGGGACATCAGACGAATCTATCCCTTTTCTGACCACGGCTTTCATCAATCAGCTGAGAAGAGATTTGATTGAACGTCTGAATAATACCCCTTGCAAAGCCATTCCTCTGCAAAAATCCGACTGCAAATCTGCTCAGGCATACGAATACTCTTCCCTCGAAAAAAAGCCGGTAAGCCTTATGAAATCCAAGTATTGTTTAAGATATGAATTGGGGTTCTGCCCGACTTACCAGGGGGCAAGGCAGGCAGAAGATTTGTTTCTTGTCAACAATGGCCGCAAATTTATTCTCCGTTTCGATTGCAAGCACTGTGAAATGATAGTCGAAAAAGAAGTCTGAGAGTTATTGTATTTCAAAAACCAGATCGACATCTCCGAAATGGCCGACTTCTCCGCTGTATTTCTCACAATAATTGATTGGCAGTGAACCCCTCCATACTATATCATCCTTGTCTCTATACGGTAATTCGAGCTCAAGCCCATAACTCTTGGAATTCACTTTGACAACCGCACTTGCTTTCCACGACGTGACAGTCCCGCCATCATCTTCTGTCACCAGAAAAGCCAACTTCTCCAACTGATCTGTAAGGTCCGCAATCAGAATTGCATTGAACGGGATATTTTTATTGATATCCTTGCGCTTGACCACTATCATAAAGTCTGTCACTGACGGTGTGTACAGCCTCATTTCCGCTTCCGTACTTGCAGTAAACCCTTCTACCGCGCCACATTTGACAAAGAACTCAGATGCGCCTCCAAACCAGCTGTCAAAATTTCTCTTGGCGCAAAACTCCTTCAATATCAATATTTTACCACTTGACAACCCGGACTTGACAAATATGTCTCCACCCTGTCCCCAGTTCGGGTCTTCCTTTCTGAGCATATCCAGAGATTTATGTCCGCTGTCATCATTCCGGTTGACTACCCAGACAGGTCTGGACTTCGCAATTGTTTCATCAACAATAATTTCCTCAATGTCACGAGAACCATCTTCATTCTCAACTACCTGATACCCTATATTACTTTCTGATGCAGATTGCGGATCAAAAGTGATAATTGGCAAAGTCGATTTGTCCCAATTGTCACTGAAAGGCCAATAAATCTGCAAATCAGAAGATGCAAGCTCATCTATATATCGTCGAACTGCATCAATATCCGCCTCCCCTGCCTTTGTCCTGAATTTTTCAATCAAAAACCCTTCAATCAAACCTCTCATCGGATTGGAATAATTCGTCGCCTTGGTCCCTGAGTGGTCATCTCCGACTCCGGCACCCGGTGTCGAAAACAAATCCTTCATCGTATATTCCTCATCATAACCATTCCCGGAAGACGAAGTCACAGCCGTATATACCTCAGACAATTGTTCTTCACCTATCGGCAACGCAGAAAGAATTTGCGCGACTTCAAAGAGAGACACTTTCGATTCAGATTCAATGTCAGCAGACGGTTCTGTTGGAATAACCTCACAGGAAACAATGGACAAAAGCAACAGGAAGGCTTCTATTTTCTTTATTTTCATAGTTTATAGTTTTTGTTCTGATGCAAAGAGAGCACATATTATCAGAGTACGCAAAAAAAACTCCTTTATTTGAAAAATATGCATCAGAACAGCTCAAGAAGCCTATTTGTAGAAAACCACGAACCTGTTTTTTTGAGAAAAATCGTTAACTGTCTCAACACCATTGAAATGAGCTTCTTCAAACAGATTAATCGTTTCGGCGCCCAGCTTTTCATTGATTTCTACAATTGCAAAGCCTCCCGGCGCAAGAAGTCTTTCCGCCCACACGGATATCGCCCTATTGAACACCAGTGGATCAGAGTCTGGGACAAACAATGCAAGCTCCGGTTCATAATCAAGGACATTCTTTCGGATAGAACCCTTTTCTGACTCCATTATATACGGTGGATTGGACATAATAACATCAACCGTACCGAATAACGAGGGATCCGGAGTATTCAGGATATCAGCAAGATAAAATGACGGCCCGTTATCGAACGGCTGTGAGGCCGCTAATTTCAGAGCTTGCTGAGATACATCCACAGCCTTCACACAGGCACCGGGTTCCTCAAGTGCGACTGTCCAGGCTATGCACCCGCTTCCCGTGCATAAATCAAGGACCCTTGAGCCTCTGTGGATATGTCTCAATGCCTCCTGAACGAGTATTTCCGTCTCCGGCCGAGGAATCAGGACCTCCGGGGTCACTTTGAATTTCCGTCCATAAAAATCAGCCTCTCCCAAGATATATTGAATAGGTTCACCCCCAAGCAGACGTGTTATATCTTCTGAAAGTTGAACTTCATCTCCGGTCGATATCATCGTCTCGGGCTCGATAATATGTGTATAACTCTTAACTCCCAAACGAAATTCTGTCAGCAGCAAAACCAGTTTCCGCGCTTCATCTTGAGGATAAAACGCGGATAACGATCTGATGCCCTCTTTGACAAATTCCCTGAGAAACATACGAGGTTTTACGAATTTTCGATTATTGTTGAAAGGAAATCAGTCATCTGAAGCCCTTCGGCCCTGACAGCCTTCGGGACAAGTGAAGCACTGGTCATACCCGGCACGCTGTTGATTTCGAGAAAATAGAGGCCGTCTTCGCTGCTGATATAATCGATTCTTACAACGCCTGAGCATCCCATATGGCTATATATCTTCTCCGTGGTACGCTTCACTGATTCGGAGAGTTCCTGAGGGATCTCCGCTGGACAGACTTCCTGACTTGCACCGTTGTATTTGGCATCATAATCGAAATACTCATTCTCAGTAATGATTTCGATGACAGGCAAGGTGTGTGGTTTTCCTCCATCACAATATACGGCGCAAGTCAACTCGCGTCCAGCCACAGCTTGCTCGACCAATACAGTATCACCCTCGGTGAAAGCGTAATTGATTGCATCTTTCAACTGTTGTGGCGTCTTGACCTTCGTAATTCCAAAACTGGAGCCTCCATCGGTAGGCTTGACAAACACTGGATAAATAAGCTCCGCATTGACTTTGGCACACACCTCATCCAAATCATTGCCCTTGCGGACAAACACGTCAGGGGATAATTTGACGAAATCGACAGCCTTCAGATAACTCTTGCAGGAATACTTGTCAAAGCTCAAAGCGGAGACAAATGCGCTGCTAGTGCTGAAAGGAATGGACAACATCTCAAGATAGCCCTGTAGAAGACCATTTTCACCCGGGATTCCATGCTGCATGATATAAACGAAATCAAACTTTATTTTCTCGCCGAAAACATTCACGGAGAAATCATTCTTGTCAATCTCCGGCATAGCCTCCTGAGGAAATGTGACCCGAACGGAATTCTTTTTACGGAATGCCACCAGGGTCCATTTCCCGAAACGGGCAAAAATCTCATAAACATCAAATACGGAATCATCGATTCTGGAAGCCACATATTCTCCACCCCTGCAAGAGATATCACTCTCCGGTGAATCGCTTCCATAAATGACAGCAATTTTACTATACTTTGCCATATTATTCAAAAAAATACTCTTCTTCTGCCTTTATCCGCGCGGCCGTCTCAATATCCGCACCCGTACAACTCAAATCGAGGGTCATACCCGCCGGAGCAATGAATCTGTCCATCTCATTTATGCCGAGACTGCCGTCAGCAATGACCTTCTTCATAAATATTCCCCATATAGGAAGAGCCATATTGGCTCCGCTTCCATAAGCAAGTGACTGGAAATGAACCTGCCTGTCCTCCGCACCGACCCATACTCCGGCGGTCAGGCTAGGTGTATATCCGATGAACCATCCGTCCGAATTGTCATTTGTGGTACCTGTCTTTCCGGCAATCTGTCCGGTCAGGCCATAGACTGACCTCAATCTGGCGCCCGTTCCCTCGTTTACGACACCCTGCATAAGATTTGCCATCAGGAACGCCGTATGATCACTTATCGCTTCCCGCTTGCGGTTGGTAAACTCACTGATGACATTCCCCTGATTGTCCTCGATTCTGGTCACAAACAGAGGCGTCACATAAACACCCTTTGAAGGGAAAGTGTTATATGCGGCCACCATTTCATACGGAGATAAATCTGCCGGTCCGACACACAAAGAAGGTACTTCATCAACGTGAGAGCCGATACCCATCTTGTGCATCATCTGAGCCATCGCCTGAGGGCCGAACTGTTTCATCAGATAAGCCGAAATATTGTTGGAACTGTGGGTAAGGCCCCATTTGAGCGTCACCGTCTGTCCTATCCACTCATCCTTGTCCGTACTTCTGGGAGTCCAGGTGTCCTCATTTACGACGAATGACTGCGGGACATTCACCACCTTGTCGCAAGGTGTCATACCCTCCTGCATAGCCAAAGTATAGAGGAAAGGCTTGATGGTGGATCCCACTTGACGTTTTCCCTGACGGACATTGTCATATTTGAAATATCTGTAGTTCGGGCCTCCGACATATGCCTTGATGTGGCCCGTGACCGGTTCAACGGCCATGAATGCGGCCCTGAGAATAGATTTGTAATAACGGATGGAATCATCCGGTGTCATTGTAGTGTCGATATATCCCTTCTGGTTCCACGCGAACAAACGCATTTTGACCGGATCCCGGAAGGTTTTCATTATTTCAGCTTCAGTCTTGCCGGCTTTCTTCTGCATACGGTATCTGTCACTCCATCTGCGTGCCTGACTCATAAGTTGATCAATGGTCGCCTTGTCTATATCATTTGAAAACGGTTTGTTGGTCTTGGACCTCAAATCTCTCTGGAAATCCTTCTGCAATCTCTTTCCAAGGTGCTCGGCCACCGCTTCCTCCGCATATTTCTGCATCTTGTAATTGATTGTCGTATAGATTCTCAGACCATCCTTATCAAGATCATATCTCTCACCATTGGCCTTTTTGTTTTTCGAAATCCATCCATAGAGTTCATCTGACGCCCAAAGCAGAGAATCAACAGAGAAATCCTCGGCATTCTGGTACTCTGAACGTTTCGGCTTTTGGGCGGACATCACCCTTTTGAGCATATCTCTGAAATATGGAGCAAGCCCGGCATTGTGGTCCTGAACCTGATACGAAAGAGTGATTGGCAACTGCTGGATTGAATCACATTCGTGCTTGTCGATATAACCCGCCTTGCGCATCTGTCCAATGACAAAATTCCTTCTTTGAAGAGCTTTATCAGGATTGAGTACCGGATTATATCTGGTAGGCTTGTTAACCATACCTATCAACATTGCGCTCTCCTCCACCGTCAAAGCCCCGGGCTGTTTGCCGAAAAAGGTCTCGGCCGCGGCCCTGATGCCATATGCGCTGCTGCCGAAGAAAATGGAGTTGAGATACATATCCACTATCTCTTCCTTGGTGTAATCCCTCTCCAACTTCACCGCAGTGATCCACTCCTTGAATTTGGTCCACACCATAACGGCAGCCGACACGCCGGGAATCTTGCTGTTGACTTCACGCCTCGGATATAGAGTCTTGGCCAACTGCTGGGTAATGGTACTTCCTCCACCCTGGCTGCTTTTACGCATAAGCACCGTCTTGACAAGTACACGAGCCAAGCCCTTCATATCTATTCCGGAATGGCGATAAAAGCGCACGTCCTCCGTAGCTATTGCCGCTTGGACGAGGCTAGGGGATAATTCGTCATAACTTGCAAAGGTTCTGTTCTCTATATGAAATGTCGTGAGTACTTCTCCACCTTCGGCGATAATTTGTGTAGCAAGCTTGCTGTCGGGATTTTCCAGCTCCTCGAACGAAGGTATTCTGGCAAATACTCCCACAAGCGCCAACATCACTGCCAATACCACGAAAGGCATTGACAAAATGATCCAGAACCACTTGATAATCTTTTTCCTGGTATTGTCAGTCATCAGTCTTTCCTTTTTCTTACAATTCACAAAAGTACCAATTAAATTTGGAAAATTGGGAGGTTTGTGTCTTTCTTTGCAAAATGTTTTTGAAATAAGTGCGTAATATGGAGGGGAATTTAGTCATCGTCGAGTCTCCCGGCAAGGTTGACAAGATTCAAAAATTTCTGGGCAAAGAATATACCGTCAAGGCCAGTTTCGGCCACATCAGGGATTTACAGGAGAAAAAACTCAGTATAAATGTCAATGATAATTTTACTCCCGAATATGTAGTCCCCACCGAAAAGAAAAAAATCATTGCTGAGCTGAAGAAGGCGGCATCCAATGCATCCACAATCTGGCTCGCTTCCGATGAAGACCGGGAAGGAGAAGCCATTGCCTGGCATCTCGCTCAGACTCTGGCTCTGGATCCGGCCAAGACCAAGAGAATTGTTTTTCACGAAATCACCAAAGAAGCTATTCTCAATGCAATCAAGAATCCGAGGGATATCGATATGAATCTGGTGAACGCCCAACAGGCCAGAAGAGTTCTCGACCGTCTGGTGGGATTCGAACTTTCTCCTGTTTTATGGCGCAAGATTCAGCCAAGGCTGTCCGCCGGACGTGTACAGTCGGTTGCATTGAGACTCATTTGCGACAGGGAAAGAGAAATTCTTGCTTTCAAGCATAGCGCATATTATAAAGTTGAAGCATTGTTCCACCCGCAAGGCACGAAACAGAGCACCATTCTGAAAGCAACTTTAGACAATAAATTCGACACTCTTGAAGACGCCCGCGCCTTTTTGAATGACAGCATCGGAGCGGTGTTCTGCATTTCCAGTCAAGAAAAAAAAGAAGGAAGGCGCAATCCTGCCGCTCCATTTACAACCTCGACACTCCAACAGGAGGCCGGACGAAAGCTTCATTTCCCGGTCAAGACAACAATGAGAGTAGCTCAGTCGCTGTACGAACGCGGACTGATTACTTATATGCGTACAGACTCGACCAATCTGTCAAATCTGGCGTTGAACACTTCAAAGAAATTCATTCTGAGCAACTTCGGAGAGAATTACTCTCATCCTAGGCAATATAAGACAAAGTCAAAGGGCGCTCAGGAAGCGCACGAGGCTATCCGCCCGACCTATATCGAGAACACATCGATTTCAGGAACCGCTCAGGAACAAAAGCTATATGACCTGATATGGAAACGCACGATAGCCTCCCAGATGGCAGAGGCAAGACTGATGAACACCACCATCAAAGTCAAGTCGGACAAACGGGAGGAGGAATTCAGCATCCAGGCCTCCAACGTCTTGTTTGATGGATTTCTCAAAGTCTATTCCGAAGGCACCGATGATGAATCTAAGGACAATGAAAGTATCATTATTCCTGAGCTGAACACAGGATGCCATATGGAGAATCATGCCATCAGCGCCGAGTGCAAGTTCACTCAAGCTCCTTACAGATACTCCGAGCCTGCCCTTATCAAGAAACTTGAAGAGCTTGGCATCGGAAGGCCTTCAACATATGAACCGACCATTTCTACTTTGACGACCGGAAGAGGGTACGTAGTGAAAGGAGACAAAGAAGGCAATAAAGAGACAGTAATCAATCTTACACTCCGGAACGGTGTCATCACATCCTCTCAGAAAATCGAAACCGTAGGCGCAGAGAAAGGAAAACTCCTGCCTCAAGATATAGGTATCATCGTAAGCGATTATCTGGTTAATAACTTTACAGATATTCTCAACTATGATTTCACAGCAAATATGGAAAAAGATTTCGACAAGATAGCCGAAGGCGAAATGGTGTGGAACAATGTGATCGCATCGTTCTACGAGCCTTTCCACAGCAGGGTCGAAGAGGTGAAAGGAGATGGGCATTTCAGCCACATCAGCAGAGAAATCGGAACAGCTCCTGACGGAGACAAGTTGGTGGCCAAATTCGGACAATACGGACCGTACGTCCAGAAAGGTGATGCGGAAAAGCATTTATTCGCCAGTCTCAATCAGGGGCAGCTCATTGAAAGCATCACATTGGAAGAGGCCCTCAAACTTTTCGATTTGCCCAGAACAGTCGGAAAATACAATGAAAATGACATCATAATCAAGAAGGGCCCCTACGGATTATACATCCGATATGGCAGCAAAAATATCGGCCTGCCTCGTGGAGCAAATCCTTCCTCCATTACAGTAGAAGACTGTATCCCACTGATTGAGGCGGCATTAAACGAGACTCCCGCCAACAGCGCCATCATTGAATTCCCGGAAAAAGGCATAAAAGTACTCAAAGGCCGATACGGCCCATACATAAAGTACGCCGGAGGCAATTTCAAAATCCCCAAAGGGAAGGAAGCATCCACACTTACAGAAGCTGATTGTCTTGACATCATCAACAACTCCAGCGCGACCAATAAATCGGCCGGACGCCGTAAATGATTGGATATTTGCTTCTTTTTCCGTACATTTGCAGTATGGAAAGTTATAAATCGTAAGCAATATGGCATCTTATCACTTGGACCAGACCGATCAAAAGATTCTTTCCTTTCTTGTAAAGGACGCCAGAATGCCTTTTATGGAAATAGCCAGAGAATGTGGAATCTCCGGAGCCGCTATTCACCAGAGAGTCAAAAAACTTGAAAACAATGGCGTAATTTCAGGGTCGCGTCTTATGGTCAAGCCTGCGGCGCTGGGCCTCAACGTCTGTGCATTCATACGTGTATCCCTCTCGGACAACAACAAATATCCGGATGTCATCAATGCTCTGAAACACGTGGAGGAAATTGTCGAATGCCATTTCATCACAGGAAGAGCGGCTCTGCTCCTGAAAGTTTACTGCTTCAACAATGACCATCTTATGGAAGTCCTTCTGAATACCATTCAGAAGATTCCTTTTGTACATTCTACAGACACGATGATTTCTCTTGATGAAGCTTTCGAAAGGCAGATTTGGGTCAATGACTACAAGAGCACAAGCTTCAACGCCGCATCCAAGTCTTGAGGCGTCGTGATTTTTATATTATACCTCTCCCCTTCAATAAAGGAAAGGGGTATTTTTTTGACCTGCGCCACAGAGGCGTCATCCGTATATGAAGTGCTGAAAGGCAGGAGATAGGCCGCCTTGAGATCTTCCGACAAGAACATCTGGGGAGTCTGGGCCGCAAAGGTCGTGGAACGATCAATTGTCACGCCGTCAATCTGCCTTAGCTCTCCATTCACCAATTCCAACGCCTTAAGAGTCTCGGTGACAGGCAAAACCGGGATAAGTGCCCGTGCCGAGGACATTCTTTCTTTCATTCTCCGGATCAAGTCGGCGGAGACCAAGGGTCTGACGCCATCGTGAACTGCTACCAGAGCTCCATCCGGTATTTTGTCGAGTGCTGCCTTTACTGAATGGAAACGGGTAAATCCTCCCTCAACAACTATCTGTGGGCAATTGAAATTATGTTCCACACAATGATTCATCCAAAAATCCATATGCGTGGCAGGAAGAACAGTCACTATCCTAACTCCGGGGTCGGCTTCCAAAAAGCGCTCGATAGTACGTTGCAGAATCATTTTACCGCCCAAGTCCATAAACTGCTTTGGCATTGATGAACCCATTCTGCTTCCGCTCCCTCCTGCAACGATAATTGCGTAAAAATTTCTCGCCATAGACAAAATATTCTCTGCAAATTTAAACTTTTTTAGTATTTTTACACGATTAATGTGTAAATCAAAATACTAATCCCATTTATGGCATTTTCATTCTTAAATCAAGCGCTTGCCATCGATCTCGGTACAGCCAACACCGTCATTTTTATGAATGACCAGATAGCTTTGGATGAGCCCAGTATCGTAGCCATCGACAATAATTCCGGCAAGTGCATCGCACTCGGAGCCCGCGCTAAACTTATGCACGAAAGAGTGAATCCGGGAGTCCGGACCATACGTCCTTTGAGAGACGGCGTTATTGCCGACTTTAACGCGGCAGAAATGATGATTCGCGGGTTCATAAAGCAAGTCAACAACAAACATAGGTCAATATTCACTCCAAACCTGAAAGTAGTGGTCGGTATTCCTTCCGGAAGTACGGAAGTTGAGATTCGTGCAGTAAGGGACTCCTCTGAGCACGCCGGGGCAAGAGATGTGTTTTTGATTTATGAGCCTATGGCCGCGGCTCTGGGTATCGGGCTTGAAGTCGAGGCACCAATAGGCAATATGGTCGTCGATATAGGTGGAGGTACAACCGAAATCGCCGTTATCTCTCTTGGAGGAATTGTCATTCAGGATAGCATACGCACAGCGGGAGATGTCTTCACCAGTGATATCCAGTATTATCTCCGTCAGCAGCACAACATCCGGGTCGGTGAAATTACGGCAGAGAAGATAAAGGTGAATGTTGGCGCCGTCATCCCTAATCTGGAAGAAGAGCCCGAGCCGTTCGTTGTCCGCGGGCCAAATATGATGACCGCTCATCCGGTGGATGCTACCGTGACATATCAGGAAATAGCCCACTGCCTGGACAAATCCGTGGCGAAAATCGAAGCGTCAATTCTCCACGTTCTCGAACAGACTCCTCCTGAGCTCTATTCGGACATAGTCGAAAACGGTATTTTTCTTTCAGGAGGCGGTTCACTCCTCAGAGGCATTGCGCAGCGTTTCACAGAGAAAGTCAATATCCCGTTCCACGTGGCTGAGGATCCGTTGCGAGCAGTCGCGAGGGGCACCTGCCTTGCTCTCAAGGACACAGAGCATTATTCCTTCTTGATGAGGTAAATGCGAGAAGAAAAAACATACATCAGGATTATCAATGCAGCTGTCTTCATTCTTTTGGAGATAGCTGCAATCGGTATGCTCCGCCACTCCAACTCTTTGCAAAATATTTGGATATCACGTATCTCCCATAATGCGATGAGAGTTCTCTGGAGCCGAAACGAAAATCTAAAGTATTATTTTTCTCTGAGAGAAGTGAATGACAAACTGGCCGAAGAGAACAACAAGCTCCGCGAAAAAATTCACTATTACGAAGAAATCGCCGATATTTCAGACCAAATAAACACATTCGACGGATTTTCCACAGATAAAGACTTTTCCTACATACCCGCCTCGATAATGAAAATAAGCCGGAACAAACAGCACAACTATTTCATTATCAACAAAGGCTATGAAGATGGGGTCAATGCTCAGTCCGGAATCATCTCAGCTTCCGGAGCTGTCGGGATCATTGATGCCGTTGAAAAGCATTACTCTTATTGTATATCGTTTATGAACAGCTCCAGCAGCATCAGTGCACGACTTGGCGACAAAGGTGCCGCAGGGCCTCTCATATGGGACGGAATCAGAAGCGACGGCGCGATTCTAAAGGAAATACCGCTGCAAGCCAAATTTGAGCCGGGAGACACGGTATGGACCAGCGGATATTCTTCCCTGTTTCCTCCGAACATTCCCTTGGGCATAGCCGGAGACTCCAGAGTTGTCAACGGTGCGGTACGGGAGATCAGAGTTAATCTATTTCAAGATTTATCTTCAATCAGGTACGTCTCCGTCGTCATCAACAACGGAAGAGATGAAATCATAAATCTTGAGCAATTGGAACAAAACCTGACAAATGAAGATTGACAAATACTACATAACCCTGACTATTTTGGTCTTCGTACAGATTTTGATTAGCAATTATATAAATCTGAGTCCTCTGGTTATGGTTTCCATCCTGCCGGTTCTCATCTTGTGCCTGCCTGTCGATTGCAGTTGCATCCTGTCAATGGTGCTTGCATTTGCCTGTGGTCTTGCCACCGACTGTCTGGCGGACGGACTCCCGGGATTGAATGCCCTGTCTTTGGTCGCGGTGGCATTTATCCGCAGACCGACACTTAAGATAATCTTCAGCAACGGCCTTTTCGCAAGAAAAGAAAATCTTTCCTGCCACAAACACGGCATTGGAAGAATTGTGCTCGCCCTGATTATGGTCCAATCGGTATTTCTGATATTGTATATCATTGCAGACGGGGCCGGTATGCGTCCGTTTTCATTCAATCTTCTGCGTTTCTTAACCTCACTGGCAATCGGCAGTCTTGTATCCACGACACTACTGCCGCTTCTGGCAAATGGCAATGACAATAAAGGATGATGATTCTGAATAGGAAAAATAAGTTGTTGATTGGCTTGTGTGTGGCCGGTGCCATACTTCTTGCCAAATTGTTCGCCATCCAGATTATTGATGACAAATACAAACAGACCGCAGAACAGAATGCGATGGTTTATGATGTCATCTACCCTACCAGAGGAGTAATCTATGACAGAAACGGAAAAATCATTGTTGGCAACAAGGTCGCTTATGATATTATCGTTTCTCCTCGCGAGGTCAAAGAATTTGACACGTTGACACTTGCGTCCGTATTGGAAGTCTCTCCCGACTTTATTCGCGGCAAGATGAAAGAATACCACCGATATCGTACTCGTATCGGATATCAGTCTGTGGTGATGCTCAAGCAGATTCCTCCTGAGAGATATATGAAATTTGAGGAAATGCAGTATCGCTTCCCGGGATTCAAGGGCGTTGTCCGCAGTATTCGCGAATACCCCATCAACGCAGGAGGCAATCTGCTGGGATATGTGTCCGAAGTTGATGCGGATTTCATCAAAAAGCACGAAGGGGAATACCGTCCGGGAGACTATGCCGGCAAGACTGGGCTCGAAGCCGCACGGGAGAAGGACCTCAAGGGAGAGAAAGGCTATTACATCTATCTGCGAGACTCCAGAAACCGCATTCAGACTATCTACAAGAACGGAGAGATGGACAAAGAAGCCATCCCCGGGAAAGACATCATCACGACCATAGACGCAGAGCTCCAGGAATACGGTCAGATGTTGATGCAGAACAAGGTGGGAAGTCTTGTCGCAATAGAGCCCTCAACCGGAGAAATCTTGACTATGGTGTCAAGCCCCGGCATTGACGTGAATGTTTTGGCCGACATAGGGCAATATTACAATGAAGTGTCCAAGGATCCGTACAAGCCTATGTTCAACAGGGCAGTTCAAGCCTCATATCCGCCAGGTTCCGTCTTCAAGCTTATTAACGGACTCATAGGCCTTCAAGAAGGTGTCCTCACGCCATCAACAATGTATTCTTGCAACTATGGATACTCCTATTCGAGTACCCGAAAACTTGGATGTCACGGCCACAAATCGCCATTGAATCTTACCGAAGCCATTATGATGTCCTGCAACGGCTATTTCTGTTATGTGCTGCGCACAATACTCGAGAACAGGAAATTCAAATCCACTGCAGAAGCTTTCAACAAATGGAGGGAATACGTGATGAGTTTCGGTCTGGGAGACAGGCTCGGGAGCGATTTTCCGTCCGAGCTCGGCGGAAATGTTCCAACCTCAGATTATTATGACAAACTTTACGGCAAGAACAGGTGGAGATTCCCGACTATCGTATCTTTGTCCATCGGGCAAGGCGAGCTGGGCGTCACTCCTCTGCAGATAGCCAATCTTTGTGCCACTGTGGCCAATCGCGGCTATTACTATATCCCCCACATCATCAAGGACTCAGAAGGAATCACGATTGACGAGAAATTCCACGAGAAACATTATACAATGGTTGATACGACAGAATTTCAAAAAGTCATCAACGGAATGTGGATGGCCGTGAACGGAGGGGCCGAATCAGGAGGAACGGCAGTGTCTGCGGCTATTCCGGGACTTGATCTCTGTGGAAAAACCGGAACGGCTCAGAATCCGCGTGGTGCGGACAATTCTGTCTTTATCTGCTTTGCGCCAAAGGATAATCCGAAGATTGCGGTGGCCGCCTATGTCGAGAATGCCGGATTCGGTTCAAAATGGGCCTGCCCGATCACCTCACTGCTGATAGAAAAATATCTGAAAGGAGAGATTCCGGAGGATAGGAAATATTTGGAAGAATACGTTTTCTCCGGGAACTTGATGTCCAGAGTCAAGAAAGACTGATTGAAATGTACACACCTCCGACAGTCCATAGAAACGTCAAACAGACCATCGATTGGAAGTTAGTTGTTTGCTACCTCCTTCTGGTTATTATCGGATGGTTGAACATCTATGCTTCCGGACATTCCTTGGAGGCAGGCTCGATTCTTGACTTCGGGACAAGAAGCGGAAAGCAGTTTGTATGGATAATCACGGCTTTTATTCTGGCGGCATTGATACTGTTTGCCATCAATCCGCGACTATGGGAAGTCATATCCATTCCTGTCTATATTCTAGTGATTGTACTGCTCGTCAGCGTCATTTTCTTCGGTGTGGAAATAAAAGGGTCCCGCTCCTGGTTCGCTCTCGGTCCCGTCAGATTTCAGCCCGCAGAGGTTTCCAAGATATCAACATCTCTTGTCCTGGCGGCGATAATGAGCCGTATCGATCTGAAACATAACAAACACTCTCACAACCTTCTGATTATTGCCGTAATCATCGGCATCCCGATGCTTGCGATTTTCGCAGAGAGCGAGACCGGATCGGCTCTGGTCTATCTGGGGTTCATTTTTGTTCTTTATCGCGAAGGCCTGTCAGGGTGGTTGCTCGCCTTTATCGGACTTGCCATTTTGCTTTTCATCCTCACACTTGTGGCATCACCATTTGCAGCCATACTGACACTCATAGGGCTGGTATCTCTTGGCTGCTGCTTCGAAACGGACAGGCTGAAACTGTGGCTTATGATATTTGCCCCTCTGATTGTCATATTAGCCATTCTTCCAAAGTATTGGGCGTTGTTTTTTGGAGAGACCGACCCCATCGTCGTCCCCCTCATTTTGAGCGGCCTTGCCATCCCCATACTCGCAGTTATTGCTTTCCGGAGCAGAAAAGCCAGTATCTGGATTTCCATGGGAGCATTTGTGGCCGGGGCCATTCTGACTTTCTCTACAAACTTCATATTCAACAATATACTTCAGGACCATCAGAGAAAAAGAATAGAAGTGCTGCTGGGGATGAAAGAAGACCCGACCGGAATAGGCTACAACGTCAATCAGTCTATGATTGCAATCGGTTCCGGAGGCCTGACCGGGAAAGGCTTTCTGAAAGGGACTCAAACAGCTTTCGGCTTTGTCCCGGAGCAAAGTACCGACTTCATTTTTTGTACTGTCGGAGAAGAATGGGGCTTCCTCGGATGTCTTCTCGTTATCCTTTTGTATATAATACTGATATACAGAATAATACACAACGCCGAACAAAGTCGTGAAGTTTTTACACGAGTCTATGGATACAGTGTTGCGTCTCTGATTTTTATGCATCTGTTCATAAATATTGGAATGACTATCGGGATAATGCCTGTCATCGGTATTCCTCTTCCTTTCCTCAGCTACGGCGGTTCTTCTCTTTGGGCCTTCACCATTTTGCTGTTCATATTCATTGCTTTGGACAAAGAAGAGAATAAGTATTTCTGATTTTTTTTATATCTTTGCACGCCGAAATGCTATTCGGCATCACTCAGGCCTTGGTGGTGAAATGGTAGACACGAGGGACTTAAAATCCCTTGGGCAGAAATGTCCGTGCGGGTTCGATTCCCGCCCGAGGCACGGATAGGAGGGTGACAAAATGAGTTCTGAACGGACTTGAAGGTCATCCTCCATTTTTATTTAACGGCTCCGGACGTGAGCCTTGATGAGCCCAGACGGCTACCGATACTCGACAAATTACGTTATTTCAAAATCATCTTACTATGAGGAAGAGATTACTAAGCAGATTGATCGCAGTTTGTTTATTCAGTTTTTGGGGAGTCTGCACAGTCTGGGCTCAGGGAAACACCTTCGGCCTCGGCAACAGTGCTGAGCAAGATATGCTCAGCCTTTCAAATCGTATTCTCAACCTTGAGGAACGGAGCAAAGCTTTCCAATTCAATCTGAATGTCAGGGGCGACATCGGAGAAGTATTGGGCGGCGAGGAGCGAAGCGGGGGCTTCCGGCTTAACGTTATCCGCCCCGAATTTCTGGGCAGTCTTGGGAAATGGAGTTACCGTATCCGTTTGAATATGAACAGCAAGAATCTATTCAATGACTCTGACGGGACTACAGGTATAGCCAATATTGTCAGAATTTTTTATAATTCCGACAATTGGATTTTTTCTTTCGGCAAATCTCCACTCAACTATGGCACCTTCGAGTTTGAATGGAATCCTGCCAATGTGCTCTATTACTATGAGTTTCAGAAAAATTTTCCTAATGCTTCCGGGGTCTCCTCCATCTTCGGCTATAAGTTGAAAGGTCACTTGCTGACTTTCGAGCTGGCTAATGCCGAAAGACTACCTGTACTTGCGGATTCTCCGTCCGCTCAGATTCGTTTCGCTCCTGTCAATCACCAGATGCAATATAGTCTTACCTGGCGCGGCGATATGTTTGACAGCCGTTTGAAGACTATATGGTCATATACTCTGCGCAATGAAGCGAAAGATTGCGTGACAAACCTGTTTCTGCTGGGTACCAGTTTATCAATAGGCAAATTCAGCTTTCAAGTTGATTACAACGGGGCTTTCGGCAAATTAGACTATCTTGGTCTGGTCACTTCTGATGCAAAGAGCGCAGGGTTGATAGGTGCTGATGATTTGGCTACGAATACACAGTATCAGCAATGGGTGGTCGATCTCGGTTACTGGCCCACGAAACGATGGAACCTGTTCGTCAAGCTGGGTGAAAACAGCAGCAGTTCCTCTGATTTTGACCAATTACGCCACTATCGCAAAACCTACGAATTCACAGCGGCGGCTCAATTCTTTCTCGACACGTCTCAGGAAGTACGCATCGGTTTGTCTTATTATGGAAGAGCCACTGATTACAAGGCTGGAATTAATCTTGGCGACCATATTTACAACCGTATAGAACTGTCATTTATATGCCGTCTGAAAGTTTTATAAAAATAGAACATTTTAATATTATTTACTTATGAAAAAGACACTTGCGTCTGTTATGGCCGTATTAGCGGCAATTGCCATCGTTGCTTCCTGCAAAAGCGGCAACAATGACGTTATGAATATTGATTATGAGGAGTACACCCTCGATAACGGGCTGAAAGTCGTGCTCCACGAGGACCACAGCGACCCTATCGTCGCCCAGGCCATCGCATTTCACGTGGGCAGCGCCCGCGAAAAAGAGGGCAAGACCGGTTTCGCTCATTTCTTCGAGCATATGCTCTTCCAACGCTCCGAGAACCTTCCGCGCAACGCATTCTTCAACAAGATTGCAGATATGGGCGGCGACTTCAACGGAGGAACTTCCAACGACTATACAATCTACTACGAGTGCGTTCCACGCAATGCCCTTGAGAAGATTTTGTGGATGGAATCCGACAGGATGGGGTTTTTCATCAACACCGTCACCCAGAGCGGTCTGGAACGGGAAATAGATGTCATCTGCAACGAGAAACGTCAGACCGAGGTGAACAACGCTTACGGTATGATGGATGATGTGATGAGCAAGAACTTCTTCCCGAAAAGACACCCTTACAGTTGGACAGTCATCGGTGAATTCGAGGATATCAAATCCGCCACCATCGAGGATGTCAAGGAATTCTACAGCACATACTATGTCCCTTCCAACGCTACCCTCTGTATCGCCGGAGATTTCGACCCAAAGGAAGTGAAAGAACTCATCAATAAGTATTTTGCTGAAATCCCAAGCCATCCGGTAGAGAAACCTGCAGTATGGGACGTGACGCTCGAAGAAACAAAAAAGCTATACTACGAGGATCAATTTGCCAGTATGCCGGCAGTTGATGTCGAGTGGTCTTCAGTAGCTTCCGGCCACGAGGACGAGGCCGCTCTGGATGCATTCACCAGCCTGTTCGGACGTGGAAAGAATTCTCCTCTCTACAAAAACATAGTCGAGAAAAACCTTGCTCCAAACATCTCAGCATACAATTACTCCCGTGAAAGTGCGGGACAGATCAGCATCAGCACCACTGCTTATCCCGGCGTGGACATTGACCTCATTATGGCGGCCGTCGAGCAGGCTATGGCTGATTTCGAGGCTAACGGTGTCGACGAGGAAGAGCTTGCCACTCTCAAGGCTCAGAATGAGACCTCCGCATACCGCCAGCTGGGCAGCGTGCTCGGAAAGGCTATGATGCTCTCTAGGAGCAAGGAATTCTATGGTAAAGCCGACAAGTTCTTGGATGATATCGCCGCTTTCAACAATGTCACATCAGAAGATGTGATGAGGGTCTACAATAAGTACGTGAAGGGCCGGAATTATGTCGCCGTTGTGGCTGTTCCTCAGGGTGAAATAGAACTTGCCATCGAAGGAAGCGAGCCTGCAAAGCTTACTATGGAGGATCAGAGCAAGCAGACGATGCGCAGTGCTGCCGGTGCCATAGTTGACGATGACTACGAGCGTACCCCGTCCAAGATTGACCGCAGCGTCGAGCCTGGATATATGCCGAATACTCCGAAGACCAGCATCCCTGCCATCTGGAGGACCACCCTCGCCAACGGCATCGATGTAGCCGGCATCACCCAGAATGAAATCCCGATGGTCAATCTCACCATTGCCATCGACGGAGGTTCCCTTCTTGACCCTGCCGGGAAGAGAGGCACCGCCACCATTAATGCAAATATGATGAACGAAGGGACTTCGGAGCATACCGCCTTCGAGCTCGAGCAGGCTCTCCACAAACTCGGAGCGAGCGCACGCGTATCCAGCAATATCAAATCCACCAATATCACAGTGAGCACGCTCTCAAAGAACCTCCCTGCTGTAATGGAAATTGTCAACGAGATAATCACAAAGCCGAGATTTGACCAGGATGCTTTCACCCGCGCCGTCAAGAGCCAGAAATCATCTATTCAGAATGCCCTCACGAGCATAACATCTCTTGGCCAGAGGGCGGCTTTGAAGCTTTGGTTCGGAGACAGCATCTACTCTGACTTCACTACCGACGAAAGCATCGATGCAATCACAATGGACGACATCAAAGCATATAATGCGACACTCTCCCCGAAGAATGCTCATATCGATGTCGCAGGCGACGTTGACCTCCCTACCCTCAAGAAAGCGCTCTCCGTTCTGGAAGGATGGGAAGGCACAGAGGTCCCTGTCCCGACAATCAAAACAGGCGAGAGTGCCGCAACCGGCACATACTTCATTGATTTTCCAGGGTCAAAACAATCCTACATCTACATCATCGGCCCGGGCATGAAAGTCAATAACCCCGAATATCATAAGCTTGACATTCTCAATGAAAAGCTCGGAGCTGGCTCAGCCGGCCGTCTTTTCGAAGTACTTCGACTCCAGAGAGGTTATACCTACGGTGCAAGTTCAGTCTTCGTCTCAGATGCTGAGACAGGCTATTTCCGCGCGGCTTCCAGCGTCCAGGGCAGCTCCACCAAAGAATCTGTAGCTCTTTTCAAAGAGATCATCAATAATTTCGCAGATGACTATACACAGGAGAAACTCAATGCAGTGAAAGGCTCGATGCTCAGGGCAAACGCGTCCGCATTCGAGACATCCCAGAGCCTTGTGAGCCTCCTATCAAATATCAGAATCAACAATCTCCCGGACGATTATATCGCCATAGAGGAGAAGGTCGTGAATGAGATGACTCTTGAGGATCTCAAAGCCAAGGCCGCAGAATATCTCAATGTCGACAATATGATTATTGTTGTAGTCGGTGATGCCGCCACCCAACTCAAAAATCTACCTGACGCAAAGCTCATCGATGCTATTTGATGACAGTTATTCCCAATTGACAAGGGTCCGACTAATCGATTAGCCGGACCCTTTCTTTTTACTGAGGCTCTATTCTTCTTCGCTTAGAATCTGTTTGACTGATTCCATTGAAATGCGGGAATCCTCAAGAAGATTTCTTGAGCCATAAAGCTCCATAACATACCATCCATCATATCCGCTATGCCTCAGATCGCTGATGATTTCCCTGATAGGAGCCGTTCCGAATCCGATATTGGAAAATCCTTTGCCGCCCTCAGGTCTGTCTTTCATATGAATATGGCTGACAGTAGGTTTGAAATGCTCGTATGCCTCCATCGGGTCATCGCCTCCGAACATAAAGTTGCCGATGTCGAATGCCTGCTTGAGGCCCTTCACATTTTCCATCGCCTTATCGATTCCGGCCATATTCCCAATCGGAGACTTCACATTGTCGAAGCACTCCACCAGCACGGTCAAGCCCAGACCGCCGGCTTTCTCCACGAATGAATTCCATCTCTTGTAGAGAGCATCATATTGAGCCGGTGTGGGGCTCTCGTCAAACAAGCCCGGGACTAGCAACACCTGCTTGAAATCATTATCCTGCATAAACTGGAGGACTTTATCAAGCTCTTCCTGACAATCACCCTTAGTGATATCGACGTGTGCAATGGCACAAGCATGCTGAAATCCCAATTCATCCAGAATCTTCAAATTCTCAGGTTTGATGTTGTACAGACATTCTACGCCTTCGTAGCCCATATCCCGAAGGGTCTTGGCGGTGTCATAATAGGACATACCACTCTGCCTGGCCATCATCTCAATAAGCTGAGAGAAATAAGAGACCCGAACTGGCGGCAATTTTCCATAAGAAGGAAGGGAAGCGGTCATCAATAGAGCCAAAATAAGACTCCAAACACTTTTTTTCATATCAAAAACAATTAATTAATGTGGTATTCTCTGTTTTGTTTTCCGTTTGTCCGGAAGCGAAAACGCGGAGCGGAGCTCGCTGACGTCTTTGTCGGTCATCCCTTCCGGCTCAAAACCATACTCCTTGCCTCTCTTGTATAGTATCGCGGCCTTGTTCAGGACATCGGTCTGGTCAAACGCATCCATAATGTCCGTACCAACGGCAACAGTACCGTGCTTCTCCCAAAGGACAACATCGTGTTCCCTTATCTGCTCAAGAGTAGCTGATGCCAATGCCAATGACGAAGGCATAGCATAAGGTACGACACCTATTCCCAACGGCGCGAAAGCAAGGGTCTCCGGTATCATCGACCAAAGGACTTTTGTGAGATATTCTGAGTCAAGATATTTCTTGCAATGAGACATCGCTACCAACTCAATAGGATGAGTATGGAGTGTCGCTTTATAACCGCTTCCCGATTCTATCATGAGGTCCTGAAGGCTGAGATGTGACGGCAACTCGGAAGTCGGCATCACAGCCTTGTCAGCTATAATCTCGTAACTCTCACAGTCATCCAGAATGCGAATCACACTTCCCGCGCACATCGGATCCTTTGCGAGATCTCTCATCCGTTTGCCTGTTCCCTTGCAATAAAAATAGCAGCCTTTCAAATTAGAGAGCTCGGCGCCAATGGAAAGAGGCTTGCTGATAGCAGGCATCGCCTTGATTTCTTCATCGACAAATTCAGTAATATTGAGAGTGAGATTGCCGCCATTGCGCTCAGCCCATCCCTTCTGCCAGAGGTAACCGGCGACCTCTGCAGCCTCGTCCAATGCCTGCTTAAGTGCAGGACGTCCTTCCAGAATTGATTTCATTGTCTAAAAATAACACTGATTAAGCAGGGAATATGCCCCGACAGGACAAAATTAATCAATTCTTTTCAAACTATATATTTATGTTTTGAGATGGTTTTCGAAAATGATACCTATATTTGTTGTCGATTATGAAAACTACCGGAAAATTGATGGCGGCCTTAATGATGATGGC
Source organism: Candidatus Cryptobacteroides sp. (assembly GCA_045600565.1). Taxonomy (GTDB): domain Bacteria; phylum Bacteroidota; class Bacteroidia; order Bacteroidales; family UBA932; genus Cryptobacteroides. The sequence continues at coordinate 14,047 of JAZRYB010000065.1, read as the reverse complement.
TGCCGTGTCCTGCGGACAGAGAGGCGCGAAGAATACAGAAGTAGCGCAAGAACAAATAATTGAAGAGCAGAGCAAACCTTCTCTTGAGGAGAAATATGCCCCCAAGATAGCAATAGGCACAGAAGTGGAAGACTTCACGGTGCAGACTGCTGACGGGCAGGCATTCACATTGAGTTCACTCAAAGGCAATTATGTCATTCTGGACTTCTGGGCGAGCTGGTGCGGAGACTGTCGGGCCGAAATACCTGCCGTAAAGGCGCTTGCGGAGGATTATACCCCGAAGGGAGTAAAAGTTGTCGGCTTCTCACTTGACAATGATTCGGAGGCCTGGCACAAATGCCTTGAAGAAAACGGCATGGACTGGCTGCAAGTATCCAATCTAGTCAAGTGGAAAGAGAATCCTATAGCCGAATTCTATGGTATGTCCTGGATTCCGACTATGTTTCTCATTGACAGGGAAGGCAAGATAGCCGCATATGCCGTGACTGCAGCGGCTATGCGGACAAAACTTGACGCCATTCTGTAAGAACTCCCTAATTGATCATATGGACATCGCGCTGAGGGAATGGAATCTCTATACCGTTCTCGTTCAGAGCATTATATATAACTTCCTTGGCATTGGCGATATAAGCAATGCGTTCCGAGACAAGCACATACTGCTTGACGGCGATATTGACAGAACTGTCAGCAAATTCATCGAACACCACTGTCACACCCTTCGTCTGGTCCACGATGTTCCTGCCGTATGAATCCTTGACATCAAGGACACTCAACGCCTCGACAAGTATCCGGCGTACATCCTCGACATTGGAGCCATAACCGATACCTACCGTGATTTTCACAAACTCATAGCTGTTGTTGCGGGTAAGATTCTTGAAATTCTTGTTGAACAGTGCCGTGTTGAGAAAAGACATCACAGCCCCTTCAGACGTCTCAATCTGTGTGCTCTGATAACTTATGTCGGTACATTTCCCCCTGATACCGTCACATTCGAGCCAATCTCCGACTCTGAGACGCCCTGACATAAGCTGAATGCCATATATGAAGTTGTTCAGAATGTCCTTCATAGCCAGACCGAGACCAGTGGCAAGGCCGGCGGCGATTATTGAGACGGCTCCCATCGGAATCTTCAACAACAGGACGCAGGTAATGATATAAATACCCCACACAAGTATTCCAATCACATTGTTCGCGAGAGTCAGATTGATTTCATTCATCAGCACGCGCGTTCTCCCGCTGTCGGACACCAGGCTCTCAAGCCTTATCTCCTTGTACAATGCTCTGACGGTATAACTGAGGTATTTGAATATATAAAACAAGCAGACCGCTATGACCAGTTTGTAGCAAGACAAATTCAAAATAATGTTTCCGTCCGCATTAGTCAAATCAAAGAATGGGGTATAGAATATCGAACTGCAAATCTCCCGCATATCAAAGACATCCAGAGCCATACTGATACAGAGAAGCACTGAAAGGACGGTAAGTATAGGCAGCACCATTATACGGAGCAAGTCATACAGCCAAGTAATTTTGAAGAAATCCCCGTTCGAGACGTGTGTGTCTGAGATTCTGGCATTTGACCTGGCCCTGGCTATTCTCCCGCTCAAACGCCTTTCCATATATATTTTCAGAATCACATTCACGGCGTATATGGTCTCTATTGCGGCCAACTGGAACAGCCACCATATCACAATCACCAGTCCCGACAGCACAAATCCTATCCAGGACAGTACAGTGGCCACGGCTATCACGAACAAGCTTACCCAACTCAACAGGACATCTATTCTGTCTGCCTTTGCGGAATAGGCATTGCAAATCTTCAGCTGCCAGAAAAACACAGCCAGCACAATCGGAGGCAGGAACAGATTGATTATACTGTTCGGGACAAACAGGATTCGTATTGTGACCACCAGAACACCCACGAAAATGACGGGTGCATACATTTTCAGACCGGCATTCAGTTTGCCCGGATCCAGCCTGATAAGCAATGACAGAAGGATGGCGGCCAAAAGCCAGGACAATATCAGAAGCAGCTGGGTCGCTACCGCAAAGAAATGATTGTCCACAGTCAATCCGACAACTGAGACCGCAATTGCGAAGATGACGACACCGACCAACTGAGCAAAGCAACGTTGTCTCCGCTCGAAATCCTCTGTACGAAACGCCTTGAGATTTCTGCACAGCAACTTGATAAGGCAATTTCCCAAGAATATGGCCAGCCCCATACATAAGAAAACAATGAGCATGAACGAGGTGACGACAGGGCCGCGCCATTCACTGTGGCTCAGACGGATATCGGATGTTATCTTCCGGCTGTATTTCTCGGATGCATCCTCAAAGGCCCTTTTTGCATATGACGGAAGACTGGACAATATTTTGAAATAGCTCTGGTCACTGGTGAAGAAAATCTTTTTCTGAAGACTCGTATAGCGTTCCTTCGCATAATCATATGACTCCTTGAGTCTCTTGTTGGCATCCTCGTAATGCTCATTGTCTGCAACTATATTGTCCTTTGCATTCTGGTACATCAACAGCAGAGTCGTAGCATAATGGATACAGGAATCACGGTCGGCCTGGCCCTTTTCATCAAGAACGAATGCGTGCCTGCGGCCATTTGCGACAGAGCTGTCAAGTACCGCTTGAGACTCATTGTGAAAAACCGGAATATATGGGATAAGCGTACTCAAGGTATCATTGTGATAAGCCAGACTGTCAGGCAAATCATTCACTTCCTCAAGCTCAGGTGGCAGACGGCGGAGAGATTCGACCAGGCGGGAATACCTCTCTATCTCCACATCCAACCTGTTCACAATATCATTGAAAGGAGCCTTGTCCTTGTTGAAGGACTCATACTCTCTGGTCACTTCCTTCAAAGCGTAGGTGATATCGAACGTGGACTCCTGATTCTGCGAATAGAGCATAAGAGAGAGCTCGTTGCACTTCTTCATTATATCCACCATATTCTGATGCTGAGTGCGGTCACGACTTTCGATGAGTCTCTGCCTGGAAGAGAGTTTGGTGACTTCCTGGTTCAACTCGAATCTGAGCACAGACAATGTCTCTGAAAGATTTTTTTCATTGAAGACGGCACACAGCGGCAGAGTAAAAAGCAACGCTGCCAGACCGGACAATATTCTTTTTCTTTTCATATCATTCATAACGGTACAATATGTCAGCAATAACCGTGTCACAAAAATAAAAAATGTATGAATAAGAACCTGTTTTGAATTAATAAACTTTATTTTTTATGCATCTTTTATTGACTATTTTTGCAAAAGAAAAACACCGAAGTAATATGAACAAAGTCGTTACTATCATCGGAGCCGGAATGATGGGCTCCGCACTCGCCTTCCCCGCCGCCGAGAACGGCAATGAAGTACGTATCGTAGGCACTTGCCTTGATGACGAAATCATTGACGGATATATCAAGACACACAAGCACGAAAAATTCTGCCGCCCCTTCCCGGACAATGTGAAATATTTTTATTTCAAGGACTGGAAAACCGCAGTGGAAGGTGCTGATTTCGTGATTGGCGGTGTATCTTCATTCGGCGTGGACTGGTTCCTCGACGCCATCCTGACAGAGCTTGATCCTGCAATGCCCGTCCTCTCGGTCACCAAGGGACTCAGGGCTCTGGAAGACGGCACACTGATCTCTTACCCGGGATTCTGGGAGAGCGAGCTGGCAAAGAGGGACATCAAGCGCACGATTTGCGCTATCGGTGGGCCTTGCACATCCTACGAACTTGTATTTATGGACCCGAGCGAAGTCGCCTTCTGCGGCAAGGATAACGGGCAGCTTAGGATGATGAAGCAGGCTATGCAACGTCCGTACTATCACGTTTCTCTCACCAACGATGTCATCGGTCTTGAGAGCGCCGTCGCACTCAAGAACGCCTACGCAATGGCTGTCACCCTCGCAGTAGGTCTCAACACCCGCTGGCACGGAGAAAATGAGCCTCAACACTATAATTCGCAAGCCGGCACCTTCTCTCAAGCGGTCCGCGAGACACACGCACTTATGCTGATGCAGGGCGGAAGCTTTGAGTCAGAATGCATCGGACTCGGCGACCTGTATGTGACAATATTCAGTGGCAGGACCCGCAGATGCGGCGTCCTTATGGGCAAGGGCCTCAATTATGACGAAGTCACTGAGGCTCTCGCCGGCATCACTCTCGAGTCTCTCGTCATTACACGGGTGATGGGTAATGCAGTCCGTCGCAAGGCCGAGCTCGGTCTTCTGGACCTCAGGGATTTCCCGCTGCTTATGCATATCGTTGACATTCTCGATAAGGGCAAGGCTGATGCTGACCTGCCCTGGGAGGCATTTACATTCGAAAATCTCAAATAATCATAAATATGAAAGACGGTGAATTCAAGACAGTGATGACCTTCAATGACCCTGTCAGCGCACACATAATAGAAGGAATGTTGCGCGAGAACGGCATCCCCGCTATGGTGTTCGGGGAAGTGAGTTCCTACCCGAGTATGAATCTCCTCGATGCTATAGAAGTCAAGGTCAATGCGGAAGACTATGATGCGGCCCTCCAACTAATCAATACCCCGGCAAATCTTGACCAGGAGTCCTGACATGTCAAGAGTTTGGCAATAATTAGTATATTTGTAGTACCGGAAAACAAATTAATATGCTTGATAAAAGTATTTATATCAAAAGGAGGCAGAGACTCCTCGACAAAATGAAGGGAGAAAGCGGTTTGATTATATTCATTGGCAATGTCGAGGCTCCTGCCCAATACAAAGACAACCAATATAAGTTTCGTCAGGACAGTACCTGGATGTATTTTTTTGGGATAGACGCGCCTGACTTCTCCGCCACCTTGGATCTGGACAGCGGCGTTCAGACCATCTATGCCGACGATATTGACATAGACGACATTATTTGGATGGGGCCTCAGCCTTCAGTTGCTTCCATAGCTCAGGCTACAGGTGTGAACACATCCGCTCCCAAGGCCGCACTGGAAAATGTCCTCAGCGAAGCACGCAGGTCCGGACGCAAGATCCATTTTGTTCCGGCCTCCCGTTATGCCACAATGCTCCGCTTGTCATCACTTCTCGGCCTTGACCCACAAGAGACCACATCTTCCGGGAAAGGAGGTTGCGCAAAAGCCTCTCTGCCTCTTGTTCGGGCGATAATTTCAATGCGTCTGGTCAAGGAAGATTGTGAGATTGAGCTATTGGACAAGGCCGGTGACCTGGGGTTCAAAATGCACACCATCGCCAGGAAAGGCATAGTGCCGGGCGTTTTCGAGCAGCAGATCGTAGGCAATATGGAAAGTGTCACGCTCTCCAATGGGTGGGGGACTTCCTTCCCTATCATATTCACTCAGCACGGAGAGATTTTTCACAACCACACCCACAACTGCATCATAGAATCGGGTAAACTGCTGGTTGTCGATGCCGGAGCGGAAAGCAACGAGCATTATGCTTCGGACTACACCAGGACGTACCCTACAGGAGGGCGCTTCAGCAGTAAGCAGAAAGACATCTATCAGATAGTATATGACTGCAACGAGCTGGCATTCAGTCTTGTCAAACCGGATATCGCATATCGTGACGTCCATATCAGCGTTGCCACCCTGATGCTGGAACGCCTCGCAGATCTCGGTCTTGTCCGTGGAAACGTCAATGAGATGGTTGCAAACGGCATAGCAGGACTGTTTATGCCTCACGGACTTGGTCACAATATGGGTCTGGATTGCCACGATATGGAAGATTATGGAGAAGATCTGGTCGGCTATGATGATGACCAGACGAGATCTGCTCAGCTTGGTCTGGGAAGTCTGAGGATGGCCCGCAGGCTGGTCCCGGGCAATGTGATTACTGACGAGCCGGGCATCTATTTCATTCCTGCCCTCATAGAGCAATGGAAGAAAGATGGTACGGATAAAGGATATGTCAATTATTCCAAACTCAAGGATTATTATGATTTCGGTGGCATCAGGCTCGAAGATGATTTGCTCGTCACAACTGACGGTGTAAGGCGGCTTGGTAGCGAAAGGCTTCCGATTGCCCCTGACGAAGTGGAAGAGGCAATGGCTAAAGACAGATATTGAATATGGGACTATTGGACGGAAAGACAGCTCTGATTACGGGTGCCGCACGTGGAATTGGCAAAGCAATCGCATTGAAATTCGCCCAGGAAGGTGCACAGATAGCATTTACGGACTTGGTCTTGGATAATACGGCGCTGGCCACAATTGAAGAAATCAAAGCCTTTGGACATAAAGTGAAAGCCTATGCCTCGGATGCTTCTGATTTCGAGCAGGCACACGACACCGTGAATGAAATTGTTGAAGAATTCGGTCGAATCGATATTCTCGTCAACAACGCGGGCATCACCAGAGATGGCCTTATGCTGCGAATGAGCGAGGCACAATGGGATGCCGTGATTGGGGTAAACCTCAAATCAGCCTTCAATTTCATTCACGCCCTGACTCCTGTGATGGCCAGGCAACGCGGTGGCAGCATCATCAGCCTATCCTCCGTCGTCGGAGTCTCAGGCAATGCCGGGCAATGCAATTACGCCGCATCGAAAGCCGGAATAATCGGACTGACAAAGTCCATTGCAAAAGAGATGGGGCCACGCGGCATCAGGGCCAACGCGATTGCACCCGGCTTCATCATTTCTGATATGACAGCAGCTCTCCCGGAAGAAATCAGAAAAGAATGGGTGAAGTCAATTCCTCTGAGGCGGGGAGGCAGTGTGGAGGAAGTCGCAAAGGTGGCATTGTTCCTCGCATCTGACTTGTCCTCATATGTCAGCGGGCAAGTCATCAATTGTTGCGGAGCAATGAACTGCTGATGAATTCTCTCAAAGCACTTATTGACCTGATTCTTCCCAGAAGATGCGTAATCTGCGGCAGGAAGTTGAATGTGCGGGAAGCCTTCTGCTGCCTGAGTTGTGTCATCGATATGCCCTATACCTATTTCTGGGAGCAGCAAGACAACAAGATGGCTCTCTCTTTCAGAGACAAAACAGGCAGTTCCGATGCATATGCCGCGAGCCTTATTTTTTATCGCGACGGCTCTCCCTTCAGACAAGTCACTCGCCATCTCAAATATGAATACGGCATTGGTGCAGGGCGGTATTTTTCAAAAATGTTGGCTTATAAAATCAAAAAAGAATGTCTTTTTGACGATGCCGATCTAATCGTCCCTGTGCCGCTTCATTGGGTGAGACGATGGTCAAGAGGATATAATCAGGCTGAAATCATCGGTGGGGCGTTGGCTTCTGTTCTGAACATCAAAATGGATACAGATATTCTGAAAAGAAGCAAATATACCAGAACTCAGACCAAACTGTCAGGTGAAGCCAAAGCCGAGAACGTCTCCGGAGCCTTCAGCCTCAAAAAAGACATCAGCCACCTGCGGGCAAGACATATTCTGTTGGTGGACGATGTATATACCTCGGGCTCAACACTGACAGAATGCTACAAAGTAATCAAGAAGAATTGCTGCCCCGGGACCAAAATTTCTATTGTGACTCTTGCGTTCGTTGATAAATAAAAAATATACCTTATATTTGCATTCTTGCGAAAATAATATTTGGAAATAACTAACAGATTATGAAACAACTTTTATTCCTTCAAAACCTCGGTGCAGGGGAAATCATTATTATTGCTCTTATCGTATTGCTCCTCTTCGGTGGCAAAAAGATTCCTGAGCTTATGCACGGTATCGGCAAAGGCGTCAGAAGCTTTAAAGACGGAATCAATGATATAGAGAAAGATATCAATCTTGACAAAATCACCGAGCCTGACCCGGTAAAAAAAGATTCTGATAATAAATAATGGCTAACGAGTCTGCCGAAATGACCTTCTGGGATCATCTTGAGGATCTCAGATGGACTTTGTTTCACGTACTCATCGCCCTGGTTCTTGTACTAGTCGGAGTATTCATTGCTCTTCCGCACGTTTTCGATTCTTTCGTTCTAGGCCCGACCACCTCCGATTTTTTCGTATATCGTTGGTTTGCGGCGCTTGGAGGCAGTGGCGGCGGAGGGCAGTTGATGCCTGATTTCAGCGGAGATGATTTCCACGTGGATATAATCAACATCAATGTCGCATCCCAGTTCCTGATTCATATCAGCACATCATTCTGGTTCTCATTGGTGATAGTATTCCCGTATCTTATTTATGAAATTTGGGTTTTCGTCCGTCCGGCACTCTATAAGAACGAGCAAAAGGGAGTCAAGAAAGCATTCAGTTTCGGAACCATTCTTTTCTTTATCGGCTGCGCAGTCGGATACTGTCTCGTTTTTCCGCTCACATTCCGCTTTCTTACCCAATACCAGGTCGGAGAGACTATCACAAACCAGATTTCTCTCAATTCGTACATCACTAACTTTATCACTATCGTGTTTGTGATGGGATTGGTATTTGAAATGCCAATGCTTGCCTGGATACTTTCATCAATGGGTTTGCTCAAGAAATCCTTCCTCAAGGAGTACCGCAAGGTCGCAGTAGTGGCGCTTCTTGTACTGTCCGCATTGATTACGCCTTCCGGAGATCCATTTACACTGATGGTTGTATTCCTGCCGCTATACCTGCTATACGAGACATCTATTCTCGTCGTACGGGATGACAATACAGAATGACACAGACGGGGTAGGATGAGATGAAATAGTATAGAATATAAAAAGCGGAGGATGATTCCCATACAGAGAATCATCCTCCCTTTGTTTTGTGATAAAAATCTGATTTTACTCAGCGTATGAAGGCTTTACAAAATCAGCTGCGAGAAGATAATCTGCACTTTCCTTCATTGACTGGAGTACATCTTCGTATGAGTATCTCTCAATCTCAACAACGTAAGCCTTTGCACCGGCTACATCGAAATTTTTGAAGATAGCGTCAAACCCGACGAATCCGCTCTGTCCGATTTCCTTTGCGTCCTTGATGTGAAGAACTTTGAAACGGCCAGGATATGTCTTGAAGTAATCAACAGGACTTACTCTTCCGTAAACTGCCCAGTAAACATCCATCTCGAAGAATACATACTGAGGGTCTGTGTGCTGAATCATATAATCGAGCATCACCTGATCCTCAATTTTCTCATACTCAAAGCTGTGGCTATGATATCCGAAAAGGATGCCCTGCTCGGCGCAAAGCTTTCCGACTGCGTTGAAATAATCGCAGACAAGTTGAAGCTCAGCCAATGTCTTAGGAACACGCATTGAAGGGATACAAATAACAGACATTCCAGCGGCCTTGTGTGCCGGAATAGCCTCTTTCCACCAGTTGAGAGACTCGGTGAAGTCACCGCTTTCAAACTCTGCGTCTGAAAGATTGTGTCCTGTATGTGAAGAATATGACTTAAGACCTGCGGCCTCTACGTCTGCCTTGTACTGCTCAGGAGAAACTCCGTAGAACTTCCCTTGATTGTAGCTGGCAGCTTCGACTGCTGTGAAACCTGCATCAGCAATAGCCTTGAGAACAGTTGCCTGATTCTGCTGATAAAGCTCAGGACGGCCGATAAGAGAACGTACTGAATAAAGCTGGATTGCCATATCCTTCTTTACCGGCTCTGCCGTCTTAGCGCAAGATACAGCAGCAAGAGCTACAGCGCAAATGATAAATAATTTTTTCATGATTTTTGAGATAAACTAGTCAAGAACTTTAACACGTATATTACGGAACCATACAACGTCTCCGTGATCCTGGAAACCGAAATAGCCTTCGTGGTTTGCACCACCGCAATTGTTGAGCAGCTCATATGCGAGAGGCCAGGCTTCCTCACTGAATTTGCTTGCCTGAAGCATATCGTTCCACTTCTGAGTCCAGAGATGATACTCAAGAACGTTCTCGTCATTCTGATAGTGAACAACTGTTCCCTGATATACAAGAATCTTTACTTTGTTCCACTCGCCGTAAGGCTTGGCGTTCTGAGGCTTTGCAGGAATCATATCATAGAGAGATGTTGACATTCTGTTGCCGTCCTTGCCAAGCTTTGCATCAGGGTGATTCTCATTATCGAGAACCTGACACTCAGGAGCAGAGATATAGATAGGCTCCATTCTCTTCTCTCCGTCTTTCTCAGTCTGGACTTCCTGTGCAAGATAGAAGATACCTGAGTTTGCACCCTTGGCAACCTTCCACTCAAGCTCGAACTCAAAATTCTTGAACTTGTGAGCGAAAATGATGTCACCACCATCTCCTTCCTGAGCTTCACCGCCACCGGTACCGTTGAACTTGATGCAACCGTCCTCGATAGCCCACTTTGAAGGAACGTGGTCCTTACCATAACCTCTCCAGCCGTTGAATGTCTTGCCGTCAAAGATTACATAATATCCATCTTCGTCCTTAGGGAAATCAGCAAGGTCAACCTGCTCGTTCTCAAGTATTGTATAAGCAGGGGTACCTTCAGCTTCCTCTGCCCCGGCTGCCGCCTTCTTGTTGTTGCCCGCGCAAGAAGCAAGGGCAACAACAGCAGCAGCGCTGGCGATAATCATCATAGTTTTTTTCATAATTACCTCAGCATTTGATTAACTATGCAGGCATCTCAGGAAGAGAGTAACCGTTCTTGTAAGTGTGCTTGATAAGCTCCTGTGCGAAGGCACGTGCATTTACAGGCTCGGTATAAGTCTTCTGGAATGTAGGATGACCCTCATTGATTGTAAAACCATCGTGAACGACTGAACGGATCTTCGCATCCTCAGGAATATTGGTGAACTGCATGTTTTCACCATCCCACTCGAGCTCACGGTTGAGGCTCTGGAGACGAACCGCAAGAACACCCATAACAACCATCTCATTGAAAGGACCAGCCTCGCTGAAGTCAGAAGCTGACTTGACGCGAGTAGCGGCATCTTCCTTACAAGCGCGTACCCAGTCCATCTGGTGTGACTCTGTGATCTCACGAAGAACTTCCGGAGCCTTAGGCTTACGACCAGAAAGAAGATAAGGATTGACACCGTAGCAACCGCAGATAAGGGTATCCTTTGTTCCGTGGAAGATAACGCATCCACCCTGATCGTTCATTTCCTTGCCTGCCGGCAATCCTTCTGGTCTCATTGGCTTGAGGCCACCGTCATACCACCATACCTCAACCTCAGGCATACCGACCTTAGGGAGATTCTCTCTTGCAGGGTAAACGAGCTTGACAATCTGTGCATTAGGGCAAGACTCACTGAGAAGGAGTGTAGAGCTTCCCTGAACCTTGATAGGATAACCAAGCTTCAAAGCCTTGAATACAGGATGAAGGATGTGGCAAGCCATATCACCGAGAGCACCAGTACCGAAATCCCACCAACCGCGGAAGTTCCAAGGTGTGTAAATCTCATTGTATGGTCTTGGCTCGGCTGGTCCGATGAAGCTGTCCCAGTTCATTGTGCTAGGAACAGCCATATCAGCAGGACGCTCGAGTCCCTGTGGCCAAATTGGACGGTCTGTGAAAGCCTCAACCTTTGTGACCTCACCGATCTCACCGTTCCAAATCCATTCGCAAGTCTGCTTTACGCCCTTGCCTGAAGCGCCCTGGTTACCCATCTGGGTAGCAACGTTGTATTTCGCGGCGAGCTTGGTAAGAAGACGTGACTCATATACGGTGTGAGTAAGAGGCTTCTCGCAATATACGTGCTTGCCTGCTGTAAGAGCTGTAGCAGATACAAGAGCGTGTGTGTGGTCTGCCGTAGCGACAAGGACTGCATCTGCCTGATTGAGCATCTCATCGAAGCAAACGCGGAAATCGTTGTACTTCTTTGCATCAGGATAACGGTTGAATACAGGGTCTGCATACTTCCAGTCGACATCAGCAAGAGCGATGATATTCTGGCTTTCCATAGCCTTCAAGTCAGCTGAACCTCTACCGCCGATACCTACACCGATGATGTTGAGCTTGTCACTAGGAGCGACTTTCTTTTTCTTTGCTGCAGGTTCTTTTGCGAACATGCTTGGTGTTGCAGCGAGGCCGATAGCAGCTGCTGTTCCAGTTTTAAGGAACGATCTTCTTGTAATTTCGTTAGACATAATTTGGTGTTATTAAAGAGTTAATAATAGTATATCCCTCTATGGTTTGAATTAACAAAATTCGGTTAAATTTCGCCATTATTTTCCAAAATACCAACTATTTGTAAATCTTTTTTGGTGGGGTATTATCCGGCAATTAAAAAATACTTAATTTTGTATCAAGAATGAATTATGAAAATACAATAAACTATGCTTGACAACAAAATCGGGCTATATATTGCCCACAGTTCCAATGGACCGATTCCAATCTGCGGGCGCATGGCCAACCGCCACGGTTTGATCGCCGGAGCGACAGGAACCGGCAAGACCGTATCTCTCCAAGTACTTGCAGAAACATTCAGTCAGGCGGGAGTCCCTTGCTTTATGGCAGATATGAAGGGAGATCTTTCCGGCATCAGCCAGCCGGGCGAGATGAACAGTTTCATTGAGAAGCGATGTGCCGAATTCGGCATTGATAATCCTGTATTCGGAGGTTGTCCGGTCAGATTCTACGATGTCTTCGGAGAGCAGGGCCACCCGATGCGGACCACAGTCTCCAATATGGGACCTCAACTGCTCGCACGCCTGATGGGCCTCAATGATACTCAGGCCGGAGTCCTCAACATAGTTTTCAGAGTTGCAGATGACAAGGGGCTTCTTCTCATTGATATGAAAGACCTCCGGGCGATGTTGACCTATGTCTCCGAGCATTCGAAAGAATACACGGCGACATATGGCAATGTGTCCGCAGCCAGCGTCGGTGCCATCCAGAGAGCATTGTTGGAGCTTGAGAATCAAGGGGCCGAATTGTTTTTTGCAGAGCCCTCCTTCGACATTTTCGACCTCCTGCAAACAGAAAGGGGGATGGGCGTGTTGAGTGTTCTTGCCGCAGACAAGCTTATGCTCAACCCTAAGCTCTATTCCACCTTCCTCCTCTGGTTGCTTTCCGACATATATGCACAACTTCCGGAAGTGGGAGATCTCGACCTGCCGAGATTGGTATTCTTCTTCGATGAGGCCCACACCCTCTTCAATGACACTCCGAAGGCCTTGGTTGACAAGATTGAGCAGGTTATCCGCCTGATCCGCAGCAAGGGTGTCGGTGTCTATTTCGTCACACAGAGCCCGTCCGACATTCCTGAGAATATCCTTGGACAGCTTGGAAACAGAATCCAGCATGCGCTCAGGGCATATACGCCAAAGGATCAGAAGGCTGTACGAGCCGCTGCCGAGACATTCAGAGCCAATCCGGATTTCAATACCGAAGATGCCATATTGGAGCTCAATACCGGAGAATCTCTTGTATCTTTTCTCGATGAGAAGGGTGCGCCGAGCATGGTGGAGCGAGCCAGAATACTCTTTCCGCTCAGCCAGATAGGAGCAATCTCTGAGGCTCAGAGATCCAATGTCATCAAAACATCCAGAATATTCGGCAAATATGACAAAATGATTGATCGCCAGAGCGCCTTCGAAGACCTGATGAAGATGAATGAAGAAGAATTGGCCGCTGCCCAGGAGCAACAGGCTCAGGCCGTCAAGGAGCAGAAGAAGAGAGCTGAAGTCACCGCAAGGGGGGAGGCAAAGAGCTCCGGGAATGCCGGCAAAGCAGTCCTGGGCACAGTTCTCGGCACCGCTCTCACCGCGGTCACCAGTTCCCTCGGCACAGAGGTGTCACGCGCGGTCTCAGGCAAGAAAGTCACCGGCAGGACCATTGCCGACAGGACCATCAAGAATACGACTTCGGCCGTCACAAGGAATGTGACTAAATCTCTGGCGAGAAGCATTTTAGGCAATCTCTTGAAATAAGAACCTGTTTTGAAATGATTAATTTCTTTTCTTATGAACCTTTTTCAGTCTTTTGCTTCTGTCATTCGGTCACGTAGCTACAGCTACGCTCCCTCATTCCAGAACCAAAATACAATAAAAATCTTGTATAATAAAATAGGGTGTTAAGTTAGTTGTTTGAAAAATGGTCAGAAAAAAGTGCTGAAAACTGCCGATTCTGACCTTCCGGCAGAGGCCTCTGAGAGGTATTGAAATTTAGTTGAAAAAGTTGCATAATTTATTGAATATTAATTGGT
>JAZRYB010000064.1:0-3231 GCA_045600565.1 Candidatus Cryptobacteroides sp. | reverse complement strand
ACCCCGGAGGGCTCCCACCCGCGGCATACAGGACATCTCTGGCAGAAGAACAATCAGTAGCCGCTTAAAGAATTTGTGAGTTTATTGACTGCACTTTTCTTGACAATTCCATGAATCAGGTTTAAATTCGATACCTTCAATGTCTTTAAATGCGGCCGCAACACTGATTTTAGTTCTCATATAATGGTGTTACGTCATGTAAATGACGAAAAATCATTAGGAGGACGATGTATGTTAGACTACAAAGACATCATCACAAAACACTTCGTGCTGAACATGTCGGGCGCAGAAATCGCAAGACAGACGCACACGAGCAAATCAGGAGTCAATGATTTCCTGAGAGCCTTCAAAGCAAGCGCAGAGATTTCCTTTCCGCTTCCTGAAGGCATCACCAATTATGGCATCCATGAGCTTGTCTATGGACATACTCCCGGATCCAACAACCGCAGCGACGAATTCGAAAAGCCGGACTTTCCCGAGATCTTCCGTCAGATGAATGAGCGTAAGAACATGACTCTTGTTTATCTTTGGAACCGGTATTCCGTTCGCTGCAAGACCGACGGACTGAAGTATTATCAGTATCGCCAGTTCTGTGAACTGTACGCCAGATGGTGCGAGGAAAACTACGAAACCATTCATCTTCAGGCAGTTATCGGTCAGAAAATGGAAGTCGACTTCGCAGGCAAGACATTTGAATTGATCGACCGCATCACAGGTGAGGTCACAACCATCGTAGTGTTTGTTGCCATCCTTCCATATTCACAGTACATATATGCCGAAGGAATGACGTCCACAGCAGAGCCTCAGTGGATTGAGGTGAACAACCATGCCCTTGAATTCTTCGGCGGAGTTCCGTCAGTGGTTGTCTGCGATAACTGCAAGCAGGCTGTGATTGCTAACGAAGACTGGATTGCGCCGGAACTTAACAAAGACTATGCGCAATGGGCTGATCACAATCATACGGCTATACTCCCCGCAAAGGTCCGCAAACCCAAGTACAAGAGCAGCGTTGAAAATGCTGTCGGGATCCTGGAAAAAGGCTTCTTCCACGATCTTGAAGACATGAGATACTTCTCTCTTGAGCAATTCAACCACGATCTTTGGGAAAAGCTCAAAGTGCTCAACAGGCAGAACTTTAAAAAGAAGGACTTCAGCCGTTATGACCTCTGGCTCGAAGAAAAAGAAGAGCTGCAGCAGCTTCCGCATTCAATGTACCAATACATGGAGCGCAGAACGGCTAAGGTTTCGGCTGACTTTCACGTTCGCTTCGACAATGCGTATTACAGCGTAGACAAAGCTTATCTGCACAAGATGGTTATGGTCGGTGCTACTTCAAAAACGGTAAAAATCTATTCCCTTTCCGGAGAGCTGATCGTAAGCTGGCCCAGAGCGTCACACCGCGGAGAATGGAAGACCGAACCGAATCATCTTCCGGAACATTTTAAAGAAATGTCAGAATGGAGCGGCGCATTCTTTGTGAAGAAAGCCATGACCGTCGGTCCTTGCACTGTCGATGTTATCAAGCGTGTCCTGAAAAGCCGTGACATTGAAGTTCAGACCTACAGACTCTGCATGGGAATCCTCAACTTCACGAAGAAGTACAGCAGGCTTGCCCTTGAGGATTGCTGCCGGATTGCCATCGACAGCGGGCATGTCTCGTATACGTTTATCAAAAACACAATCGCCTCTGTCGCGGAGGATATCGGCACTGCCGGTTACAATACGAAGCTCAACGAAGAACGCAACAAAGGAGCTTTCGTGATGAGTCCTCATGCCGGCGATATTGACAAACTCCTTTCAAAGAGCAGCAGACTGGCTGCGACACAAAAGAAGGAGGCCGGTTATGACGATGAAGAAAACTGAGATCGAGCGTCTCGTCGATGAACTCAACGAGATCAGGCTGTACAATATGTCAGCAGCTCTGGCGGAAATGTTCCGGTCTAAGAGGTTCGATACAATGGATCGAATCGAAATGCTTGATCAGATCATCAGTCCGGAATACGAAGCCAAAATCGGTAAGCAATTTGAGAATCGATTGAAACGTGCCAGGTTAAGTGGAGGTCCTCAGACTGTTGATACGTGCAAGGATTCAGCTGAAAGGCTCTATTTGCCTTCAGGGATCGTTGAGACCTTGACTTCGATGGATTTCATCAAAGACGGTTTGAACGTATGCATTTTGGGGCCGTCTGACAGCGGAAAATCATATTTGGCAAAAGCCATCGGTATTCAGGCGTGTCTGAAATACAGGGTCAGCTACCATCACTGTGAAACCTTCCTCGAAGAACTGGTCGCGCTGAAAATGCGCGACTATCAGAAATATCAAAAGAAAGTTCTGCACTTCATCAACATGGATCTTCTCATTCTGGATGATTTTCTCCTGCACACCGTCACGGATGAACGGGAGATTAAAGTCCTCTTTGAAGTACTTGAGAAACGCGGTGAGTTGTCAAAGAGCACGGTTGTATGTTCCCAGAGGGAGCCCAAGAGCTGGGCATCCATGATTTTGAATGATGAGGTCTCATCGAATGCAATCATGAAGAGAGCAACTAAACATTACACCGTGGTGATTGAACCAAGAGGATAACACCACAGCAAGCGCATTTTGCGGCGGCCGTTTTGTTTCGCAGAGCGACCGCTGCGAAACGCATCAGCGACCGATGGGCACCGCAGAATGCATCAAGCAAGGATTTCATGACTTCTACATAAGAACCAAGAATCATCAGCGTCAGATTTGATCGCTCTCTGTAAGTATCAATCAGCACCTGCAAAACACTGTCGAGGCCCTTGACTGTTTCACGAAGATAGGGATATTCGTCGATTACAACTGTAAGCTTTCGCTTTTCCGCAGAATCAAAAAGAAACCTGAAAGTTTCTTCGATAGTTCTATATCCGAGTTTTGGGAGATTTAGAGACTCGGAGATCACATCACAAAGGCTTTCAACATTACCCTGCTCTGATGTCTGTCTGCATTCGTAGTATATCGAGGTCACATCTGATTGTGCCAAAGCCGCTTTAGCCAGCTCGCTTTTACCGACACGCCGGCGCCCGTAAATCAAGCAGAAAGACATCCTGCTGCTGCCTATTTCTTTATTCAGTTTTTTTAATTCTTCGGTTCTTCCGATAAAACGCATTTTCATTCAGCCCTTTCCGATTCGGTATTTACCGAACTAAATATATCACAGGAAGTCTGATTGAGCAACAATTAATTCGGAGAAAACCGAATCGGTTATT
>JAZRYB010000063.1:0-4480 GCA_045600565.1 Candidatus Cryptobacteroides sp. | reverse complement strand
GAAGGATCTTCTTTCCGTTGAGATCCAGAGAAATATTATCCGGAATTGCAGACGTCGGGTCAACCGGCTCCGCGATTGCGTTTTCAAATTCCAGCCGGACCGTGGTGCCGACGCCCAGCTCGCTTTCGATCTCGATGGTGCCGCCCATCAGCTCTACCAGCGACTTGGTGATTGCCATACCGAGCCCCGTGCCGACCACGCCGCTCTTCGTGGCACTTTCCGCTCTGGTGAAGGGCTCGAAGACGTGCTCCAGAAATTCCTTACTCATGCCGATTCCCGTATCGGTAACGGTGTAGCGATAGCGTGCATACCCTTCCTTTTCACAGGGCAGTTCTTCGACCAGCAAATCAATTTTCCCGCCGGGATTCGTATATTTTACAGAGTTGGAAATGATATTCGTAAGCACGCGCATCATGCGCAAGCGGTCCGCATAGAACCAGTGATGCTCCAGCGAAGGCGCAAGTGTCAAGGTAAGGAGGATGCTCTTTGTCTCCGCGCTGCCGTTGAGGATGCTGTAAAGATTATCCTTTGCCGTGTCGATGCAGATTGGTTCTTCCTCGATCTTCACCTGTCCGGATTCCACGCGTGACATATCCAGAACGTCATTGATCAGGGAGAGCAGATGCTCGCTGGACATCTTGACCTTGCCGAGAGATTCGAGGACTCGCTCCTTGTCGTCAATATGCTTTTCCGCAATGTCCGTGAAGCCGATGATGGCATTCATCGGGGTGCGGATATCATGGGACATATTGAAGAGGAAGGTGGACTTCGCCTGATTGGCCGCCTCTGCCGCGATCTTGGCAGTCTCAAGCTTGTGGCTGTATTCTCTCTCTTTCTTAATGTCGTCGGAAATGTCCATAAAACCAATCGCTGCTCTGCCATATTCTGCGCCGCGTATCATAAGCACACGAAGGGTCTTTTCAATTTCACCGAACACTTCCCGAATCGTGAAAACAACTTCTTTTTCTTTTTCAAGAAGCTCTTTGGCATATTTGCTGTCAGACATCCGCCTCATCAGTTCGCGGTCTTCCGGATGAATATGTCGCTCGATGAATGCATTCATGGCATCTCTTCCGCCATCCTTCATGAACACGTGTGAGAACTCATGATTCATACTCAGAATTTCAAACGTGTCATTGTTAAGATCCACAACATACGCCGACTGGAAGCTCTTCAGGAAATACTCCAGATAAACATTTCTCTCTTCAAGCGCTTTCTCTGCCTTGACCGTATCGGTAACATCCGATACACCGATGACAAGCTTTTTAGTGCCGTCGTCATCCTCAAAAGAAACGAGACGGTTCTTCATGTAAACGCAGTCCGCACTGCTTCCGTTCTGCCAGCGAACAATAAATTCGTTTGCTTCTCCGGATTCCAGAACCGAAATGAGATTTTCGCGGGAATACATCTTCTCAGCAAGAGACAGGTCGTCAGGATGAATGATTGAGCGGCTCCTGCTGGCCACCTCTCGGTAAAAATCTACCTTGTAGTAATCTCCTGCATCTTCTTCATCGAGGAAATTACCCTCATAGTAGCTGATTTTACCGGTATAAGGATCCAGAAAACAGACCTGAACGAAATTATCCGCAAGAGATGCCATCAGATCCGTAAGGTTTCTTTTTTCGTAATGTATCAGAGCGGTGACGTTCTGATGGGTACCCTCGATGCGGATGCCCTTTGTATAGGCGTAGTTGCGCACGCCTCCGCAGCGCACGATCCAGGTCTTCCCGTTTGGGTGATGCCACGGATACTGTACTTCTGCGTGAACACCGGCGGTCATCTTTTCCACGGAGGCGGCCACTTCGTCATAATGCTCCGGATCGATATGGTCGTACCAAGCATGGTAAGTCTCTTCCGGAGATACTTCATGGTCAAGACCAATCAGCCTCATCATAGTCTGGTCGGCGTACATTCTCGGTGCGCTGCCTTCGTCCAGTTCAAACGCCCAAAGACCGATATTAGCTTTTTCAAAAATATCCGAAGATAATTCAATCGCACCTAATTTATTCATGGGTGGACCTCCGTCAATATAATCATACAATTATGATTTGTCTGAAAGGCAGTCGACTTAATGCTCATCACTCACTGCTCCTCTCGACGTAAGTCAGTTCAATATCGTAGCCGAGAGCCTCCATCACTTTCACGAATGTATTGTTCACCACGCCGTCCGGTTTTTTTATAAGGCGATTCACATAGGATTTGGAGGACCCGATATCCTCCGCGATCTGTGCCTGGGTTGTGCCCTGCTCGATGCACTTGACCTTTACATCAACTTCAATGTTGTTCTTTATCATGATGTCCTCATTTCATAGGAAACTTGTTTAACATTTCAGACAATTTATTTTATCATACACGAACAAATATTGCCAGCACAAAAACAGCCCGCAGTTGTATTTTTCTTTCACGATTTTTCGCGATTGCTGAATTGTAAAACTAAGTTCCAGTTCAGCAAAAGTAACTTCCGTTCTTGCAAGAGTAAATTCTGATAAATCTGTATAAACCGGATTTTCCGGAAATTAGTTTTGCAAGAACCTTTAATAATGGAAGTTAAACTTGCAAAAATTGCATGCCAAAAAGAGGTCAAACTTGATGCAACTCTTTTTGCAATAGTAAATTCAACCCCTGAAATAGATAAGCTTCAGGCTTTTGAATGACGGAAATTTCATATAGTGTTTACTTGCTCAGTAGCTTCGGTGTAAGATTAATTTCGTTGGGAGGAATCTGCCGTATGTGTAATTGGTGTAGCAGATCCTCGCCGTAGAAGGAGCTGAACAACTCGTATGGTGACAGGTTGCCCAGCTTCTTTCTTTTGTAGGAATTGATGTTGCTCATCATCAGATCGACATCATCCTGACTGAGGTGGTCGAAGCTTTTTCCCTTTGGAAGAATTCTGCGTATCATCTCATGGGCCACCTCGCAGCTTCCCTTCTGATCGGAACGCTGCGGATCACAGTAGAAGACCAGGGTACGCTCAATTCCGTTCTCATCACGTTCGATCGACAATGGGTCAGTGAATTCACTGCCGCGGTCTGTGAGGATGACAGGAAATAAGTCGGCAAACCTCTCCCGACCCAGTAAACCGTCAAGCTTGTTGAAGATATTCGCCACAGATCTTGCCGTGTTGGAGTCGCGCAAAAACGCCAGCATCAGTCCGCAGTTGGTGAAACAGACTGTAAGGAGAACCTTCCCGCCCTTGACGCCTTCAACGGAATCCATTTCCACAACCGCAGTATCCGGGAATACGGACATGAATGATTTGAATTGGTCATAGGTTCTTCCGGCAAAGCATGCCTTGTCGATGCGGACAGGACGTTTCTTCTTCCTGACCCGGTAGCGAACTTTTCGCGGGAGATCGATATTGCCGACGGTTAGGAGTCCTGCATCAATATAGTTGTAGATGGTCTTCTCGTCGCACATAATGACATCCTTGTTGTTTTGACAGATGTGATGCACTGACTGTCCCTGCCGGATCAGCGGCGAGACAATATCATCAAGCCTCTTGAGCTCATCATATGAAACTGCAAAACCCTGACGGCTCTGGCTGAGGGTTTCAAGATAAGCCCTGTGCGCCTCTGCAGAATCATAGAGATGCCTTTCAAGATGACAACCTTTTCGATCAGCACATCCATTACATACATACGGAGGGGAAAGAAGCCTTCTGCAGGTATTCTGGACAAAATCAGGACAGGCTGAAAAGCATTCGAAGTAATGGCAGCTGCGGCATTCTTTGCCATAAGTGTAAACACATTTTGAACAAAGATCCTTGAAGTGATGACACTCCTTCGCGATTGCGCAGGGATTGAAACTGCCGGTACGCTTTAATGTAATATGATTTTTGATTTCTTTAGAAATGGTGGATGGATCCTTACAAAGACTGTCAGCTATTTCTTTAAAGCTGAGTCCTTCATTAAGACCAAGCTGTATGGCCTGGCGGTCATCAAGAGTCAGATGTTTTCCTTTTGGCATTACAATTACCTCCTTCAATGCTCCGTCATCCAAAAGGCAGGAATAGTATACCAAAGGTGACAACAGAAAAAGAGCAGCACTAAAGCTGCCCTTGCATAAGTAAAATCAGGTATATATTTGCAAAACTAAAATCCAGCAAATGGGTACCTGCAACAGGAAATTAAGTTTTCAATTCAACAAGCCGCAAAAGAATGGAGGCAGTATTATGAAAAGAATAAAGAAAGCAATATCGCGCATATTATCGATATGCCTGGCATCGTTCATGCTATTGTCAGTCCCTGCGTGCGCTATTGATGAATATGGATCTTATTCCGAGGTTCTTGTTCTGAATCGATATGAACCGTGCAGCGAACTTGCAATACCCGT
The DNA here is from genome assembly GCA_045600565.1 of Candidatus Cryptobacteroides sp. Classification (GTDB taxonomy): domain Bacteria; phylum Bacteroidota; class Bacteroidia; order Bacteroidales; family UBA932; genus Cryptobacteroides. The sequence continues at coordinate 148 of JAZRYB010000063.1, read as the reverse complement.
GGATGTGTCAGCCGGCAGCATTATAGCCGGAAAACTGACGGGTCGCAGTCCTATGGTTGTCTGGAGTTCAGAAGAACTTGACTATGATGAGCAAAACTACATTATTCAGCTGCTGAAGGGGTATCCCCGCGCAGGCCACCCCAAAGAA
>JAZRYB010000062.1:0-3153 GCA_045600565.1 Candidatus Cryptobacteroides sp. | reverse complement strand
AAGTCCGAGGGCCTTTCCCGCAAAACGGCCAAGGAATGCACCTCCATCATCAACCGCAGTCTGATGGGACGTGGAGACCGACTTACCAGACTCGCCGAGTTGATGCTCGGGTACTTCCGAAAGGAAACAGCTCTTCTGAATGCCGAGGAGGATGCTCACAATGTGTCGTCCGACATCATTGAATCCTCTTTCGGCTACTTCAAGGAGCGGAAATCCGACAACAGGATGTATGGGGTCACAAGCTTCGTGATGATACTGCCGCTGCACACCAAACTCAGCACCCTCGAATCCGCCAGAGGCTTCGACTTCAAGGGCTGCCTGGAGCGTACGCACAGTACAGACCTCAAGGCCTGGAGCAGACAAAATCTCCCCGAAAACCTTGCGGCCAAACGAGTGCGAATACTCAGAAATGCAGTTTGAAATCGTGACCATAAAAAATTATTTAACTTAACAGCCTAATTGTTTAACTGTAAAACATTAAAAGAAACATGAAGACAAGAATTTTTAATCTGCTCAGTTCAACCCTGCATGCTGCACACCGCTGTATGATGCAATCGGCAAGTCTGTGACGGAACTCAAGAAGAGCGTTGCAGAGAACGACAAGGTTCTCGTCACTATCATTACCGACGGTTATGAGAATGCATCCAAGGAATACAATCAGGCGAGTGTAAAGGCATTGACCGAGAAACTCGGCAAGGAGGGATGGACGTTTGCTTATATCGGAGCGAACCAGGACGCGATGGAAGTATTTCATGACCTTGGTATCAAGAATGCCATGAACTTCCAGGCAACCGTGTGCGGTACAGTTGCCATGAGCCGGAAACTGACAAGCTCCCGTGCCCGATGGTTCGACCGGATTGCCGACAATGATGCCTGTGCTGATGAGAATTTCTTCGATGAAGGGTGACTGACTATGGGAATCTTTGATCTTTTTAGAGGAAGAAAACGTGCTGAGGCTGATGGAAATTATGCGGAAACTGTCTCAGTACGGGAGAACAGAGAGGATCATGAGTAAATCTTGCACTTTGACAGCACCAAAGTTTACTTTAATACACTTTCGTTTGGCAAAAACACTAAATCGCCCTATCTTTGCACTGAAAGTATAGTATAATAGACTTATGAATCTACAAGACACGATGAAGGAACGCCGGAAGATACTTTCCCTGTCCCAGAATGATCTGGCGGAAATGGCGGATTTGAGCCTCGCAACGATAAAGGATATAGAGAGGGGAAAGGGCAACCCTTCAATCGCGACCGTATCAAAGATAATGGACATACTCGGAATGGAAATCGTTTATAGGGTACGAAACACAATCGCTGAAGAATGATGAGACAGCTGAACGTATATTACAATGATACAAAAGCCGGGGTATTGACTGAACGGCATCCCGGAAGGGGCTATGAGTTCCGCTATGATCCGGCCTATCTGCTTTCGGGCGGGAAGTCATTATCGGTGACCCTTCCGAGGAACAAAGAGATATTCGAGTCGGATTCGCTTTTCCCGTTTTTTACCAATATGCTGCCGGAAGGGGCCAATCGCAGCATCATCTGCCGGCGTCTGAGAATAGACGAAAAGGATTTCTTCGGCCTGCTTTCAGCAATGGCAGGTAAGGATTTCATAGGAGCTGTTCACATTAAAAGCGTTCAGTGATGACAGATATTGTGAATTGCCCTTCAAACCTTGCAGAAGGTTTCTCAACATACAGTCCCAAAGCCCGCAAGGCCCTTTTTGACGGCCGGAAGATAAGCCACCTTCTGGATTTCAGCATAGATGAGTTCCGCTCCGTCGGTCAGGTTGCCGATGCCATGCACAGAATATCGGTATCCGGTGTTCAGGAAAAGTTTCCCGCAGTCCTGAAGGATTCCCATATACGTATTGCCGGTGACGATGACCGCTCGACATATATTCTGAAACCTGCACCTTGGGACAGGACACTTGTGGAGCGCAAGCAGATTCCTGCAAATGAGAATCTGACAATGCAGATTGCCTCTCAGGTGTATGGTATCAAGACGGCTGATAACGGTCTTTGCTTCACGCCCAAAGGTGAGATTGTCTATATCACGAAGCGTTTTGACATACTTCCTGACGCATCCAAACTTCCGATGGAGGACTTTGCATCGGTTCTAGGGCGGAACGAGCAGGAGGACGGGAAACGCTTCAAGTACAGCGGATGCTACGAGGACATAGCTGGAGCAATAAGAAAGAATGTGTCAGCTTGGATGGTGGATATGGAAAGATTCTTCGACCTTGTAGTGTTTAACTACATCTATGCGAACGGTGACGACCATCTGAAGAATTTCTCCCTGATTCTGCGAGGAGAAGATTACCGCCTGGCTCCTGCGTATGACCTGCTGAATACGAGTATTCATGTAAATGGGGATGACTTGGGGTTGGATGGAGGACTTTCGCCCAACATCGAGCGCAGCGATGTCTATGAAAGGACAGGACATCCCTGTCGTCTGGACTTTGAGCGCTTCGGAGCCCGCATAGGTCTTCTCGAATCCCGTGTCTCCGGAATTCTGGATAAGTACATGCAGCTTCCTCAGACATCTGCAGACCTGGTCGGACGAAGTTATCTAAGTGACAAGGCAAGACGGCATTACCTGAGGATAGTGAACGAGAGGATAGCGAGGTTTACCAGGGCATCGGACTGAACCGCAGTTGGCTTACCATAGACTCACATTGGGCGTCTGGATTTCTTCAGGAGCCAAGCAATTTGGGCGAGTTGTCACCGGCCAACTCCTTTGCTTGTACTATGTGCTTAAGGAAGGATACCTTTCCAGCTCGGAAAAAGTTTGGATTTACGCTATGCTATATGTACCGGGCCGGACGCTTTCGTGTAGAATCATTAAATGGAGAAAACATTATGAAGATGAAAATTTACAATCTTATCATTCTGGGCCGAAGATTATTTCGCCGAAGATGACAAATAGTTCTTCTTGCGTATAAGAAGCTTCATAATAATCACTATTTTTGAAATGTTATGGCAAAGTACAAAATCATAAAAGAAGATTGGTTTGACCACGAAGACTCCACCGTTGGATATTATGATTCTTTGGAGGAGTCCCAGAAGGCTCTTGATGCAATAAGAGAAAAGCAAGCTTCACAACCGGAGCCGAAAGACAGCTACAGTTTGTACGAGATTCCGAAGG
>JAZRYB010000061.1:0-5690 GCA_045600565.1 Candidatus Cryptobacteroides sp. | reverse complement strand
CCGCAGGAGGATGAAAATCCGGAGAAATCCGCTGAACTGAAAATCCTTGACGATTTTGCCAAGAGCGAAAAGATTCTTGCCTTGAGGAAAGAATATTACTTCAAGTTCCGCGAGATTCTTCCTCCTTCAAAAATTCAGAAGATGTACGATTTGGAAAGGACGTCGAAAGATAGTTTGTTTCGTTAATTCTTTCATAGTGAAAAGATATGCGGTGAACAAATCTTAAAACAATGATCTCAATGGACATTACAACATATAGATTTTATTCATAAATTTGATGCATTCAATTGTTCATCCAATGAAAAATCAATTCAAAGCGTTTTTCGCCGCCATTTCATTGATGGCTATCATAGTCTCTTGCGTCAAGGACCCGTCGCAACCAGAGGAAAAGATGGGTTCTGTAACCGGGACCGCTACTCACATTTCCTGCAGAAATGCAGAAATCTCAGGAAAAGCAAATCTTCCAGGGAAGACATCCACGGATTTGTCGTTCGGAGTATTGTATTCAACATCATCCGGAGTGTTGGTCGGGTCAGCAATTCAGATAGAAGCCAAGGCATTTGACTCGGATTACAATTATTCCGTCAATACTGAAGTCCTTGAGCCGGAGACCACATACTACTACCGCAGTTATATTATTCAGAATACTGAAATCTCCTATGGTGAATTGAAGTCATTCAAGACGCTTGCCGTAAGCAGCATGATCCAGACTCTTGACGCGACGGATATCAATCCGAAGGATGCCGTCCTGAATGCTATGCTGGACTTGACCGACTGCAAATACTACGACGGGCTTGAATACGGTTTCGAAATCACACCGGAAGGAGGAAGCGCACATACTGTCAAATCAAGCAACCATTCCGAAAAGAAATTCTCAGCAAAAGACGAGACCCTGTCAAGTGGTACGAAATATTCTGTTGTTGCGTATGTAAAACTTGATGGATGCACGTACAAAGCAGACACTAAGGAATTTACAACGCCGGGGCCATCCTGCCCGACAGGAGCAGTGGACTTGGGGCTCTCTGTATATTGGGCCACCTGCAACCTCGGTGCTTCCAAGCCGGAAGACTATGGTGGATATTATCAATGGGCAGGAACGCAGGACGTGACAGATACAAACATATCTCTCGATTGGGACAATTGCCCGTATCATACAGGGTCAGATTATGAAAGGGGTTGGACGAAATACGTTCCTTCAGAAAAATCCTCCTATTGGTCCGGTTCTGGCAGCCCGGACAACAAGACCGTCCTCGACCCCGAAGATGACGTGGCCCACGTCATCCTCGGCGGCAAGTGGAGGTTGCCGACAATAGAGGAGTGGGAAGAGATTATGAATACCAGCAACTGTTCATGGACATGGACATCCATCAACGGTATCAACGGTTACAAGGTCCAGTCCAGGAAGGTCGGTTATACCAGCAATTGGATCTTTTTGTCCGCCGCGGGCTATCGCGGCGGCGGCGACCTGAGCGGTGTCGGTTCCTACGGCCTCTACTGGCATTCGTCGCTCCGTACGGCCAGTCTCAGTCCGTACAACGCGTACAATCTCGGCTTCACTTCGGGCTACGTGGACACGTACACCTACGGCCGTTACTTCGGGCAGTCAGTTCGCCCAGTCTCAGAATAATCCTGCTATGAGTCCAAGCGTCAGCAAGGACTCGTAGCATTTAAGGCAAAGCCGACAAATTTTCGTGGTTCCTAAAGGAAGATGAGCTGTGTGAGGATGTAGACCGGGAGCAGGACAATCAGGGAGAATTTCAGCATATAACCGAAGAAGACGGCTCCGAGGGCTGAGGCGTGGCTGTTGAGGTAGAGGAGGGCCGGCCTCTCTAATCTTCGCCTTCGCCCTCCATTGAAGTCACCTCGAAAGGCTTTTCAACAGCATAGTGGGCGGCTCTCCGGGCCACGGGAGCATTCTCGTCGGTGACATTGGTCGTGCCTGTCTCGGAGCTGCGGTAGCGGAAGGTGTTGCCTTCCAGAGTTATGCCTGTCTCAGGAGTGACAATCTTCTCGAACACGGTGCAGGCGGCGCCGTAGCGGGCGATGCCGTAGTCCATATGATAACCGTCGCGTGTCAGGTCATCGGCATTGTTGAGCTTTGATGTCCTGAGGTTCTGGAGCATGGTTCCGGTGGCGATGACTTCATCCACAGAGGTCTCGGCGAGAACCTTTTTTGCCTGGTCGCAGATAACCTTGTACATTCCGGCCTGGTCGCTCCAGGTGATGTAAGACTGGGAACCTGAGCTGATTTTGCCCATATCAAAGTAAGCCTGGGACATTATGTAGAACACCTTGGGCGCCTTGGTCTGGGTGGAGGCGACATAGCTGATAAGGCTCTGAATGGCCTCCTTCTCTTTGTCGTTCCAGCTCCATGCGCGATAGTTGCCCGTGTGCTCCTGAATGGAAAGGACATCCCAGCGGCCGCTTCCGGTAACGGACTTGATGGAAGCTTTGTTGTCGAATTTGGTGAAGGTGGTTGCGCCGGGGTTGGCGTAGTACAGTTCGTTGTCGGCGATATCCCTGCAATTATTGAACTCGGGAAGGGTTCGGCCGCCGTAGTAGCAGTGTGCCATTGTGATATCTGCAGCGCCCGCTGCATCGCAGATGCCGGGAAGGTGGGTCACAGCGTCCATTGTGAAGCTGTTGCCGATGAAAAGGATACGCAGCGATGCGTCTTTCAGTTCGGGAAAATCCGCAAAATCTGCCGTACCGCCACCCTCGCCCCAGGGAGAGCTGAGCTCGGTGATTTTTCCGGCATTGATCTCCGGGTAGCACCCGATATGCCTGAGCCAGTTGTCTTTGTCGAGTTTGTGCATCACGTGGTTTCCGTCAGCGGCATAAGCACCGCAGGAGCCACCGGCATAAACGCCCTTTACAGAGGAGAGGTTGTTGAAGTTTGCGCACAACAGACCGTGATATTTGTCATTGGCACCTACAATCTTGCCGTAGTTGCCGCCTCCGGTGATTTCGACGTCGGCGCCGTTGAGCAGGGCCACCATACCGGCGGTTGTCGTCCGGGAGTCGGAAGAGATGCACTCGCCGAAGTTTGCGCAGTCCTTCATAGTGCAGCCGGAGCCCATGATGCAGGAAAGATTGCCTGCGCTGCCATTTGCAAAATCGTTGTGGTTGTTGCCGCGGTTGTTGCAGGAGCGCATCAATGTCTTGGAATACATCATGGCGATGATGCCGGAAGAGTGTCCGCAGGAGCCGGAAAGATCAGCATTGTTCTCGCAGTCAGCCACAGTTGTCGTGGCGATGCCGGTGCTGTTGCTGAAGCCCAGGATGCCGCCCACAATTACGCCTGTGGTGCCGTTGGCGGTATTTGCACCTGCAGCCATTTCAATTGGACCGTTGTTTACAAGTTTGTTCAAGTTGACAGCTCTGTCCTTACAGCAGGCGCAACCTGCGAAGACACCGACTGCCATATGGTTGAAGTTGGTCCGTGTACCTTTTACTTTCAAAGGAATATAGTTGGTGCATTTAAGTATTCTGGCACCGTTTAATGCCGCACCTGCAAGGATACCGGCATCGGTTGAAGCTGCGGCCTCAACAGTCACTAGACTCTGGTCATTTTCCTCTGCGCCGAGAACCAGGTTCTTTATTGTCGCACCATCCAGGACGCCAAAAATGCCCCAGGTCTGGTTTGCCGGGACAAGTACATCCGCCTTGAAATTGCGGATGGCAAAGTTCTGGCCGTTGAAAACGCCTTTGAAAGCGGGGCCGTTGTATGCGCAGGCGGTGGCATTTATGGATTCAGGGGTGCCGACAGGAGTCCAGACAGCGTCTGCAGGCGCCTCGGACATATCAATGTCATTCAGCAGAATCACCTCTCCATCCTCGTTGCAGAAACGCTCCAGGGAGGCTTCGGCGTTGACAGAATCGGCAAAGGCCTTGAAGTCAGCATAGTTCTTGATGCCGAAATATGTGGGCTCGACCGGCTCGACGGGACTTGGCTTGGGGCCCGGCTTCTCCGTCTTTCCGCAGGAGACAATCACAGCGGTGCACAGCAGTATGGCAGAGACAATCTTAAATCTTTTCACAGTTCGCAACAATTAATGGAATCAACTTCTGACACAAACAAATATACACAAAAGATGATTTTCCCCCGCTTCCAGCTTTGAAAAAACACAGTTTCAATGGACCTTGGCTATGATGAGAATTCGGGTGTCACAATCATTATGGAAGACGGTTTTGCGTTCAAGGACCTGGACAAGGACGGGGAACTGGACGTCTACGAGGACTGGCGCAAGCCTGTCCGGGAGCGTGCGGAGGACCTCGCTTCGCAACTTCCGACAGAGCGCATCTGCGGCCTTATGCTTCACTTTGCAGATTGGCGGAAATTGTATAATTTTGCTACACCTAACAAGTTAATATTATTATGTCAACGCTCATTGTATCAGTAGAAGACGCTGCAATGCTTGCCAATATCAAGGCCGCTATCGAACAACTCCGCGGGGTTGCGAGTGTGACCGATGGCGTGTCGTATGATGCAACAGATTGCGATGCATATCGTGAGGCGATGGAAGATGTGAAAGCTGGGAGAGTTTACAAGGCTTCCAGCGTGGAAGATATGTTTAAGCAGGCTCTGGCATAGTATGTACAGCATCAATTTCACTAACAGATTCAAGAAGGATTTGAAACTCTGTCAAAAGCGGGGCTTGGACTTGTCGCATATTCAGGAGGCCATCAGCATCCTTGCAGAAACAGGTTCCCTCCCTACTCAATATCGGCCACATAAACTCAACGGAAAGTTCAATGGTCAATGGGAATGCCACATTGAACCGGATTGGCTGATGGTTTGGGAGCAAAATGACAAAGAATTGAATTTGCTTTTCCTCTATACAGGCATCCATTCCGACCTGTTCAAATAGTGCGCTCAAACACTTTGAGACGATCCATCCAGAAGGAAGTCGCTTGCAGATAAACTGTTTCCTTAAAGAAAAATTGGCAGAAATCATCTTTGGGATAAATCTCTGCCAACTTTTCCTTATTGCGGTCATATCGTTTTTTCGATTTTTGCCACACGGGCCTGAATATGACCTGCTTCCCGTGCGCATGGATTTCCTCTTCTCTTGCACCCCTCCGGTTAGCCAAGAGGAAATCATCTTGAGTGATTCGGAAGTTCTTTTTCTTTTTCATAGAGCTAATACAATAGATGGATCAATGTCAAGTTTCTTCGAGATTATTCTTGCCTGATCATAAGTTGGAGTTTTCTTGCCGCCGATGATATCGCATAACCTCGGCGCGGACATTCCCAGCAGGGATGCAAGCTCTTTCTGTGAATAGTTGCGTTCATTCATCCTCTCCACAATGGTATTCGACAATGAAGGCGTCTGAATAGGATAATGCTCCTGTTCATATTCCTCCGCCATCGCTGAAAGGACGTCAAGCTCCAGCAGTCGCCTGTCGTCTTTCGGAGTATTTTCATCGGTGGCAAAGAAAAGTTCATCAATCCTTGCCATAATAGCATCGTACTGCTTTTTGTCCCTGATCTGTGCCATAACTTAAATGTTTGAAACGTCAATCTTCATATATTCATCGTGCGTTCCTACAAAACGGATATATACCAGTTTCGGCGTGAACTTCACGGCTACCACCAAACGGTAATTATTACCTTTTATGTTAAACACATAATGCTGATTACCAACATAATCAACAGAGTTGAAATCCGCTCGCATATCATTGAACGA
>JAZRYB010000060.1:0-12677 GCA_045600565.1 Candidatus Cryptobacteroides sp. | reverse complement strand
GCCGAGGGGTTTGGGGAGCGAAGCTCACCAATCTTAACAAGGGTCCGGAGCGAGCAAAGCGAGCGGAGTCCTCTCCGTGGCATACTGCCGAGAGCGCAGCGGAAGCAGCCGGAGGCCGCAGGTTCCGACAACATCGCGCAGCGTTTAGCCTCCGGTCCGGCACTCTCACGACCAAGCCGCTGCCATAATACGCCGTGGCAATCGCGCGAAAGGCCGTCATCCCGCAGCAAGAAGGCCGCAGCGCAATTGTTGCATAAAGGAGGGGTTTGAGGAGCAAAGAAGGAGCCGGCTGAAAAACCAGCCGGCTCCTTATCTGTTTATGAACTGGATTCTGCTACTAGAAGAACCTTGCTCTGTTATCCTTGTAATTGGATGCCTCTTCCATAACCGGAACAATCATCTGAGTATTGTAGCGGGTCATCTGGAGCTTCATGTTGTTTGCATCGTCCTCTGTATAGAAAGCGCCTGTATCACGACCGGTCACCTGGAATACATATGCTCCGATTGTTCCAACGACAGGTCCGCAGATCTGATTTACAGGAGCGGTGGCAATTGCGCCGACGAACTTAGGATCGAGGCTCTGTGATGCAAGTGAAGAGAATGCCACACCAGTGTTGGAGCTTACTGAAGTATTGAGCTTCTCGGCAATCTCCTCGAGAGAAGTAAGGCCCTGGATCTTCTGTGCGATTTCCTCGCCCACCTTCTTTCCGGCCTTCTCATAGTACAGATTGGACTTGATGTCGGTACTTACCTCGGCAAGAGGAGCTGTTCCTTCTTTGTGAATGTCCTTGAGGGCTACTACAAAGAAGTAGTTGTTGTTGACGGTGATGATGTTGGAAACGTCATTCTTCTTGGCATCGAAAATCCATCTTGTAATTTCCTTGGCGTTGTCAATTGCTCCGTATGAAGAAGTTGCCTCGGTAGCTTTCACTACAGGATGTGAATACTGGCCTGTAGAATCAACTGCAGCAAGGTAATTGCTGAAGCTGCCCGCCGCCAGGTTGGCGAACTTGCTGGCCTGCGCATAGTAGTCGTTGAATGTCTCCTTGCTCGCAAGGGACTCTTTCTCATATACGGCAACCTGCTTCATAAGGACAGGCTTTGTCTTTTCGGTAACGAGAACTACGTGTGTTCCATAGATTGTATTGAGGATGAAAGGCTCGTTCACCTGTGCATCAAGCACGCTTTCCATTCCGCTTACCATATAGGTCTGGGTCATCCAGCCGATGGTTCCCATGCTGCCGTCAGCTGCGGAGCCCTGGTCTACGGAATATGAAGCAGCGAGCTCCTCGAACGGAGTCTTGCCGCCCTTGATGACTGTTACTAGGCTGTCGGCGATACCGGCATTCTCAGATGAAAGAAGGATGTGCTTTACGAAAACAGAGTCTGCCCTGTTCTGAACATCCATGATTCTTGCTGAATAGAATGTGTTTCCGTTCTTGACAACAGGAGAAACGTCACCTGCCTTTGCTCCGTCAGCGAATGCGAACTCGTTGATTTCAGAAGAAACTGTGGTGAGCTCACCCGGCTTGTACCAGTATGCTGAATAAGACCTGTCGGAATTCTTTGCGAGGAAAGACTTCATATTGTCGGTTGTCGCGAATTCCTCGAGGTTCTCGTTTACTGAGTCGAGAGTCGAGTTGATATCCTTCTCTGAAGGAACAACTTCGAACACTACGTACTCGGCGTCCCTTGAAGCGGACTGCTTGAAGAATTTGATATGTGAATCGTAGTACTCCTTGATTTCGCTGTCGCTTACTACCACTGTAGAGTCGATGCTGAAAGTGAAAGGAACCATTACGAAGTCGACATCGGCTGTTGTGTTGTTCTCTTCGATAGCCTTCTTGAGCATCAGAGGGGTCTGGGCGTCGGCATAAGCGAAGAGCGCGTTGTACTTGTTGTAGAACTGCTGGGTGTAAACGGAATTCTGAAGATAGTTCCAGAGGGCCTTCGACCTTCCGGTTGCATCGTCAGGAATGCTCCTTACGAAAGAAACTACGTTCTCAGGATCGAAATTGCCGTTTGCATCAGCAAAGATCTGCGCGATGACAGTTGAAGGATTCTCTCCGGTTGTGAGGTCCACGATCTCATCGTCACCTACTACGATACCCGCATCCTTTGCATTCTTTACGAAAAGATATTTGTCTACAAGTGACTGCCATGCAGCATCACGGAGAGCAGACTGGGTCTCCTCTGAGTTTGCTGTCGTTCCGGTAAGCATCTCGCTGATAGCGTTGAAGTTCTCGACATTCTCCACATAGTCGCTGTAGGAAATGTTCTTTCCGTTGATCTGACCTACGTCATACTTTGATGACATGGCCTGATAAGCTGTCTGGAGTGTGCCCGGATCGATAATGAATGACAGAAGGGCCAGAGCGATGATAATAGACACCGCAAGGCCGAATTTTACGCGAATTTTTTCAAGAACCGCCATTGTGTTATATAATTTTAATTATTTCCGATATTGAGGTGCGAAGATAACAATTTTATCTCAAAACCATATTATTTTTTGAGAAAAGGCCCTATAAAATTCACTGAATCAACATAAACCACCGTGGTATCCTGAACGACTACGGAGTAACTGTTGAACGGACGCATTATTGTTGCGTCATTTCCCTTGTCGTCCGAGCGCAATCCGTAACCCTGCATGAATCCGTCGTCGGAATACATCCTTATGTATGAATCAGTGTACAGCTGCCCGGCAAACCTGTCCCAGTACAGAGTATCAGTCTCTATTGTCTGACGCTCGATGATATTCTGGATGACAACATTGCCGGTCACTTCCCACAGTTCCCCCTTCGTAGCGGTGAATGTGTAGTGGGACGCCTTGTCAGATATGATTGTTGCTTCGAGAAGCCCTTCGCTGTTGTACCCGTAGATGGCAAAACCCTCGGGGAACGATTCAAGGGATGCCGTATCGCTCTCGAACCTTTCCATCAAAGGAGCTTCCAGACGCATCTTGACCACGCCGTTCTCTGTCTGCACCGCGAACATGTTGTCCACTATCTGACGCGGTGTGCTGGCAAGGTCGAGTGCTTCCGCCTGCTGCAATTTGCTTGAACAAGAAAACAAGATAGTAGCAACCACTGAAGTGATTGCTACCATCAATATAATATTATTCAAGCGTTTCAAGACCTGCTACTTCTGTGTCCTTACGGTTGTTGTAGCCCTGAGGCCGCCGCAAGATACCGTATATGACTGACCGTCCTGGATGTCATACATGAATGCATCGGCTGTTGCAGGGAAGTATTTTGCGAAGGAAGCGATAAGTCTTCCGGCCTCTTCTGAGAGTGAAGGATCGGCTGACCTTGCCTTCTGAAGATAATCTACAGCTACCCAGTATGGTGCCCTTGCCTCTATTTCGTTTCCACGGCATGTGAGCGATCCCCAGATAGTTCCGAGAAGCATGTAGCACTTGCCTGCGAGTGACTCGTCAAGTTCGACAGCCTTCCTTGCTGCGTCGGCTGCCTTTACGTTGTTGCCGTTCTTGTAGCAGAATGCTGCAAGTTCGTAGTTGTAGCCGGCATCGGTAGCGTCATCTGAACCTGGATCGGCGATAGCCTCCTCGAGGTACTTGATAGCGTCGGCAGAATTGCCTCTTACAGAGTTGAGCCTGTAAAGGAAGTATGCTGAAGAGTATGAAGGATCGAGCTTGTACATTGCAGATACTGCCTGGAGGTAGAGGTCGTTATCCTGACAGCCCTCGGTGTTGCTCATCATCTTGGCGATGTTGGTAACAAGGGTGAGATCCTCCGGATTTGCCTGGAATCTAGGAGTGTAGAGTTCGATAAGGCTCTCGCAAGAAGCAACCTTGCTGGAAATGAACAGGGTCTCGATATCGGTCTTGAGCTGGGCGTTCTCCTGCTTTTCGGTGTCGTTCTTGGTAGGAATCTGCTCGAGAAGGGCGATGTTGTTCTGATATGTGTTGATGATATCTTCTGTTCCGAGTCTGCCCTGCTTGTATTCCTCGATAGCTGCGTTCATCTGGAAAAGAAGGACCTTAGGCTCAACCTTGTTTCCGTTTCCTTCGATAGCCTCGGTGAAGCCCTTGTACAGAACCTGTGAATCCTTGATATAGTTGTTAAGGTCGATGGCCTTGTTGTTGCGGGCTGTAACTGCGTAGTTAGGATAGTACTGTGCCCTTACGTCGTGCAGGGTAAGAAGTGTATCGACAAGAGCCGCCTTGTATTCTGCGTTGTTCGCGTTCTTCTGGATGAGTGTCCTCACGAGGGTCTGTCCGTGAAGAAGAAGGTTCTGGCTTGCTGTTGGAGGGCAGAGCTTGTAAGCCTGTCTCCAGTTAGGAGTTGCCTCGTCATAGTTTTTCTGCTTGTAGTACTCCTGGTAATAAGAGAGGTACTTGATGCAGTCTGCGCTGTCGGCACCGTACTTTCCCTGAGCAAAGCAATCTGAACCGACGAAAGCCATTGCGGCTGCTGCGATAGCGATAATTAACTTTTTCATATCCCGATTAAAATTATTAGTTTCTAATTTGTTATCAATCTGTTAGTTATAACTGCTCTTCCTGAACCAAAGGTCATAGGTGTTGATTCCTATGGAGAAGTTTACGAACGTCTCTTTTATGCTATTCTCAATATTCATACCACTCCGGCCAACTTCAAGCCCGAATGTCAATCCGTTTGACATGGTATATACCGGAAGGGTGACTCCGATAGTGATTCCGGTGGTAATAAGCTGGTTCCCGTCCATGGCGAAGTACGACTTCTTGTGATAGACTCCCGCCCTGTACGCCCAGCGTCTGTGGTAGTATCTTACGTCATTAGGATTTGGAATGTATTCGAATCCAGCCCTGAATGCCTGGGCCTTCGCCGTTCCGAAAGTGAATGCATCGGAAGAAACCGCCATTCCGTTTATTCCGGCCATGCCGCTCCGGCTCCAATCGGAATATGTGTAGTCGAACTCGGCCCTGAACCTCTGGTCGTAACGGATAGAGACTCCGACTCCCAGTTCGCTTGCGAATTTGAGAGGAGCGGTGGTGACGCCCAATGTGTCCACTTTATAGCGGATTGTATCTATTGAAGCACCGCTGGAATACCGCGCATCGGTAATGAATCCGTTAATCTTGGATTCGAGCTGATATGTAGCTCCGAGTCCGACGTTGAGATTTCCTATTTCGCCCTCGTACTGTACTCCAACCTTGGCGGAAGCGCCTTTGAGAACTATGTCGTATGTGCTTTCGACACTGCTCATCCCGGCCGAAGCGAATGTTCTGGGATAATAGTTCTTTTCTATGTTTCCGAAATAATAGCTGCCTTCGACTCCGAGGGAGAGTTTTTTCCAGAATGTAACTCCGGCTGAAGCGAAAATCTTGTATATGCTTCCCTGTCCTTCGGCCGTCGACGTTATGTCGCCCATCTTGGATATTATCCTCGCCAGTTCCGGATCGGTAGGGTCGAGATACATGGAATAGGAGTACCCCGATGTCGAATATGGGGTGATTCCCAGCATCATGGCTGAGGAACGGTAGATAGGGAATGATATTACTATGTCCCTGAGGTTGAACAGGTTGTTTGCTGACAACTTGTTCCCCTGCGAAATGATCTTGTTGTTCTGATAGAGGCTGAAGTCGGCCATGAATGCCAGGGAATCTCTGGCCGTTACAGCTGCAGGATTCAGTATGTTTATGTATCTGGTATTCCTTGAAGCGATGCCTACACCGCCCATCGTGGCATTATATGCCGTACCTGGATCGGAGATGTCACCTATGCCGAATATGGAATAAGGAGTGTATCCGCTATATGCTCCGCTTTGGGCAAAAGCGGACATGCCTGCCGTCAGAAGCAGGAACGATACAATGATACCTTTTCTTAAAAACCTTATCATTTCAAGTTATGAACCACAAATATGGCGTTTTTCAACAATTTTTACAAAAATTTTTGATGCGTAAATCGTAATCAAACACCATACCAGCGGCATGGTAAAACAAATCTACAGTCTTTATGCCAATTTTTCCAGTATCGCAAATGCCTTGGGCATTGTATCTATGCCCCTGGTTATGATTTTCAACTTTCCGTCGGACTGCTTCAGGGTAATGTTGTCTATCAGCGTAGATTTTTCAAGAACCTCGCTGAAAACCGGTGACTTGTAATATGGAGACATAGGATTGCTGACAAAGAATGCAATGAACATCCCGTTCTTGATTATTATCTTCTCGAAACCGAGTTTCTCTCCAATATTCCTCATCCTGACTACGTAGAAAAGGTTTTCTGCCTCTTGCGGAAGTTCTCCGAACCGGTCTTTCACCTGGGAACGGAACCTCTCCACCTCCTTGTCGGACTGTATCGAATCAAGTTGCTTGTATATTCTGAGCTTTTCAGGTTGAACATCTATATAATCGTCAGGTATGAAAGCCTGCATGTCTGTTTCAATGGTACAATCGATTACGAATTGCTGATCCGATTTTACGGATGCTCCTCCGGATTCGATGCCTATTTCTTCCATTGCTTCAAGCAGTATCTTCTGGTACGTTTCGTAACCCATTTCGGTGATATATCCGCTCTGCTCGGCTCCAAGCAGGTTTCCGGCCCCCCTGATATCAAGGTCCTGCATCGCAATGTTGAATCCGCTTCCGAGATTGGAGAATTCTTCTATCGCCTTGAGACGGCGCCTCGCATCATCGGTTATGCTTACAAGAGGCGGTACGATGAGATAGCAGAACGCCCTCTTGTTTGAGCGTCCAACCCTTCCGCGAAGCTGGTGCAGGTCGCTCAGGCCGATATTCTGCGCCTGGTTTATTATGATGGTGTTGGCATTCGGGATGTCAAGTCCGTTCTCTATAATCGTTGTACAAAGCAGAAGGTCGTAGTCTCCGCGGATGAAATCGAGCATCCTGTTTTCGAGTTCCTTCGATTCCATCTGCCCGTGCGCTATGCATATCTTCATGTCCGGAACAAGCCTGTGCAGAATGTCGCCAATAGACTGCAGTTCCTCAACCTTGTTGTGAAGGAAAAATACCTGTCCGCCACGGTTCAGCTCGTAGTTTATTATGCTTTTTATTTCGGTTTCGTCGAACAGAATGATTTCGGTCTGAATCGGGATCCTGTTCGGAGGAGGGGTGTTGATTATTGAAAGGTCTCTTGCTCCGAGAAGTGAGAACTGGAGTGTCCGGGGGATAGGTGTCGCGGTAAGGGTAAGGGTATCTACCGACGCCTTCATCTGCCTGAGCTTTTCCTTTGCCGATACTCCGAATTTCTGCTCTTCGTCTATTATTAGGAGACCGAGGTCCTTGAATTCGAAACCTGCTCCGAGTATCTTGTGGGTGCCTATCAGAATTTCTATGCTTCCCTGGGCAAGACGTTTCTTTATGTCAGTAATTTCCTTGGCCGTCCTCAGCCTGCTGACATATTCGATAGTGCACGGGAAATCTTTCAGGCGCGATTTGAAAGTATTGTAGTGCTGGAGGGCAAGGATGGTGGTAGGTACGAGGACAGCCACCTGCTTGCCGTCTGTAGCTGCTTTGAATGCGGCTCTTACTGCAAGTTCTGTCTTGCCGAAACCGACGTCTCCGCATACCAGGCGGTCCATCGGGCAGGAATCCTCCATATCCCGCTTGATGGCGGCGCAGGCAGTTTCCTGGTCCGGAGTATCTTCGAACATAAAAGACGATTCCAGTTCTTTCTGGAGATAGGTATCGGCCGAGAATGCGAATCCTTGTGAAGCCTTGCGCTTTGCATAAAGTTGAATCAGATCCTTGGCTATGTCCTTGACCTTTGATTTGGCGCCGGCCTTCAATACCTGCCATGACTTGGAACCGAGCTTGTTTATCCGCGGAGCTTCACCGTCTTTGGAACGGTATCTTGAAATCTTGTTAAGGGCATGAACGGAAACGAAAACGACATCACCGTCTTTGTATGTCAGTTTTACCACTTCCTTGTATCTTCCCTTTTCATCTTTCATCCTTACAAGACCTCCGAATACTCCTACTCCATGGTCGATGTGAACCACATAGTCTCCTATGTTTATGGAATTGAGGTCGTTAATTGTAAGCTGTTCGCTTTTCTCGACAGTACGCCGGAGGCTTACCCTATGGAAACGGTCGAATATTTCATGGTCCGAATAGCAGCAGATGCGGTTTTCTGAATCTATGAAACCATTATGGATATTCTTTCCGGATATGAAATCCGGCATAAGACCACCGTTCTGGAAAAGGATAGATTTAAGCCTTTCCAGCTGGGATTCCTTTTCACCGTATATCTGAACGGTATAACTGTTTTCCAACTTTTCCCTTATATCCGCCGTCAGAAGTTCGAAATTCTTGTTGAAAGACGGTTGCGGACTTATGGAGAACTGAACGTCCGGGGCTTCTTTCCTGGATATCGGGGAATCTATGAACACCCTTGTGAATTTCGAGAGGGAAGGGAAGAATTCCCTGTCGGAATACATATCGGAGGAATCAAGCCATATGACGGAAGATTCCGGGAATACTTCGGTAATGCTGATATCCCCGTCTTCGGAAACCGCTCCGGATATGATATCTATGGATTCCACCTTGTTTTTCGAAAGTTGGGTATTGCAGTCGAAGACATGTATTTCCTCTACTTCGTTTCCGAAAAATGATATTCTGTAAGGATAATTGTTGGAATATGAGAATATGTCTATCAGGGATCCCCTTATTGCAAACTGACCCGGCTCTGAGACGAAGTCGGTTTTTTCGAAACCCGATTTGTAAAGGGATTCCTTGATTGTTTCATACGGAATCTCGTCTCCCTGCCTGATAGTGAGTATGGAAGATGATAGCGACTTGCCGTCAGGAATCATTTCCTCTATGGCTTCCGGATAAGTAATAATGAAAAGGCTTCCGGATCCGTCGTAAGTGAACAGTTTTCCTATGGCAGCTGTCCTCTGTACACCCAGGGAAGACTTGTAATTGCTTCTTTCTATGTTCTTTCCCGATGCCGGCATAAAGAAAACCCTGTCACCTTCTACAAGGTTATAAAGGTCTGAAGTACAGTATTCGGCAGATTCCTGTGTAGGAAGTACAACAATATGGATACCGCTGACAGCTACATTTGAAAGAACGAACCATCTTGCGGAAAGATACAATCCTCCGCAATATACGTCGCCCTTCTTGTTTATAAGTGAAGAAAGCTGGTTTGACGAAACAGTACTTATCAACATCAGGTTAATTTCTCTTGTTGATTATCTGTAAATAAACTGTTCATTATGCTGCGCGTAAATGTTGATAAAAAACGTGGCCGGGTTATCAACATTTTCCACCATACTTGACAAACAGGATAATCAACAATAAAACAAACTCTCAACTAATTAATAATAAACGCATTGCAAATGTTATCAACATATCAACAGCAGTATAATCATTAACAAAACAAATAAAAAAAGATATTATATTTGTAATTGATAAACGCTTGCTTTATGTCTGACTTCGATCCTCACAATACTAACGTTGGCAAAGATAAGGATTTGGACGGAATAATCAGGCCCCGTCTGCTGGATGATTTCACAGGTCAAAGGGAAATAATATCGAATCTGAACATATACATCCAGGCCGCAAAAATGCGCGGCGAGGCTCTTGACCATACATTGTTCCATGGTCCTCCGGGATTGGGAAAGACAACCCTGGCCAATATCATAGCCAATGAAATGGGAGTGAATATGAAAATCACTTCCGGTCCGGTGCTTGACAAACCCGGCGACCTTGCCGGACTTCTCACTTCCCTGGAGGCGGGAGACGTGCTTTTCATAGATGAAATACACAGACTTTCGCCCGAAGTCGAGGAGTATCTTTATTCTGCGATGGAAGATTATGTCATAGACATAATGATTGACAAAGGTCCGGGAGCAAGATCCGTAAGGATATCCCTCAATCCTTTTACTCTTGTAGGAGCCACTACCAGAAGCGGATTGCTTACAGCTCCTTTGCGTGAAAGATTCGGTATCAAGTGCGCCTTGGAGTATTATGATACTTCCGATCTGGTCAGGATCATTGAAAGGAGTGCTGGAATCCTTGGTGTAAGCATCGAGAAGGATGCGGCAAGGGAGATAGCGCTCCGGAGCAGAGGAACTCCGCGAATTGCCAATGCTCTTTTGAAGAGGGTAAGGGATTTTGCTCAGGTGATAGGTAACGGAACAGTTGATCTGAAGATTACAAGATACGCTCTGGATAAGTTGAATATTGATACCAGGGGACTCGATTCTATAGACAACAAGATTCTGAAAACCATTATCACAACTTTCAAGGGGGGTCCCGTAGGTGCCAATACAATTGCAACTGCTATTAGCGAAGACCAGGGTACATTCGAGGAAGTGTACGAACCTTTCCTTATCAAGGAAGGTTTCCTTGTACGTACTCCAAGGGGAAGAATAGCTACCGAACTTGCGTACAAGCACCTCGGAATGGAAGGATTTGCCCCTGTAAAAGAAGAAGGAACTTTATTTTAATAGTCCCTTGGAATTGTAGAATTCACTTTATTTCATTAAAATTGCAAGTTAATTAGATAATACATAAACAAATCATAATGTCAGACAAATTTATTTCCAAAATTCCGGACGGACCTTTAGCTGAAAAATGGACCAAGCGCAAGTCCGAAATTCATCTCGTAAGTCCAAACAACAAGAGAAAACTTGAAATCATAGTAGTTGGAACAGGTCTTGGCGGTGCATCTGCAGCAGCTTCTCTCGGAGAGCTGGGATATAACGTCAAGATATTCTGCATCAGCGACTCTCCGCGCCGTGCGCACTCGATCGCCGCACAGGGAGGTATTAACGCCGCGAAGAATTATCAGAACGATAACGATTCCATTTACCGTCTCTTCTATGATACCATCAAGGGAGGTGACTACCGTGCCCGCGAAGCCAATGTATATCGTCTGGCAGAAGTGAGTGCCGCAATTATCGACCAGTGCGTCGCCCAGGGAGTTCCTTTCGCACGTGAATACGGCGGATATCTTGCAAACCGTTCATTCGGAGGTGTTCAGGTAAGCCGTACATTCTATGCAAGAGGACAAACCGGACAGCAGCTTCTTCTCGGAGCATATGCCGCTCTGAATAAGGAGATCGCTGCCGGAACAGTAAAGAGTTATCCTCGTTATGAGATGCTCGACCTCGTTGTCATAAACGGAGAGGCCAAAGGTATCATCGCCCGCAATCTTGTAACCGGAGGTCTTGAAAGGTTCGGAGCACATGCAGTCGTAATTGCAACCGGAGGATATGGAAACACCTATTTCCTTTCCACCAATGCCATGAACAGTAACGGATCGGCTGCAATGCAGTGCTACAAGAAGGGAGCTTTCTTCGCAAATCCTTGTTTCGCACAGATTCATCCAACCTGTATTCCTGTACACGGCGAGCAGCAGTGCAAACTTACCCTTATGTCCGAGTCCCTCAGAAATGACGGACGTATCTGGGTACCGAAGAAACTCGAGGATGTCGAAAAGCTTCGCAGCCACAAGATAAAGGCTTCCCAGATTCCGGAAGAGGACAGGGATTACTATCTCGAGCGCCGTTACCCTGCATTCGGAAACCTCGTTCCACGCGACGTTGCTTCAAGAGCAGCCAAGGAAAGATGCGATGCAGGTTACGGAGTAAATGAAACAGGACTTGCAGTATATCTTGACTTCAAGGATGCTATTGCACGTCTCGGACACAAGAAAGTTGCCGAAAGATATGGCAACCTCTTCGAAATGTACGAGAAGATCACAGCTTCAAGCCCTTGGGAAGAGCCTATGATGATATATCCTGCCATCCACTATACTATGGGAGGAATCTGGGTGGATTATGACCTTCAGACAACAATCCCTGGTCTGTATGCCATTGGAGAAGCCAACTTCTCTGACCATGGCGGAAACAGACTCGGTGCTTCCGCCCTCATGCAGGGACTTGCTGACGGATACTTCATCCTTCCTGTAACAATAGGTGACTATCTTTCTCACAAGTTCGCAGAGCCTAAGACAGACATTTCCGCTCCTGAATTCAGCGAGGCAGAAAATGCCGTCCAGGCAAGGATTGACAGGCTTCTTTCAATCAATGGCAAGGAAACTGTCGATTCTATACATAAGAAACTCGGCCATATCATGTGGGAGTATGTTGGAATGGCCCGTAACGCCGAAGGATTGAAGAAGGCTATCGTCGAGATAGATGAACTCAAGAAGGAATTCTACTCCAACGTCAAGGTTGCAGGAACCCAGTTCGAATTCAACCAGGAGCTTGAAAAGGCCCTCCGTCTCGAGGATTTCTTCGAGATAGGCAAACTCATGGCTATTGACGCTCTCAACAGGAACGAATCCTGCGGAGGACATTTCAGAATTGAAAGCCAGACAGAGGAAGGAGAGGCAAAACGTGACGATGCCAACTACATGTACGTGGCGGCATGGGAGTACAAGGGAGAAGGCGTGGAGCCTGAACTTCATAAGGAGCCTCTCAATTACGAATTCATTGAAGTTAAAACCAGAAATTACAAAGAATAAGATATGGAGTTCAACTTAAAGATATGGCGTCAGAAGAACGCAAAAGCTAAGGGACATTTCGAGACCTATCATATTTCTGGAATAGAAGAGGATGCTTCGTTCCTTGAAATGCTTGATATCCTCAATGAGCAGCTTATCAGGGAAGGATGTGATCCTGTTGCAGTTGAAAGGGGTTGTCAGAGCAGCGGTCCTGTATCGTTCGACCATGATTGCCGCGAAGGAATATGCGGAGCATGT
>JAZRYB010000059.1:0-2125 GCA_045600565.1 Candidatus Cryptobacteroides sp. | reverse complement strand
GATTACATCACCTACCTTGAACTTAAGTTCCTCGGGGAGTTCGTTAATATTAGGGTTCATAGTCTTTCTCCAAGTTTGATTACAAAATATCTCTTGCCTTCCTTTGCGCCCCATTCGGGATTACCTGTACCGAAACGGAGGCTCTCTATCTCAAAGGTCATTGTGCGTTTTGTGTAGCCGTAATGAAAGCAAACTGCATCGTAATCGGCAAAGCCATAGCCAGAATGAGGAGAATTGACATAATCGGAGAGCCATTCATAATTCTCATACATTTCCCAGTACGCTCTATCTTGCAGATACCCCTCCACAGTAACCAATCTTGCTAACCAACACGGCTTTATGTCGCGGTATTCCTCCTTCTTGATATACTGCTCAATCATATTGTACCATTGAGCCTTTAAAACGAGATGTAGTGTTTTCATATCACTTCTTTATTTTTGGCCAGACTGGAAATAATCTAACTTTGCAGCATTCTTCTTCAACCCTTTCACGCAGATAATCTTTATTTTCCTTTGGTATAGGTTCTCTGTTAATATGGTGTAAAATTCTATTCTTTAATTCTCTCACTTCTTCCAAATTCTCTTCGGTTTTATTAGCAGCTTCGTGTTCTAACCTGTCAAGATACTTCATCCAAAGTTCCCTTGGAGTGTATAATTTAATTTTGATTTCTTTCATTCGTAAAGTAATTATATGTGAACCGCCTCTAGAAGCAGTTCTGTTAAACATTCATTTTGTATAGACAGACAAAAGAATAGCAGGTACCAGGATGGAACTTGCGACACACATCAGGCATTGTATGTAAAAACGACCAAGTGAAATAGGAACTTTCATTCGCGTGCTCGAAGCGACAGTCATTGCCTCTCGGTCGTCTGGACCAATTTCATATTCGGGCTTGGAGTCCCAGAAAAAACCGGCCTCAGGATCATCCGCGTCTTTGTCAGACGCTTGCCAAAGAGGCCTCGGGGATGTCCACTCCGAGATTCTTCAATATATCGAGATGATATTTGATGCGGACCTTCTTCCTCCTCTCATCAACATATCCGCAGCCAAGTTCGCTGTAAACGGTCTGATTCTTCAAGACATGGTACACAATGGTGAGTAGCTCACGCGCTGTGGCTACCAGGGCTCTCTTCTTGCCCCGACGTGCTGCCAGTCTTCTGTATCTCTCGCTTATGAACGTATCCTTGGTGCGGCTCGCCGCCCAGGCGCATTCCGTGATTATCGCTTTCGTCGCCTTGTTGCCGTGATTGACGTGCGAGCTTTTTTTTTACCGGCACTCTCGTTGTTGCCGGGACTCACACCTGACCATGACGCAAGGTTGGAGGCTGTCGGAAACACCTCCATGTCAACGCCGATTTCAGCTATCAGTTCCTTGGCTCCGGTCTTGTCAATTCCGGGTATCGTACACAGACGCTCTATATCGGCCTGAACGGACACGCAGCGGCGGTCTATCTCCGCCTCAAGTGCCGCTATCTCCTTCTCAAGATTTGATATGCCGTTACGGATTGCTTTGAGCATGAACTTGTGATGCTCTGTGAAACAGCCCTCGACAGCATCATGGATTTCCTCCTTGGTGCTCTTAAGACGACCATGCGTGCACAAGGAGGTGAGATACTCCGGATCAGTATGCCCATCCAGTATCTCGTCTATTATCTTCGTGCACGTAACGCCGTTCACGTTGCTGAAAACGCTCGACAGCTTCAGGTTCGCATCCTCTAGCACTTTCAGCATCCTGTTCTTTTCCGCCGTCACGTCCTCAACCTTCCTGCGACGATACCTCGTCAGGTCGCGAAGATCGCGCTGGGCACGGTCCGGGATGAAACTGCCCTTCAGAAGACCGGCACGAAGAAGCTTGCATATCCATGCAGAGTCCTTCTTGTCCGTCTTGTGACCGGGGACATACTTGATGTGCTGGGCATTCACCACAAGAAGAGTAAAACCGCCAGGTTCCAGTATGTTGATTACCGGCTTCCAGTACACGCCTGTACTCTCCATCGCAACGTGGGTAACACCCAATGACAACAGCCATTCTTTCATTTCTGTCAAAGATCGTGTCGTTGAGGAAAACTCGCGAGTCTCACGCGCTATTCCGGTTCCTTCAACTGTGGCCACAATCACCTTCTTG
>JAZRYB010000058.1:0-20949 GCA_045600565.1 Candidatus Cryptobacteroides sp. | reverse complement strand
AAGCTCGTCAAATGTGATTTCCTTCTTCTCATTCCAGTTCTGGATTTCCAGACTCTCTCCCTCGTACAGATACGTAGGCTTATCAATTTCGTTCATAACAAGT
Source organism: Candidatus Cryptobacteroides sp. (assembly GCA_045600565.1). GTDB lineage: Bacteria > Bacteroidota > Bacteroidia > Bacteroidales > UBA932 > Cryptobacteroides. The sequence continues at coordinate 20,846 of JAZRYB010000058.1, read as the reverse complement.
TGTGTTTGTTGTTCGTTCTACAAATATAATCATAATTCCTTCAGTATTATTTCTTTTCTATAGTGGCACTCTTGAGGCTCAGACCATCGGAAGTGTGCCGAAATTATTTTATTTTTGCCAGCGAAATCAAGTGGCCGTCCCATTGTTATCCGTACTGGGAGCATTTGCCGTCAATGACAGATACGCCACTTTATCATTGAAAGGAAACTGACAAAAAAAAGATATTCACCATATGAAAGAAAAAAACTGCAAATTCTTTATGGGTCTGACACTCGGATTGCTTGTCATATACATAGTAATGTTCTTCTTTTTCGAACATAAAGTATCGTCAATTTCAGGAATCATCTCTATGGGATTATTGTCTGCATCCTTTTGGGTGAGCCTGAAGCAGATCCGTAAAAACCGTTATCAGGACCTTTACTTTGCCGGTGGCTGCTTCTGGGGCACGGAGAAGTATTTCAAACTTGTCAAGGGAGTCGTGGAAACCGAGGTAGGCTATGCCAACGGCAACACGGAAAATCCCACCTACGAACAAGTTTACACAGACACCACAGGCTACGCAGAATGCGTGCACGTCCGTTTCGATACGGAAGCGACTACTGTCAGGAGACTTGCGGAGATGTATTTCAAATCTGTTGATCCCACATCGGTAAACCAGCAGGGAGAAGACAAAGGGACACGATATCGCACAGGTGTCTATTATGTGGATCCGGAGAAGCAGGGAGTCGGATCCATTCTCAAGCAAGTCTTCGAGGAGCAATCAAGGATTTACGGAAAACTCGCAGTCGAACTTATGCCTCTCAAGAACTTTGTAAGAGCAGAAGACTATCATCAGGACTATCTCGAAAAAACCCTGACGGATACTGCCACCTGAACCCCGAGTTGTTTGAATACGCGAAGCAGCTCGGACGGTAAATCATCCATCAGAGTTCCATTTCTATGTTTTCTTTTTATCTCGGAATCGACATTCTTCCTCGAATCCATCCGCCTCAATCGTCAAAGGCAAAAGCCTGGACTGTGCCGGATTCCGAGAGATTCAACGTATACTGTTTGCGGAGAGTCCTCTTCTCTCCCGCAGACTGGAGCGATACGGTGTAGGAACCTTCCGGGATGACTGCGGTGAACTGCTGCCCGGGACCGTACGCGCCGTTAGTCATGTCACAGAATTTCTCTCCTGTTGCCACGTTCGTGATCTCCGGATTCGTGAAAAAGGCATCTTTCGAATTATTCTTTACAATGATAGTACCCGTCGCCACACGTCTCGGGGCAGGAATATCGAAAGAAAAATCCACTGCCGGAGCTTTGGCATCGAAAGTCTCGAAATATGACAATCCCCACCATAAATGGGCCCGGTATGTTATATCTTTCAGGCTCATCTTTACAGTATAGTCCTGATCTCCTGACGCATTCGGGACAAACCATATCCATGCTGCAGGAAGGTCAAGGGAGTGAATGGCGACAGCCGGAGGATAGGTTTCCCTTTTTCTCGGGAGATTCTGAATAGCATATGAGAACTGGACTGTCCCCTGATTGTCATGGGTGTTGGATACCGTCAGGTCATTTATCTCAGCGGCGCTGCTCTTGCTGTAACCTATCGAGCCGTTCAACATAGGAAAGGCGGGAGAGATTCCGGAAAAGCCACCGCTAAGAGAGAAATCGAAGCCGGAAGTATGTACCGTACTGCCTGTTGAAGTGGCCGGTACCGGAGTCTGCTTGAACGTACCGACCTGATTGCCGTCGGCATCACACAATACGGCATCCATTTTCAATCCTTTAAGATAGAAGCCGCAGCAGTGATTCTGATCCCTTCCGACACTGATTGTCTTGTCCTTCCTTGAATATGCAGGCTCTGAACAAAAAGTCGTGACCTGTTCCACAAAATAATAATCCCCCTCGTCTTTTGATGCATCCGAAGACGAAAAGCAATGGATAGGATATATGTCGAAACGGATCTCAACCTTTGCGCTTTCTTTGAATTCCTGTTCAACCTTACGGTCATTTTTGTCTTTACCTGTAAAGGTCACGGACATAGGGACAGACTGTGTCTTGCTGAAATAAAGGCTGTGCATCAATTGGTCAAGGTTCTCGTCTCCGACAGGATTCACTTTTGTCTGAAAATAGCCATCCCTTACAGATGAAAGGAGACCATTATCAGGGTTAGCCTGAAAAGGCATGTCCTGTGAAGGATTGTCCTTGTCGCAAGCGCAAATCAGCAGAGCTGCCAGCGTTACCGGAATAATAAATGACTTTTTCATAGGCTCTACTTATTCTGTTTCTGAAAACCATATTCAGTGTTAAGCACAACATTCCCACAACGAGGGACTTCTATTATCTTATCATAGACATATTCGACTTCCCCGATACTGAACTTGACCTCATATTTTCCTTCCGGAACAATGAAGTCATAGACTTCGTAATCGTCTGTCTTCTTATATTCCTTTCCCGTTTCCTGGCTGACGAGGCTGATATAGTCTAGAACTCCAGAAGAGCACATGATTGAGACATTGCCCGTAGCGACACGTCCGGGAACCGGAAGAGACATGGAACAGGTGGCATCCGGCAGAGAGAAATCGAGATTATGATAATCGGCTGAAGAAGAATACATATAAGAAGCCCCATACACCATATCCCTGACATTGAATGAGACTTTATAATTGCCATCGCTGCCGTCAGAAGTCTTCACGCGCCATACCCAGGATGAATTAATATCCAATGTCGAGACCGAAGACCGAGGAGGATCGGAAATGGCGATCTTGGCAAGATAGCGCGGAAGGTTACCCATAGACAGTTGATATGACACCACATTGTCATGGTGGTTGTTGTACAGTGAAACATCCGGGATGGTATTCTGCACAGACTTGCTGAATGACAAGCCCGCACCTACCATGGATCCGTCAGGAACGCCTGACAGACAGCCGCTCACATTGAAATTGAACGAATCCGTATAGGTTGTCGAGCCTGCAACGGTTGCCGGTAGCGGCACGGTGCAGAATTCACCCACATCCCGGCCCGCCGCATCGGTAAGCGTAAACTCATATTCGAGGCCCTTGAGATAGAATCCGCAAATCCTGGCCTTCACGCCGCCGTGTCTCTTGATGAAGTTGCCGGAATACATGCTGTTCGACTCGATTGACACCTGAGACTGGACTATATAATAATCATAACCGTCCTCGGCGGAATCCCCGAACCCGTGGACAGGACACACGTTGAGGTTGGCAGTGATCGCTCCTTTGCCGCTCAAACGGTCGACACTGGAAAATATCACATGAGTAATCTCAATATTTTTCAATTCGAACTGGACAGACGAGCTGACGAGCTTGAAATCCAATATGTTCTCTTCGACATCCGACATAGGGAACACTTCCTTCAGCCACTTAATGAGAGGAATGATGCCCTCATATCTGAAATCCGGACTTTTCGCTACAAAACAGGACTCGCCATATCGGTTCACCCCTAAGAAATCAAGCCCCGAAAAATCCCAGTCTTTGATGCCAGGTATTCTCGAGGCCAGCACCTCCTTAAGCTGGTCCCCGTCGGGATTGAAGACGATCAGAATCGCACCCTTGTCCACGGCATCGAAATAGGCTGCGGGATCTGCAGCCACCTCGTCAGAACTTATGATCATGACTTCAGAACTACCAGCACTCCCCTTGACAGGGAATGCTTTATTCAACACGGCAGCGACATCCTTGGGGATGACATCGCTCAAATAACACGGCTCGCGGAAGAAAAGGCTGTCCACCTTGTAATCTTTCCGGTCCCTATACGAATAATCATCAAAGGATTTCGTGCAGGACGAGAGACAAGTGGCAATGACAACCATATTGACCAGAGCTGTTCCGAGTTTTTGCAAGAATTCGCTCATATAAATGAGAATTTAGCAGTCTAGTGCAACGTCTTAATGATATATAGAAATTAACATTCAATAATCTTGGGTATAATGAAGCCAGCTTTACTCTCGCATCCTTCATCTGAAACTACCACACGATTTTTCTGTCCGACTTGAGTTAATATTACAGCACCAAGAAATCAATTAAATATAAGAGTATCGTACACCCCACAACAGACGTGATAGCTATTGAGTAGAATTTCAGGATTGTCTCCTCTTTTATCATCCAGCTTCGTGTTGCAATCACAGCAGCTGCAATAGCCAGCAGCCATTCGGTAAAATGTTCGTTATTGCAGATAAGTCCTGGAATATCTATTGGTATGATAGGCTTAACGAATTTCAATAATATTGTGTTGCCAATATCGCACAGAAGAAGCACCGCAGGAATTACAGTACACCAATAAATAACATTGAACCATATTTTGACAGTCTTGGGCAATACGATAGAAAACTGAATGGGAATCTTCTCAATCGTTTCTGTATCCCTCTTTTTATGAATTATCGTCAAGGAGAGTATATCCGGATCTGGCTGTCCATTACCGCCTCCAGAAATTTCTATGGAATAGTCTTCCGTTTTTTCTTCCTTAATTTTTGTCTCTATATCAAAGTTGTCCGGTGCCTTCAAATACAGCCAAGAACTTCGACCCTTCAATGGCAAGTAGTCGTATTTGATATCACGTTCCTCTAAGGGAGAGCAAAGTAACTTGAAAATATGGCTTCCTTTATCATTTGTCGTTAGAGAGTCATAATATGAAGCAGTCAATATAAATGAATTTTCTTTAATATCTTTCAAGAAAACAAAACACGGAAGTCCAACTTTGTTTTGCCATAATTTTTCGAACGAATAGACACCATCCGTTAATTCATCACTTATCGCATCTCTAATAGCATCTTTGGCATCTTCTTCTCCTGCAGCAATCAAACGTTCTTCATCTGCATAAATCTTCAACCACCCTAATCTCTTTATCGGATTGAATAGGTAGTAAGGGAACTCATTAATAGAGTCCTTTGATCCAAGCTTAATGTCATACTCATGAGTAATAACTGCCCGATTAGGCGTATCAAAATCCAAGAAACGTTTCTCTCTTACAATGTATTTATCCAAATTGTTGCAATATTTCCGGCAGAACGAATCCAAATCATTCAGAAAAGCGGCAATTTTAGGATATTTAGTTTCATCAACTTGTAGAGAACTCTTTTCATTAGTCTGCTCGCATTGAGACAATCCTGGAAGATAATACTTAGTTTTCATCGGTTATCGATTTTAGAGGACACATAACGCCACATCTATCACAAGATGAGGAAATATCTATAATGCAGGATTTATGTTTCGACCTTGCTTGATACGCTTTTATTTCAGCTTTCAATGCATCTTGGAAGCGGTACTGGTTTATCGTTTGAGCAGCAACTTTTGCCGACACAACAGCATCTATTGCATCCTCAATAGAGAAGGATGGTTTCTGGTGCTCTGCTGGAGAAATGGCATTGATAATATCAGCCACACCATAATAGCCCATAAAAGCCGCTCCTATTGCTGATGAGATATGGTCCACTCCGATAGCACTATCAATTGCGCTCGGGCCTAAAGGCATAATTGGCACGCCTGCTTTCTTTAGCAGATGTGAATGGCTTTCTATCTTATCTACGCCCATATGGCCAACATTTTCCATCATAACCTGTACACCGCAAGAACGTAAATAGCCACTCAATTCCACTTGTCTCTCAGTTTCGATAATGTGAGCCTTATCACAAGCATCAATGATTGAAGATGGCCGGAATGTCGTGCCTAAGCTGATGGCGAAATCATACTCCTTTGCCAGACTGATAATCCGGTCAATATTTCGCCTATAAATATTTCGCCTATCTTCACCATAGTTATCACGTAGTACCACCCATCCACCTCTACTCGTAACGGGAATCTGTCTGTTTCTTTTTGCGATCGAAAGTATATCCGTATCGGCAGTAAAATGCATTGTCATAAAAGAAACACCTGCACGTGCCTGTTCCTCTATGTGGCTTAACAATTTGGAATCATCTATCCTTCCTCCTTTTACGTAAAGGTTATAAATGGGAACAATGCCTACAGGAATACCATACTTTTCTATTATGTAATTTGATATTGCATTTGCTCCAAAATCAGGAATAGATAAATCCATAAATGAATCAGGAGAAGTTCTTGAACAAGATAATAGAGTATCGACCTTCTGTTTCTCGTATTCCAATTGCTCAAGCCGGTTGGCTCCCACATTACAATTTACCGCAATAGGGCATCCTTCGCCTATTGTGATACTGTTTTTTCTTCCCTTTAGCAATACTGTTGACATGATTATGAACTTGCGTTAAGAACCGTCAATAACTATAATATTAACCCATTAGCCATTCAATTTAATCATATATTGCCCTTTCGTGTGCATTTTGCAATATCTCTGCCTCTATGCTCTGTTTCCATGAGTCAATGTCTTGTCTAAACCATTCTTTTGCGTCTGAATTAGAAAGTTTTGAACAGTAGTCTTCACAAACAGCTATACGGTTTTGGTAGAGAGGGATACCGGAACCTGTCCATCCATAAGAATGGAATCTTGAACTCAAAGCTCCTCTCACCTCGCTGCACCAATATCCATCTAACAATCTTAAATAATCTGGGCATGCTTCAGTTCCACATGAATATGAGAACATCATAGCCAAGGCATACGCACGTTCATTATTAGAATCTTCTTCAAGCCATTCGAACCATTCCTGCGCCGGAATAATTTTATATATCGGTTCCGATTCTCCATCCTGGGGATAGCTTGTACGCATCAGTTCTATCCACTGGTGCCTTACGTCCTCATCCTCCAAGAGAGCCAGCAACCTCGGTTTCAACAAAGATGTGTATCGACATAGAATCTTTTTATACAACCTTCCTAAATAATAAGTATCTCTGAAATGATAATCTTTCAAACTGATTTCTTGTATTTTTTGTATATGCAAAGCCAATTCCTCATCGTGATTTTTAACGAGATAATTATTCGCACTCATAAAATATACATAATCGTTCTTCCGAATACCATTTAAATCTACAGACAGCAGACATTTTCTACCTATCTTCTGATATTCCTCATCAATTTCTTCTTCACCAAACAGCAGGTTATGACAACGTTCGAACACAATATTTGCGCCATCTGGCCCATATTCCAGAAGACGATTCGACACATACTTCACGTCATAATCATTCAGCGCTCGATAATTATAATAGCCATAAAAATCATTGACGGTCAATTCTCCTTTGTTGAGTAGTGCAAACAGTTGTAAAAGTCTGTCTTCACCTTCTGATTTTATTGCATATACTGCCGGTAGCAACCGTTTCTTATCAGACTCTCCGATTATTGTATATGTCTTATTAAGTAAATCCGCATCTGTAACATTCAACATAAAGTATATCAACAGCGACTCTCCATCACGTGAAACTTCATGATGCAAAACCTGTTCAAGAATGATATCAAGGATTATATTTTGGACACCCTTTTCTTTACTATATGATGCCAATTCCATCCCATAGCTGTTATAATGAAAGCACTCTCCTCTCATTATACCAGACATTATCATTGAATCTTTATATAACTCTTTGTCCACCAACTCCCTTGCTATGTCTCTATAGCATTGGTGGAGTTTCTTCATCTCTTCCTCAAAACTGGAGTCATAATGGCGGCTTATTTCTTTGTCAAGATGAAGCAACCTATAAACGTAATCATCTTTTGTCAACCTATTTCTCCATGACAGAATATCTTCTATTCGATGATTATTCCTTTTTCTTGCATCATATTCCAGTATATAAGATAAGGAATCCTTCATCTCCTCCCACACAAATTCTTTTTGGGGAGCAATAGTATCCAACCCTTTGAACAGAAAATCTTCCATTCCTTGCATATAATAAAATCTGGCATTTTCTGTTAAAGATTTTGCAATGTCCTCTATGTCCTGTTGTGTGTTTGTGATAGACAAAAACATATCAAAACAGGTATTATAGTATGCTACGATTTCACTAAAAGAAGGCTCATAGTCTTTCAGCACCCTTGTCCCTTGCTTCTCGGCGCCTCCGGAACGATAAAAGTGTCCTGTATGCAAGGCAGCAAGAAGTGCCTTTTTAATTAAGGATTCATATCTTCCTTTTCCGTAAATATCCTTCAACAAATCCACTCTGGTACTCAAGTCGGCTTCAGTACCGGAAAGAATTATCTTGAAACGGTCCAAAAATAGCCCAGTAGTGTTATTTGCAAGGTTTTGTTCTGTTTCAACAAGAGAGAACCGTGCCAGAGTTAACATTGCATTCTTAAAACTTCTCTTGTCAAAAGCCAGATGATCCAATGCCCAAGACAAGTTCCTTCTGGCTGATTCAATAGCTAATATATCTTCATCACTCTTCTTGGCAATCATCCTTTGAAGAGCGAAAGCACAGGACTCCGGATTCACTTCTGAAAATGCGAGGAAGAGGCGTGAACCCAGAGCTGAAAGAACAACTTCCTCAGATAGAAAAGGGCTTTGATCAGGATTAGTTAAGCCATCACTAAGTTCTTTGGCTAATGGGACTTCGCTTAGAAGTGTAATACGCCTTGACAAACTATCAATCAGCATATTTTTTGTCCCTTCATCTGGGCAATTACGAATCTGATTAATAAGACTCGTAATAGAATCTATTGTCTGTTTGTCAAACCATATCTTGCACAGGTAGATTGCTAAGGGAATCAACCTCATAAGCACAAGATTCCCTTGACGTTCAAGAATCTCAGCATTTTGATATTGTCCGTGAACCTCTCTGAAAAGCTGAAGGTTCTCTTCTTCCGTACCCTGGATGTTAGTTACAATTTTGTTGTTAGCTATGAATTTCCCCTGTTTTTCCTGCGGACCATAAAGACCAATAAATTTAAAAATGGAAAAGGCTGTCAGAACCTTCAATTTGTCTTGATCAGAGGAGTTTTGCGGATTTACTCCTAACATTCTCTCAAAAACGTCTTTCTTGCTGACATTGACGATAGGTACACCTTTTCGATAGTTTTCCATCATGATAGTGGCCATTAGAGGGAATCCTCCTGCCATACTAATGATAGCTTTTGCATCAGATTCCGACATACCATCAACATGCCCTACCATATCCTCAACAACACCTGCAAAGTCTTCTACTTTAATCGTTAAGCCATCTATCCCAGAGTCAAGTTTTTCCAACGGGTCATAATATATCGTTATCAGTTGGCAATTGAAACCATTTTCGTCAATCAAATCACTTACCTGTGAGCAAAGACGCTGACTACAATTATCAAGGACTACTGTCTGCTTTCTATCGCCACAACTTTCCATCAGCAATTCAACAGCACCTATTACTTCATTATTCTGTTCTTCCTTACAATCACAGTAATAGACATCAATATCCCGACCTCGAAAGGCCTCTCCAACCATCCTTGTCTTGCCGAGACCAGGAAGACCCAGCAATCGAAAAGACTGGTCCGCAGTTACTCTGTTACATACTTTTTCAAAAGCTTCCGTTTTCTTGAAAGGAATGTCATACATTTTTTTGACATATACTTTCCTCATCGGAATCAATGGAGCGAACCGAACTTTTTGATTTTCGATGTAGGTATTCGTACACTTTTGAATAATAGGTTTAATAGTATTTGCCAAGGAACTTACTATTGACATCCTCTCCTCATCAGTTGTTGAATCTGTGCAGCAGAAAGGAACAGGATGGTGTGCTTGTCGCAAATCAAAAGGAGGTTCAAGATTTACATCCATTTCACCATAGGCAGTATTATATACAGTAAAAACCTGACTTTCGCCTAATGACACAATTAATTTCCCATGCTCATTATTTGCATTAGAATTCAGAAGGCATCTTTCCTTAATCCACTCTCCTGTTTTCGGATCCCTTTCAGGGACTTTACCATTATGAGTAAAATCAACTATTGCAATATTTGCTTTATTCCGTATTGCCTCATCGACTTTGTTATCAATATGTTCACTCCCCACAATGTCGCTTCCACCTCTCAGCTTGCAATATTGGAAGTCGGATTGGCTGGAATTCAAATCCTTGACAGCCTTGTCAAGGGCCTTCTCAATAATTTTATTACAATTATTCTTGTACAGACTCTGCCAGCTATAAAATATGCATATTTCCATTGTTAAAATGTTAACTTGTTAACCGATAATTTTCTTTCTTCCTCCTGTATGCTACTCCATATTTCTCATATTCGCCACTTCCAGAAACTGTTGCATTCTCCATTCCTCCAGCGTGCTGTTATTGTTTTTCCTGCGAACATACTTGATACGAGACAACAGGCTCGTGTGCTTATTCAGAAACCGAGAATTTAACAAGTTAATTCGCCAGACATAAGCTTTGGTAGAAGTGCATCTCTATATCTACAAAGACTATCAATCTGACGATAATTGTTATCAATCGTGTCGTATATCATTTCCAACATACTCGAATATTGACGTTCTACTTCCGGGGTACCTATTACCAATATTTTGTTCTTAATGTTTTCAAAAGTGATTTGAGGGAAAGTACCTGAACGTGTCTCTGACTCACTTTGGAGATCTTCAATCACTTTGTCCAATGTAAGGTATTGATATAAACGTCTTGAGTTAATGGCGTGGCAACGTATAACCATCAACTTTGTCGAAACAACATAATCATCGGCCACGATATTGACATATGCGAAATGTTTATTAGCAGGACGTATTTCACTATATAAGATATCCCCCTTCTTTATTGATTTTTTAGCTTGTCCAGGTAATGTCGAGACATCTGAGAATGAAGCATGTAAGAATTGTCCATTCTCAATATCTCCTGTATTTAGGAAAATCATTTTCCCCTTATCGTTGGTTGGCTTTTTTGAAACAGATTCACATAGTTCAGCTACTTTGGATATCTTAAAACCTATTGGAATAAAACCCATTTCGCTCTCAACGAATTTACCATCTTTAAACGGCTCAAAATCAATAAACCAGGACTTATACAGAGCCTGCGCCTGCTCCTCTAAATTATGATTTATGCGGTTGTTGAGCTCGATTTTGTCATCTAAGCTCTTGAGGATGGCAGATACTTTTCTTTGTGTTGTTATTGATGGTAACGTGACCTCTTGTTTTGAGAGCGTTTGAACTGATAATCCTGGTTGAGCTGATTGTGCTGACAGGTGTCCTAAATTCATTGTGGATAATAGGGCAGTCAAATAGTATGTGTCTGCTTTTTCGTTACCTACAACGACTATTGCATGTTCTGTCATATATGCAGAACCGTTGAAATATCGGACATTGCCACAATATGCACCTTGTCTACCTATTACACAACATTCTCCTTCAAAATTATAATGTGCTGCATAGCCACGTACTCCGTTCCCTCCAATGACAGGATATTCTCCAGAAGATGTAACCAGAGAAGAAGATATGCTTTTTCCGCTTCTTAATCTAGAGCAAACTTCGCTTAATTTATATGCTTTCCACTCTTCCATAAATGAGAAAATTTGTAGATAACAGATTATTGCCTATATTTGCCATTGTAAAAGTTATGGAGGTCGAGAGAAGGCAAGCTCTCGTGCTCGATGTACAACAGGACATTTATTTCGTTTTGAGTAAATGTCCTGTTTTTGCCTAAACGGATGGAGTACTCTATTACAAGCCGCTCCTTGCTCTCACACTCCATAATTTCATTTTTATGAAAATAACTTTTACAAAAACGAGCACAAGAGAGCGCCTTACAATAGTCTGTGAGGAAGAGCCCCGTAAACGGATTCGCGTCAGAGGCCACTTCAGGGTGGTCGGTGGCCGGAAAGTTTACGTCAAAACGCATTACCGGAAACGGTAACTGAAGCAACTTCTTCCCATCCGTTCGGGAGCCGTCTGCCTGCCTGCAGATGGCTCTCGTTATTTTTGTATGGCGTTCTGTCCCGCACATAGGAAATTTTGTAAATGGTAGTTGTATTCGTTCAATCTTCTTTTCTCATAACTTCCAGGCGGAAGGCGTTAGGCCATGCAACCAGCCAGTTGTCAAATCGGCCGGCAGTGCCATATATTTTCCACGAATTCTGGAAATATGCTTCTCCCTGCCCGCCGGCAGGACGCCTGCGCCCGTTGACCACCAGATTGCCGTCGGAGATCAGCTGGCAACCGTAATTCCACATCGCCTCTGATTTCTCCTCCCACTGTTTGTCTCCCGTCAGTTCCGCCAGTCTGCGCATTCCTGGCACAGCAAGCAGTCCAAAGTTGTCCAGTGCCGTATGCTGGGTCGAGATGGCGGTGCCGCCGAATGTATGATATCCGTTCAGCGTGAACGGATCATCCTCCGGGTAAATCCCGTCGTAATGCCACAGCCAGGTTGAAAGATAGTAGCCCAGAGCAACCGCATCGTCAAGATATCGCTGATCTTCAAGAGTCTCATACAAGCCCATTGCCGCGAACAGGAGTGGGATTGAGGACTCCTTGTCAATGCAGTTGGTGTCCAGCGCGCCGGCCGTGGTATAGCCGAGCCTGTCGAACTCCCCAATGTAGTAGTCAAACGCTTTTTTCACGGACGTCAGGTACCGCCCGTCCCCCGTCTCCCGGTACGCCTCCAGCATGGCCGGCAGCATATATGAGGCGGTGAAGCCATCGTATGACAGACACGAGCCATCCTCACTCCAGTTTCTTCCATAGCATCCATCAGCCCTCTGGGTATCCATCACGATATCACAGACTGCCAGGGCCACCTTGCGGTAGAGTTCACGCTCCTGGCCACATTCCTTCGCCAGCCGACAGGCCTCAAAGAACATTGCCGAAGCCGTACCCATATGGCAGGAATCATATTGTTTGCCGAAAAAGTCTGATGGGAACAGTCCGTTAGGCAGAGGAGTATTTTCCGCCCAACAATCCAGCGAAGAAAGGGCCATGTCCAGAGAAGCAACGTCGCCCGTCCTAAGGTAATCCGCCAGCAGAGAACAGCCCTCGCTGATATTCTGACTGCACCATCCCGGTTGGAAATCGCGGCGCTTACGCCATTCATCATTACCGTCCGCTCCGGGATCTATGGAATCACCGTACCCACCGTTGGCAGGCAGTAACCCGGTACAGAATCCATTGCATCCGGTTCCCGTGTCCCACAAGGACTCCTTTAGAAAACGGATACCGTTCTTCCACAATTCCTCCTTTGACGGAATCCCGAATTCCACCTTATCCGTCATTGACCACGCCGCCTTCATGAAGTGCGCCATCGACCTGTGGTTCCGTTCGGTGGGGCTCACGTCCACCATCACCTCCAACGTACGGCATTCCCCCTTCTTCATAGACGAGGCATGGCGCCATCCATCGGAATATCTGTCACGGGCGCTGTATGTACGCGGCATCTCCTCTTCCGGCCAGATCAGTCTGTGCGTCACAGTTCCTTCCTCCGGCATGATACTGTAGGAGAAATTGTCCTCCTCTTTCTGCGGTATCGTGCTCCAGGTGGCCACGGCATAGTCCGGGCCTTCGCTGTAAATCACACCCGGGATGGGCGAACGGCGGAAAGAATAGGTCCACCATCCACCATTGCCGTCCATTGCACCTTTCGGATCCAATCCTGTGCCCCACTCATTTCCGTCATAGGAAACCGAAGGCATCATCCACCACCCGGCTTTATGCTGCATTATCACATCCGCATGGATGAACGCATCATCTATGTCCTTTCCGGCCTTGAATCTCCATATGACACGGTACAGGCCTCCACCCTCATTCTTCACACGGAAACTCGAAGATATACCTTCAGATGATTCTTCCTCAAGGATAAGAACCTTGTCCCCCGCCCCATCGCACAATGTATTGCCATGCCAATGGAACCGGTCCTGCACGCATGCAGTCACCAGACAGCAAAGAAATAAATAGAACAGTCTTTTCATCTATAATTCACGGACAGTCTTTACGAACATTCTGATATTCTCTTCAGGGGCCATCGGAGGAATGGCGCAGCCCGCGCCATAGACAATGCGCGGATTTCCTTTGTAGTATTTCTCAATATCAAGGATTTCGCGTCTGACATCCTCCGGCTTGCCAAGCGCTATGACTCCGCTCGGATCAACTGTTCCGAACAAGGTGGTCGATTGTGAGAAATGGTTGAAAATAGCCTCGGTGGATGTCTTGTAATCAAGTTCCACGGCATCGAATCCCGCATCTGCCATGTCCTGAAGAATGACGTCAGTGTTGCCGCAGATGTGCATCAGATAAGGAACCCCCTCTTCGTGCGCGGCTTTCAGAAGCAGCTTTTCCGGATCAAGGGCGAACTCCCGGTACATGTCCGGAGATATCATTTCAGGCCCGGCCGGACTGTCACCGTTTGACACCATGTCCACGTCAGCCTGAGCCATCAGATGAATCATACTGACACTGATACGGCTGGTATAATCGATGAGTCTCTTTGCCTTTCCGGGGTCGAGGACAAGGTCCATCATGAAATCCTCCGGTCCCCTCAACGCACATGCTAGGGAGAATGGGGCCTGGTCGCAGTTCCCACGGAGAAAGAGTTCGTTGCCGAAATGCTTCCTCAGAATCCGCATCACTTCCAGGCTATGCTGGATCCTGACACTCTTGGAAATATCCACGTCCTCAAGGATATCGACATCATCAAGAGACTTGATGAACTTGCCATATACTCTTGCCGGTGCATTCTCGGGATAATCCACAGGCGCTCCGGCGGCAGAAGCCAGCAAGGCGGTATCCACATCGAAAAGGATTCCGTCAAGGCCATATTTCTCCACGAATCTTATGTGACAGTCAGCCGCAATCTGCGGGTCTTCCCTATATTGTTTCATGCTGCACCCGTATTCAGCCACAGCAAGCATGAAATTGTGCATCATAATCGGGCGCTTGTCCGGCATCTTACCGTCAATTGCGCTTTTGATTCTCTGAAATCCGTTCATGATTGTATATTACATATCTTCCTTACTTTTCCTGAGCTCGTCCAGGTAACTGGCAGTGATGGCACCTGAAGGCAGAGCGATGACGGCAACTCCGAACAGGGATGACAGCATACTGACACAGCGGCCTATGTCCGTCACCGGGCAGAGATCGCCATATCCAACCGTCGTCAAGGTCACGGTTGCCCAATAGAGCGCATCAAAGAAATTGGCGAAAGTCTCGACACCTGTGTACGGATTGATATGCGGCTCCGTATTGAACATTATCAATGCCGTGACAAACACATAGAACACCGAAATCCACAGCACGGACAAAAGCACTCCCTTCTCTTTCCTGATCACCTTCCAGAGCAGTTCGAACTTGTCGGAGTAGCGGAGGAACTTGAAGAATCTGAGAATCTTGAACAGCCTAGTGATCCTCATCACCTTGAAACCCTTGCCTATGAGGCTGAGGGCTGGAAGTATGGACAAAAGGTCCACAATGGCCATAGGGGTGAAAGGGTACAACAGGAAAGAAACACCCTTCT
Source organism: Candidatus Cryptobacteroides sp. (assembly GCA_045600565.1). Taxonomy (GTDB): domain Bacteria; phylum Bacteroidota; class Bacteroidia; order Bacteroidales; family UBA932; genus Cryptobacteroides. The sequence goes on along the minus strand of JAZRYB010000058.1, from coordinate 5,541 downwards.
TCCCCAGTTTGTAATCTGCCGTCATCCACCGGAGGATATAGTCAATGATGAATACTGTGACCGTGACAATCTCAATATATTTGAAAACCGGATAGTCCACGGCGAATGTCAACGGAATTATGCTGGCAGCAATTGATACCAGCATCACTATGTCATAGAACATCCCAACCCCGGCATTTTGGCGATGTTTGTTCTCAACCAGTTCGAATATACGTTTTCTCATATCGAAAAAAATATCATGCTATTCCACAGTCTCGAGATATCGTACGGCACGGCCATGGGTCACGGCATATTCAATCTCACTGCGGGTGCTGCTGCCTATGTAACCGCCGACATTAATGACGAATATCTCATCCGCCATGTCTATCTTACGCTTATGCATGTCATCCAGCATCTCCTTGGTGCCTTCCGTCCATACCTCATCGTCACCGGAATGACCGAACAGTCCAACGCTTATGACTATGTTCCCCTCAAGGGTAAGACGTTTCTGCGCCTTCAGGAACTGCTCCTTGAAGCGCGTGCTGCCGCACAGGGTTATGACCTTGTAATTCCCTACCATACCGACATGCAAATATTTGATAATCCAAATTTAACAAAAACAATCCTAATTTATTATATTTGCTGAAATAATCATCAATGACAGCAATTACAAAAGAGAAGAAAATGTACCTGAGGATACGCAATCTATGCGGTCTTCTCGGCATGATCCTCCCGTGGCTTGCCCTGTTCTCCGCCGGAATAGCCGAGCATCCGAGCGACGAATGGTGGTGGAGCATATCAGCCACATATTATCAGAGCCCCGCTCTCGTCGGAGTGCTGGTACCGGCAGCCATCGTGCTGATGTCCTATATAGGATATGATTCCATGGACAACTGGATCACATCGTTGAGCGGTGTTTTCGGGCTCGGCATCGTACTTTTCCCGTGCAAGGTCAGCTGGATACCTGACGGGACCCTTGTAGGGTTCTTTCAGACCCCTATTGAGATATCTCACATCATACATACCGGTTGCGCCGCAGTCTTCTTTTTCCTGATCGCCATCAACAGCATCTTCCTCTTCACGAAATCGGGAGATGTCCAGACCGACCGCAAGAAGATACGGAACACCATATACAAGGTCTGCGGCTGGGGAATGATAGCACTTGAAGCCGCATTCGTCCTGGTGATGCTCATCGGCGCCCCCGGCTATACCAACATGATCATCGAAATCATCCTGCTGAGCCTCTTCGGCATCGCATGGCTCATCAAAGGTGAGGCATTCCCATTCCTCAACGATATAGAAAATGAAAAGAATTGAATTATTAATTGCGGCAGCGCTGGTATGCGCATGCAGCGGATCAAACAACAAAGATATGGGCACATACGGATATGACCTGAGATTCTTCGCGTCACAGGGCATTGAGACAGTTGAACTCAAAAGCGAAGACGGACTCTCCAAGGTCCTCATAGTCCCTGCATACCAGGGGCGTGTCATGACATCCACCACAAACGGCGACGAAGGTGACAGTTACGGTTGGATAAACCACGAATACATCGCTGCCGGGGAAATCAGCTCCCAGTTCAATCCTTTCGGAGGTGAGGAACGCTTCTGGGTCGGTCCGGAAGGCGGTCCGTTCTCATGGTTCTTCAAGAAGGGCGAAGAGCAGATTTATGCCAACTGGCTGGTTCCGACTGCAATCGACACCGAAGGTTTCGATGTCATCGAAAAGAGTGACTGCAAGGCTGTGTTCACCAAGAGAATGTGCCTCCGCAATGCTTCTGACAATGATTTCGTCATTGACGTGAAACGTGAGATCACCCTTGTCGACAAGCCATCCCTGGAAGCACTTCTCGGCGTGAAGATACCTGACGGGATCCGCACACTTGCATACAGGACGGCCAACACCCTCACCAACGGCGGGGACTCCGCATGGACAAAGGAAAGCGGGATGCCTTCCGTATGGCTTCTCGGCACATTCAACCCTACACCTACCACCACCGTTTTCATCCCATTCAACAAGGAATTCGAAGGAAACGCAGTGAAGGACGACTATTTCGGAAAGATTCCATCAGACCGCCTTGTCGTGGAGGACGGCGTAATCTATTTCAAGATTGACGGAAAATACCGTGCAAAACTCGGACTTCCTTCCGGCAGCGCAAAGGACCTCTGCGGCAGTTATGATTCCGAAAAGAAAGTCCTCAACATCCTGAAATATACTGTCCCTGAAGGCGATGCCGCTTATGTCAACGGACAATGGGGAGAGCAGGACGACCCGTTCTGCGGTGATGTGATCAATTCATACAACGACGGCCCTACCGAGACCGGAACAATCATGGGACCTTTCTATGAGATCGAGACCTCATCACCGGGAGCAGCGCTCGCACCGGGCGAATCACTCACCCACACTCAGTACACAATCCACATCGAAGGTGACGAAAGCATACTTGCCGGCATTGTCGACAAGGTGTTCGGAGTTGAACTCGGCAAGGTTGCCGGGATGTTCCGCAAATAAGACGGCACTATTTCACAAGCATGAGGATGACGGCCAGCACTGTGACAGCCTGGACGAATCTGTGGAACGCCTTCTCCGGAAACCATCTGACTATCCTTATTCCAATAACGGCGCCTATAAGGATCACAGGTAGCATGAGTGCGTCAAGCGAAAAGGACGACCAGCTTATATTATGCCACACGAACGCCTGAAGCGGCACCTTAAGAAGGTTTACAACCAGGAAGAACCATGCGTTGATGCCGACGTATGACATCTTGTCCTTGCGCATAGAGAGCAGATAGACAGCCATCACAGGACCGGCAGCGTTTCCTATCATAGTCGTAAAGCCACCGAGTAGTCCGAATATGGCACTGTACCACCATTTGTTCATCCAACGGTTCTCCTTGCCTCCGAATTCGTTCCAGAACATCACCACAAGCGCCAGCGCCAGGGTCCAGCCCATGAGTTTCTTGAATGCAGCGGCAGGGACCATGCTGTCCACGGCTATGGCGATAAAAAAGCCCAGGATTGCAGTCGGGAGCAGTCTCAGCACTATCTTCCAGTCCGCAATACGTTTGTAATATGCAACGGCTATGATATCTGCCATGCAAAGCATAGGCAGAATGATGCCTGTGGATTCCTTCGCACCGAATGCCATGGCCATGAACGGGACGATCAACAGCATCATGCCCTGAACTCCTGTCTTGGACATGCCTATGCACATCGCGCTCAGGGCGATGACCAGCCATTGTACCCAGGTCAAGGATTCTATCATACGATACCGCGCTCTTTCTTGATCTGTTCGTACGCCTGCTGGATCTTCTGGAATTTGGCCTCGGCAGCCTTCTGCACCTCAGGACCCAATTGGGCGACTTTGTCAGGATGATATTTCATGGCAAGACGCCTGTAGGCTTTCTTGACCTCATCGTCAGTCGCCGACGGCGTGATCTCCAATACGGTATAAACGGACTCCCGGGACTTGGAGAACATCGCAAGGATAGACTCGATGTCGGACGAATTGAGGCTTATTGCAGCCCCTATCGCCTGAAGCACGTCCTTCTCCTGCGTGCATACGCTTCCGTCCGCATTGGCAAGGTCGGCAAGATAGTGGAACAGCTGGAGACGCTGGGAATAATTCATATTCCCGGCAATCTGCGCTCCCACGGAGTAAACGTTTATATCTTTGGAATTCAGGTCATTGAGAATGCGCATACCCTCATCCACGGACTGTTCCCCGAAATTGCTGCGCAGGAATGCCCTGACATAGTCAAGCTCGGCCTGCAGGAATCTTCCGTCAGCGCGGATTACAGCAGATGACAGCACCAGAAGGCTGACCATGAAACTGTTGCGCTGCTCGGTCGCAGTATATCCCCCGGTCCTGCCGGAAGTACCCGTCGAGCCGGCCGATCTTCCCCATGGATTACCGGTATCAGCGTCATTGCCGCCTGAAAGCATCTTGATAGAATCTATGCCGGACTCGACCATCGAGCCGAAAAGGAATCCTATCAGCGCTCCTATCGGGCCGCCGGAGGCCCAGCCGATAAGACCGGCTATCCATTTGAATGAACCCATACTCTGTTATTTACCTCTCTTGATAGTGCTTCCAAACGGGAATAATGTATATTTGGCAAGTTTGAAATGCTGTTTTCCGAAAGGTATGCCCACTATGGTTACACATAGGATCGCACCGAAAAGAAGATGCACCAGGGCTATCTCCCACCAGCCAAGTACAATCCAAAGAACATTGAACACCGTCACCAGGCATCCTTGGGCCGGATCTGATGTAACCGTGCTGCCGAAGGGCCAGAGGGCCACACCCGCTATCTGTATGAGTTTCACTCCGAACGGAATCCCTATTATTGTTATACATATGAGCAGGCCGGAGAGAAAGTACATCACCGAAGTGATGAGTCCCCCGAGCAGCAGCCAGATAACATTGCCGATAAATTTCATTTTACAAGTTCTTGCTTAGCGGAAACAACAATTATATACAACATCAAAGTGCTCTGAGCACAGCCACATAGCCACCTCCGGCAGCCATATGTATCTTGAGCGGCTTACCGTTGTATGAAGTGCTCTTATGCACACATTGGGTGGCAACCTTGTCGGCCTTCTTGCCGTCGGCCCAATATTCGATGGAATACTTCCCTTCCGGGAGGAATGAAAGGTCTATCGTCATATCCCTTGCCGTCTCATTGTTCATGACACCCAGATACCAGTCGGAGCCGCTTCGTTTTGCAATGGCAATATGGTCACCCGGATATCCTGAAATAAAATGGATGTCATCCCATACAGTCGGGACCATGGCGGTGAAATCGGCTCCCAGTTGTCCCAGAACATTATCCGGGTGATCGCAGAAGCAGCATTGCGGGCTCTCATATATCACGAATTTCGAGAGTTCGGCGCAGCGGGTGTTCATCACCTGGGCCGGGCTTCCCGATTTATGCTGGCCTTGTGCAACATTGATGAATCCTCCCGGAGTGTAGTCCATGGCACCGGCAAGCATCCTGGTAAACGCCAGGGTGATGTTGTGTGAAGGGGTTATGTCTTCACTCCACTTCGAATATTCATTCCCCATCACACCCTCACGGGTAACCAGGTTAGGCAATGTCCTGTCAATACCGTCAGGACGGTATGCGCCATGGAAATTCACCATCAGATGATGCTCTGCCGCACATTTGACGATCTTACGGTACCAATTGACAATCTCCTGGTCATTCCTGTCCATGAAATCAATCTTCACCCCGGCAATTCCCCATTTCTCATACAGGGCAAAAGCATCTTTATATGCGTCATTGCGGTTGACATCAGTATCGTACAGCCACAGCCAGATACGGACTCCGCGCTTTTTGGCATATGACAGAATCTCTTGCATGTCGAGTTGCGGAGCCTCTTTGGTGATATCCGCCTCCGGACTATCGAACGGACCGTACCACTGCCAGTCCACAAGCATGTAAGGCCAGCCCTGAAGCGAGGCGAAATCTATATACTGCTTGATGACAGGCATCTCCATCTTCACGTCCGCGCTCCACCAATGGTCCCATGCCATCATTCCCGGAACTATCCATTCC
>JAZRYB010000057.1:0-232373 GCA_045600565.1 Candidatus Cryptobacteroides sp. | reverse complement strand
TTTCATCTCCGGCCTCCACGACCTGCTTGTCCAGAGGCTTGATTTGGATACGGGAAGCCGATTGCTCCTGGAGGTTCTTGATATCTTCCTTAATCTGTGTGTCATCGTACTTCTGGCATCCTGCGACACAAAGCAGGACTGTAAGATAAAGGTAAATTTTCTTCATAGTAAAGATCTTTATATGTATTTCTTCATAATATCTGCCAAACTACAAATGTAACGTTTTAATTTTTAAAAAAAAATTACATTTTTGGTATATTTGCGAAAATAACATTTTATGAAAAAGATTCTCCTCATCATCGCTGTGGGAGCCATAAGTCTCCACACCGCGGCTCAGACAATCGGCAGTGCCGAATTGAAAGAAATCCGTGAAAGTTTCGTCAAAGACCCTTCGACAAAGGCTCTCCAGAATATTCTGACGAATGACAAGGATATCCAGTCCAACGCGCTCAACCACGATGTCGCCGGAGATATCGACCACTATTTCAAATACAGGGTAGATGTCAAGGGTATTACCAATCAGAAGAGTTCCGGCCGCTGTTGGCTTTTCACTTCTCTCAACGTATTGCGTCCATCAGTAATGAGACAGTTCAATATCAAGGATTTCAACTTCTCACAGAATTACTGCTTCTTCTGGGACCTCTTTGAGAAGTCAAATCTCTTCCTCGAGAATATCATTGCCACAGCAGATCGCGACATCAATGACCGTGACGTTGAGTTTTATTTCAAATCTCCGATTGGAGACGGTGGGGTATGGAACCTTTTCTACGACATAGCCGAGAAGTACGGAGTTGTGCCTCAGAGCATTATGCCGGAGACAGAGCATTCCGACAACACCAGCCAAATGGACGGGGTCATCTCTGAGAGACTTCGCGACGGTGGCTGGAGCATTCGTCAGATGATAGCGGCAGGCGCTAAAGAGAAAGAAGTGGAAGCGGCCAAGATTGAGATTCTCAAGGATGTCTATCGCATTCTCGCCCTCTGCCTGGGAGAGCCGCCGACAGAGTTTGTCTGGAGATACAAGGACAACACCGGTGAAATAAAGACTCTCACCTCTACCCCACTCGATTTCTACAGGAGCGTCATCCCTGATGATTACGACCCACAGACATTCATAATGATAATGAACGACACTACGAGAGAGTATTGGAAGGTGTATGAAATAGCCTCATATAGAAATACTTACGAAGGAATCAACTGGGTCTATCTCAACCTCCCGAACGAAGAAATCAAGCCGTCAGCCCTTGCTTCCATCAAGGACAATACTCCGATGTATGTATCCTGCGATGTCGGCAAGCAACGCAATATGAAAACCGGCATCCTTGACGTGAACAATTATGACTACGCTTCACTCTTCGGATATGAAATTACTATGGACAAGAAGGCCCGCATACTCACTCGCCAGAGCGGCTCAAGCCACGCTATGACACTCATCGGCTGCGACACTGACGAAAACGATGTGCCTGTCAAATGGGAATTCGAAAACAGTTGGGGCCCGGCTTCCGGAAACAACGGATATCTGACATTCACCGACAAATGGTTTGACGAGTATCTTTTCCGCATCGTCATCAACAAGAAATATCTGACCGAAAAGGCACAGAAAGCGGCCAAGACCAAGCCGATTCAACTTCCTGCCTGGGACTATATGTTCTAAGTATTGCAGTGGCTGTCAAAGGCTGGATTCTGCAATCACTTTCTCGAGTTCCTGGCGGGACATATTGCCGTCCAGACAGATGAATGTCGTTTCGCTGACGTCTTTTGCCGCCAGGACAAAACTTGTGACTGTTTCTGTGTCCCCCACTGTGTATATCCGGACAGTCTCTCCGTCATCCTTGACCTCCATCATCAGTTCATAATCACCTTTTGATATGAATTTGTCGATATCCTCATTCAGAGATGCATTGATAGCCGTATTCTCGCTGTCTATCACATATAATCCGGACAAGGAATTGATGATTCCCGAGAGATTCACATTTGATTTGTCTATCTCCATATTCGGCAATTTCCCCATCATTCGGAACATAGCCGGCGAGACATATACGCAGCTGACGCCGCTTGCATCTGAATACTTATTGTAGATACTCTTCCCGTTCTGAGCCGCAACCGTGGTTGCCGCGAGCAGCATAACAGCTGCTATTGTCAATATTTTTTTCATTCGTAAATCTGTTTTACCATTTCTATCGGATCCGATGCCTGCAGGGCTATATCGGTTCCACTTTCAATTTTTTCTGAAATATACCCAAACACTCTCTCAACTTCGGCTAATGCCTGCTCAGGACTATCAAAACTATCCTTCATCTTCGGCTGAAAAATAAGGCAGCAAGCCACAATGGCCACGGTGGCTGTCGTCAGGACCGGTCTCAGAACGGATTGGACATTCCATCCCGATTGTTTTTCTTCCTCTATGACAGCCGCAGCCATCACCGTCGCTTTCAATTTGTCTTCAAGTGTGTTCATATCTTTTTCCTTAATGTTTTCCGAGCCTTGCTGAGCAGTACTCTGAGAGTGAGTCGGGACATTCCTGTTTCCTCAGAAATATCATCGTATGACATTTCCCGCATTGTACGCATCTCCAAGACCCTCCGCTGATTCTCCGGGAGCTTCAGAATAGCATCTGAGACCATTTTTATTTCTTCCTCTTGTTCTATAGGTTGAATGTCCTGTCCGACAAGGTCTTCCGGGAGGGCATCTTGCAAACCTGCCTTTCTGATTCTGTCGACGCAGATGTTTTTCAACACCCTTGTTGCATATCCGGCGGGGTTATATACATTGTCAAGAGTTTCTCTCCGGAGCCAGAGCTTGATGTATAAGTCCTGCAGCGCATCTTCTGCCTCCTGACGTGAGCTGAGCATACTTGTCGCAATGGTCAGAAGTTCTTCACCGAGAGGAATCCATATGCTGCAGAATTCATCGTAACTCATATTGACATCACTGATGTTATTCCCTCGAGAGAAATTGTCCCGAACAGACAGATAAGAACTCCATCGGAAGGGGAATGAAGGACAAAGTCCCCCACCGTCCCGGAACGGTCATTCGTAATGCCGAACATTTTCATCACTTCCCCATCATCACGGACTTCCATAATAAGGTCGTCAGGGTTGAGTATTTGATTCAGCCGGCGTGTAAAATTTGATTTATCTGCATCCGCACATTTGCAATAGTCCACAATCGACACCTTCTTGATGCCGTCTATGATTTTCAGCATCGCCCTTGTATCTTCATCGTTATCAGCGGAGGCTTTTATCATTTTCTTCAAGAGGGAGATGCCGAACTTCCGCACGGTAATGACCTCGACGCCCTCCTTATCCCGGAATTCCGATATTACAGATGTCAATCTGTCTGAAGATATACCGGCTCCGTCGTCTCCGGCCTGACATACCACAGATGCCAAAGCCAGAATTGAAATAACAATAATAATTCTTTTCATACTCTGTCGAAAGCCTCGGACTGCGCGCATAAGTCTGGCTTTATCTTTATGACGGATGAAGAGCAGATTTGTTAACAAAAAAAGCGGGGATTTGAATGACCCCCGCTTTTCCGAAAACCTGATATCATTTGATATTTATCGGAATATATACTATAAAGTCCATTTGATCACCATCTACAGAAGCGGTAACAGGGACAAGGGCGTGCCAAGTTCCGATTTTACTCTTGACATTGGCCATATGAGTTTCATCCACCACAATGGACATATCGGCCACGTGACATTTTTCATCTCCATCCTCAATCAATTTGATTTCGTTGACAATGACCATCTGACCGTATGTGCTTTCATCGGCATAGGTATTGTCCGGCAGACAGAGTTTGATACCACCGGCACAGGTGACAGTACATTCCGGATCAAATCCGGGAATCCTGACATTTTGTTGCGCAACAACAGCTGAGCCGAAAAGCGCCAGCTTAACCTCGTCGGATTTGATTCTGTTACCGCCGTCATAAGTTATTTCCTTTGTAAAATTGTCAATCGGTCTGCCGGGCCTTTCAAAAGAATATGTGAATGTACATTTAATCTGCCCACCTCCAATATCCGTTTTCTGGACAGTATTGAGTATCTCATTGTACTTTTCCATCGCCTTTTCCCTCAACCCCGCAACATACTCAACGGCTTTGACATCAGCTTTCTGGTAAGCGTATTCTTCAGACTGGGAATCTTCTCCGCTGAATGTCTGCGCAAAAAACTGTACTCCATCCACTTGCTTGATCAGTTCATCGAAATAATCTTTGGCAGAAGGAATATCATCACCGACAAGACCCGAGAAAGAATCTTCGGAAAGGAACATAAAAGCTTTATATTCAGAAGATACTGTGAAGTTGTTTTTCTTGCAGGAAATCAGCGCCAGAGCGCACAGGACTGTAATTGCAATTCTTTTCATATTTTACATTTTATATCTATAATCAGCAAATATCGTGTAAAGTAAGCATTAATACAAATTATATTTTCAAAATAATTCTTACATTTATGAGCCGTTTCGAGATGGCTCTGTTGCCGCCTGTGACAGAACGGCTCATCATTGTCGGAATCATAATACTAAAACACAGAGATATGTCAAGACTAGTTACATTAATGAGTTGCCAATGGGCGGATATGGATTTGGACACCTTGTGTTCGAAAGCCGCCGCTATGGGCTATGACGGTATTGAGCTCGCAATATGGGGGAATCACCTTGACCCCATCAGGGCGGCGGAAGATGACGCTTATGTTGAATCCATAAAGGCTGTTTTCAAGAAACACGGTCTCGTTGTGAAAGCGCTCTGCGCCCACGTCCCGAGTCAGTGCGTGGGTGATGCACCGGACCCTAGGCTTGACAATTTCGCTCCGGCGGAGCTGGCCGGAAAGTCTGAAGAAATCAGAGCCTGGGCAATCAAGACTATGAAAGCCGCAGCCGTTGCGGCCAAAAAACTCGGAGCCTATTGCGTGACGGGTTTTGTCGGCTCGCCTATCTGGAAATATGTATATTCATTCCCTCAGACCACTGCTGACATGGTCGAGAAAGGATTCCGGGAGATATATGATCTCTGGTGCCCTATTTTGGATGTATTCAGGGAGAATGGCATCAAATATTGTCTGGAAGTCCACCCTGCCGAAATAGCTTTTGATTATTACTCTACCCAAAGGCTTCTGCAAAAATTTCAAGACCGTCCCGAATTCGGACTCAATTTTGACCCGAGCCATCTCCAGTGGCAGGGAGTCTGCCCGCATCTCTTTCTGGAAGATTTCATCGACAGAGTATATCACGTACATATGAAGGACTGCGCTGTCACTCTAAACGGGCGCAACGGTATTCTAGGCTCTCACATTGATTTCGGTGACCTGCGAAGAGGATGGAACTTCAGATCTCTTGGCCACGGAGACGTAAATTTCGAAGAGATAATCCGGGTTCTCAATGCCTATGATTATCAGGGGCCTCTCTCTGTAGAATGGGAAGACTCCGGAATGGACAGGGAATATGGGGCAAAGGAAGCTTGTGAATTCGTCCGCAAGATTGATTTTGCGCCTTCAGCCATTAAGTTTGACGAAGCAATCAAGAATTGATGATATGGATAGAAAATTAAGATACGGACAAATCGGAGGCACTCTCGGAGCCTTCATCGGAGGCGTTCACAGAAAAGCCATTGCATTCAATGAACAAGCCGAATTGGTCGCAGGATGTTTCAGCGCATCCAACCCGGAGAACAATCGCCAATGTGCCGAACACTATGGCATAAGTCCGGACAGGACATACGATGATTATCTTTCTATGGCTGAGGCCGAAGGCGCACGGACTGAAGACAGGCTGGATTTTGTAATGATCAGCACGCCCAATCGTTTCCACTATGAAGAGATAAAGGCCTTCATCGAAAGAGGCTTCCATATCGTATGCGAAAAGCCTCTCTGCTACACTCTGCAACAGGCCGAAGAAATATGCAAGCTGGCAAAAGAGAAGGATGTTCTCTTCTGCATTCCTTACACCTATGTGGGCTTCAATATGGTCAAGCAGGCAAAGCAGTTGATAGAAGATGGTGTCATAGGAGATGTGTTCGATGTCAAAGCCGAGTATCTTCAGGAATGGTTGTTGGACGAAGTATCCGGAGCTGAAGGAGAGAAATCGCTTTCTACCTGGAGGATGGACCCGTATCTGAGTGGCATCTCAAACTGCGTGGGAGACATCGGCTCACACATAGAGCAGACTGTCGCCTATATGACCGGCCTCAGAATCAAGAGATTGGCGGCAATGTTGGATTATTTTGACCACGAGCTTGACCTGAACGCCAATATGCTCATAGAGTTCGACAACGGAGCACACGGGACATTCTCCTGCTCGCAGGTGACTGCCGGATATTATAACGGTCTGAATATCCGCATTTTCGGCTCACTGGGAGCAATAGAATGGAGAGAAGAGCACCCGGACTTCCTCACTCTAACATTGAAGGGGCAGCCGCCGCAGATACTGACGAGAGGAGCACACACTTCCGGCAACGCCCTCAGGAACAATCATCTTCCGAGCGGCCACCCGGAAGGGCTCACAACCGCATTCTCCAATATCCACAAAGCTTTTGAAGATGCACTCATTCGCAGACTCGAAGGCAAGACCAACTGCGGAAAATGGGATCTGGATTTTCCGAATGCCGAGGATGGTCTGCTGGGCGTCAAATTCATTTATGCTGCCGTCGAAAGCAGCAAAAAAGACGCAGCCTGGATTGATATCTAAAAGTTCTGAGAGTTTTGTCGGTCTCTCCCGTACTTGAGAGATTTGATTATTTCAACAACCTGTCCACTTCTGCCAGCAAGGAATCGACGGCATCATCCGTAGTTGCCCAGCTCGTGCAGAAGCGCACTGCAGTGTGACTCCTGTCTATCCTCTGCCATGATTCGAAGCTGAATTTATTGCGGAGCTCTGCAATCACTTCATCAGGCAGAATAGGGAACTGCTGGTTGGTAGGGCTGTCCACAAGGAACGGTATCTCCTTCTCTTCAAACTTGGCTTTTATCCTCAAGGCTTTTGTAATAGCGGTCTGAGCGACCTCAAAATAGAGGTTGTCAGTGAAAAGTGTCGCAAATTGGATCCCGAGAAGACGTCCCTTGGCAAGCATCCCCCCATTCTGCTTGATATTATATCTGAAATCTTTTGCAAGCTCCGGAGAGTTGAATACAACAGCCTCCCCGAAGAGAGCTCCCTGTTTGGTGCCCCCTATGTAGAAGACATCGGCAATCGACGCAATAGCCTTTAGAGTGACATCCGGAGATGCACAAAGACCATAGCCCAATCTCGCGCCATCAATAAACAGAGGTATATGCCATTTGTGACAGGTATGGGAAATCGCAGCAAGCTCATTCAATGTATATATAGTTCCCTTCTCAGTCGGGAAAGAGATATAGACCATTGCCGGCTGAGCCATATGCTCGAAACTGAAGTCTTCATAATGCTCTGTCAGAGCATCATCTATCTGAAAGGCCGTAATCTTGCCGTCAGTAGAAGGCAATGCCAGCACCTTGTGCCCTGTATGTTCCACAGCACCTGTCTCGTGCACATTGATATGTCCGCTCTCTGCACACAGCACTCCCTGATACGGCTTCAAGAGAGAAGATATGACGGTAACATTGGTCTGTGTCCCTCCTACAAGAAAATGCACCTGAGCCGACGGATCATCGCAAGCCTGACGGATAAGGTCAGCCGCTTTCTTGCAATATTCATCCTCTCCATAGCCTGGAGTCTGCTCAAGGTTCGTATTCTCCAAAGCCTTGAGAATTTGAGGAACACATCCCTCAAGATAATCGCTGTCAAACCGTTTCATTTTCTGAGTTTTTTGAGTTTTATGATTCTAATCCCCGCTGAAATATTTCGGCTCAATCTGAGTCGTATGTACTGGCTCCCCGAGCAGAATTTTCTCAATCTGCTTCGGTTTCCACTGGACTTCATCCTTGGAGAATTCAGGCACATTGTATGATTTGAAGAGGCGCAGATTCTGCTCCGGATCCTTTTGTGGCAGAATGAACGGCTTGTGAGCCCTTCCATTCTCATCAAAGTAGGTAATATACAGCCGGGAATAAGCACCGTCATCGCGCCGCGTCGTAAAAATGATCCATCTGGAATTTGACGACCAGGTCTTGAAGCTCTCAGCTTCGTCAGTATTCACCTCATCCATAGGTCTTGTCTCCCCTGTCGCCAGATCAGTCAAATACAAGTCTGCAGAGTCGTGCCAGATATGGAAAGAGCCGTAACTGCCCACACCGCTCAAAAGATATTTCCCGTCAGGTGAAGGGCGTGGAGTAACAGCGCTGAGACTGTCTGCCGCTGCATCGAAAATCATTCTCGGCTTTCCGAAAGCCCTCGTCTGAGGATCGAAATCTATGGCACAGAGACTATATCTGATTTCTCTGCACAAAGGTGTCACATTGGTTTTGGAATTGGCTCCGAACCTTGTGATGTCAGCTGATGCATAATACAAAGTCTTGCCGTCAGGGGCCCAATAAGGGAATGTCTCAAACTGAAGAGAATCGTTGACTATATAACTTATTTCATCAGTATTGATGTCATAAAGCACCAGATCGGACCGCAGGTCAAAGGCTTCAAGACGTTGACGGTCTTTCTGGAAGAATACCTGGACTGTAGTGTTGACTGAGTAGGCAATCAAATCTTCGTATGGATGCCAGGACGGATATACTCCATTGGAAATCAAGTCTCCTGTCTTGAACGCTACTTTCTTGCCTTTCTTCCCGTCCAGTATGACGGTACCTCCGGAAGTTTCACGAGCGTGGAATTGGATACGTTCGGTACTGTAATTCTGAAAAGAGTGACAATTGATACATTGCTGGTTGACAGGTTCGGTGATAAGACTGTTGTTGTACATATCCCTCTCCTTGAAATCCGTAAGATGTCTCTGACGCAGAAGCAACTGACCGTAATTGGAATATCCCGGCTCAATCAGACGGTACATAACATATTCGTCAATGGGCTCCGAGGCCACTTCATCAAACACATCAGGATATTTCACCCACTCCCCGTCATTCCTGACATATACCCTGATTGTGATTTTTCCTCCTTTAGCCTCATCCAGAAGATTGTGCCATTGTTTGAGCGGAATGGTCACTTCAGGACCTTTCAACCTGATTTCGCGACTGCCGCAGGACAAAGTGACAACACACTCGTCCGCCTTATTCAACACCTTGAAATTCATTGGTGCGATGTTGCAGGGAATCACCAGGTCAGTATAATCCGGATAAATGCTCAATGCGTCTGACGCCCCGGCAGCCCCCTCATAACCGGATGGAATACATCCCACAAAAAGAACTACCCCCAGAAGTATTGAAAATATCTGCTTCATCAGTTGGTCTCGATGTCATTAATAAAATAATAATAGAACCAATATGTCCTGCCGAATCTGTCTTTTGCGGCAGCCGCTGCGCGGGTATCATCTCTTTCGGTGTTGATAATCCTACCGAAATTCCCGAATTCCTTCAGAATGGACTTATGTGCTGACAGAATGGCGGCGACATCGGCCATCATCGCACGGTCACCCGAGATACCGGCGAACAATGCGGCTGCCTCAGCCATACCTGCAGTAACTCTGGCTGTCGGATACCTGTCATAATATTCATAGAATTTCTCCATAAACGCATACTCCCTCTTCTGCACCATCAGCATAGCCAACTGCCACTCATACATATTGGGATTGGCACAGTTGATCATAGAGAAATGATTGAACATCAAAGTCTCCAATGTCAGAGATGTGTCCACCCCCTCTTCTTCAAAATCCATCAATGGCCTGAGCATCAAGAATTCAGCATCCGAATCCATAGCGGAAGGGTCATCTATGAAGCCCTGATATCTGCGGACCCAGGCCCCTTGGAACCAATTCTTGGCTACGACATCCACATATTTCTGAGCAAGAGCATATTCCCCCGTAAGCAGCGCAATCTTCGCCTGATATTTAAAGAATGATATGCACTTGCTGTATGTCGATGAAATCTCCATACACATACGCTCGCAAGTGTTGACCATTCCGCAATAATAGCATACCGGGGCTGAGCAGATGATAGTGATGGGCACATAGGCAGTCGTGGCAAGTCCGGCGGAACCGTCCGGATATGAGAACATCTTCTCCGTCAACTGACCTTTATGGTACAGAGCAATATCTCTGAAGAGAACCTGGATTCGAGTAGGTGTCTCGTTTTTACCTGCAACTTTCAGCACCTTGTCCCAGTCCTGCGCTGTCACCCCTCTCTCCATCTTGAGCACAGCCCCGAAGTTGGAATCCCAATTGGTCCCACCCACTGCAAGCAGCAGGGCAAAAGCCGAAACGACGATAGCGGCCTTACTGCATATCCTGGACATAAATACCAGTGATGCCAGTGCCACTATCGTGAGGATCAGAGGTATGAAACAAATGAAATCTTTCACGAACTCCATATATGGGAAGCCGGCGAAGAAGACATACTTCCTGTTGATTCTTAGAAAGATACTGCCACTGTATGAGCAAATCAGCGGAACTGCCGCACAGAATACTACTGCAAGCGCCGCATTGGCAAGACGCTTGGAGCCGGAGCGGAAAGATTCCAGCACAATGAGCAATGCAGAGACAATCGCGTACGCTCCTATCAGCGGATAACCTACGACTGTCAGAAGCGGTAAGAAAATCCAGAAATATCTCTTCCCGGCGAAATGTCTCTTGAACAAAAGAAAAGATGAAACAGCGGCAATGAATCCCAATATTTGGGAAAACAACAAACCATAAGTCTTCTGCAGAAAGATGGAATAATCCATTCTGGTGATAAACAGCAACAGCATCACCGACGGCACATATGACAGCCATTCGGTTTTCCCGTCAAGCCCGAATGATGTCATCACAAGTCTCTGCAAACCAATCATAAGAGCCGTCAGAAGCAATGCCCCGACCAGCGGGAAATGGCAGAATTGCGTAAGAAAAGCACCCAAAAGGGACAAAAGTCCTCCGGGCTGTTCAAAAAATTTGACAAGCCAGTCCCAATCGAAATTGAACAAAGAGTACTGCTCCATATGAAAGAGCAGATCGGCTTTGACAACGCCAAGCATCACTATGCCCACAACGGCAAAGACAAGAGTTGATTTCCAGGATTTCATCGCTACTTGTTTTCCTTGTTGTCACTGGAGAAAAACCTCCATTGAAACAATATTAGATAAAAGGCTCCTACAGTGACACAACTGTCTGCAATGTTGAAGACAGGATCAAAGAAAGTAATGTGTTTACCGGCAATATATGTATCGATAAGAGGAAAATACAGCATATCCACAACCATTCCCTGCATAAAGGGGGCGTACTGCCATATCATACCGTAGAAAAGACAATCAATTATATTTCCCAATGCCCCTGCATCGATAAGAGTCAATCCCACAAGCACACCGGCAGGAGTATCAACCTTCTTGTTCAGAGACGAAATCCACCAGGATAGGACAACAAAAAGACAAATCCTGAACAAAGTCAGAAGATACTTCCCGAAAACGCCCCCGAAGGCCATTCCAAAGGCCATTCCATTGTTTTCGATGAAACATATACGGAACCAGTCACCGATGACGTTGAAACTCTCGCCAAGCTCCATATTGGTCTTGACGAGTACTTTACTCACCTGGTCCAAAACTACCAGAATGGCCCCTGCGGCAAGGAGCCATTTTCCTCTTGGCTTGCTCATCGGGCAGGATTACCTTTGGCCTTTGGCCATCATTTCCTTAGCTTCGACTGTCAAGGTCGCGTGAGGGACAAGACGGAGCCTCTCCTTCGGGATGAGCTTGCCGGTGACACGGCATATACCATAGGTCTTGTTCTCGATTCTGACAAGGGCAGCTTCAAGATTCTGGATGAATTTGTACTGACGCTGGGCGAGCTGGCTGGCTTCTTCTTTAGAAAGCTGGTTGGCGCCATCATCCTCAACGGTCCTGAAAGACGGAGATGTGTCTTCGACATCATTGCTTCCGTTATGCATCACAACTTGTCTGAGAGTAGCATATTCCTTCTTCGCCTTTTCAAGCATATCAACAATGATTTGTCTGAACTCTTCAAGTTCCGCATCACTGTAACGGGTTTTTTCTTCTGCCATAGGATATCTTGAGTTATTGTTTGTTTACTTTAATCTTGATTGAAGTATCATTCCACTCTACCTCATGTGCATCATCCGGAGCAGAGTCGAGTCCGTACAGGACAACGGACAGTGCGAGGGTCTGAGCGGAGAGATATTCTCCAAAAGACTTGAGCGCCGCCTCTATGGAGACATACTCATCGCCGGCTTCGGCGAAAATTGCCACGTTGACCTTGTCGGTGACATCGAAGCCGCTGTCTTTGCGTATGTTCTGCACTCGGTTGACAAGCTCCCTTGCCACTCCTTCCGCCTTGAGCTCCTCACTGACTTCAATGTCCAGAGCAATTGTCAGCTGGCCCTCGGACGCTACGAGCCAGCCTGGCATATCCTCGGAGCAGATTTCATAGTCTGTCGGAGTAAGAACCACAGGTCCGGAAGGAATCTCGAATTCATAAGTTCCTGCCATCTGTATGTCGGTTATTGTCTTCTGGTCAAATTTGCTGAAAGCGGCGGCAATTTCTTTCAT
The DNA here is from genome assembly GCA_045600565.1 of Candidatus Cryptobacteroides sp. Taxonomy (GTDB): domain Bacteria; phylum Bacteroidota; class Bacteroidia; order Bacteroidales; family UBA932; genus Cryptobacteroides. The sequence goes on along the minus strand of JAZRYB010000057.1, from coordinate 219,819 downwards.
TCTCGGACCGTATGTCTTTCCGAGAGTCTTGAAATTAGGCTTGATCTTCTTGGTGATTATGCCGGTCGTATCTGCCAGGAACTCAGCCTCTTTGACATTCACTTCAGTCAAAATGACGTTACGGACCCTCTCCAGTTGCTCCTTCACGGAGTCGGAGATGACCGGAATCATCAGCTTGGAGAGAGGTTGGCGAACCTTGATGTTGACTTTACGGCGGAGAGCCAGCACCATCGAGCATGCTTTCTGGGCCATTGACATTCTCTCCTCGAGAGCAGTGTCTATGAGGCTCTCGTCGTACTCAGGCATAAGAACATAATGAACGCAGTCCGCTCCCGGCACGAGATCCTTGTAAAGATTGTCCATATAGAACGGCGCAATCGGAGCAGACATCACAGCGACAGTCCTGAGCGCCTTGTACAATGTCTGATATGCGGCAATCTTGTCCTCCGTGAGCCCGCCCCCCCAGAATCTCTTCCTGTTGAGCCTGACATACCAGTTGCTGAGATCATCACAAACGAAATCCTGTATGAGTCGTCCTGCAAGTGTGATATCATAATCCTCATATGCGGCCCTTACCTTCTTGACCAGAGAATTGAGGACAGACTCCATCCAAAGGTCGATTTCCTGCAACTTAGAAGTGTCAACGGACGACGCTGACGGATCGAATCCATCGACATTGGCATAAAGCGCAAAGAATGAATATGTATTGTATAGAGTGCCGAAGAACTTGCGGCGGACCTCGTCCACACCGTTTTCATCAAACTTGAGATTATCCCAAGGCTGGGCATTGGTCATCATATACCAGCGTAGAGAATCAGGTCCGTATGTGTCCATTGCCTTGAACGGGTCAACGGCATTGCCAAGTCTCTTGCTCATCTTCTCGCCCTTCTTGTCAAGTACAAGGCCGTTTGATATGACAGTCTTGAAGGCCGGGGTACCGCTTACCATCGTATGTATCGCATGGAGAGTGTAGAACCATCCTCGCGTCTGATCCACCCCCTCTGCGATGAAGTCGGCTGTACATCCGAAATCCTTGCTGTCCTTGCCTCTGAGCCCTGTCTGAGCATATGGCATCGCTCCTGAGTCAAACCATACGTCAATGAGGTCGGTCTCTCTTGTCATCTTCCTTCCGGAAGGGGACACAAGGAAGATATTGTCCACATATGGGCGATGAAGGTCTATCTTGTCATAGTTCGATTTGCTCATATCATCAGGATTGAAGCCGAGCTTCGCAAAAGGATTCTCTTCCATTATTCCGGCAGCCACAGCCTTCTCAATTTCGCAGTACAGTTCCTTGACTGAGCCTATGCATATTCCCTCCTTGCCGTCTTCGGTACGCCAGATTGGGAGAGGTGTCCCCCAATAACGGCTGCGGCTGAGATTCCAGTCCTGAATATTCTCAAGCCATTTTCCAAAACGTCCGGAACCTGTAGCTTCAGGCTTCCAGACGATATTGTCATTGAGAGCCATCATCTTCTCCCGGACAGCGGAGGCCTTGATGAACCAGGAATTGAGAGGGTAATAAAGGACAGGCTTGTCGGTACGCCAGCAATGCGGATATGTATGTATATGCTTTTCAATCTTGAACGCTTTGTTGGCAGCCTTGAGCATTACGCATATATCCACGTCAAGAGTAGGGGCGTCCGGAGCGAGGCTGCTGTCATATGCATTTTTGACATATCTCCCGGCCCACTCAAGATATGATTTGTCAACTCTGTCAGTCACATATTCCGGGTCAAGATCTGAAATTCTGTAAAAACGGCCCTGCGGGTCAACCTGAGCCTGTAAAGCGCCGTCTTTATCAGTCACATACAAGCCGGGAACGCCTGCAAGACGGGCAACTTTTGCATCATCAGCTCCGAATGTAGGAGCGATATGTACTATACCGGTACCGTCTTCCGTGGTGACATAATCTCCCGGGATAACACGGAACGCGCCGGCATCAGGTCTGAACCAGGATATGAGCTGCTCATATTCCATTCCGACAAGCTCAGTTCCCTTGAATGTGCCCGGAAGCACTTCATAAGGGATCTTGTCATTGAACCAGGCACCGACAAGCGCCTGAGCGAGAATATAGGTTGCAGGCTCTCCCGTATATGGATTGGTGGATTTCACCTTGACATAGTCTATGCCGGGTCCCACACAAAGAGCGGTATTGGACGGAAGTGTCCAAGGTGTAGTCGTCCAGGCAAGGAAATAAAGGTTGTCCTCACCGACGACCTTGAACTGCGCGCAGCAGGTGGTATCTTTCACGTCACGATAACAACCGGGCTGATTGAGCTCGTGTGAGCTGAGTCCGGTACCGGCAGCCGGTGAATAAGGCTGAATGGATTTACCCTTATAGAGGTAACCCTTCCCGTATATATCTTTGAGGAGCCACCACAGAGTCTCGATATATCGGTTGTCATAGGTGATGTAAGGGTCCTCCATATCCACCCAATAGCCCACTCTTTCAGTAAGATTGCGCCATTCTGCGGTATATTTCATAACCTCCTGGCGGCAAGCCCTGTTGTATTCCTCAACTGAAATCCGAGTACCGATATCCTCTTTGGTGATTCCGAGCTTCTTCTCAACGCCAAGCTCCACAGGCAGTCCGTGCGTATCCCAGCCAGCTCTGCGGCGTACTTTATAACCGGTCTGGGTCTTATAACGGCAAATGGCATCCTTTATGGAACGAGCCATCACGTGATGGATACCCGGCATACCGTTTGCGGAAGGAGGACCTTCAAAAAAGACGAATTCAGGGGCGCCGTCACGCTTATCCAGCGATTTCTCAAACGCTTTGTTTTTCTTCCATTCATCAAGAACCGAGTTGGCGACAGCCACCAGATCCAATCCTTTGTATTCTTTGAAAGTCATAATAAAATTTCTACTTTTGCATCCTGCAAAGTTAACAATTTCCAGCATCATCGCCAAAAGATATGAGCACTGTCGACATTATTATTATCGTTTGTTTCATACCGGCTCTGATAGGAGGATTCTCCAAAGGTTTCATCCTCCAGTTATTCTCCATTTTGTCGATAGTTATCGGCGTTTGGGTGGCTTTCCACTTCTCCGAACTCCTCTGCCCATACATTGCGCAATATATCCCGGAGCTATCCCCTACAATATTGCACGTGACAAGCTTTGCCGTGGTGTTTTTGTTCGCGGCAGTCATTCTTTCGCTCTTGGGAAGGCTTGTGGGCGGAATCATCAAGCTGGCGATGCTCGGATGGATGGACAAGTTGCTTGGAGTCGTCTTCGCCTTGCTGAAGGTCGCCATCATAGTCGGGATTGTACTGATTCTCTTCAATTCCATCAACACGACGTGGAATCTGGTCAGCGAACAGACTCTTGAGGAGTCCATCCTGTATGGGCCGATCAAGGACTTCTCGTACAAACTTTTCCCTTTCCTCAAAGCTCTTATTTTCAAACAGTGATATGCCAAGACTGATATTAGTGGAAACATCCACCTCTTTATGCTCTACCGCACTCGCCGAGAACGGACTCATTCTGGAATACAGAGAGAGTGAAACGCCTAAAGCGCAAGCATCCTTGACAGCTCCGTACATTCAGGATATGCTTTCCAAACAAGGTCTCACGGTGAGAGATTGCGATGCCGTGTGCGTCAGTATGGGGCCAGGCTCATATACAGGGCTCAGAGTGGGAGTATCCACCGCCAAAGGGCTGTGCTTCGGAGCAGGAATCCCCCTGCTTGCCATAGGCACTCTCGACACTCTTGTATGGCAGGCCATCAAAGAGAATCTTGTCCCGGAAGGTTGCAGCCATATCGTGCCTATGATTGACGCCCGAAGAATGGAGGTTTACTCAGCTCTATTTTCAACTGACGGAAAGCAAGAGACTGAAACAAAACCTGAAATCATTGAACGGAACAGTTTTGCAGACTTACTGCAGGAAAGTCCCGTTCTCTTTATCGGAGACGGAGCAGGGAAATGCCGGGATATCATCGACAATCCGAATGCGCACTTCATCCAGTGCTGCCCCAAAGCATCTTCTATGCTCGCGCCTGCCACCATAGAATACAACGAAAAACGGTTCAAAGACACTGCGTACTTCGAACCGTTCTATCTCAAGCAATTCGTTGCCACGGTCAGCAACAAGAAATTATTCTGAAACTTTTATTTTCAGGCCTCAATCATTTGAGCTTTTTATCCAGAAGCCTTCTGAATTCTGCGTCTGTCTTGACTTCCTTGTCATAAACCTCTCCGTCAACAATCAGCACCGAAGTCGGAATTTGAGTGACCGCATATAAATTCAACGCCGGAGAAAGAGTGCCGAGACCATCACAAACATTGGTCCATGGCAGTTTCTGGTTTTTCACGACAGAAGCCCACTGAGCCTTGTCAGTATCCACACATACCGAATATACATCAAATCCTCTCGAATTGTATTTCTCATAAAGAGGGAGGATTCTCTCAATGTTGAAGATTGACTGTGAAGCATTTGACGCGGACCAGAAATGTACAAGGACCACTTTGCCTCCCAGAGAAGACAATGCTATGCGCTCTCCCTTCTCGTTCGGGAGGCTAAGGTCGGGGTAACCTCTCTGCTCGGCATTCTGAAGCCTGTACTCGAGACTCAGATTATTTCCGCGTGATTCGGCCTCCTTTGCCAAAGCTGCCACATATTTCGAATCCGGATATACATTTCTCAGAGAGTCACAGATATTGGAGAAGAGAATGGCATCCGTGCTCTGACTGAAAATCGGAAATTCAGCGTTGACCTTCTGGAAGAGTACAGGGACAACGGTGAGCGAATGAGAATTCTCCATCACATATTTCATCGCCTTGCGGTAATAATTGATATACTCCGAACCGAGATCCTTCTGAATCTGCTTTTTCTCGCTGTCAGAAAGCCCTGCTCTTTCAGTCTTTCCGGCCAGAGCGGCAAAACGGGATAAGAAAGAGGCAAAATCATTTTCGACAGTCTGGAGACGAGAAGACTCGGCGGAGCCCTCCACCTGATAGTTGCCCAATGTATCAGCGACCACCTTGACCTTGTCCCCTTCATCCAGAAGAAGTGAGGCTATCTTTGTGTCCCCATAGAAAAGATAAACAAATTCGGGCTGTCCCTTTATGACCTCTACGTCATACTTGAATACACCATTTGAGCCGGTCTTGACGGTATCCAGGACGGTATATGTGTTGATATCAAGCAATTTGACTATCACACTGCTGTGTGATGCTCCCTGGAGTTCGACATTTATCGATGCCTTGTGACCGCAGGAGGAAACGGCCAATACGGTCGCGAGTACGGCCGCAATGCAATTACAGATTTTCATATTCTTTCAAAATAGCGTTCGCAATAGCCTGATTCCGGTCAGGTGACAAACTGAGTTTTTCCTTGCGGAAATCCATATCTCCCTCGGACTGGAGCGGGACAAGATGAATATGTGTATGAGGCACTTCCATTCCGAGTACAGCTACTCCTACACGCTTGCAAGGCACTGCCAGCTTTAGTGCCGCGGCAACCTTGCGGGCAAAATTCCAAAGCCCTTCATAAGTCTTTTCGTCAAGATTGAAGATATAATCATCTTCCACATTCTTGGGGATGACAAGGGTATGCCCTTCAGCAAGAGGATTGATGTCCAGAAAAGCATAGAACTCGTCATTCTCGGCCACCTTGAAAGAAGGAATCTCACCTTTTGCTATCTTCGTGAAAATTGTCGCCATAGTGTTGTATTACAGAGAAATGTCTAAAATCTTGAATTTAAGGATACCTGAAGGCACTTTCGCTTCGACGGTCTCCCCTTTTGAATGCCCCAGAAGAGCTTTCGCGATAGGCGTGGTCGCCGCCAGTTTGCCGGCCGCAAAATCAGCCTCCGTCTCTCCTACTATAGTAAACTCCATCACGCTCTTCGCGCTGAGGTTCTCGACCTTGACTCTGTTCATCATCTGGACCTTGTCCGTGCCTACTTGAGACTCGTCGATAATCTTCGCATTGGCCACGAGATTCTTCAATTTTGAAATCTTCACCTCAAGCAGCCCCTGAGCATCCCTTGCCGCATCATATTCCGCATTTTCTGACAAGTCGCCCTTTTCGCGGGCTTCCGCTATCTGCGCTGAAATCACAGGTCTCTGTGCAAGAGCCTCTGCCAAATCTTTTTTCAATTTTTCCAACCCTTCTTGGGTCATATAATGTACTTCTGCCATAAAAAAGAATTAAAAAGGAGTCCTGTCTCCTTACGACAGAACCCTGATTGTGCAAATATACTCTATTTTTCGGAAAAACCGGCTATTCGTCGAATTTCGGCTTCAAAATTTCAGAATATACGATGAGTTTTTTCTTATCGACATCAAGCCCTCCGCTCTTCTCCTGCGTAACGGGCTGGGCAATATTGGATTTTTCCTTCACGACGTCCACAGTGGGGTTCGGCTTCTCCGAAGGCTTCTTTTTCAATACAAGCTCTTGCTCATCGTAATCTGAAGGCAAATCTTCGATCCAGGATCGTGGTATGACAGGCTTCTTCGAATCCTTTCTCCTGCTCAAAACAGCCAGACAAGAAAGAATCAGAACAAAGACAGTTATCACGTCAATTCCACTATTAAACATCATTCCTGAAAGTTACTGAAAATTCATTTTATTCACAAATCTCCGGGTTGCCTCCATATCCTTTCCCAACCGGTCGGTCAAAGCCGACAAAGAAGGGAACTTCTCCTCATCCCTGAGTCTCCCGAGAAACGAAAGTTTGACATCAAGTCCGTATATATCCTGAGAGAAATCAAGGATGTTCACTTCCACTGTAGAGGCATTATTGTCTCCGACAGTCGGCCGGACACCGATATTGCACATTCCTGCATACTTGTTTCCAATTGTCTCGACGGCAACACAATAGACTCCTCTGGCCGGGATGGCCTTCAAAGGCTCATACAACTGGATATTAGCCGTCGGGAAGCCCAATTTCCTACCCAGACCGTTTCCGCGGACAACGACTCCCCGAATGCTGTAATCATATCCCAACAGCAAATTTGCGGCCTGCACATCCCCTGCAGAAAGCGCATTACGTATTCTGGTCGAGCTGATTGCTGCCTCTCCGGCATCGACTTGCTCGGCGCGTATCACTTCCAAGCCAAGATCTGACGCAATTTTGGCAATTTCATCAGGGCTGCCGGCATTACAGCCTATTCTATTGTCATACCCGAGAAGAATGGCGGTCCCACCGATACTGTCGATGACAATTCTTTTGAGGTAATCCTTCGTTGACAATCCGCTGAAGTCCCGTGTAAAAGGGATAACTTCGACTTTGTCGACACCGCACGCCCCGATAAGTTCTTTTTTCTCAGCCAGAGAGGTCAGCAGCCGCAAGTCTCTGGCGCCTTTTTGCAACACGTTCCTCGGATGTGGCCAGAACGTGATGACACAACTCTCAGTACCCCGATTCCGTGCAGCACTGACAAGTTGTGTCAAAACATATTTGTGTCCGACGTGGACACCATCGAAAAAGCCCGTGGCTACAACCATCTTACAAGTGCGAAGTCCTGTCTATGCGGAAGTTTTGAGTTCCTCGGATACATTCTGGCTGCGACTTGGTACATACCGGTGGTCTCAGGAAGAACTGATACTTTGAACGTCGCAAGTCCGTCCTTGAATTCCGTCATTTCATACTCGCACTTGGCGTTGATATGAATCTTTCCCTTCCTGTCATAGGTAGTGAACAACATTTCCACACCGATATCGGAAGGTTCTATCTCACCGACACGGATGACCACCTCAGACTCAAGCTTATTGGTAGGAGAAATGCTGATGGACGTATCCGGCTGAGTGTAGGAAACCACTTCCACATCCTGCCAATAGCGGCGGATATGATTCTTCCAAGCCGCCAACTCACGGGCCAACTTGAAATCATCGGCATCAAGTTCCATTCTGCGCTTGCTTTGAGGGCAATAATACTGGTTGCAGTAATCAGTGAGCATTCTGTTGGTCGTGAAGTTGCAGGCCACCTGGGCAATTGTGTTTTTGATATATCCTATCCACTTGTCAGAACGGCCTGTCTTAGGATCCACGTCATAATATGCAGGTGCGATTTCATTCTCTATCGTCGCATAAATTGTAGCCGAATCCAGTTCATTCTGGTAATACTGGTCATCATAGGTGCGTTGCTGCTGCAAAGCCCATCCGGCGCCTTCCTTATATCCTTCCACCCACCATCCATCAAGTACGGAGAAATGCATCACACCGTTCATCGAAGCTTTCTCACCTGAAGTTCCCGAAGCCTCGAGCGGACGTGTAGGATTGTTGAGCCAAATATCTACGCCTTGGACAAGACGTTTGGCCAAAGTGATGTCATATCCCGGGACAAAGACAATCTTGCCAATGAAACGGTCCTGTTTTGAAATTTCAACTATCTGGCGGATCAGGTCCTGACCGGCCTTGTCTGCCGGATGAGCCTTGCCGGCGAAAACGAATTGGATAGGTCGGCTCGGATTATTGACAATCGTATCAAGCCTGTCAAGATCGGTGAAGAGCAATGTGGCTCTCTTGTATGTGGCGAAACGACGTGCAAATCCTATGGTCAGGACATCGTCACGAAGAGTCTCGCGTATAGTGACCACCTGCCGGGGAGAATAATGGCTTCCCACCATAGGGTCGGCAAGTTTGTTGTTGATGGTCTGGACAAGATCTTTCTTCAAAGCCTTACGCGTATTCCAGACAGTCTCATTGTCTACCTGATAGATACCCTCAAAGCACTTCTTGTCATAGTGGTGGGTCTGGAACTCCGGACCGAAAACCTTTGCGTGGACGGCTTTCCATTCTTTGGCGGCCCAGGTCGGATAGTGCACACCGTTGGTGACATAGCTGACGTGAAGTTCCTCAGGCAGATATCCCGGATACATATTTGCAAAAATATCTTTGCTGACATCTCCGTGAAGCATTGACACTCCGTTGACATTCTGGGACATATTCGCCGCCAGAATGCTCATCGAGAATTTCTCTTCGGGATTATGACCGTCAATCTTGCCAAGTCCCATCATTTCCTCCCAAGAAATCTTCAAGAGCTGAGGGAAATGTCCTAAATACTGGCGGAGCATCCCCTCATCGAACGAATCATGTCCGGCAGGGACAGGTGTATGTGTAGTGAAAAGAGATGATGCGCGGACAACTTCAAGGGCTTCGTCAAAATTCAAATATCCGCCTTGGATGTATTCTTTGAGTCTTTCAAGACCAATAAAAGCGGCGTGCCCCTCGTTGCAATGATATACCTGTGTATGTATTCCGAGCTTGCGGAGAGCACGGATGCCTCCGATGCCGAGCAGAAGCTCCTGCTTGAGACGATTCTCCCAATCTCCGCCATAGAGCTGATGTGTGACCTGGCGGTCCTCCTGTATATTAGCTTCAAAGTCAGTGTCAAGCAGATACAAGTCAGTACGCCCCACGGCCACTTTCCATATACGGGCAGTGATATTTCTGCCAGGGAATGCAACGCTTGTAGTTACCCAGTTCCCGTCCGCATCCATTACAGGATCCGCAGGAATTTTGAGGAAATCCTGAGGATTGTACTCGGATATCTGATCACCCTGTGCCGAAAGCACTTGTGTAAAATATCCGTATCTATACAGAAGACCGACAGCTACAAGATTGACATTCATATCACTTGTCTCCTTAAGATAATCTCCGGCAAGGATACCGAGACCTCCGGAATAAATTTGAAGCGATGCATCAAGACCGTACTCCATACAGAAATACGCAATTGAAGGATCTGTCCTGTTGGACTTCTCTGCCATATATGATTCAAAGTCGTCCATCACATCCCTTAGATTAGCAAGGAATACCTTATCCTCTGCAAGAGCCTGAAATCTCTTGATGCTGACCGTATCAAGCACAGCCCTCGGATTGTGTCCGGAGGTATGCCATACTTCAGGGTCCACCGTTTTGAACAATGCTTTTGCATTCTCGTTCCAGCACCACCACAAATTCTTCGACAAAATCTCAAGACCCGCCAAAGACTCGGGAAGGTGGCGTGACACCATCACACTCTTCCAAGAAGGAGAGTTGATTTTCAATCTGTTAAATTCCATATGTTTTTCTTTAATTCGGGTTTGGATATCTCCTACCCTCTCCATCACTTTGCCCAAAGCCAATTCATAGGCTTCATAATAATATTTAATCTGATTTTTCCACAAGGCTATGCCGGCGACATTTCCGGCATTTTCGCAATATTCAGCGAATGTCTGTTCATCCAGCGAGGCTATTTCCTCAATTCTTGAGGCAACACCGCTGACAACCTCCTGATAATTGCCGTCATTTCTTTCAATCACAGCTATTCCCGGATGTTCGCCCTGATAATTATCCTTGATCCACTGCCCGAATCCGGAAAGGCTGGTCGTGAGAGTCGGGACAGAAAATGCCAGACTCTCCAAAGGCGTATAACCCCAAGGCTCATAATATGAAGGGAATGCTGTAGTATCAAATCCTATGAGCAAATCATAATATTTGAGATTGAACACGCCATCATCTCCATTGAGATAGGACGGTACAAATATCACATTTGAGAGGCCTGATTCCCTTATTTTATTGCTGATAGAATCCCACTCCCCATTTTGGAGGATATGGGTGGAGACCGAACCCTTAAAATCTCTGACCGGTCCGTGGTGGCCGGAAGGAATCATAACAAATGCAATGATCTGTTTCTTTGAATTCCCGTTGTCCCGTACTTTTGCCAGAGCATCAATAAAAATATCAATACCTTTATTGGTGAACTCATATCTGCCTCCGATACCGACAAACATAGCATCATCGCGTACAGGTTCCTCAAGCATGGAAGCAGCCACCTCTTTCAGACGAGCTCTGGCTCTGGAACGCTTCGTTTGGAACTCCTCCCGATTGGCCGGCAGAAAACTATCCTCGAAACCGTTAGGAGTCACGACATCTACGTCACGCCCATAAAACTGCTTGCATTCTCTGGCCGTAATGTCGCTCACAGTGGTAAGCACGTCAGCGTTGCAGGCTGACGTTTTCTCAAGACTGTTGCGGGCCACGACGCCCAGACGCAATGCCATCTCATCTCCATTGTATTCTGCCAGATGGTCATACAGAGGATAGTTGTTGCCGCATATGCAACGCCCCATCATAGTGGCGTGAGTCGTGAATACCGTTGCTATAGGCAGGCACTCGCGTTTGAGATATAGAAGGCCGGCTCCGGACTGCCATTCGTGGAACTGCGCCACCACCTTGTCAGTCGGATACAAATAATAATTGTAGAAACTCTCTATTACCTTTCCGGATGCGATGCCAAAAAGAGCAGATTCAATGTAATCCCAGTTACCGGAAATCGAATCAACGCCGAAATCCATCCATAATTTGGTCAAAATTTCATTCTGCCGCGGCAGGAAATGCTTGTAATCCACCAGAACTGCTATCGGCTGTCCGGGTATGTTCCAAGTGCCGACTCTGATACGAAGTCCGTCTTCCGCCAGACGGACCCTCCATCGGCTGAAGATATTCGGATCTTCATTGAAATCAGGATTGGATGCCGTATCCATCCAAACGTCAGGTCCGATGAAAATATGATGTTTATGAAGCTGATTCTGCAAATAGAAGGCTTTGGTGGCCAAGACGGTATAGATACCTCCCATCTTATTGCAGACCTCCCAGCTGACTTCAAAGAGGTAATCCGGATTATTCACTAGCTCTTTCATTCACTCTGATAATAAAATCACTAAGAACATTCATATAATTGATAAAAGCTTCATAAGGCGAATCATATGGGTTGAATCTCATATGAATCTCTCCATCGGAGAAATACTTGGTGCACATATAATACAGGTGATCGCTCTCCTGCAAATGACCGAAGTCGCTCCAGAGAGCGGGGTCATCCACAATCGACAACTTTTCTGTCAAACCATAGAGTTTGTTGAAAGCATCCTTCTGGAGATCGTTTCCGAGCCAGGCGGACATATCCCTCTCCTCATCTGCCCAAGAAATAGCTTCCGGAACGGCAAGTGGAGCCACGGCCTCGTACCTTGAAGATGCTTCTGCCGGTGTAACAAAGTCCATAGACCCATCTGAAAGCACGGTCTGAGGAAGAAAACGCATAAAATCGAAAATACCGGACGACTCACTTTGATGCTCGCCGAAAGTCTCATAGTCCATAAACAGATTCACGACATCACCCTCCGCCGCTTTGAGCCAAGCTAAGAATTTGTCCGCCGTCAAAGGCCAGTCAGACCATCCACGGTCAGAAAACCGGAAAGCTATATCATCACTGAGAGAATAATTTCTCAGCAGCAGATTGAGCTTCGGTTGGATATCATTGGAATAAATATAGTTGGGACTTCGCCAACCCATAATGTGACGTGCGCCTTCGGTAAGCATCGTCTTGAATCCCATATCATACACCATAGAACCGATAGAATCCGAATAAACCAGTTCCGTATTTCTGAATGAGACCGTATCGACACCGAAAAGCTCCTTGATAAGTTCTCTGTGTTTGGTCACCTGATGTTTGAACTCCAATGGGGATGCAAGAGACACAAGTGAGTGATAATAAGTTTCGCTGAGAAACTCCGCACAACCTGTCTGCGCCAGTTTGCGAAAACTCTCTATCACCTGCGGAGAATATCTCTCGAACTGCTCAAGCGCTGAACCGGAGATGGAGAAAGCCACCTTGAATGCTCCGCCACTCTTGTTAATCGCATCAAGAAGAAGCTCATTCATAGGGAGATAGCACTTCTGTACCACTCTTTTGAGAATGGTTCTGTTGGCATAGTCATCATAATAATGGGAGTCCTTGCCGATATCGAAAAATCTGTATAGTCTCAGCCTTGTAGGCTGGTGTACTTGAAAATACAGACAAATACTCTTCTTCATAACGCTTATTATATTAAGGATTCATAAACAGTTTTCAATTTGGCGGTGGCATTGTTCCACTTGAGACGGTTGACCTCATCATATCCCTCCTTCATCGCAAAATTGGCGAGAGACGGATATGTCAGCAAGGCATATATGTCATCAGCCATATCATCGACATCCCAGAAATTGACCTTGAAGGCATATTTGAGAACTTCAGAGGCACCTGACTGGTATGAGATGATAGACGGGACTCCGGAACGCATAGCCTCCAGAGGAGAAATGCCGAAAGGCTCGGATACTGAAGGCATTATATACACATCTGACAGAGCGAACATCTTCTGCACATCCGCGCCCCTGAGGAATCCTGTGAAATGGAAGCGATCGGATATGCCGAGCTTTGCCACCTGTCGTATGGAACGGTTCATCATATCCCCACTCCCCGCCATCACAAATCGTACATTCTTCGTACGCTTGAGTACCTTAGCTGCAGCCTCAATGAAATACTCGGGGCCTTTCTGGAAAGTAATCCGGCCCAGGAAAGTCACGACCTTGTCCTTAACACCCCTTTCTTCCATCACATTCTCCCTGCCGCTGAAATCCACGGCATTGTGGACGGTCACAACCTTTTCGGGAGAAATACCGTATTTGTTTATCACAATATTTCTTGTCAAATCACTTACTGCAACTACTTTGTCCGCCGCCTCCATCCCCTTGCGCTCAATGTCATAAACTCTCGTGTCTATATTCTCATTTGAGTTGCGGTCAAAGGAAGTCGCGTGTACGTGGACGACAAGAGGCTTTCCGGACTCGCGCTTGGCGGCAATACCTGCCATATAAGTCAGCCAATCGTGAGCGTGAATCACATCGAAGTCTCCGAATCGCCGTCTTGCGATAGTGCCTCCCACCATTGCATATCGAGCGACTTCATCCATCAGGTTGGAACCATATTTTCCCGAAAATTTATACTTCTGTCCATATTGGATGCGATAATGTTTGCCTTGCATCCTGGTCTCATTCTCCACAGCCTCAGTGAACTCTTCGGGATTCATATACGGTACCATATTGGTTCCGATGCGGATATAGCTGACCTTATCCAGATAATCGTGCAATTCTTCGGAAACATAATCCACAGCAACATCGCTGGCATTGATTATCGTAGTAGAACTCTGATCCTCATCTCCGCTTGCCGAAGGCATCACGAAAAGGGTCTCGACGCCGTTATAGGCGAGGCCCTTCACAATTCCGTCACAAGCTGTACCCAGTCCTCCGGCTATATGCGGAGGAAATTCCCAGCCGAACATAAGTACTCTCATAATCAGATCTCCTTATACTTTTCCAAAAGATGATATACAGTCAGTAAAGCGGCAGTACTTGTAGCGGATGAAATCGCACCGTGAGGCTCGTGTGGGGGGTCTCCGTCATAAAGCTCCGCAAATACGCCCACACCGTGCTTGTAAAGATCCTCATAGAAACCTTCGGCAAGCCACTCGGCCTTTTTCCAGAAAGACGGTCCCTTGACCCTGAAGCACACATCAACGTATTGCTTCAGCAGAGAAGGTCTCGTACAACCCTGATGATAGGCAAGATCCCTGTCAATCTGGGAGCCTTCATAGACCCCTTTGTATTTGCTATGGCGCGGAGAAAGAGTCCTGATGCCTCGGGCAGTGACGAGCTCATTATCGACCACCCGGAGTATGGAAGGAGCAAGCTCTTCATCCACAGGAGAATACTTGACCCAGAGCGCGTACAGTTGATTAGGACGGATATCCTTGTTCTGTCCCTGGTTATCCACATAGTCGGCCAGACATCCGTTTTCGGCATTCCAGAATACCGCCTGATAGTTTTGCTTCACAAGCTCTCTTACAGAGCTCCACTCGCGCGCGAATTCTCCATTCCCGAAAGCGGAATCCATATCTGAAGCAAAACAAATCGCATTATACCACAAAGCATTCGTCTCAACCTGATACCCAGCCCTCTCAGTCACAGGCCATCCACTGATATATGCATTCATCCAGCTGAGAGCTACGCCATCCATCTGCGCCCATAATAGGCCATTCGGATGAATAGACACCTCTTTCCTGCATCCCGGAGAATAACTTTTCACCACATTCTTCATCACCTCTCCGTATTTTTTCCAGACTTTCTGTGGATCCGCGCCGAAATCCAGATATTCCTGAAGAACGGTGGCAAGAGAGAGAGGAGCCTCAACCTGAGTCGTTCTGTGATAAAGCCTTTCCCCCTCCGCCGCAATCAGATTGTCAAGAATTTCCTCAAACTCAGCAGGGTCATTCTTCCCATAAAGGGTAAAGCCGGAAAGGGCATTCAGTGTCTCACGCAGAAGACCGGTGTACATCCAGGAAAGACCGGCGGTGATACGCTTGTGCCCATTGTGAGTATTTATCAGAAGATCGGCACAACGAAGCAATTGCTCTTTGTGATTGGTGATTTCCGGAGTATTTCTGGCTATCATCGTAAACTTGCGCTTGAACCCGGCCGGCTTTTCCTCAGCAGTTGAAGCGGAGAATACAATTGAATCACCTTTCTTCATCATCGTCTGGAAATAACCGGGGACATAAAGGTCCTCCCTGCAATCAAAACCACGTCTGTACTCGTCTGAATACGTGATATTGTTGTACCAGCACGGAGTGGGGACGAAAGCGGAACCGCTTCTGTCAAGCTGCAGAGCGAGCTCCGGGAAATTGTCGTACATTTTGAAAGACGCTCCGTGAGAAATCTCCCTGAATGAAGTGTCCGCTTCCGGATTCTGGTGTGTAAGGGAATGTATGTTCCTGAATGCAAGGAACGGCTTCAACTGAATCGAAACTATATCCGAAGCCTCCAGAAGCTCATATTTGATAAGCACCTGATCCGAATCGGGGACAAGCAGGAGACTCTTCCTGATTACTATATCACCGACTTTGAATGTAATCATAGGTACCGGGTCCGCCGTGAAATCTATGACATATTTATGTCCCCTCGGCTCATATATGTCACCGTAGCAATGAATACCGAGATTGAACTGTTTGCCGCCGGCAATCAGGCTCTCGTCCAACGCCGACAGGAGCAGATATTTGTCACCGCCGAAACGATCAAGCGTGACAGCGAGAAGACCGTGATAACGACGGGTATTGCAGGTGACGATGGACGTATTGCAATATGCTCCGGTCTTGTTGGCCGATATAATCTCCCTCTTGAGAGAATACGAAAGATTTACTAGTTCGGTTTTATTGAATTTCAAAAATGCCATAGGCCGAAATCTTTATTCTTTATCCAAAACAATGGCGGTCCTTGCCGGCAAATAAATTTTAAGGGTCGAATCACACCAATCAGGTCCGTTAGGAGAATGCTCCCCTATAGTGAAATGCTCCTCCGCTCTGCCCCCTAATCGTCCAAATCCGCCGAAACCAACATCGTCAGAAGACAGGACCAAATTGTATTTCCCTAAAGGACAACCGAATCCATAATCCGCAAACGATTCATTCGGATTGAAATTAAATGCAAAGATACTGCTTTTGCGTTTGAATATCAAGACCTTCTTCTGCTCATCTTGCACCAGCAGCACAGGTTTTTCACCCAAAACTTCTTTTCTCTTCAGAAAACCTACCATAGCGGCATCAAATTTCTCCAAAGCCTTATAGCGGAGCTCTTCATTGCCGGCAAGTGACCACTGCCGGC
The DNA here is from genome assembly GCA_045600565.1 of Candidatus Cryptobacteroides sp. GTDB lineage: Bacteria > Bacteroidota > Bacteroidia > Bacteroidales > UBA932 > Cryptobacteroides. The sequence goes on along the minus strand of JAZRYB010000057.1, from coordinate 203,355 downwards.
GTGCGTGAGCATATGACCATCCGTTCCCCTCGCGTGGGAAATCTATCCCCTCGGGATGTCCGAACTCGTTACCCATAAAATTAAGATATCCGTTCCCCACCGTAGCAGCCGTGACTAGCCTTATCATCTTGTGAAGAGCAATCCCGCGATCCACTGTCAAGCTGGTTGAGGTCTTGTCCATACTATAATACATTTCCTTGTCCAACAGCCTGAATATTATGGTTTTATCTCCTACCATCGCCTGATCGTGACATTCAGCGTAGCCTACGGTCTTTTCATCAGCCCTCTTGTTGGTAAGTTCCCACCACATCTCGCCCATGCTCCAGTCTTCGTCTTTCTTCTCCTTGATCCATTTTATCCAGCAATCCGCAACTCCCATTGCCATACGGAATCCGAACCCGACGCCACCGACCTCATATGGAGCGGCAAGACCGGGCATTCCGCTGACATCCTCGGCTATGGTCACCGCGTCAGGATATATCTCCCGTGTCAACATATTGGCCAGAGCGAGATATATAATGGCATCTTCATCGACGCCATTGCCGAAATACAATCTGTAGTCACCGAAATCCTTCCCCAAACCGTGATCCCAATACAGCATACTGGTCACACCGTCGAAGCGGAATCCGTCCAGATGATATTCCTCCATCCAATACTTGCAATTGGAAAGCAGAAAACACTTAGTCTCCAATTTCCGGTAATCGAAGCAGCGGGACCCCCACGCAGGATGACGGCCCTGAGGCCCGAAATGGAAATACAAGTCTTCACGTCCGTCGAACATACTCAGGCCCTCATTCACGTTATCGACAGAATGAGACTGGACAATATCCATAATCACTGCTATGCCGCGCGAATGCGCATCATCCACAAGGTGTTTGAAATCCTCCGGAGTCCCGAAACGGGAACTCAGAGCGAAAAAACTGGACACCTGATAGCCGAAAGAGCCGTAATACGGATGCTCCTGGAGAGCCATTATCTGAAGAGTATCATAGCCCAGCCTTTCCACACGCGGCAACACATCCTTCCTGAATTCTTCAAACGTGGAGACCTTCCCCTCCTCCGAACTCATCCCGATATGGCATTCATAGATGAATGGTTGCGGACGCGGTCCCGGACGCTGACTCTTCCACTCGTAAGGATGGGAGGGGAGCCATACCTGCGCCGCGAACGCTTTGGTCTCATAATCCTGAACGACACGTGTCGCATATGACGGGATACGTTCTCCGGCGCCTCCGGGCCACATCATATATAGTTTATACAGGTCGCCGTGCTGAAGAGAAAAAGAAGGCAATTCGATTTCCCAATCGCCATTTCCGATTGATTCGAGTTTGTAGGCTTTAGTCTTCCTCCAATTATTGAAATCACCGATTAGAAAAATGCCGCTGGCATTCGGAGCCCATTCACGGAATACCCAATTGCCGTCGGCCTTGCGGTGCAGACCATAATACAAATGATTGTTGATTGCATCGGACAACCTGCCTTCACCCGCTATCCACTTGAGAGTCTGCTTTATGTCACGGTGACGTCTGTCAATCTCTTCTCTGAAAGGCGCCAGCAGCGTGTCCACTTCATATATCATTTTCTCTTCCATACAAAGTATCTATTCCATTTCATCCAATTTCTCCCTGACAGAGCGCAAATATTCACGACACTGCTTCACAAGTGCGTCTGTTTCCTTGACATACAGGTCAATATCATCCACTCCGGTCGATGGATCCTCGACCTTTACGGCTATCTCCTCCAGACGCTTCACGGCCTGTCCATAATCAAATTGTCCCATAATCAATGACTTATTTGTTTTACTTCCGTTTTGATACTTCCATCTTTAAACAAAACGCCCACCTCATCCCCACACTTTATTCCGGTGGCAGACTTCAGCACCACTCCCGATGCGTCGGTAGCCAGGGTGAAACCTCGCGCCAGGATAGTTCTGGGATCCGCGGCACGGATTCTTGTCTCAAGCACATCCACTCTGGACGACATCAGGGACAACTTGCTGTAAAAAGCGAGTCTGAGGCGCGAACCGTATGAAGATATCCTCTCATCTTCAGACATATAACAATCGAGAAAACGGTCTGCAAGGGCGGTAGGGGTCTTTACTGATTCATATGCTGCCATATCAGCTACGTGATAATCCCTGTCGTGTCCTATGGCGGTAAAAACCGGAATCGGGAACTGGGCTATCGAAAGGGCAAGTCCATAGTCGTCAAAACAATCCAAATCGAGATTGGAGCCTCCTCCCCTCATCATCAGCACTGCATCATATTTGATATCTGACACCTCTATCTCCTCAAGAGCTTCGATTATGGACTCTGGAGCCCCGCTCCCCTGCATCAGAGCCTCGAAAAGGTCAACCTTGAACTTGAACTCAAACTCATTTTCAAGCAGATGCCGGCAGAAGTCACCGAAGCCGGCCGCCGTTCCTGCCGAGATGACAGCAAGATTGTATGGCAAGAGAGGAAGGGTGAGCCGTTTCTGAAGGTCAAACATTCCGTCTTTCTCCAGCCGGGCGATGGTTCGGCGCCTTTCCATTTCTTTCTGTCCCGTCGTAAATTCCGGCTCTATCTCATCCACTATCAGAGTAAGTCCGTACAACTCGCTGTAATTGACCTTTGCTCTCACAAGTATAGCCATCCCTACCTGAAGGTCAGATCCGGTCATCTGAGTGAAATAATGTCTGACCGGCACGAAAACAGACCGCCAGATTACTGCCCTCGCCTTGGCCGAAACTCCCGAATCGCCATTCTGGGACAACTCCAGATAGCAGTGGCCGTTGGACTTGACACTCAGCGAACTTATCTCCGCCCGGACCCAAATCTTTTCCGGGAAAAGCTCTTCCAAGCCATCGCGGATACGCGTCTGCAGCACGAATAAATCCACATATTCTTTTTCCATCACGACTCCTCCCGAGTTAAGGAAATATGAAAAGACTCATACAAGATATCTTAATAAGAAACTGTCCCGACCGGATAGATTCTTACAGAGCAAATTTAACAAAAACCGCTATTTTTTGCTATATTTGCATTCGAATTTATCGAGTATTTCAATGAAGATTACCGATGCCCGTTTCGCAGGAAGCAGCACACGAGTCATCCAGAAGCCACAGCAAAGACTTCCAGAGTTCGCGTTCATAGGCCGTTCCAATGTCGGCAAGTCTTCTCTTATCAATATGTTGTGCGGCAACAGCAAGCTTGCGATGACATCCTCCACTCCAGGGAAAACCAAGCTTGTCAACCATTTCCTCATCAACGGAAGTTGGTACCTTGTGGACCTGCCGGGCTACGGCTACGCCAAAATGTCTCAAAAAGGGCGCGAAGAACTCTCCGCTGTCATCAAGGATTATATCTTCAACTCTGAAGAGATGATTATGCTCTTTGTCCTCATCGATTCGCGACACGACATAGGCAAGGTGGATATGGATTTCATCTGCGATTTGGGCGAAAATGGGATTCCGTTCGCAATCATTTTCACAAAAGGCGACAAGAACGGCCCTGTCGCTCTGAAGAACCAGATTGAGAGAGATTGCGAAATACTCGGAGAATATTGGGAAGAACTCCCCCCGATGTTCTCGAGTTCGGCACGGACCGGAGCTGGTAAAGAATTGATTTTAAATTATATAGATAATATTTTAGCATCATTGTAATCATGATAAAAGAGCACAAGATCAAACTGTTTGCCTGTTCGGCATCAAAAGATTTCGCATTGAAGGTCATTGACGGTCTCAATGCAATCAGGAAGTCTGATGAGGAAGAATACACTCTCGGTCTCTCTGAGGTGTCACATTTCAGCGATGGAGAATTCCAGCCTGCATTGACGGAAAGTGTGCGCGGCGCTACCGTCTTCATTCTCCAATCCACCTTCCCGCCGGCAGACAACCTTATGGAGCTTCTTCTTATGATTGATGCGGCCAAGAGAGCCTCCGCAGACAAAGTCATTGCCGTCATTCCTTATTTCGGACTGGCAAGACAAGACCGGAAGGACCGTCCGCGTGTCTCTATCGGAGCTAAGCTTGCGGCGAATCTCCTGCGCGCCGCCGGTGCCGACCGAATCATGACTTGCGACCTTCACGCCGATCAGATTCAGGGATTCTTCGACATTCCGGTCGATCATCTGTTTGCGAGCAAGGTTTTCGTCCCATACCTCAAATCCATGAACATAGACAACCTCTCGATTGCAGCTCCTGATATGGGAGGAGCAAAAAGAGCGAACGCATATGCGAAAGCCATCGGATGCCCTGTCGTAATCTGCCACAAATCAAGAGAGAAGGCCAACGTGGTAGCATCCATCACCGCTATCGGAGAGGTCAAGGACAGAAATATCGTCATCATTGACGATATGATTGACACAGCCGGGACTCTCTGCAAAGCTGCTGATGTCCTGATGGAGAAAGGGGCAAAGAGCGTACGGGCATTCGCTACTCATGGCATCCTGTCAGGCAAGGCATACGAGAACATCAACAATTCCTCCCTCAAGGAGATTCTCATCACCGACACCATTCCTCTGAGAGTTCCTGAAGGAGTATCTTCCGAAAAGTTCAAAGTCATATCAATGGCGGATGCTTTCGCATCAATCATCCGCAAGGTATATTTCTACGAGCCGATAAGTCCGGAATTTATCTTTTAAACCCTGACCGATGGTTATATTTCTCCTGACAGCCGCTATCCTCGGACTCTGTCTTGTCGGTATGTGCTTCAACATATTGTTCCGGAAAGACGGGAAATTCCCGGAGTACGAGGTCGGTTCGAATAGGGAGATGAAAAAGCTGGGCATAATGTGCTTCAAGGATGAAGATGCCCTGCTCCATAAAAAGAAAGCCTGCAACGGCAATTATTCTGAAGCCTGCAAGGATTGCAGTTTATTCAAAACAAAATGACAGTATGAGTTTAGTAGCAATAGTCGGGAGACCGAATGTGGGTAAATCAACCCTTTTCAACCGCCTGGTAGGCATGCGCAAGGCCATCGTGGATGACACTGCCGGTGTGACGCGTGACCGTCATTACGGCCGCTGCGAGTGGTGCGGCAGAGAATTTTCAGTTGTGGACACAGGCGGCTACACGACTAATTCCGAAGATGTTTTCGAAACAGCCATCAGACGCCAGGTCGAAATCGCCATAGACGAATCCGATGCCGTCTTGTTTATGGTCGAAGCTGCCACAGGCATCACCGATTATGATGCTGAAATCGCCGACGTACTCAGACGCTCAAAAAAGCCTGTCGTCTTGTGCGTCAACAAGGTTGATTCCTCAGAAAAGATTTTCGACACTTACCAGTTCTATGCTCTGGGACTTGGTGAATTGTGGAGCATCTCCGCAGCCAACGGCAGCGGGACCGGCGATCTTCTGGATGAGATAGTCCGCATTCTACCGGAAGATACCGGCAATGATAGTCTTGACAGACCGGAGTTGCCTCACGTGGCCATTGTAGGCAAACCGAATGTCGGGAAGTCATCCCTCACCAACGCGCTTTTGGGAGAAGAACGCAACATAGTCACTCCGGTAGCAGGCACCACCAGAGACAGCATATCAACCCATTACAACAAATTCGGGCACGAATTCATGATCGTCGATACAGCCGGAATGCGCCGAAAAACCAAGGTTCACGAGGACTTGGAGTTCTATTCCGTAATGCGTTCCATCCGGGCGATAGAGAATTCTGACATATGCGTACTGATGATAGATGCCACGACAGGAATGGAGGCACAGGATATGAATATCTTCAACATCATCCAGAAGAATAGGAAAGGATGTGTCCTGGTGGTCAACAAATGGGACCTTTTCATCAAGGACAACAACACCCTGAGAGACTACGAAGCCGCACTCAGAGAGCGTCTCGCCCCCTTTGATGATGTGCCTGTCATTTTCACATCTGTCGTGAAGATGCAAAGGATAATGGATGTACTCAATGCCATCGCGCAGGTCGCAGACAACTATTCCCGGAAGATTTCCACGGCGCGCCTCAACGAAGCCTTGCTGCCGGAAATTGAGAATTATCCGCCGCCGGCATGGAAGGGCAAATATGTCAAAATCAAATATATAACGCAATTACCAACCAGATTCCCCGCTTTTGCGTTCTTCTGCAATCTTCCGCAATACGTCAAAGACCCGTACAAACGCTTCCTTGAAAATAAACTACGCAGCCATTTCAATCTGACAGGATGCCCTGTCCAAATCTACATCCGCCAGAAATAGAGTCTTCAGTTCACAGGGAATGATATGGTAAAGCAGGCACCCTGAAGCACGAAAGATTTGGAATAATGTATCCCTGCCCCGCATTTCTCAAGAATACTCCGGCATATGGCCAATCCCAGGCCTGTGCCGCTGCTTTTTGTAGTGAAATTTGGAGTGAAAAGACGCGGGATATTCTCTTCCGCCACACCCGGACCGTTATCTTCAAAAACAATATCATAATACCCGTCAAGGGTGGACTTTCTGAGTGATACCAGAATCTTGGCGTCAGGCCTGTCCTCAACAGCCTGCACCGCATTATTTATCAAATTGACAAACACACGTGTCAACTGAGGTTTCGGTCCGGTAATATACACGCCCGGGAGACCGATGTACGAAATCTCGATTCCCTCGCGTCCATCATACATCATTACCTCTTCAGAAAGTAAAGAATCCACATCTATTAACGTAGGTTCCTCGCTGTACAATTTGGCAAAAGTCGAAAACTCATTGGCCGTATCGGTAAGAATATCAATATGGTCAAGGACTATTTTCACCACCTCATCGAACTTGACCTGCCAGTCGGGCGCATTCCTCTCCTTGAGTCGGATAATGCGCTGAAGCTGCAACTTCATCGGCGTCAGAGGATTCTTTATCTCATGGGCCACCTGCCGTGCCATTGCAGACCAAGCCTTGTCTCTCTCTGCATTTGCCAGTTGACGGGTACTCTCGGAAAGATCCCTGACCATCCTGTTATAAGCCTTCACAAGAGAGGATATCTCATCATCGTTGTTGTATCTGATATATTCCAAGTCACTCACATTCGTCGCAATCATCTTCTTTCCCATCTCCGAAAGCGGCTTGAATATCCTTCCGATTATGTTCAAGACCATAAAGCGGGCAATGAGCAGCAGGATGAGGAAGACCGTGACAATTGAAACGGAATGCCGGACCGCTTCCATCATCAAGTCAAAATTCTCATCGACATATGGCGAGCACATAATGGCCACCATAGTTCCCCCCGCATTGAATACAGGCGCATACATTGCATAATAATCACGGAAATTGGCTCTTTCTCTATTGAAGTGGTATCTCTTGTTCCCGTAAACTATGCTTTCGTAGGCATTCTGCTCCACTCTTGTGCCAAGAATCATCCTGTCAAAGATGTCCATATTGGAAGAAATAAGCAAAGGACCTGATACGGAATACAAAGTGATGTCCGCTCTGGATATGTTGCAAACATTCTGCAGCTCATAAAAATACTCCTGAGAGAGCAACTGGCGGCCATCAGTCACATCTTTGAACGATTCCTGGAGTATTGCCTGAATCGAACCGACCTTGTCGGACATCAGGACTTTGAGATTTGAATCATTTCTCCCGTACACAAATACTACACTCACTGTCGCCATTATCACGAGTGTCGCGAACAAGGAAACCACCAGCACATATGATACCCTTGATTTATAATAGCTTCTTTCCTGAATCTCCTTATTCTTTCTTGGTTTGGTCAAAACAGCCAGTCCAAGATATGACATCAGAGCAATGACAGCGAATGAAAGAAAATAACTGGAAAAGGAAATGGTTGGCCGGGAAATAATAACGAATTCATCATCGGTCACTTTTTTGATGAAATGAGTGTAGCCCTCAAACTTCGTATGTGTAATACTGGCAGATGGGGACAAAGCTCCGATGTTGGTATCCAATTTGGTCGGATATGCATAATTACCTCTGAATGACACCAGCCCGTTATTCTTGTATTTGGCGTAATCATAACCCGATGGAATGGTTATCTGACCGGGGCCGGAAATGCCGAGCAGACGGGCATAGCCGAGGCTTTCCTTTGCATTTTTCGGCTCCACTCCGACAAGAAGTCTTGATACACCGTAATTCTGATGGAAATATACAAACACACCCGTATATCGGATATGGCCGTTGCTTGTAACTGAATACAAGAATTTTGAGCCCGGAGCGACAGGCGTCCCTTCAGAAACTCTTTCGTTGAAATACGCAATCGCCGAACTGGACACGTCCCCGTCCCGCAGGACAATCGCCGTGATGTCGTACGTCTGTGAAATACTATACAAATAACTGTCTGTCAATCTATTGAGAATGCTGGACCCGCTATTGGCCATCATTGTCAGCGTTGAAATGAGAATATCCTCGGAGATACCGTTCTCCATTGAGCGCAACTCAAGCTCAAGAGCGATATCCCTGTCAATTGACAACATATTGGCCCAAACTCCGATTCGCCCGTGTTCCTTCTTAAAGCCGAGTGTCGATGAAATGATGACCAGATAGACAGAAAAGAGCAGGGCGAAGAAAAAACGGCTCTTGTTGGATATTGCATTGTAGTCAAATCCGAAAAATGCTCTGACTCCCGGCCTCAGCAGCTGCAACAGCAAAGGAATCATCATCAAGACCGTGATAAACGACACATATACCAACGCAGTGTACGGTGTGAGCTCATCCAGCATATACAATTCGAGAGTGATACCTGAGTTTCGAATAATGCTGCGGAATCCGAACAGGGTGTATGCCACCAACCCTATGACAAACAATAAAATTGACACGGACCATACTCCAAGCCAAATATCAGGTCTGCTCAGCTGACGCACTCTGCGATACATCTCTCTGCGAACCAGAAAAGTGCATAAGACCATCAGGACTATGCCTATGTTAACGATAATCACTGCACCCAGAGAGTAGAAGAAAGAGCCTTGGGCATATACCAGAGGAGAGAAAAACTCCACCTCTGACTGAAGTCCCCGACCCCAGAAATACATCAGAATAGTCGCCAGCGAAAGACAAACGAATGATATTCCGAATCTGAGCCGACTTCTCTTGTTTACAAGAAAAAGAATAAGAGCAAATATGAAGGCGGCATATGCCAGCCAGATCATATATGAGTTGAACACCGCCTGACTCTGGAGCAGGTCGTTCAATATCTTGAACTGCGGGACTCCGTCAACACATACGGGGTCACCGCCGCTGTTGCTCAAAGGAGCGATACTGAATCTGTTGCCCAATTTCAGTCTTGTGTTGGCTCCATTTCTGGAATTGTCATCCAAGGTGTTGACTATCTCGAGGCCAGCGATTATTCTGCATTCGGCATCCCCTACAGACTTGACAAGATACCATTTCGGACCGAGATTCAGATACGTCACATCTCCGGTCACCTGAGACAATTGAGATGTAAATCCTGACCTTGGATTAGTAAGTCGCTGAAACAGAACTTTATGAGTAATATCATCATTGAGAATGGGGAACTGGTTGCTCCACGATTGGAGAGAATCTCTCACATAACGATACACGACCATATCGGGAGGAAGCCCGGCAAGCTTCATCCATTCATTATGATTCTGGGCCATAGCATCCTCTATGTATGTATCAAGGATTGAGAGGCGCTGGGCGACAATCTTTTCCACCTTCTCGGCAGAATCCTCAGTATCACCGGGTGAACGGGCCAGAGAGAAAGTGAACAACACAAGCAGAGCGCATACTCCCAACAGTATCCACACTGCCATTTCAGCCAACTTGGATTTCCTTGCGACGGTCATTACTCGTGATGATATGGTTCTCCCTTCAAAATCGTGAAGGCGCGATACAATTGCTCTGCAAAAATCGTTCTAACCATCTGATGTGAAAAAGTCATCCTCGAAAGCGATATCTTCCCTTCCGCCCTGAGATACACAGCCTTGCTGAATCCATACGCACCCCCAATCACAAACACAAGGTCCCGGCTGGAGCGGGACATCTTTTCCTCCAGAAATACGGAGAATTCCATTGACGAATATTCCCGTCCGTGTTCATCCAGCAAAAAAACCTCGTCAGAAGGACGTAGCGCTTTGATAATAGCATCACCTTCCTTATCTTTGATTTGCTCTCTTGAAAAAGATGAAATGTTTTTCAGCTCCGGAATTTCCACCAGTGAGAACGGGACATAATGGCCCAGTCTGGACACATACATTTCCAAGCCCTCTCTGACCCATTTGACATCGGTTCTTCCGACTGTAAGCAACGTCATTTTCATATCGCAAATATACTTTTTCGGCTTGCTTTTTGCAAGTAAAACAGCCCGTTATGAGACTTTTACCTAAGATAGCAACTCTTCTTGCCGGATTTGTCCTTTCCCTGACAATACCTGCCCAGGACCAAAGCTATAACGTATTCGTTCCGATAGGGAAATACCTTGCACAGGGCAATGTTGACAATCTGTCAGCCTGGTTCTCGGACAACCTGGAAATCTCACTGCTATCCTCCTCCAACAACTCCAGCAAAAGTCAGGCGAAGCAGATTCTAAAATCTTTCTTCGATTCACATACTCCCAGATCATTCGAGATATCACACACGGCAGGAAAATCCAATATGAAATACGCTCTCGGCACCCTTGTTGCGGGTGGAGAGCGTTACATTGTTTCCATTTTCGTGAATTACGAGGACGAAACCTACAAAATCCAACAAATCAAGATAGACAGGATGCAGTAATAGACTGACGGGCAGATTTTTTATTATACTCTTTGTCCGTAAGTACGGTCTGTTGTGTTGACTGTAATCTTTTCACCTTGCTCGATGAACAGAGGAACCATAATCTTTGCTCCTGTCTCGAGTGTAACCTCCTTGAGCGCTGAAGTTGACGCTGTGTTACCCTTTACTGCCGGCTCAGAATATGTGACCTCCAAAGTAACATATGTAGGGAGCTCGCAAGTGAGACATCTTTCTTCATCTCCTGTGACAAACATCATCTCCACGTGCTGTCCTTCCTTCATAAGGTCGGAATTGTCAACCACATCCTTATTGAGCTTAATCTGCTCATATGTCTCCTCGTGCATGAAGTTGAATCCGTCCTCCTCAGCATAAAGGAACTGATATGGACGTCTCTCCACCTCGATAGTCTCGATTTTTGCTCCGGCTGTGAATGTATTCTCAAGGATTCGTCCGTTCTCGAGGTTACGAAGTTTCGTCTTGACGAAAGCGGGTCCCTTTCCAGGCTTGACGTGCTGGAACCAGACTATCATACAAGGTTTTTCATTGAATTTCAGATAAAGACCATTTTTAAAATCAGCTGTTGTTGCCATAAATATAATATTTTATAAATAATTCAAATTCAAGCAAAAATAGGCATTTGTCCGTTATAATGCAAACTTTTCTACAGCTGCGGCGACATCTTCCAGCAACCATTTGGGAGTTGAAGTCGCTCCGCATATCCCGACCCTGTCTCCGTCAGAGAAAAGGCCCGGATTGACTTCGGATACTGACTTGATAATTACCGTATTGGGATTTACGCTACGGCACAAATCGCTCAAGACTCTGCCATTGGAACTGGCACTTCCCGTGACAAACACAATGACATCATGTTCAGCGGCAAACTGCGTAAGCCTCATATGGCGGTTGGCTACTTGAACGCAGATGGTTCTGTGGACTGTCAGCAATTTTGTCCGCATCATAGAATGGGACAGCCATCTGCAAATTTCCTCATATTCCAGCGGATTCTTCGTGGTTTGAGAAAAAAGTTCCACCGGAGCATCCGTACGAATCTTTCCCGAGGACGCATACTCTTTGAGCATTTCAACATTCTCCACCACCACTGCATCTCCATTCACCTGACCCACAAGGCCAAGAACTTCAGCGTGCCCTATCTTACCGAAAATCACGATTTGTCCGCAGACTGATTTTACGGAGTCATAGGCCTCACGTATCTGTTTCTGTAACTGCAGCACCACCGGACAGGTGCAGTCTATCAGATTAATTCCAAGCTCCCGGGCCACAGAATACGTCCTTGGAGGCTCGCCGTGAGCTCTTATCAGAACACTTTCCCCTCTACATCTTTCAAGGTCAGAGACACCGACCGAGACCAGGCCTTTCTTTTCCAGGCGCTTGAGTTCCTCTTCATTATGAACGATAGCCCCTAGAGAAAACAACATCCTGCCATCCATCGCATCAAGAAACTTCTCCGCTGTTCCGATTGCACGGACTACCCCTCCGCAAAAGCCGGAGTTACGATCTATCTCCACAGAAAGATTCATCATTCAAAAATGCCGAATTTGCCCTGCACCAAACCCTTCACCCAGATGACCTCCTCCTCGACGCTTCTGAAGCTATTATCAAAGACATACGCATCTGCGGCACGTGACAGAGGAGAAACCTTTCTATGCGAATCTGCATAATCCCTGATACTAAGATTGTCAACAATATCCTGAAGGACAGGAGACTCACCTTTTGCGACCATTTCGTCAAAACGTCTCTTCGCCCTGATTTCAGGATTAGCGACAAGGAATATCTTAATCCCGGCATCCGGGAAAACAGTTGTACCTATATCTCTGCCATCCATAACGACTCGACCATTCGCGCCGAATCTGCGAAGACTCCTGTCCACAAATTCCCGGACAAATGCAAGGGCGGAAACAGGACTCACCTGACTGGAAACAGCAAGAGATCTAATCTGTGTCTCTACACTTTCTGCACCAATATAAGCAGTGTGTTTCCCCTCTTCCAGTCTGAAACTGATTTCAAGCTCCGGCAACGCCGCCCTCAAAGCTTCTTCATCAATGATAGAATTCTCATCAATAAAGCCTCTTGATTGCGCGAAAAGAGTCACACAACGATACATTGCACCGGAATCAAGATACATCAACCCGAATTCGGACGCAAGTCTTTTTGCCAGTGTGCTCTTACCTGTAGACGAATATCCGTCAACGGCAATAATCAGATCAGGAAGGGTCATATTATCCATTCAAATGATGTTACTTGATATATCCGGCATTGACTGTCAGGATGGAGATTGGGACTCATTTCAGAGCATCAGCCTTGAGTTTCATCTTTGACGCGCGTGACGCGCTGTCGGGATGAGAAGAAAACATTCTCTGGATCTTTGAGGCGTTTGAAGTGTCTCCTGACAGCTCCACAAGTTTGTTCAATGCATTATACATACTGTACGGAGAATGTCCGTTCGCGACAGCAAAGTCAAATCCGTAGTCATCGGCCGCATACTCCTGCTTCTGAGAAAATTGGGAGCTCACGAACATTTCGCCCAAATCACCGAGCTGGCTCTTTGCAATCTGGCCGACAGATCCGGCGGCACTGACAACTCCGCGGGCCGCCGCCGTCAGATATGCGCTCCTCATAGCATTGCGCGAATCTTTATGGACAACGTGACCTATCTCGTGACCGAGTATCGCTATGAGTTCATCATCGTCCATAACATCCATCAAACCGGTGTACACCCTGATCGAACCGTCTCCGCAGGCAAATGCGTTGATTTCATTTGTCACATATACCTTGAAATTCAGAGAAAGCCCCTCCACGGACACACCCTTCATAAGATTGTTCAATCTCTTTGAATAAGGTCCGTTCTCAATCGCATTACTTGCATCAAGCTGAGCTACCGTCTGCTTGCTCAAGGCGATGACCTGAGCGTCTGTGATTGAAACCGCTGTAAGAGCGCTGCCGGCCGCTTCTGCCAATTGCCGCTCATCCCAATTGATACTTTTTAGAACCGAGCAACTGCAGAATGCCAAAACAAAAACAATAAATGACAATACCTTTTTCATATCCATGCTATCTACCATAGAACACAAAAATAAGAAACAAGTTACTTATTGTCAAGTCACTTTTTCATTATGACCGACAGGCCATCGCGTATGGGAAGAATGACGACCTCGACCCGACTATCCGCAGCGACGGCTTCATTGAATGCAATAAGACCCCGAGTCTGCTTGTCACAGGAGGGCTTGGCTTCATATACTTTTCCGCCCAGAAGGACATCATCAGCCAGAATCAGCCCCCCGCTCTTCAGCCTGGGGATAACAGCCTCATAATAATCAAGATATTCCCTCTTGTTGGCATCTATATAGACAAGGTCATATATCCTGTCGCAAGTGCGAAGATAGTCCAATGCATCTCCGATATGGAGTGAAATAAGGTCACTCACTCCGGCACGATTCCAGCCCCGCCTCGCCAAGTCCTCGAGTTCATCGTTGATTTCCAACGTATCGATATGTCCTTCCTGAGTTAGACCATATGCCATACAGACAGCACTATAGCCCGTAAAAGTCCCTATTTCAAGAATATTCTTCGCCCCGGAAATTCTTACGAGCATAGTAAGTAAGCGTCCCTGGACAGGCCCGGAAAGCATCCTTGGATAATTCGTGTGGATATTAGTCTGCTTTTGAATCCATTCCAAAGCATCTGACTGAGCGGAACTGTGTTCACGGATATATTTGTCAATCGGAGTTTCCATTCTGAGAAGTTTTGATTCATTTCAAAGAGAACTCTTGCTACAAGTAAACAAGCCTTCCGACATTATCAGGGGAAAAGATACGGATTGCCATTGCCTGGACTTCCTCCGAGGTCACGGATTCCACTTTCTGGCGATCCTCTTCCTCCGTTGACACAGTGCCATATGCGAGAAGACTCTTCCCCATTGCCAGACATTGAGCCTCTCCACCCTCCGACCCTATTGCGAGTTGTCCCAGCAGCTGTCTTTTCGCTGCCTTCAACTTAGCCTCCGAGAGCGGAGCCTGTTGGAGCTTGGCTATCTCTTTGAATATGATATCCATACATTTGTCCACCATATCCTTGTCACACCCAAGGGAAATGGCTAATATCCCGCTGTCCCTATATTGTGTATATGAGCATTCCACTCCATACACAAGTCCTCTCTTCTCTCTTAACTCGCAATTCAATATCGAATTTGACCCCGGCCCGCCCAGCAGGTTGGCCAAAAGTACAGTGGCTATGCGCTCCCGTTTCTCATAAAGAGACGGCGCCTTAGCTCCGATTACCGCATTGGCCTCGTGATTGTGTTTATCAACGGTTTTGTCAAATATCATAATATCTGTCAATTATCTTCCTTACTCTCCGTTCCAGATTGTCTTCCTCATAATTGGCCACGACAGAGAGGACCATCCGGTCCGGAGTGAAATTCATTGAAACAAATTCCGCAAGTTCCGATGAAGTAATCTTCTTTACGCTTGACACGGTTCCCAAGATGGAACGTCCCAGCGGATGTCCCGAGAACAGCATTTCTTCAAATCTGTCATACACATCATCAGCGGGGCTGTCCTTGTAAGAATTGATTTCCTCTATCACGACACCTTTTTCTTTTTCAATCTCACGTTCCGGGAAAGACGGCTCAAACGCGAGCTCCAGAAGAAGAGAAGCGGACTTGGACAAATCTTCTTTCAATACTGTAGAGTGCAGAACGATCTCTTCCTTGGTAGTAAAAGCATTGAGTTCCCCTCCCAGACGGTCCAGATAGCTGTTTATCACATATGCGGACTTTCTGCGCGTCCCCTTGAAAAGAGCGTGTTCGCAGAAATGAGCTATCCCCGGATGAAATTTTCCCTCATCCCGGGCCCCACATCTTATGTTCAACGAACAATAAGCCACTTGCGAGGCTCCCTTTCGAACAACATAGCGGAGCCCGCTCTGAGTCACTCCTGTCCTCATTTCTCTATTTTGCCTTTTTGGCCGCAGATATTATTTTAAGGTCACTGTCCAGAAAGCCCACAGGAGTCCTCTCGGAAATTTTGTGCCGATCGAAATAGTACAATTCATGAAGATCGGCGGAGAATATCATCTTGTAGCAGTAAGAGCCTTTTTCTGCAGTCGCGGATCCTATGGAATAACCGACCAGGAGATTTTCACGCCCTGACATGAATGCATCATCGACATCGTCTTCATCCCTTACATCTATACCGTGCTGAGGAGAACCTACAACGTCACTATCTGCAATATAGATATCCTTGTCCCAATTCTTTCCGAAACGCTTTGCATATCCGGAGAGGCCGGAATAACCGGCAAGATCAGAAGTCATTGACTTTAAGGTGTAATCCTGAATGACATCCAGGATGGCCGGGAAATACACGAACTCACGTCCGGAAGACTGGGAAATAGCTGCATAGGGAATGGTGACTACGGTAAGAGCCTCCTTTGCCGGATCGCTGCTGTCCTCAAGTCCTCCCTTATGCAGGACAAGGATACGGAGCCCCGGTTCTGTCTCTTTTTTGAACTGACCGGTCATGGGGACGAGAAAATAGAAATCGGGACTCGTCTTGAGTGATTCATACTCTTCTTCCGTACAGAATTCAAACGGAGAGATTCTCCACCGGCGGGATATTTCCTCCTTGAAATTGATGTCAAAGACCTCATTGCCGGACAAGACAACCTTGGTTACTTTCGTGGTGAAATCACTGATTTTAAGTTTTTTCGTCATAATCTTCGCCTGGGCGTCACACAACACCGGGAAGAGCATCGCAGCACATACTGCAAGCAAAAGAGCATTCCTTGTTTTTTTCATAGCGCAAAGTTACGAAATTAAGCTTATATTTGTAATTATGTCTGAATATATAGTATCCGCCCGCAAGTACCGGCCTGATTCTTTCGAAACACTTATAGGCCAGGACAATATAGCACTGACTCTCAAGAATTCGATTTTGAGGGGCAAACTTGCTCACGCATACCTTTTCTGCGGTCCAAGGGGAGTCGGCAAGACCAGTACGGCCCGCATCTTCGCCAAGACCATCAACTGTTCCAATCTGTCACCGGAGATGGAGCCCTGCGGCGAATGTGAGTCCTGCAAATCTTTTGCCGAAGGAAGATCATATTGTATCCACGAGTTGGATGCGGCATCAAATAACGGTGTGGATGATATCAAGACCTTGATGGACCAAGTGCAGATACCACCACAAGTCGGAAAATACAGTGTATATATCATCGATGAGGTCCATATGCTGAGCCCATCGGCATTCAACGCTTTTCTCAAGACTTTGGAGGAGCCGCCCGGCCACGCGATATTCATTCTGGCCACGACAGAGAAGCATAAGATCCTCCCAACTATATTGAGCAGATGTCAGACCTACAATTTCAACAGGATATCCATTCCTGATATGGTCAACAACCTGAAGTCCATCGCTTCCAAGGAAGGCGTCAACATTGATGACGAATCGCTCCACATAATTGCGCAAAAAGCGGATGGAGCAATGCGCGATGCTCTGACCATATTCGATCAGACTGTAGCCTTCTGCGGGTCGGACATCAGATACGAGGATGTAATGCGCAATCTCAATGTCCTCGATTATGAGTACAGCTTTAAGCTCATCAATGCTTTTCTCGAGGCAGATTACGCAGCTGCCCTGCTTATCTTCGATGAGATTCTGACGAAAGGATTCAATGCACTTCATTTCATATCATCCTTAAGTTCCCACCTCAGAGACCTGATTGTCAGCAAGACAGCAGGGTTGGACGCTCTTCTCGAGCTGCCCGATTCGCTGAAAATCAGATACAAAGCCCAGGCTGACAAATGTCAAATGCGTTTCTTGTATGATGCTCTTGACATAACGACCAAGTGTGAAGCCGGATTCAGGGCAAGTTCCAACCAGAGGCTCCATATAGAATTTGCGCTGATGAAGCTGGCTTTTCTCGTCAAATCGCCGGAGTCAGCTCAGCCCAAGAAGATAGATTCTCAGCCTGAGGTCTCATCCTCTCCGGGGAAAATTCCACAGCCCGAGCAGGTACCCGCCTCAGCCCCGGTCAAAAAGACATTCAAAGGAGCGGCATCTCTTTCCTTAACTTCGATTATGGAAGAAAAGGAAAGTCAAGCCAGGGCAAAAGAGGATATTAAGGATGATAAGGTGGGGGCGACAGTTCCGGAAGACAGCATAATTATAGAAAAATGGAAGGATTTGGCATCGCAATATACCTCACAGCCTCGTCTCTCCAACGCTATGACTAATGCGAAGCTTGAAATCAGTCCGGATGGCAACGGAAAGCTTTTGACCTTCTTTGTAACGAACGAAGCTCAGCAGAAATGGATACGTGAGAAAAAATTGAGAGAGATGGAAGGGCGTTACCAACAACTGCTCTCTTCTTCACACATCAGGCTGGATGTCGATGTTGTTCCCGACACGGAGAGCAAAGAGGTCATCTATATGCCGGAAGAAAAAGCCAAAGCCCTGATAGAATCAAACCCTCAGGTCAAAGATTTTGTGATAGATTTGGAATTGGACATCAAATAACATTCAAGAATGAAACTTCGTTGCGAAAATCTTGTCAAAAAATACGGCGTAAGGACTGTTGTCAAAGGCGTTTCTATGGAAGTTGAACAGGGAGAAATCGTCGGATTCCTCGGACCGAACGGTGCAGGGAAAACGACAAGTTTCTATATGATTACCGGACAGATTGTGCCAAACGCAGGGGAAATATTCCTTGACAATCAGAATATAACCAAACTGCCTATGTACAAACGTGCGCAAATGGGTATTGGTTATCTCCCTCAGGAAGCTTCCGTATTCAGAAAAATGTCCGTGGAAGACAATATCGTGTCAGTTATGGAAATGGCCGGGATGGATAAAGTATCACGGTCAAAAAAGCTGGAATCCCTAATTGATGAGTTCAATCTGTCAAAGGTCAGAAAAAGCCTCGGAATACAGCTTTCCGGAGGAGAAAGACGACGTTGCGAAATTGCAAGGGCACTTGCCATCGATCCCAAGTTCATCCTTTTGGATGAGCCGTTCGCAGGTGTTGACCCTATTGCGGTCGAAGACATTCAATACATCATAGCTAAGCTGAAATTCAAGAACATAGGAGTCATCATCACAGATCACAATGTGGGTGAGACTCTGGCTATCACAGACCGGGCATACCTCTTGTACGAAGGAAGCATCCTGCAGCAAGGGACCCCACAGGCTCTTGCTGATGATGAAGATGTCAGGACCAAATATCTCGGGTCCGGATTTGTTCTGAAAAGATCGGTCTCTGTCGAAAGGGCAATGGCGGAGCAATCAGCCGCCCGGCAAAGCGAAACTGCAGATACTACAGATTGACATAATCCCGGACGTTCCGATCTGTGATTTCCAAATCACCAAGGATCAGAAGCCTGTCAACGACATTGTCCAATTCCCTGATATTGCCGGGCCAGTCCTTCTCCACCAGGAGTCTCACCGCTTCGGAGGAGAACGTTCTCGGTTTACCCCCTTCAGTGTATTTCTTGACGAAATAATCAATCAGTATCGGGATATCATCCTTTCTTTCATCAAGGGATGGTACCCTTATCAGAATGACACTCAGGCGATGATACAGGTCTTCACGGAAGTTCCCCTTCCTTATCTCCTCCTGAAGATCCTTATTGGTAGCGGCAATGACACGGACATTGACTTCAATATCCTTGTCACTCCCTACCCTTGACAACTTCCTCTCTTGAAGGACTCTCAATACTTTTGCCTGCGCAGCAAGACTCATATCTCCGATTTCATCCAGGAACAACGTCCCGCCATCAGCCTGCTCAAACTTGCCTTTATGCTGCTTGATAGCAGACGTGAAAGACCCTTTCTCATGGCCGAACAATTCACTCTCAATCAGTTCTGAAGGGATGGCGGCACAATTGACCTCAACGAAAGGCATTGCGCTCCTATCGCTCTGTTGATGAAGATTGCGGGCTACAAGCTCTTTTCCCGAACCGTTCGGTCCGGTAATGAGGACTCTGGCTTCCGTCGGCGCGACTTTGGCAATCATTATCTTGATTTGCCGCATCGGCTCGGAGTCACCTATCATATCAACTCCGTACACCTTTTTCTTCAAAGCCTTGTTCTCTCTGACCAGACTGACGTGATCAGTAGCATTCTTGATGGTAATCAAAATTCTGTTGAGATCAAGAGGCTTCTGGATATAGTCGAACGCACCCTTCCTCATACACTCTACGGCGGTATCGATATCCCCGTGACCCGAAATCATAATAATTTCAGAATCAATACCTTCATTCTTCATCTTATCCAGAACCTCGATTCCGTCCATTCCGGGCATCTTGATATCGCACAGAATGACATTATACCTCTCCTTCTGCGCCATCTCGAGTCCGATGATACCATCTTCAGCCACATCCACATCATAGCCTTCATCACAGAAAATCTCTTTAAGAGAATTTCTTATGGATCTCTCATCGTCTATTATAAGAATTTTCATACTGACAGGAATGATTGATTGAATATACTTGCTTGTTCCAACTGTATCTAAGAAATCTGGCACCCGTTCCCCAAAGCCTCCTGAGGAGTGATGAACCGCATTTTGCCATCACCTTGCTTAGCCATCAGAATCATACCTTTGGACTCGATTCCACGTATTACCCTCGGAGCGAGATTGGCAAGGATGCAAATCTGCCTTCCCACCATATCTTCAGACTTATAATATTCCGCGATACCGGACACAATCACGCGCTTGTCAATGCCTGTATCAATAGTCAGCTTAAGAAGCTTATCTGTCTTCGGCACCTTCTCGGCCTCAATAACTGTAGCGGTACGGATATCCATCTTGTCGAAATCATCATAACTGATTTCATCTTTCTGGGGAGCTATCACTTTGGCCGCTTCAGCCTTTTCAATGGCTTCGCGTTCAGACCTGACGGCCTCCAGACGTGACAGCTGAATCTCAATCTCAGCATCTTCAACTTTGGTGAAGAGGAGCTCCGCTTTCTGGATCTTATGCCCGGCAGGGACTATTTCCTGCTTGCCGATCATCTCCCAATCGAGACTCATATCAAGCATCTTGCGAAGACGCTCCGCGGCAAATGGAGTAAACGGGGCGAATACCACGGCAAGATCCGCACAAATCTGCATACAGACATTGAGAATAGTCGCACAGCGGGCCATATCTTCCTTAGCCACTTTCCACGGCTCCGTATCCGAGATATACTTATTTCCTACTCTGGCGATACCCATTGCATCCTTGAGAGCCTCACGGAAATGATAATTTTCTATGTTCTTTTCAAGAGATGCCCTCAATTCGGGAACTTGGGAAAGAGCCTCCCTGTCCACATCAAGCAACTCGCCAGCTACAGGTACAACACCATCGAAATACTTGTTTGTCAGCACAATGGCACGATTGACAAAATTCCCGAAGATAGCGACGAGCTCACTATTGTTCCGCTGCTGGAAGTCTTTCCAACTGAAATCGTTATCCTTGGTTTCGGGGGCATTCGCCGTAAGCACATAGCGCAAGGCATCCTCCTTCCCAGGGAAGTCTTTCACATATTCGTGGGCCCAGACGGCCCAGTTGCGGGATGTGGATATCTTGTCTCCTTCAAGATTGAGGAACTCGTTTGCGGGAACATTCTCAGGAAGTATGAATCCGTCTCCGTATGCTTTCAGCATGGACGGGAATACAATACAATGGAAGACGATATTGTCCTTGCCGATAAAATGGACAAGCTTCGTATCTTCGGATTTCCACCATTTTTCCCAATCGTCAGGCATCAATTCCCTGGTATTGGAAATATACCCGATAGGCGCATCGAACCAAACATAAAGAACTTTTCCTGCCGCACCTTCTACAGGGACAGGGACACCCCAGTCAAGGTCTCTGGTAACGGCGCGAGGCTGAAGCCCTCCGTCAAGCCAACTTTTGACCTGACCGTACACATTCGGACGCCATTCCTTGTGTCCCTCAAGTATCCATTCCCTCAACCACTGCTCATAGTCTTCAAGAGGAAGATACCAGTGAGTTGTTTTTTTCTTGACAGGCTCGGCGCCGCTCAGCTTTGATTTCGGATTGATAAGTTCTTCAGGGCTTAGAGTCGAACCGCATTTCTCGCACTGATCGCCATATGCACCTTCGGCGCCACATTTAGGACAAGTACCGACTATATATCTGTCAGCCAAAAACGTCTTTGCCTCCGGATCATAATATTGCTCCGATTCCCTGGTGATAAATTTGCCTTCATCATACATCTTCCTGAAAAAGTCCGACGCCGTCTCGGAATGGATAGAGGAGGACGTCCGTCCGTAAATATCGAAATGGATGCCCAGAGCCTTGAAACTGTCGTCAATTATCGCGTGGTATTTGTCCACTATATCCTGAGGACTGCAACCCTGCTGCCTTGCCTTTATGGTGATTGGAACACCATGTTCATCGGAACCGCATACATACAGCACCTCGCGGCCTCTCATTCTGAGATACCTCACATAAATATCTGCCGGGACATACACACCGGCGAGATGACCGATATGTACAGGACCGTTCGCATAAGGAAGGGCGCAAGTCACCAATATTCTTTTGTAATTTTTGTTTTCCATATCTTTATTTTATTTTTTCTCTACCCAACTTGATTTTAACAGTTTTCTGAGCGGCCTGCAACTTGACGATTTTTGCCAGAATATCCGTTTGCCCGACAGCATCGGCCGATTGAAGTCGATTCCGCAAATTTACAAGTTTATCTTCAATTTTCCTGTCCGTATAATACAAGATTGCTTTCGGGACATAAGTCGCCAGCCAAGATGAGGTTGTCGTCATCGCCTTCCTGAAATTATCGACAGTGATTTCATATTTTTCTATAGAAAGCTCAGCTGTAATCTCTGCGGTCTGCCTGTCTTCCCCATTCAATAAGGAACGGATAATCTCGCTTTGCTCCATATCACTGTCAAACAGTCTCATATATGCATCATACACGCGTCTGTAAACAGTATTATAAAATCCATCCCCGTCAGCCTCGATTGATGCGCGAATAAATTCAGCCACGACAGGCTTGTCCGATTCGGAAGAATAGAAATCTGAATCCACATCAAAATCAAGGACATCCCTGCCGTGCGTCAATACGAAATACAGAAGATCCTTCTCTGCCTTTCCCACAATGGCGTTTTCGACAGTGTCAGACATCTGAGGTACCGAATCATAATAAGGTTCATCCTCAGGCATCGGAGGTAATTGAGCTGTTTGTCTGCGTTGAGCCCTTTCCGCACGGACAAGCTCTTCAGAGCGCATGGCCCGCCGTTTTGTCAGAATCCTTTCAGCCAACAAACTTGCACCGATTCCGAATCTCGAAGATGCCGTTTCGATATATACGCTGCGCTTGATAGGATCAGGAATCTGAGCAATGGTGTCGGAGACATCTACAATCAAGGAAGAGCGTCTCACAGGGTCCCGTTTATCCGCTTCCGGTACTCTATCCGCCATATAGTCCAGAAAATCCTGCTCATTGGAAGCGATGAAATCCTGTACCTCCTGCAAGGTATGTTTCCGGCAAAAAGAATCCGGATCATCTCCATCGGGGAAAAGCAGAACCTTTACATTAAGGTCTTCCTTCAGCAAAAGAGCTGTTGCCTTCAGGGCCGCCTTGATTCCCGCGGCATCTCCATCATACATGACAGTGACGTTGTCGGTGAATCTTTTGATTATCCTCACCTGTCCCTCGGTGAGAGCTGTCCCGCAAGATGCTATGACATTGCATATTCCCAGCTGGTGCATTGACACTACGTCCACATTACCTTCAGCAAGATAGCACCTGTTCTGTCTGGCGATTTCTGTCTTTGACAAAGCAATGCCGAAAAGAGACTTCCCTTTGACATAAATCTCGGTTTCGCTGGAATTTACATATTTTGCTACCGAGCCGTCTGATTTCAATGTCCTCCCGCTGAAAGCCACTACTCGTCCACTCAAGGAATGAATCGGGAACATCAGTCTCTCGTGGAAGCGGTCCACAAGCCTCCCGTCATCATAACGCACGGAAAGATTCGCATCAATCAGATACTCTGCCTTATATCCGGCAGCCAACGCCGCGTCAGTCAAAGCAGTGCGCCCGGACGATGCCCATCCGATACCGAATTTGGCAACTGTCGATTCATCCAGCCCCCTTGAATTGCAATAAGCACGAGCGACAGAACGTCCTTCAATCGTATCCATATTGGATACGAAAAATCTCTGTGCAAATTCTGACACCAGCATCAAACTCTCACTATGCTGTCTTGCCGCGATTTCCTCGGGTGTCTCCTCCTTTTCAATGACTTCGATGTGATACTTGGCGGCAAGGTACTTCAACGCCTCCACATAACCGATATGCTCGTGTTCCATTACAAAGCCAACTGCATTTCCGGCCTTTCCACAGCCGAAGCATTTGTAGATGCCCTTGGATGGAGTGACGTAGAAAGAAGGAGTCTTCTCATTATGGAAAGGACAGCAAGCCACAAAACTGGCCCCGCGACGCTTAAGCGTCACGAAGTCGCTCACTACATCCTCAATGTGTGCCGCATCAAGAATTTGATTTACTGTCTCCTGAGGAATCATAATCTGACAAATTTAGATATCAGGAGGCGATTTCGCAAAGGAATTTTATGCGGACCAGACGAATCTCCATTTCCTCATAATCTGGAGAAAGGTCATTTATGGCATTCTCCACAGAATCAGACGTCGCTTTATTCTTGAAATAATCATAAATCTCTTCAACCACATCGGAATCTACCATCTGATTGATACAATAATTGAGATTCAGCTTCGTCCCCGAAGACACAATAGCCTCAATTTCATTCATAAGTGTCGGTATATCAAGACCTTTTGCGTCCGCAATATCGTCAAGAGCCAACTGCCTGTCTATACTTTGAATGATGAATATTTTGTTCGCTGATTTATTCGGGGCGGACTTGACGATGAAATCATCAGGCCTTTCGATTTCATTCTCCTCAACGTACTTCCGTATAAGTGACACAAATTCTTCACCGAATTTTCTGGCTTTGCCTTCACCTACGCCCTGACAGTTTTTCAATTCATCAACAGTCACAGGATACGATATGGACATATCCTCAAGGGAAGGATCGGAAAAGATAATCCACGGTTGTAATTTCAAACGCTTTGACAGTTCTTTTCTCAAGTCCTTGAGCAAAGCGAGAAGTACTGTGTCTCCTCCACCTCCCTTCATTGTCTGTGCGGCAATCACGGCTTCACTATCATCTTCATCGAGCTGATCCATACCGGAGAAAGTTCTGTCCTCCACCATTTTGATTTCATATGGCTTCTCAAAGAATTCCTTTCCCGCAGGTGTGACGGAAATGAGCCCATAGGTCTCAATTTCTTTCTCCAGAAAATGATATATCAGTCCCTGATGCATCACTGTACCCCAGAATTTTTCTGAGTGGTTTCTCCCTGAGCCAAACAATTTGAGCTTATCGTGATTATATGATTTGATGATTGAATTGGTCTTCCCGGCGAGTATATTGGCAAGATGTTCGAGCTTGAATTTTTCAGGCAGAGATTCCACCAATTCTATGACAAGGCACATCTCTTTTCTACCGTCGAAGACAGACTTCGGACTGGTGCAGTTGTCACAGGACCCACAGTTGTCAGGCTCAAAATCCTCTCCGAAGTAATTGAGCAGCAGTTTCCTGCGGCATTGACTGGACTCGGCGTATGCTACTACCTCCGAGAGAAGTTGACGACCGATTTCCTGCTCGGACACCGGCTTTCCCTGCATGAATTTATCAAGCTTCTGGATATCCTTATAACTGTAATAAGTTATACAACATCCTTCCTGCCCATCTCTTCCAGCCCTTCCGGTCTCCTGATAGTAGCTTTCTATACTCTTGGGGATATCATAATGAATCACAAAACGGACATCCGGCTTGTCAATACCCATCCCGAAAGCAATCGTCGCGACTATGACATCCGAATCTTCCATCAAGAATTTGTCCTGATTCTCTGCCCGGACTTCCGGCTTCAGACCTGCGTGATAAGGCAGTGCACGAATCCCGTTGATATTCAACAATTCGGAAAACTCTTCAACCTTCTTTCTGCTCAAGCAATAAATAATGCCGGACTTCCCCGGGTTCTGCTTGATATACTTGATAATATCCTTCTCTGCATCAGCTTTGTCCTTTACGGCATAGAACAGATTGGGACGGTTGAAGGATGACTTGAACACTCTGGCATCCTGTATGCCGAGGCTCTTGAGTATATCACTCTGGACCTTAGGTGTTGCAGTAGCTGTGAGAGCTATTATCGGAGCCCTTCCTATCTCATCAATCAAAGCGCGGATGCGACGGTACTCCGGGCGGAAATCATGCCCCCATTCAGAAATGCAATGAGCTTCATCCACCGCATAGAAAGAGATGTTCAAGCTCTTCAACAACGAGACATTATCTTCACGAGTGAGAGATTCCGGAGCGACATACAAGAGCTTTGTGCGCCCCGACAGCAAATCTTCCTTGACCTCTGCTATCTGCTGCCTGTTCAGAGATGAATTCAAGAAATGCGCTATGCAATCATTTCCGGACTCAAAGCCTCTGATAGCGTCCACCTGATTCTTCATCAAGGCAATAAGTGGAGAAATCACTATTGCCGTGCCCTGCATAATCAGGGCCGGCAATTGATAACAAAGTGACTTTCCTCCTCCGGTCGGCATAAGTACGAAAGCATCACCTCCTCCTATCAAGTGATTGACGATTTTTTCCTGATCACCTTTGAAGGTATCATAACCGAAGAATTCCTTCAGTTTTGAACGTATTGCTTCCGATTCTGCCATCACTTTATTTACCCAATTTATGAATTACCAGACCTGAACGGAGTTTTGGCTCGAACCAAGTAGTCTTCGGCGGCATAATACTGCCGCTGTCGGCGATATTGATAAGCTGGGACATAGACACCGGATACAAGGCAAAGGCCACGGCCATTTCGCCGCTGTCCACACGGGATTTCAACTCGCCCAAACCTCTTATGCCTCCGACGAAATCTATCCTTTTATCTGTTCTCAAGTCCTTTATTCCCAACAACTTGTCCAACACAAGATTGGAAAGGATAGTGACATCGAGCACTCCGATAGGGTCGTTGTTGTCATATCTTCCCGGCTTTGCCGTAAGAGAATACCATTGCCCTTGGAGATACATTGAGAAATTATGAAGCTTTTCAGGATGATATATCTGTGCACCGACACACTCCACATCGAAATCTTCTTGCAGTGCCTCTGTCAACCGGGCGGCGTCCATTCCGTTCAAATCCCTGATTACCCTGTTATAATCAATAATCTTGAGCTGACTTTCAGGGAAACATACAGCCATAAAATAGTTGTATTCCTCCGCGCCAGTATGACCCGGATTCTTCGACTTCAACTCAGCGCCCACCCTGGCGGCAGCTGCAGTACGATGATGGCCGTCAGCCACATAGAAAGCCTCAACCTGCGTAGTGAAAATCTCTGTGATTCTGTTGACAGTATCATCATCGTCTATAACCCACAATTCGTGTCCGAATCCGTTTTCATCCATAAAACAATTTTCAGACTCGGTGGCGGCAACTTTTGAGACAATGGCATTCAATTCATCATTATCCTTGTACGCAAAAAATACCGGCTCAATGTTGGCATTCTGTATTCTCACGTGGACCATACGGTCATCTTCCTTGTCTTTCCGAGTAAGCTCGTGTTTCTTAATCTTTCCTGACGTATAATCATCAGTATGAGCACAAAGGACAAGCCCGTACTGTGTTCTTTCGCCCATTTTCTGCGAATAGACATAATAGCACGGCTTTTTGTCCTGTATAAGCCACCCTCTCTGTTGCCACAGCTTGAAATTTGCTACAGCCTTGTCATATACACGATTGTCATTCTCTGGAAGAATAGGAGTAAAATCAATTTCCGGTTTTGTAATATGCAGCAATGATTTTTCTCCGGCCATTGCCTTCGCCTCCTCTGAATTCAGGACGTCATAAGGAGGAGCGGCTATCTCCGTTGCAAACTGTCGTGCCGGCCTTACGGCGGCAAAAGGTTTCACTTTAACCATAAATCAATTTACTTTAAACCTGGTACAACCTGTCGCAAAGAAGTCACATATCTGACGGGCTGCGGCAAGTCCCGCATTCACATTGGCCTCAGCACTCTGAGCGCCCATTTTTTTCGGAGTCGCAAAAACACGAAGTCCGAACTTCTCCTTGAGAGCACATATATTGTCCGGAGCAACATCCGTAACATATTTCAGATCAGGGCGAGCCTCCAACGCCCTCAGTAGTCCGTCTTCATCTATGACCTCCTTTCTGGCAGTATTGACCAAAGTGGCACCTTTCGGCATCGAAGTTATCAAATCAAAACCTATCGATTTGATGGTCTGAGGTGTGGCCGGTATGTGGACTGATACATAATCGCAGGTGGAATAGAGCTCCTCAAGATTGGCAGCCGGCTTGGCTCCGCCTTCCATAATCTTCTCTGCAGAGAGAAAAGGGTCTATTGCCTTAACCTCCATTCCAAGAGCCTTAGCCTTGGCGCCCACGAGACGTCCCACATTTCCGAATGCCTGAATTCCAAGAGTTTTCCCTTGAATTTCAGAACCGGTAGCCGGAGTGAATTGAGTTCTGGCCATAAAGATCATCATAGCCAGCGCTAATTCAGCTACTGCGTTTGAATTCTGTCCCGGAGTATTCATCACGACAACATTATGTGATGTGGCCGCCTCCAAATCGACATTGTCATAACCGGCACCTGCCCTTACAACGATTTTCAAGTCTTCAGCAGCGTCAAGGACCTCTTTTGTTACCTTGTCGGAACGGATTATCATTGCGTCAATGCCACAGACAGCTTTGATAAGATCATCCTGACTTTCGTATTTTTCAAGAAGCACAACTTCGTGGCCGGCTTCTGAGAGAATATTCTTGATGCCATCGACCGCGGCTGCGGCAAATGGTTTCTGGGTCGCCAACAATACTTTCATATCGACTACTTTTTGTGGATTTTCTCAAATTCCTGCATACAAGCGACCAATGCTTCGACATCTTCCTGATCGCAAGCGTTATAGATGGAAGCGCGAAAACCTCCCACAGAACGATGCCCCTTTATTCCGATGATGTCGTGGGCCTTGGAGAATGACAAGAACTCATCCTGAAGGCCTTCGTTTCCGTCAGACATGACAAAGCAGACATTCATAATTGACCTGTCTTCGACTGCGGCGGTTCCCTTGAACAAACTGTTGCGTTCGATTTCATCGTATAGAGTCTTGGCCTTCTTGACGTTGAGCTCACCTACAGCCTTGACTCCACCTATACTCTTGACCCATTTGAGAGTCTCGTTCATCACAAAGATGGAGAATACAGGAGGAGTGTTGAACATTGACTCCTTATCTATATGTACGCGATAATCAAGCATCGTAGGGATATAGCGGCTGACCTTTCCGAGTGCATCCTTCTTGATGATGGCGAAAATCACACCGGCAGGGCCTGCATTCTTCTGGGCACCACCATAAATCATAGCATATTTGCTGACATCCACAGGACGGCTGAGGATATCGGAGGACATATCCGCAATCAGCGGAACCGGGCAGTCCATATCTGTCCTGATCTCAGTACCGTAAATTGTGTTGTTGGTCGTGATATGCAGATAGTCAAGATCCGATGGAATCTCAAAACCTTTTGGAATATACGAATAATTCTTGTCCGAAGAGCAAGCGATTGCATAAGCATTTCCCAATCCCTGAGCTTCTTTGAGCGCCTTGTGAGCCCACACACCTGTGTCAAGATATGCGGCTTTGTTCTCAAGGAAGTTCATCGCCACATACAAAAACTGCAACGAAGCGCCACCACCAAGGAAAATGACTTCATAATCTTCCGGAATGTCAAGCAACTCTTTCCATAGAGAGCGGCATTCATTCATTGTTTCTTCCCATTCTTTGGTACGATGGGAAATAGAAAGTACGGACACGCCTGTCCCCTTGAAATCTTTGATCGCCTCAATAGCATTATCAAGAGCTATCTGGGGAAGGAGGCAAGGACCGGCATTAAATACGTGTTTCTTGTTCATTTTAAGGTAAGTTTAAATATCATCTAAAGATAATAAATATTTCTCAATTCTATTCAAAAAATCATCCGTTTGAGAAAGTCTCACTCTGACGTCGATGGCGCACAAGTTGTCAAAATTCTGATTGTTCTGAGGCAAATTCAAGTCCTTGAGCACCTTCATTACATTGTTCATCTCGATATAGTCAAATGACAGCCTGAAGTTTCGGCCGGCCACCTTCTCGATGACGACAGCATCTGAGAGAGCATCCGCCGTTGACGTCTTGTATGCCCTTATCAGCCCGGGGATACCAAGTTTGATACCGCCGAAATATCTGACAACCACCACAAGAATGTCACTCAATCCCGCCGAATCAATCTGACCGAGAATCTGTCGGCCGGCGGAGCCAGAAGGCTCGCCGTCATCACTGAAACGGAACTCACCGCCTTCCAGCCCCAATCTATAAGCGAAGCAATGATGTCTGGCATCGTGATATTTCTTTCTGATAGAATCCAAAATATCACGAATCTGTCCGGAGGTCTCTACAGGATATGCTAAAGCTATGAAACGACTGCCGTTATCCTTGAACAATCCTTCAGACTCAGAAGCAATGCTCCGATATGTATCTTTAATAATCTGGCCCATATCTTTTCAAATTTAGTGTTTTTTTCTAACTTTGAACTGCCAAATGCAAATTGTTCGGCTTATGTCTTTCAAATATAGAGTTACACTTTCAGGCATCAAAGGATTCTTCAGAATCTATCAGATAGAAGGAGACTCAACGTTATATTCACTGCACAAACAGATGAGGGTTGATATGGAATTCCCTCAGGATCAGCTAATTCTGTTCAAGGCTATGGATGCGGCCGCCAATGTTGTCGCACGTTACGGCCTTTTCGACCTCGGGGACGGAGCCGCTGATGAAATCACAATCAACGAGACAATAAAGAAAGGTATCACTTCTTTTGTGTATTTTTACGATGTCACCAATAAAAAAAGTGTCAATATCACTTTCGAAGGAGAGACTGAAGGACGCACTGACAGTCCAATCGTCATAGACGCCAAAGGCCCCAATCCTATCGAATTCGAAAACGGATATGTGGCATTTGAAGACCTTCCTGACGACAAGAGACATCTTCCGGGCGAAGACAGACCGAAAAGCAAGCTCGCCGAACTGCTCAATATTGATCCGGATGAAGATTTCGATGATGACGACGAAGATGAGCAGCAGGAGGAAGATGATGACGAGACTGAAGAAATTTATGATGCCAACGAAGGAATTGGTTTCTGAACGTGAATAAGAAACTGATAATCATACTGGGACCGACTGCTGTAGGAAAAACTGACTTCAGCATTGATATGGCCCTCAAATATGATTCTCCGATTATTTCCTGCGACTCCAGACAAATCTACAAGGAGATGTCCATCGGGACAGCAGTCCCTTCCAAAGAACAGCTGGACAAAGTAAAGCATTATTTTATCCAGACCAAGTCAGTAACAGAATACTATACCGCAGGATTATATGAACTGGAGGCCCTGGAGCTTATCGAATCCCTGTTTGCCCGAGGACATGACACTCTTGTGATGACAGGTGGGTCAATGTTTTATATCGATGCGATATGCAGAGGGATGGCAGATGTCCCATCAGCCAATATGTCATTGCGCAAGACCCTGACCGAAAGGCTCGAAACGGAAGGAGTCCATTCTCTTGCCGAAGAGTTGAGGCACTTGGATCCGATTGCATATGAGACTATTGACAGGCTGAACGGTATGAGGGTTTTACGAGCGCTGGAAGTATGCCTGGACACCGGGAAGCCTTATTCCTCATTCAAGCGCGAAGCGCCGAAAGAAAGGACATTCGAAATAGAAAAGATCGGGCTCATCAGGCCGAGATCTGTCTTGTATGACCGTATCAACGCAAGAGTATCATCTATGATGGATGAAGGTCTAATAGAAGAAGTGAGATCCTTGACTGAATTCAAGAATCTCACCCCTCTTCAAACCGTCGGATACAAAGAGGTATTCAACTACCTTGAAAACCCCGACACTGTTTCATTTGAGGAGACCGTCTCCCTCATCCAAAGCAACACCCGCCATTATGCGAAGCGACAACTTACCTGGTGGAGAAGAGACGGTGCCATCAATTGGATAAACCTCTGATTATTCCTCAACTTCGGCCTTGACAATCTCAGCAAGCTTCACATTGAAGATAAGAGTTGAGTTAGGCGCTATGCCCTGTGTGCCTCTCTCGCCATAACCGAGTGCTGCAGGAATATACAACTCTATCTCTCCTCCTTCTCCAACAAGCTGGAGACCTTCTGTCCAGCCTGGAATAACACCGTCAAGAGAAAACTCGATTGGCTCTCCATCAGCGACAGCTCTCTCATCAAACACTGTCCCGTCAAGAAGCGTACCTTTATAATAGACCTTGACTTTGTCAGTCGGGCCGGCCTTTACGCTACTGCCGGGAGCAATAATCTTGTATTGAAGACCTGACGATGTCTCAACGACACCTGATTTGGCTTTGTTTGCCGCCAGGAAAGCATCGCCTTCCTCCTTATTTATCCGAAGGATAACCTCTCTTCTCTTTTCCAAATAAGAATTAAGAACGTCATTCATAAGCTCCGGGCTGATTTTGAACTGCGCAAGAAAAGCGGAATCACCTGGATTACCAGTCGCATTCATGAAATCTACCATACCTTTCTTGAGCTCTGCGTAGTTCACATCACCAAAATCATAACCCTTGATAAAGCTTCCGAAATTGACACCGAGAAGATAACTGACAGTGTCTATCTGTCCTTTGGAAAATTCGGCGCTGATGCCTTTACCCGGCTTTTGTGCACACGCAACTAATGACATACCCACAACAAGGGCAGCAATCAATGTTTTTGTTTTCATTTTTTTATTTCAACTAAAAATTACAATTCCCAAGCAAGAGCTGAAGCTCCAAGGATAGCGGCATCTGACTCCTTAAGTTGAGAGAAAAGTATCTTGACCTTACCCTGCCAGATTTGAAGCAGATTATCCTCCATAGCTTTCTTCATAGGCTCATACAAGAACTCTTTTGAGCGGGCGAGACCGCCGAAGAGAACGATAGCCTCAGGAGCGCTGAAGGCGACGAAATCCGCAAATGAACGACCGAGAAGAGTTCCGGTATAATCAAACACTCTGAGAGCGAGTGCATCACCTTTCTTTGCCGCATCATAAACGTCCTTGGATGTGATGTTGTCAACATCGCGAAGAAGCGATTCCTCGTTGCTCATCTCCAACCAGTCGCGGGCTGTCTTTGCTACTCCGATAGCAGAG
Organism: Candidatus Cryptobacteroides sp.; assembly: GCA_045600565.1. GTDB lineage: Bacteria > Bacteroidota > Bacteroidia > Bacteroidales > UBA932 > Cryptobacteroides. The sequence continues at coordinate 170,385 of JAZRYB010000057.1, read as the reverse complement.
CAATACGCCTCAAGACATCCCTGTTTGCCACAACCGCAGACACGGCCGTTGTGACGGACAACATTGGTATGTCCAAGCTCGCCGGCGAATCCGTCGTGACCATACACGAGATCTCCGTTGACGATGATACCGCTGCCCACACCCGTTCCGAGAGTAATCATAATGAAATTCTTCATTCCACGTGCGGCGCCATAGGTCATCTCGCCAACTGCAGCCGCATTGGCATCATTGGTAAGAGATACAGGGATACCCAGTTGCGCAGTAAGTTTGCTTGCAAAATCGACAGAGCCATTTGCAGCCCACGCGAGATTAGGAGCATATGCTATGGCTCCGGTATAATGATTGCCGTTAGGAGCGCCCACACCGATGCCACGTATCTCACCTTCCTTCCCGGATTCCTTGATGACACCCTTGATAGCCTCGGCAAGTGCAGCTATATATGCATCTGCGTCCGCGCCGAAAGTATCCGAACGAATAACAGTCTGAGAAAGAACATCTCCACGCGCATCAACCACACCGATCTTGGTGGTCTGGCCACCTACATCAACACCAACTACATATTGTTTTTCCATAATTGAATATCTTTTAAATTATTAACCATCAATCAGTAACGATATCTTTATTAACATTTTTCGAACCAAATGCGGCAAAGAATACAATGTATGCCATCATAGCGAACGGGAGCCAATAGCTTGCCATATAACCTACACTGGAAGCAAGTGCATTCTGGAGAAGCGGACCTACTCCACCACCTACTACCATCATCATAAAGATTCCGGAAGCCTGCTCGGTGTACTTGCCGAGTCCGTCAACAGAAAGGCTGAAGATACATCCCCACATAACTGACGTACAGAGACCGCAAAGAACGAGGAAAAGACAACTGATCGGAACCTGATTGAGGCTGAATCCTGAATGAATGTCGAAACCAGGCATCGAGATGGTGATTGTCTTAGGAAGAACGATTGCAAGCAAAAGGAATGCAAGAGCGACTGAACCGACAGAAATCAACTGGGCACGAGGAGAGACCTTTCCACTGATGGCTGTACTTCCAAGACGTCCGACAAGCATAAGAAGCCAATACATAGCCGCAAGAGCACCTCCGACTGCCGCACCTCCGATACCTATGCCTGCACCGGCTGCTGAAGGGTCTGAAAGATAGAAATTGAGTGTTCCCGGAATACCTACCTCAACACCGACATAGAAGAAAATGGCAATGACGCCGAAAACTGTGTGACGGAATTTCCAAGGGCTGCTTTCGAACTTCTTCTGCTCAGTACCGAGAGTCGGCTCAGGAATATTGACGATAAGGATGATAATAAATGAAAGAACAAATACGCCCATTGCAATGTAGAGCAGTGGAGCGACATCTGACATGGAGGTCTTGTCTGTAACGGTTCCAATGAGGGCGCCTACAAAGAGAGGTGTCAATGTGCCTGAAAGAGAATTGCAGGCTCCACCTGCCTGAACAAGCTGGTTGCCACGGTTTCCACCGCCACCGAGGATGGTGAGCATAGGATTTACGACAGTATTGAGCATACAAACGCAGAATCCGCAGATGAATGCGCCAAGGAGATAGATGATGAAGTTGAGAGCAACGACATCGGCACCTACGTTGAATACTCTGACATCAGCACCGACCTTGCTGGAGAGCCACTGGACAAAGATACCGATGACACCCAACGCGAGAGCGATAAGTGCTGTCTTCTTGTAACCCTTCGTCGTAAGCATTTTGCCCGCAGGGATACCCATAAAGAGATATGCAAGGAAGTTCATCATATTTCCCCACATACCGGCCCAAGAATAAGACTGCATCCAAATGTTTCCAAGAGGAGCTGCCAGGTTGGTGACAAAAGAAATCATTGCGAAAAGGAAGAACATAGTCACAATCGCAATGACATTGGTTTTTTTCTGTTCCATAAAAATATAGTTTGGTTAATAATTAAATTCCACGTCAAAAAGCCCCACAAGTTACAAATTATTTTTGAAAAACTGTCCCACTATGCACGGAAACTGATTGTTTTCAAACCGATACTATCAATTTTCAATAAAAAAATAAATATTAGTAAAAATTATTTTGTTAAAAACGTTTTTTAACTCTACATTTGTGACAGATAACGAAGTGATTCGTGTCTATTTGTTAAGTTCGTTTTATATACTGAGAGAGCGCTTTTGGGGAAAAGTGCTCTCTTTCTATTATATTATCAGACCATTAATCCGAAAACAATATCAGCCTACCGACTCAATGTTCTTCTCATTGAGAAGCAATTTCCCCTCCGCGGTGAATGCATAATCAATACGATCGGCATAGAATTTTTCGACTTTTCCTCTGACTATCTTCATAGTGCTGTTGACAAGGCCGTTTTTCTCAGTGAAAGATTCCGGCAGCACAGCGATTGCCGCAGGAAGCCATCTTTCAGGAAACATCCCCTCACGGGACCCGCCTTTCTTATATGAATCCACCTCGTCCTGTATCTTTTTGAGCATTATCACTCTTCCCTCACGGGAGGCCGGTTCGGTGTCTGGGTATTGTTTCCTGACATATTCCTTCAGCGCCTCTTTGTTAGGGACGATAAGAACTATCGTATATGGGCTTTGATTATTGTAAAGAATGACTTGTTCTATGTAGTCGGAACCGTCCGTGAGAGAGTCTTCGAAACCCTCAGGGCTGTATTTTTCTCCGTCAGATGATATCAGAAGCGATTTGAAGCGTCCTGTGACATACAGATATCTCGGATTGTCCGGGAATATATATCCCATATCTCCGGTGTGCAGCCAACCGTCCACTATGGTTTTGGCCGTAGCTTCCGGGTTCTTCCAGTATCCGGCCATCACATTCTCTCCGCGGATGACAATCTCGCCACGTTCTCCATAAGGAAGCTCACGCCCCTCATCATCACAAATCTTGATATCCATAGGCTCCACTGTCCTTCCGGAAGACCCGAAAATCGCGTGGCCCTCGGAATTGGCACATATGATAGGCGTCGCCTCTGAAAGTCCATATCCTTGGAACATCGGCATTCCGACAGCACAGAAATATCTCTGGAGCTCTATATCAAGCAAGGCCCCACCTCCTACAAAGAATTTCATTCTCCCTCCGAAACTCTCTCTGACTGTCTTGAAAATCAGTTTGTCAAACAGAAACATAAGCGGTCTGCGCCAGCATACATCCAATCCGCCACGATTATAATACTCCTTATTATACTTAATCGCATTGTCAAGTGCGAATTCGTACAATTTCTGCACAAACGGGCCCTTGGCCTTGATTCCGGATTCGATATTTTTCTTGAAATTTCTAGCCAACGCAGGAACAGAAAGCATAGCGTGAGGGCGTACTTCCTTAATGGCCACGGGCACATTGCGAAGCGTGGCAAGAGGAGTTTTCCCGACAGGGACAGTCGCGATGCTTCCGCCATAATACATCATAGTATAGAAGCCTGCCACGTGGGCAAAGCAATGATCCAAAGGCAGGATTATCAGCATCACACTGCCTTCCTTGAGTCCTATTACAGATGCTCCCTGCTCAACATTCGCAGTATAATTGCGGTGAGTCAACAAAATCCCCTTCGGATCTGCAGTCGTCCCTGAGGTGTAACTTATGTTGGCATAATCATCCGGCCCGACACTGGCGATGCGCTGCTCCAAAAGTTCCGGATGTGCCTCTATGAAAGATTTCCCCGCCTCTCGCAGTGAAGCGATAGATATTTCATTGTCAGCCAACTCTGTGACATCATCCAGCACTATCACTTTCTCCACAAGCGGAGTTTCACAGACTACCTTTCTCACTTTAGGAAGTTGCTGCCCGGACACAACCACGAACTTCGAGTCGGAATGTCTGATACGGAAAAGCAGATCATTGTTCTCTTCAAGCTTGACAGACAGTGGGACATTCACGCCACCGGCAAAAAGGACGCCCAGTTCGGACAGTATCCACAGATTGCGGCCTTCGGAAAGCAGAGAGACCTTTTCTCCCTTTTCGAGTCCGAGAGCCATAAATCCCGCAGCGAGGATTTTCCCCTCCTCCAAGGTCTGGCGGAACGTAGTTTCTGTCCAGACGCCATTCACTTTTTCACGTAAGAAAACGTTGTCAGGAAAACGCGAAACAGATTTCTTTACAAAATCAATTATCGTAAGCCTCTCTTTCATAATCCTATCTGGTATTAGAAAACAATCCGTACATCTGCGCATCAATCATATCGGTCACCTTTTCGAAATCCTCGGGATTGTTGCCGAACTTGATTTTATCAGCATCAATAATCAACAGTTTACCTTTATAATCTTTGATCCAAGTCTCGTATCTCTCGTTCAAACCAGTGATATAATCAATTCTGATACTCTTTTCATATTCGCGTCCGCGCTTCTGAATCTGGGATATGAGATTCGGGATGGACGAACGCAGATATATCAGAAGATCGGGAGGATTTATCAAGGACATCATCAAATCGAACAACTCTATATAATTGTCATAATCACGTGAGCTCATCAGCCCCATCGAGTGAAGATTCGCGGCAAAGATGTAGGCATCCTCGTATATGGTCCTGTCCTGAACGACAATATCCGTCCCTTTGGAAATCGCAACGACATCTTTGAATCTCTTGTTGAGAAAATATATCTGCAAATTGAAAGACCATCTTTCCATATCAGCATAGAAATCAGAAAGATAAGGATTGAAATCGGCGGCCTCGAATTTGGGTTTCCAGCCATAACGGGCGGCGAGCATCCTTGTGAGAGTAGTTTTGCCGCTGCCAATATTTCCTGCTATAGCTATATGCATTGAACAATAATTTATTACAAATTGCAAAGTTATAAATCTGTTTCATTTTTATCAACAGACTTATGCAAAATCAAAAGTGTTTAGTATTTTTGTTTCGACAAGGACTGATTTATGATAAACATCAAGAAATTTTCTTTCTCCATCATTGAGGAAAATACTTTTGTCATCTGGAGCGATTCCCGCAAAGCGGTCATCATCGATCCGGGATTTTTTTATCCGGAAGAGAGACAGGAATTCCTGGATTTCATAAGAGCGGAAAAGCTTGAGCCGAAGGCCATATTGCTCACTCACGCCCATTTCGACCACACCTACGGCGTCAGTGACTGCGTGGATGAGTTCGCAATTCCGGTATATCTCCATCCGGATGACAGAAATCTCAAAGTAAAAATGTGCAAGATGGCGGCCAAGTTTTTCTTGAGAGAGCCCAAATCCGACTGGGACTCCACAGACATTTGCGACGGGGAGATTCTCTCTGAAGCTGATATGGAATTCAAGGTGATCCATACTCCGGGGCATTCGCCGGGGAGTGTCTGCTATCTGATGGAAGGCAGTGGGGACTTGTTTAGCGGGGACACCCTGTTCGCCGGGACCATCGGCCGCACCGATTTTGATTTTGGAGACTATGACAAGGAAATAGTATCCATTATGGAAAAAATCATATGGCTTGATTCGGACATCGTCGTCCATCCCGGACACGGGAGCCAAACAACAATCGGAACAGAGCGGGCACAGAATCCATTTCTGCAGCCGTTCAACGAAAAAGACGGGAACGGAAATGTTGACGGTATAAGCTTCAATGGATAAATTTATCAAAATACAAGGAGCCAAGGCCCACAACCTTCAGAATATCAACGTCAGCATCCCGAGGAACAAATTCGTTGTCATCACCGGATTGAGCGGAAGCGGGAAATCTTCGCTGGCCTTTGACACCATCTATGCAGAAGGTCAGAGGAGATATATGAATACCTTGTCCCCATATGCGAAACATTTTATGGGGATATTGGAAAAGCCTATGGTGGAAAACATCGAAGGTCTCAGCCCAATTATCGCAATAGAGCAGAAAACGACCGGCAACAATCCGCGTTCGACGGTCGGGACAATCACTGAAATCTATGACTTTTTGAGATTGTTCTACGCACGTGCATCCAGAGCATTCTCCCCCGTATCCGGACGTGAGATGGTCCGCTATACCGATGAGCAGATAGTCGGCTTGATAATGGAGAACTATTCGGGGCGCAAATGCATTCTGCTCGCCCCGCTGGTAAAAGGCAGAAAAGGCCACTATCGCGAATTGTTCGAGCAATTGAGAAAAAAAGGCTATCTTCAAGTCAGGATTGACGGGGAGATTGTCAATCTGGCTTCTCTGGAATCCGTTGACAGATATAAAGCGCATTTCATAGAAGCCGTCGTGGACAAGCTCAAGCCGCACGAGGGTGACGAGAAAAGAGTCAGGAGCTCAGTGTTCATCGCCCTGGGGCTCGGCAAAGGCTCCGTAGCAATCGAGGACCTTGAGACAGGGCTCTTGCAGCATTATTCCAAGCATTTTGTGGATCCGGACAGCGGCATTTCCCTTCAGGAGCCGGCACCACATTCGTTTTCGTTCAATTCTCCCGAAGGGTACTGCCCTTATTGCAAAGGCCTCGGGCAAGTCGTTGATATCAATATCGACACTATTATTCCGGACAAAAGCCTCAGCATAGCCGAAGGCGGAATCACAGCCTTGGGGAAAATACGCGAAAACAAGAAATTCGAGATCCTCAGAGCATTGACACGCAAATATGACTGCTCTCTGTATGAGCCTGTTGCAGCGCTCCCTGATGAGGCTGTCTCACATATCATTTTCGGCTCGGATGATTATTTCCGCATCGGTGAGGGATCTATGTCCGAGATGGTCTGCTGGAGCGGAATATTGGAGGACATCGACAACAAAATCGTCTGCCCGGTATGCAACGGATCAAGGCTGAATGAAGATACCGGATGTTTCAAGATTGACGGCAAAACCATTTCCGAAGTTGCTTCAATGGAAATGACAGAGCTTCACACCTGGTTGAAAGAACTTCCTGACAAATTGTCCGGAAGGGAAAACAATATTGCAAGGGATATTCTGAAAGAGCTCACAGACAGAGTGGAGTTCCTGCTCGACGTCGGGCTGGACTACCTGTCTCTGGACAGGCCTACCGTGTCCCTGTCCGGAGGAGAAAGCCAGAGAATCCGCCTTGCCACCCAAATCGGCTCCAAACTGGTGAATGTGATGTACATTTTGGACGAGCCGAGCATAGGGCTGCACCAGAGAGACAATAGAAAACTTATCAATTCCCTGCGCAAGCTCAGAGATGAGGGCAATTCCATCATAGTCGTGGAACACGACCTTGAGACTATGAATTCAGCAGATTGGATTGTGGACGTAGGCCCGGGTGCGGGAGCCGAAGGTGGGCTGGTATGCTACAACGGGCCATCGCCCAACAATACGGATAACATTGATTCAAAGGATCTTTGCCCCCATTCCGTCACTTTGGATTATTTGCGTGGAGAACAAAAAATTTCTGTTCCACGCACGAGAAGGCAAGGCAACGGCAGATTTTTGGAATTGTCCGGCGCAAGCGGAAACAATCTCAAGGACATCAATGTCAGATTCCCACTGGGAACCTTTATCGGGGTGAGCGGAGTCAGCGGCAGCGGCAAGAGTACACTGATAAATGAGACCCTGATGCCGGCCGTAAAGGCCAGACTCTATGGCGGCAAACAGAAGCCTCTGCCTTTCAAGAAGCTCAGCGGTCTCGAACATATTGACAAACTGATTGAAATAGATCAAAGTCCTATCGGAAGATCGCCGAGAAGCAATCCGGCGACATATACCGGAGTCTTCGGTGACATCAGGACTCTGTTTGAAGAAACACCGGACGCAAAAGTAAGAGGATTCAAAGCCGGAAGATTCTCCTTCAATGTGGCCGGAGGACGTTGCGAAGAATGCAAGGGAGCAGGAATAAAAGTCATTGAGATGAATTTCCTCCCATCCGTCAACGTTGTCTGCGACGAATGCCGAGGTCAAAGGTACAAAGAAGACACTCTTGCAGTCAAATACAAAGGAAAGAACATAAATGATGTCCTTGAGATGCCGGTAAGCGAAGCATACGAGTTTTTCAGGAACATACCCAAAATCGCCCAGAAGTTGAAGGCAATGTTGGATGTCGGTCTGGGATACGTCCATCTGGGGCAATCCGCCGTAACACTCTCGGGCGGAGAAAGCCAAAGGATGAAACTGGCATCAGAACTGTACCGCAAAGGGACGGGCAACACCCTGTACATTCTGGACGAGCCGACAACCGGCCTGCATTTCGAGGACATCAAGGTCCTGCTGAATGTTCTCCAGAAGATTGTGGACCAAGGGAATACCGTTATTATCATCGAGCACAATCTGGATGTGCTCAAATCCGTGGACCACATCATTGATATGGGCCCGGAAGGCGGTTCTGCCGGAGGAAGAATAGTTGCCACGGGCACCCCGGAAGAGGTTGCGGCAAATCCTGAATCCACAACAGGAGAATTCCTCGCCGAATTATTGAATCAAAAAGTTGAAAACACTGCATATGACAAAGATTGAAGCAGCAAGACAAGAATACAAGGATTGGTGCGGTGCAGTCGGGATTGACACGCTGGAAGCGTTGAATGTCACTCTCTCTCAAGGACTCGCCATAGACCTCATCAATTTGTGCGAGGCAAGACAGGAACGCAAATACGCCGAAATTGCAAACCAGATTTTCTGGTGTCACAAATCCAAGAGAATAGTTTTGATGTCCGGTCCCTCGTCAAGCGGCAAAACATCATCATCACTCCGAATAGCCCAGCAATGCAGGGTTTTGGGGCTCTCACCGAAGGTCATTGAACTTGACAACTATTTTGTGGACAGAGAAGACACGCCTCGAGATGAAAAAGGCGAATATGACTTCGAATCGATTCACGCTATGGACATCAAGTTACTGAACGAGCATCTCAATGCGCTGATAAACGGGGAGGATGTGGAGCTGCCCAAATACGATTTCGTCCAGGGGCGCAAAGTCAATTCGGGCAGAAAAATGAGACTCGGACCGAATGACATATTGTTTATGGAAGGTATCCATGCTCTCAATCCGGCTCTCACGCCCGCCATTGAAGGCAGCAAACTGTTCAAGATATACATTTCAGCCTTGTCCGCACTTCCGGGTGGGGAGAAAGCGCACAATTCCACCACAGACAAGAGATTGTTGCGCAGAATAGTCAGAGACAACCGTACCAGAGGCTTGTCGGCGGAGACCAACATTCTGCTGTGGCCGAAAGTAAGACAGGGTGAAGAAAAGAATATTTTTCCTTTTGAAGACAACGCGGACGTCGTTTTCAATTCCTCCACCCTATACGATATCCCCGTGCTGAAATATTATGCTGAACCTCTTCTGTATGGCATCGCAGAGACATCCCCCGCATATGAAAAGGCACGGCAGATTCTGTCTTTTATATCCGGAATATCAGCCCTCAAGCCGAATGAAATAGCCGCCATCCCGCCAACAAGCATTATGAGGGAATTTATCGGAGGTCAAACTTTGTAGCGCTATGTGGATTTGGGCGACGATAGGCTCTGCACTTTTGCTGGGTATATATGACCTCGCAAAGAAACAGGCCCTCAAGAAGAATGACGTGTTCTATGTCCTGTTCTGGGGGACATTATTTTCCACGGCCATCCTGACACCTTTCTTTTCACGAGGGGCGTCAATCGACCATATATATTTAATTGTCAAGGCATTGCTTGTCTCCACCTCTTGGATTTCCGGTTTATACGGCATAAAGTTGCTTCCCATTACGACAGCTGGCACAATCAAGGCTTCCAGACCGGTATTCGTGTTGATTTTTTCGCTCATTCTATTTGGCGAGAGGTTGAATTTGTGGCAATGGGGTGGTGTAATCCTTACCCTGATATCCCTCTATATGCTCAGCAGGGCCAGCATCAGGGAAGGCATAGACTTCTCTCACAGCAAAGGGGTGCTCCATATGACGATATGTGTCATCAGCGGAGTCTGCAGCGCTCTCTTCGACAAGCATATTATGAGCTATATGGAGCCGATGTTCGTCCAGAGCTGGTGCAATCTGTACATTACTCTGATACTCGGGGCCATTATTCTTATCAAACGCCTCGGGACGGCGAAGCCCGTGAAATTCAAATGGGACTGGATGCTGCTGCTCATTGCCGTCTTTATCACAGGGGCCGATTTCCTGTATTTCTATTCTTTGAGCCGTGAGGGCGCGCTCTTGAGTGTAATCTCACTGACACGGAGAAGTTCCGTCATCATAACATTCATCGGAGGAGCTTTGATTTTCCGTGAAATGAACATAAAATCCAAGGCCATAGACCTTGGAATAATGTTATTGGGAATGGTCCTTATTGTATTGGGGTCGCAATAGCGGTCTTCAGCTGATCGTCATAACGCAGACGCACACGTACTCCGGCTTCCTGGAAATAATACCTGACAGCAATTTCTTCCTCGATAAACGGGATGATTTCGGTCTTTTTCAGTCTCAGGAACTGCTCCTTCTCCATATTGATGGCCTTCTCAAGCGCATCCAATTCACTGCGCATAGCATCCTCAAGACCATCCTTTTTCAGCTCATTGCGCATCTGGTCATACAAAGTCTTCGCGCTTGACCTGTAGTCGAACTCCTTGATGCTTGCAAACTCGATGAAAGATTCATATTCAGCATCAGTGAAGTGGAAATCATCTATATCCGCTATTGAAGAATGCGCGCGGACATAATCCAGCGTATATTGCTCTATTATGCCGTTCAAGACAAGAGAATAAGTCAAACGGCTGTACTCGTGTAGAGGAATATCCACATCGGGAGTGATACCGCCGCCGTCACGCACCGTCCGTCCTCCCTGTGTTTTGAACTCGTGAGTCAAAGAATCAGGGATATGTCCTACACTGCCGTCCTCATTGCGATGACTATAATCAATGGCTTGTACGCAACGCCCGGAGGGAGTATAATACTTGGCTGTAGTAATCTTCAGCGACCCGTTGTATGGAAGAGGACGGATACTCTGGACAAGACCCTTCCCGTATGTGCGCTTGCCCATAATCGTCGCTCTGTCATAATCTTGAAGGGCCCCTGACACTATCTCGGAAGAAGACGCGGTGCCGCCGTCAACCATAACGATAATCGGGATTTGCGTATCCAGAGGGTCGGTAGTGGTCTTGTAGATTGTTTGTTCACCGTTCTTGGACTTGGCAGTGCACACCACAGAGCCCTTAGGGACAAAGAAGGATACAATCTTCACCGCCTCCTGCAAAAGTCCGCCGCCGTTGCTTCTCAAGTCGAGCACCAAACGCTCCATCCCCTGCCGCTTGAGATTCAGAAAAGCTTCTCTGACATCCTGAGAGACATTTTCGGTAAATCCGGACTGAAGGATATATCCGGTAGTCCGGTCCAGCATTCCGGCATATTCGACATCAGGGAGATGGATACGCTCACGTACGACATCAATATCAACTGTCTCTTCTGAGCGCACTTTCTTGACAGAAAATCTGACCGTTGTCCCCGCCTTTCCCTTCATCCTCTCGCTGCATTCCTTCGAATCAAGTCCGTGTGTCGTGACACCGTCGATTGCCAGAATCTCATCTCCGCATACCAGTCCGTATTTCTGGGCCGGAGAACCGGCGTATGGCTCATTGATAATGACATTACCGTCCTTGTCCGGCTTGTATATCACAGCGCCTATTCCGCCGTATGTCTTGTTGATAAGCATCTGGAGGTCTTCATTCTCCTCCTCCGGAATATATACGGTATATGGGTCAAGGCTTTCAAGCATCGCATCAATCCCGGCCCGCTCTATCCTGTCAATAGGAAGAGAATCCACATATGAGCGATTCAGCTCCTTGAGCAGGGCATTTTGGATTTCAGTCCACTGGCCAAGTTTGAAACTCCTGGTCTGAGCTGAGGAAGATATGACAGCGAGCGCGGAAGCGAATAATATTACAATTTTCTTCATAGCCACAAAAATAAGAAACTGTTTTCAAATAATTATTCCAAAAAAGGTATATTTGCATATATGAAACTCATTTTCGCCACAGGCAATCGCGGCAAATTGCGCGAAGCCTCCGATATTCTGGGACCGGAATTCGAATTGGTCACACCGGCCGACCTGGGAATCTTTGAAGAAATCCCGGAGACAAGTGACACACTCCGTGCCAATTCTATACAAAAAGCTGAATATTTATACAACAAAACCGGTATGGACTGTTTCGCGGACGATACCGGTCTGGAGGTGGATGCCCTTGGAGGCGCACCGGGAGTGCATTCTGCAAGATATGCTGGAGAAGGACACGATTTCAACGCCAACATCGACAAACTGCTGGCCGCTATGGAGGGTGTCCCTGACGGACAGCGTACCGCGAGGTTCAAGAATGTCGTCACTCTCATACTCGATGGGAAGAAATACTTTTTCGAGGGAGTTGTGGAAGGTAAAATAGCCACCGGGCGTAAGGGAGATCAGGGATTCGGATATGATCCCATATTTGAGGCCGACGTGTTCGGAGGAAAGACCTTCGCCGAAGTGGGAGAAGAAGCTAAAAATTTGATTTCTCACAGGGGACAGACACTCAGAGCGATGTCCGCCTGGCTCAAAGACCGCAAATGACACAGCCAACGGAGCTCATCATATTGAATCTGACAAAAGTCAAGGACAATTCTGTCGTCATACATACTCTGAGCAGGGATTTCGGCAGAAAATCCTTCATAGTCAACATCAAAAAAGGGATATCACCGGCATTGTTCCTGCCCTTGAACATTTTGGAAGCAGATGTGATCGATAACCCGAAATCGCAGTTGTGGCGGGCGCGGAACTTCGTTTCGAAATACCCGTTGATGAAGATAAGGGACAATATGCACAAGAATGCCATGACAATGTTCTTCAGCGAAGTCCTGTTCAAAGTGCTCCGGGAAGAAGGAACAGAAACGGAAATGTTTGACTGGTGTGAGGGTATGATTTTGAGATTGGAAGAGCTGGAGAGCGGATATGCCGCCTTCAATACAGGCTTTCTTGTGGAGCTGGCGGCGGAGTTGGGCTTTGCGCCGTCAGGAAGTGACATCGTTCCGTTTGCGGACAGTACGGACAAGGACAACCTGGGCACGATGCTGCGCTACTTGTCGCACCATCTGGGGATTTCGCTCAATATACAATCGCTCAAAGTATTACGAGAACTTTACAATAGATAGAATTATGAGACGTATTTTCACAATTGCCATTCTTTTCGCCACCGTGGCGATGTATGCACAGGACAAGGTCACACAGAGAATCATCGAGCTCGGGACCACAGACAACCGCACTATGGAGCACGAGGATTTCCTCGCCAACAGAATCGGAGGTCGCCCGATCGGATCGCACGCCCTTGAAGATGCAGAGAAATGGGTCGCATCGAAATTCAAATCATGGGGTTTGGAAGTGATGATTCAAGAGGCCGGTGAAATCAATGTCGGCTTCAACAGGGGGCCCTGGTCGGGCCGTATGATTGGAGGAAACTCAATGGCTCTCCATTTCGGCACACCGGGATACACAGCCGGCACCAAAGGACCTCAAAAGGGTCGAGTACTTATCGAGCCGAAGAACAGACAGGAGCTTGAAAGAATGAAAGGTGCTCTCAAGGGCTCCTGGGTCCTCATCGGAGGCACATCGACAGGGATGGCTCTGGATTGGTCTCCAGAAGCAGACCTCAGACGTGCCGCAGTAGCCGACACGAACGGATATGAGCCGGCGCTGTTCTATAGGGAGATGGTCGAAGCGGGAGTCCTGGGGTTCATCCAGTCAGCAAGACTGCCCCTCCAGATTCTTTATGACAGAGCCAATTGCTATAAAATCACAATGGACAATCTTCCTACAGCCTGCGATATCAAACTTGACGAGAATCAATACAAAGTCATAGAGCAGATGGTTCGTGAAATGCAGGATTTCCAGCTGGAATTCGATATCCGCAATCACTTCAACGAAGGTCCGGTCAAATATCACAATGTCATAGGAATTCTCCGCGGAAGCAAATATCCTGACGAATATGTGCTTATGGGAGGCCATCTTGACGCCTATGACGTAGCCTGCGGTGCAGTTGATGACGCAAACGGGACCGTGGTCGCGATGGAAGCGGCAAGACTGATGTCAATGAGCGGAGCGAAACCTGCAAGAAGCATTATGTTCTGCATTTGGACAGGTGAAGAGTACGGATTGCTCGGCTCCAAATTTTTCGTTGAGAGCAAAACTGTGCCGTGGGACAAGATATCCAACTATTTCAACAGGGACGGTGGCCCGACTGCAGCAACCGGTATTTCGGTTCCGGAAGCTATGTATGATGATTTTGTCAAGATATGCAAGCCTGTCCTGAATCTGAATCCTGAAATGCCTTTCACTGTAAGCAAACGCGAGAAGCCGCAGGAACGCCCGGTCAGAGCCGGCGGATCCGACCACGCATATTTCGCTATGAGCGGTATTCCGGCCATTTCATTTACAGAAAGCGACCCGAAGGGCTACAATTTCAATTACAGAAAAATCTGGCACACGGAGTTTGACCTGTATCCTGAAGTCATACCGGAATATCTGGAGCATTCCGCCGTCGTCAGTGCCGTTGTCGTCTACGGAATAGCCAATCTGAACCATCTTCTCTCAAGAGAAGGACTTTGGAAAGAGTAATTATCTGAATTTCTTGTCTTCCTCGAGCATTCCGAGGTAAGAATTATATCTCTCGGCCGGGATGATGCCTTCATCCACGGCCGTTTTTACTGCACAGCCCGGCTCGTGAGTATGCGAACACGGAGTGAAACGGCACTTATCCGAAACTCTGAGCATTTCAGGAAAGTATTTTGAAATCTCTTCTTTCTCCAAATCCACGAGCCCGAAACCCCGCAAACCGGGAGAGTCAATTACAAAGCCCCCGCAGTCAAGAGGATACATCTCATAATATGAAGTTGTATGCTTTCCCTGCAAATGCGACTCAGAGATCATACCTATCTTCGGACTCAGAGAAGGGTCCACCGCCTTTATCAATGAGGACTTGCCGACACCGGACTCCCCCGAAAACAGGCATACCTTTCCTTTGCAGACTTCCTTCAGGCCTTCGATTCCTTCCCCGGTCCGGGCCGAAGTGCAGATGACTTCATATCCGGCCCCCGTGTATATTTGTATAAAGTGATCTATCTGGTCCTGAGCTATTTCCCTATACATATCAACTTTGTTCAGCACTATAGTCACCGGCACATCATACACCTCGCAAGTCACCAGAATACGATCAAGAAACGGCAATTTCACCTCAGGAAAATACAGCGAAACAATAAGGAATGCCCTATCCAGATTGGAGGCTATGATATGTGACTGACGGGAAAGGTTGGCAGACTTTCTGATGACATAATTCTTTCTGTCGAGGATCTCGACTATGGTGGCTGGATGTTCAAGGGTTATCTCGCCTTCTGACTCATATCTGACCTTGTCCCCCACGGCCACCGGATTGGTGGAGGCGCTGCCGCTCAGACGCACTTTTCCACGCAATACGGCAGGGAACAACCTCCATTCCGGCAATTCGGCCAGCATATAATGGCTTCCCGTATTTTTGACTACCGTCGCCTGTCTTGTCATATGGGTGCAAATATACGTTTTTTGTGTTATATTTGTAGAATATGATTACTTATCAAGATGTTGACTGTCACCTTGACACTCTGTTCAAGGGCATTCATTTCAAGCAGGAGCCCTGCGGGCTGTATGACCCGTTGAGATATATGATTTCAATAGGCGGCAAAAGGATACGCCCCCGTCTATGCCTGCTGTCCTATTCCCTGTACAAGGATGAAATATCGGACAGTATACTCCAGCCCGTGGCGGCACTTGAGGTCTTCCACTCCTTCACGCTTCTCCACGATGATATAATGGACAAATCCGACAAGAGACGCGGGAAATTGACCGTCTGGAAGAAATGGAACGAGGATACCGCCATTCTCTCGGGTGATGTAATGAGCATCGACAGTTACCGGAGACTTTCATTCGCGCCGAGAGAGGTTATGTCCGATGTGCTTGACCTCTTCAGCAAAACCGCGGCTCAGGTATGTGAAGGCCAACAATATGATATGGATTTCGAGTCCCGACGTGAAGTCACGATGGACGAATATATGAAGATGATCGGGCTCAAGACGGCCGTTCTGATAGCCTGCAGCGCCAAGATGGGGGCCATCATCGGAGGAGCTTCCGAGTCTGACTGCGATAAGCTCTACAGATACGGCTACGACCTTGGACTCGCATTCCAGATTGCAGATGACTATCTCGATGCCTACGGTGATGAAGAAGTCTTCGGAAAGCCGATTGGCGGAGACATCCTCAACGGCAAGAAGAGTTGGCTTCTGACAAAGGCCACAGAGAAAATCAGCGACAATCAGAAGCTCTTTGACGCAATGGCTATGCCTTCGGACGACCCTCAGGTCAAGATAGCGGCAGTCAAATCCATCTATGAAGAGCTCGACATCGCCAATGATGCGAAAAAAGAAATCAAGCGTCTCACCGACAAGGCTTTGAGCTATATCAAGGACATCGACCGAAATGATATTCTCAAGAGTTTTGCCGCCTCGCTGGTCGGAAGAGCCTATTAGACTATGGACAGAAAAGATATCGAAATAATGTGCCCCGCCGGCAATTTCGAATGCTTGCAGGCGGCCATTCAGGGAGGAGCGGACTCCGTATATTTCGGCGTCGGGCGTCTCAATATGAGATCCCATTCAGCCAACAATTTCGCACCGGAAGATCTTGCGGAAGTCTGCCGGATATGCCGTGAAGCCGGGGTCAAGGCATATATGACCCTGAATATAGTATTGTATCAGGAAGATTTGGAAGATATGCGGTTTGCCCTAGATGCGGCAAAGGGAGCCGGGGTGGATGCCATCATCGCATCTGATATGGCTGCAATCTCTTATTGCCGCCTGATTGGGTTGGAGGTACATATCTCGACCCAGTTGAGCATTTCCAACGTGGAGGCGCTCAGATTCTATGCTCAATTTGCAGATGTAATCGTTCTTGCGCGCGAATTGAATCTCCATCAGGTCAAGGACATATATCAGACCATCATCCGGGACGGAATCACAGGCCCTTCCGGAAATCTTGTCAGGATTGAAATGTTTGCGCACGGAGCGCTTTGTATGGCCATTTCCGGCAAATGCTATCTTAGCCTGCATTCTTACGGGGCATCGGCCAACAGAGGGGCCTGCTTCCAGGTATGCCGCCGCGGATATGAAGTCACTGACCTTGAGACAGGCAACAGCCTCAACATAGACAACAAATACATTATGTCACCAAAAGACCTTTGCACAATAGAGTTTATGGACAAAATCATCGACTCCGGAGTCAAGGTGTTCAAGATAGAAGGAAGGGCTCGCAGCGCCGAATACGTCAAACGGTGTACATCCTGCTACCGTCAGGCGGCCGATGCAGTCTGCGACGGGACCTACAGTGCCGAGTTGGCATCAACTCTCAAATCACGTCTCTCAGAAGTATTCAACAGAGGCTTCTGGGACGGATACTACCAGGGCGCCTATCTCGGACAATGGAGTGAAGTCTATGGGTCGAGTGCCACTATGAGAAAAGTCTATTGTGGCAAAGTGACAAACTGGTTCGACAAAATCAGCGTGGCCGAAATCGCAGTGGAGTCAGTCCCGTTGAAGAAAGGGGCGAAGGCAATGGCCATCGGTGCCACCACGGGAGTAGTCGAATTCACGGTAGAAGATATGAGAGTAAATCTCAAAGACGCGGACATAGCGCAGAAGGGCATCAGATGCTCCGTTGCCCTTGAGGAAAGGCTTCGTCGCGGAGACAAAGTCTATATCTGGGAGTCTGAAGAATCATAACTATTTCGGTATTATGCAGGAACAAATTCAGAAATTCGGCAGAAAACTCAGTGCGATGGTTATGCCCAATATCGGTGCATTCATCGCCTGGGGGCTGATTACTGCCATTTTCATAGATTCCGGGTGGTGGCCCAATCAGCATATCGCACAGCTCATCTCCCCTATGCTCAAATATCTGCTGCCTCTCCTGATTGCATATACAGCCGGCAAGAATGTCGCCGGCCTGCGGGGAGGAGTCATCGGCACTGTTGCGACTATGGGAGTCATAATCGGATCAGATGTACCTATGTTCATCGGAGCGATGATTATGGGCCCGCTCGCGGCAATATGCATACGGAGGTTTGATGTCCTTGTCAAAGGGAAAATCAAGCCGGGGTTCGAAATGCTGGTGGACAATTTCTCGCTGGGCATCATCGGAATGATTCTGGCCATCATCGGGTACCTCTTCATCGGAGGTGCAGTCGGCTGGCTGGTGAAAATTGCAAGCGCGGGAGTCAACTTTCTGCTGGTGCACAAGCTCTCCCCTCTTCTTTCCGTCATCGTGGACCCTTGCAAGGTATTGTTTCTCAACAACGCCGTCAACCACGGCATTATGACTCCTCTCGGCATCGAACAGGTCGCCCAGGCCGGTCAGTCGATGCTGTTCCTCGTTGACCCCAACCCGGGTCCGGGTCTTGGAATTCTCCTCGCCTGCTGGGTCTTCGGCAAAGGGAACACCCGCCAGAGCGCCCCTGGAGCCGCCATCATTCAGCTTTTCGGCGGAATACACGAGATTTACTTCCCATATGTTCTTGCCAAACCTGTCTTGTTGCTTGCCGTCATTGGTGGTAACCTTTGCGCACTGCTGTTCTATACCGTGCTGAATGTCGGGCTTGTAGCCCCGGCATCCCCCGGCAGCCTGATTTCCATCATTCTGATGGCCCCGAAAGGCAAAACCCTGCTCGCAGTGGCAGGAGTCATAATAGGCACTGCCGTATCATTCCTCCTGTCAGCTCCAATGATTAAGAAAACGCCTGATTTCCAGGGAGAAGAAGAAGACGATCAGAAGCACTCGGATGCCATACACGGAGCCATTCGCAAGATAGTGTTCTCCTGCGATGCCGGAATGGGATCCAGCGCCCTCGGGGCAACGGCTTTCCGCAAGCGTCTTCAGGCGGCGGGAATTGCCACTGAGGTCATCAACACTGCTGTAAATGACATCCCTGCCGATGCGGATATTGTCATTTGCCAGAAGTTCCTGTCCGAAAGGGCCGCCTCAAGAATCAAGGACGTTGGAGGAACGGCTCGTGTCATATTCATCAACAACTTCCTCAACGACCCTGCCCTGGATGCCCTTGCAATGGATATTTGCAAAAGTCCAGTCTCTGACGACGAAGACGGGAGCGGGCCATTCGTATTGCTCGGGCTTCCTTCTGAAAGCAAGGAGGCTGCAATCAAAAGAGCCGGCCTCCTGCTGGCAGACAAAGGCTGTGTCCTGCCTGAATATGCCGATGCAATGTTGGAAAGAGAACGGCTGAGCACCACATATATGGGGATGGGGCTCGCCATTCCGCACGGGACATCCGAAGCCAAGGAGAAGGTGCTGAAATCCGGCATAGCGGTTCTCCAATACCCGGAAGGTGTGGATTTCAACGGAGAAAAGGCGCGCCTGGTCATCGGAATCGCAGGTGCGGGAGACTCTCATATGGATATTCTAGCCCATATCGCAGAAGCCCTGGAAGACGAAAACATTCTTGAGTCTTTGTGTACTACCACTGATAAATCACTCATTATAAATACTTTGAAATGACATCACAAGAAATTGTACTTTCCGCCCCATCCGGCATGCACGCCCGCCCGGCAGGGGAACTCGTCAAACTTGTCAAATCGCTGGCTCCCACCAAGATAACCATCAGCAACGATGTCAAGACAGTAAACGCGGCAAGTATGCTGTCATTGCTGTCTCTGGGTCTGAAATGCGGATCATCCATCGTAATCTGCGCTGACGGAGGAGCGGAAGCCGACGCTCTGGCAAGTGTTGTAGAATTCATACTGAGTATCAAGGAATAGAAAATGCCAATAGAGCTCACAACATCTGTCAAGAATGACTCTTTCGCACTGGGAAAGGCATTTATTGTCGGCGGACAAAGATGCCGGGCGAACTGGCGGACGAGTCTCAGGAATGCTTTCGACAAGGCATCAGAGCAGCTTGAAAAGCTGGCGGAGCAGAATGACATTTTTGCGGCCCATCTGGAAATCCTTCAAGACCCGATTCTGGAAGATACCGTCAATCAATTCATCGCAGACGGGTACGACTGTGCGGATGCCGTTATCAAAGCTTCCGAGTCAATATGTTCCCAATTTGAAGAAATCGACGACGAGTATTTGAAGGCCCGCACTGATGATGTGAAAGATGTGTGCAGAAGGCTTGTCAGATGCTTATGTACAGATGAGGCCAATCCATTCGCAGGCATAGGGAAAGGTGATATCATAGTGGCCGGAGAATTGTTCCCGTCTGATACTGCGGAAATGGACCTCTCCAAAGTCGGAGGATTCATCACGGCCGGAGGCAGCAGCACCAGCCACGTCTGCATCATTGCCAAACAGCACTCCATTCCGGTCCTTACCGGTGTGGTCGGCTGCATTGAGGCCATTTCAGCAAATGACCTCGTCCTTATTTCCGGTCCGGAAGGAAAAGTGTACATAAACCCTGACGAAAGCCTCATTGCACATTGCCACGATTTGATTGCCGGCCGGGCCCGAGTCCCGGGAATTTCCGAGCAAATCAAAGCCAGCGGCAAAAATGTCACGCTTATGGCCAATGCCGGAAATGTAGAAGATATCAGGAAAGCCATCGCCTGCGGAGCGGGGGGGATAGGGCTTCTGCGTACGGAATTTCTCTTTATGGCATCTAAAGAGCTCCCTGATGAGGACACCCAATACCGGATTTATAGGGAGGCGGCCCGAATATGCGGAGACAAGCCTCTCATTGTCAGGACAATAGACATCGGAGGAGACAAGCCTGTGCCAGGCATATCCATACCGCGGCAACAGAACCCTTTTATGGGATTAAGAGGGGTCAGACTCTCCCTCAAGCATAAAGATGTCTTCAAGACCCAATTGAGAGCCATTCTCCGAGCCGCAGTGGAAGGCAACATCAAGGTGATGTTCCCTATGATATGCACCTTGGACGAATTTCACAAATGCAAACTGCTGGTGGAAGAATGCGCCGGCGAATTACTGCTGCAGGGAATACCCCATGCGGACAATCTGCCGCTCGGAATAATGGTGGAAACTCCGTCAAGCGTCCTGCTTGCCGATGAATTCGCCCGGCAAGCGGACTTCTTCAGCATTGGGACAAATGATCTCACCCAATATATTATGGCTGCTGACAGAGGAGAATCATCCGTTTCCTACCTGTATGACCAGAAAAATCCGGCAGTGCTTCGAGCCGTGAAGACTGTTGCAGACGCTGCGCACAAATACGGCATCGAGGTTGGAATCTGCGGAGAACTGGCTTCTGACCCTGACGCTACACAATTTCTTCTGGACATAGGCATAGACGAGCTTTCCTGCTCTGTGCTCACATAACGGTGTTATGCTCTGATTAGCCCGGAATGCCGATGTTTTTTTCTCTGAAAATTATTAAGAACCTGTTTTGAAATGATTGATGAATTTTATTATTCAAGATTTTTATTGTATTTTGGCTCTGGAATGAGGGAGCGTAGCCGTAGCTACGTGACCGAATGACAGAAGCGAAAGACTGAAAAAGATTCATAAGAAAAGAAATTAACCATTTCAAAACAGGTTCTAAATTTGTTTGATTATTCGGAGTTTTCTATGTCAAGAAACAATAGCCGCAGAAATAGCAGTACACAAAGAAAATCCAGTGGCAATCACAAGTCGACAAGGGGTCTCGCCCAATATGAAGGCAAGGTCCAGATGACCCGTGAAGGCTTCATTTTCGTAATCGTCGAAGGTCTTGAGGATGACATCTATGTAAAGGCCACAAAGACCAGAAACGCCTTGAACGGGGACAAGGTGCGCGTTGCCGTCACAAAGGAAAAGGGACGTGACCGCAGACGTGAAGGCGAAGTCATCCAAATACTTGAAAGAAGCACCAAAGCTCACGTCGGCATTCTTCATTTTGTAGGTGCTCAGGCCTGGCTGCTTATGCAGAGCAGAAATATGCCTTACGACATCTCCATCGACCGGCAGCAAGCCCAGGAGATGGGTGGAAAAAGCGGAATGAAAGCCGCCGTCATTGTTGACCATTGGGACAAAAAGGAAATCAGTCCGTGGGGACACGTGGTGGATGTCCTGGGTATGCCGGGGGACAACAATACGGAAATGCACGCCATCCTCGCCGAATATGGCCTTCCATACCGTTTCGAGAAGGCTGTCGAGAATGCGGCAGACAATATTTCCGAAGAAATCACGGCCGATGACCTCAAAGGTCGAAAAGACTTCAGAGACACGCTCACTTTCACCATTGACCCGGCAGATGCCAAAGATTATGATGATGCCCTGTCTTTCAAAAAGCTCCGCAACGGGAATTATGAAATAGGCGTTCATATCGCAGATGTCTCCTATTACGTCACGCCCGATTCGATTGTCGATAAGGAAGCGCAAGCCAGAGGGACTTCGGTCTATCTTGTGGACAGGACGGTACCTATGCTCCCGGAGAAACTGTGCAACAAGTTATGTTCTCTTCGCCCGAATGAGGACAAGCTGACCTTTTCGGCAGTCTTCGAAATCACTCCGAAAGCCGGAATCGAAAGACAATGGCTGGGGCGCACCGTGATTAAGTCCGACCACAGATACAACTACGAAGAAGTCCAGGAGATGATAATGGCTGAAGACAAGCCGGCAGATGCTCTATCTGAAGCTATTCTGACCATCAACAGTCTCGCGCTCATCTTACGGAGGGACAGGTTCAGGAATGGCGCCGTCAATTTTGACCGTCCGGAAATGAAAGTGATTGTGGATGAGAATGGCAAGCCTCTTGACGTACACGAGACCGTATCAAACGAGTCGCATTGGCTGATAGAAGAATTTATGCTACTCGCCAACCGCACGGTAGCAGAGTTCATCGCCACCGGCGGCAAGATGAACAAAGTGCCTTCCAAGAAAGCCAAGGCCTTCATCTATCGAGTTCACGCAGAGCCTAATACGGAGAAAATCCAAGGTCTGAGGGAGTTCTCCGGCAGCTTCGGCTACAAGCTGGGCGAGACCAATACGGGAGACGCAATCTCAAAGTCCCTGATGGAGCTTATGGAGGCGGCAAAGGGAAAACCCGAATACAATGCTTTCCAGATGCTTGCCCTCAGGTCAATGGCAAAAGCCACATATACCACAGACAACATCGGGCACTATGGGCTTGCATTCAAGTTTTACACTCATTTCACATCTCCTATCAGAAGATATCCCGACACTATGGCCCACAGGCTGCTTTCACTCTATCTGGACGGGAATGACAGTCAGAGCAAGGAATACTATGAGCTCCAGTGCAAGCACGCATCCGAGCGCGAAGTGATTGCAGCCGAAGCGGAACGCGCGAGCGTCAAATACAAGCTCGTCGAATTTATGCAGGACAAAGTGGGTCAGGAATTCGACGGACACATCTCCGGCCTTACAGAGTGGGGAATGTATGTTGAGATAGAGCCTACCAAAATCGAAGGGATGGTATCCCTGCGCGAGATACGATCCGACTTCTTCGAGTTTGACGAGGAACACTACAGACTGGTAGGCAAACGCACAAGAAAAGTATTCCGTCTGGGCGACCCTGTCAGAATCAAGGTAAAAGCCACTGACCTCGAACAGAAAACACTCGATTACGAATTAATTGATACTTATACTATAAAATGAACAGAAAAGTACTTCTTATGATCCTTGACGGCTGGGGAGAAGGCCGCAAGGACCACTCAAATGCAATTTACACTCAGGGGCAGCCTTTTATTGACTCGCTCCGGGCAAAATATCCTTACTCACACCTCCAGGCCTGCGGCGAATATGTCGGACTCCCTGACGGCCAGATGGGCAACTCCGAAGTCGGTCATATGAACCTTGGCGCAGGACGCATTGTCTACCAAGACCTCGTAAAAATCAATATGGCTTGCAGAGACCATGCCCTCTATCAGAACGAGGAGATCAAGGCCGCTTATGATTATGTCAGGAAGACAGGCAAGAAGCTCCATTTCATGGGCCTCACCTCACACGGTGGAGTACACTCTTCATTGAACCATCTTTATGAATTTCTCGCCGAAGCCGAACGCCAGGGGCTCAAGGATGTCTTCGTGCACTGCTTTATGGACGGACGCGACACTGACCCGCGCAGCGGATATGGCTTCGTGGAGGAGCTTGAACAAAAAATGGCACAGACCACCGGCAAGGTGGCCACAGTCTGCGGACGATTCTATGCGATGGACAGAGATAAAAGATGGAATCGCATAAAGGAGGCTTATGATATGCTTGTTGACGGCAAGGGTGACCGATTCACATCCGCTCTTGAAGGTATCAAGGCATCATATGAAGCCGATGTCACAGATGAATTCATCAAGCCTATCGTTGTCACCCGGGAAGGCAAGCCGGTTGCCAAGATTGAGGAAGGCGATGCGGTCATTTTCTTCAACTTCCGCAATGACCGCGCCCGCGAGCTCACTAACGTCCTCACACAGAGCAATATGCCAGGGGAAGGAATGCACACGATTCCTCTCTACTATTGCTGTCTTACCCCATACGATGCTTCCTTCACGGGTCTCCATATTCTTTTTGACAAGGAGATAGTCAAAGATACCCTCGGAGAGACAGTTTCCAAGGCAGGCAAACGCCAGCTCCGTATTGCGGAGACTGAGAAATACGCCCACGTCACCTTCTTCTTCAATGGTGGACGCGAGACTCCATTCGAGAATGAGGACAGGATTCTCGTAGCTTCTCCGAAAGTTGCCACTTATGATCTTCAGCCGGAGATGAGTGCCCCGGAAGTTGCAGAAAAGCTTGTTGAAGCCATCGCCACTGAGAAAGAAGATATGATTATCCTCAACTTCGCCAATGGTGATATGGTAGGCCATACTGGTATTTACGATGCCATATGCAAGGCTGTGAAGACTATTGACGGCCTTGTCGAAAAGGTTGTGACGGCGGCCATTGAGCACGGCTATGCCGTGCTTCTGACAGCGGACCACGGAAATGCAGACTACGCAGTCAACGATGATGGCTCTCCCAACACCGCCCACTCACTCAACGAGGTGCAGTTTATAGTCATCAACGAGCCTTCTGTCAAGACAGTCAAGGACGGAGCACTCTGCAATGTTGCACCTACCATCCTCAAGCTTATGGGCATCCCTCAGCCGGAAAGTATGACCGCAGAACCTCTTATTTGATATGTACAAATTCAAACCTATACTCAAAACCTTGGTCTGGGGCACAGAGAACTGGGTTATGTCCAGCGTCCCCGGCAATGAATCCGTTGTCGCCGAAGGGCCCCGGGCAGGAAAGACACTGAATGAGATTTATGGAGGTGAATTCCCCCTTCTGGTCAAGTTCATCGACGCGCACGATGACCTGAGCATTCAGGTCCATCCTGACGATGAGCTCGCCCGCAAAAGGCACGGATGCAACGGCAAGACGGAGATGTGGTACGTAATCAAGTCGGACAACGGACATCTCATCTCTGGCTTTTCCAAGAAAGTCACAAAAGAGGAATATATGGCCAAAGTTGCCGACAACACTATCACAGAAGTGTTGAAAGATTACAAGATTCAGAACGGAGATGTTTTCTTCCTCCCTTCAGGCCGTATTCACGCCATCGGCGGAGGCTCATACATCGCCGAAATCCAGCAGACATCCAACATTACATACAGGATATACGATTACGGTCGTCCTGGGCTTGACGGCAAACCTCGCGAGCTCCATACGGAGCAGGCCATAGACGCCATCGACTGGACTGTACTCCCCGACTATCAGACTCATTATGAAAAGAAAGTGAATGATGAAACATTGCTTGTCAAATGCCCGTACTTCATCACTTCTCTTTTCGAGCTGAACAAACCTTTCGAGAAAACACTCGAAGGGACAGGTGAATTCCTTATGGTGATGTGCCTTGAGGGCAGGGGAAAGATCAACGACACATCCATCGAAGCCGGAGAAGCCGTCCTCGCCACCAAGGACGACCTCAAGCTGACCTTCTGTCCGGATGCGGAGTCCTCAATGAAACTTATGACAAGCTATATCGAGAAATAACCACAATTAATACACAGTATTATGAAAGCTATCAAATCAACACTTATCGCCATTGTAGCAGTTATCGCTTCAATCTCTGCACAGGCTCAGCAGCAGCGTGTCGTTGTCACCAGCATTCTGGAAATCTATGACATCGACACCGGAGAAAGAACCGTAGTCAAAGAATTCCCTTCCACATCCGTCGAGGCTCCTAACTGGAGCGTTGACGGCAAATGGCTCATCTACAACAGCGGTGGCAAAATGTACAAGATTTCCCCGCTCGGCGGAGATCCTGTTCTTCTTGACACCGGATACGCCACCCGTTGCAACAATGACCATTGCCTTTCATTCGACGGCAATTACATTGCAGTCAGCCACGGCACAGCAGAAGACCACCAGTCAAGAATTTATGTTCTCCCTATCGAAGGCGGAAATCCTCAGCTCATAACTCCTCTGGCACCAAGTTACCTGCACGGCTGGAGTCCTGACGGGAAGACCCTCGTATATTGCGCAAGCAGAAAGGGAGAATTTGATGTCTATTCTGTTCCTTCAACAGGAGGTGTAGAGACGAGACTTACCAATGCGGAAGGACTTGATGACGGTCCTGAATTCACACCTGACGGCGAGTACATATGGTTCAATTCAGTTCGCACCGGTTTGATGCAGCTCTGGAGGATGAAAGCCGATGGCTCCGAGCAGGAGCAGATGACCTTTGACGAGGACAGAAATTCCTGGTTCGGTCACGTTTCTCCTGACGGGAAGACTGTTGCATACATCACATATTGGAAGGGTGATCTCGAACCGGGACAGCATCTCGGCAACAAGAATGTCGAGTTGCGCATTATGCCTGCAGCAGGCGGTGCACCGAAGACCGTAGTATCTCTTTTCGGTGGACAGGGCACAATCAATGTCAATTCCTGGGCGCCGGACAGCCGCCGGTTTGCATTTGTATCTTATCGTATCGAGAAGTAAAGTTCAGAAACTATAGAAAAGACCCTGAAACGCAGAGAATGTGATTCAGGGTCTTTTATTTTTGAATGCATATATTCTGCCTACAGCAGACCTCTGTTACGGAGCATCGGCTCAGTATCAGGCTCACGTCCCATAAATGACTTGTAAAGCGTCATCGGCTCTTCACCGCCGCCCCTCTCAAGGAATGTCTCCTTGAATGACTTGGCAAGCTCCAGATCCCATACTCCGTTTGGAGAAGAAGTGAAAGCGGAGAAGGCATCCTTGTCAAGCACCTCAGCCCACAGATAGCCATAATAACCGGCACTGTATCCGCTTGAGAAAATATGATTGAAATACGTGGTGCGATATCTCGGGATGATTTCATTAATCAAGCCCATCTCGGCGCAGGCCTTACTCTCAAAACTGTCCACATCAATACCTTCAATACTGCTGAGTTCATGCCATTTCATATCCAGAATCGAAGCGGCGCACAGCTCGGTAGTCATAAATCCCTGATTGAATTTGAGCGAATTATTTATCTTCTCCACCAGTTCCGCAGGTATGACCTCACCGGTCTGATAGTGGACTGCATATTGTGCCAGAAGCTCCGGCTGGAATGCCCAGTTCTCATTGAACTGAGAGAACATCTCCACAAAATCACGGGCAACAGATGTGCCGCTGACCGAGTTGTAATGGCATTTTGACAACAATCCGTGGAGGGCGTGGCCGAACTCGTGGAAGGCTGTCTGCACCTCATCGATAGTCAGGAGAGCGACTCCATTCTCATCAGGAGAAGTGAAATTGCCCACATTGACGATAATTGGACGGATTTCGTTACCCTTTGCATCAAAATATTGCTCCCTGACATTGTTCATCCAGGCTCCCCCTCTCTTGGAATCACGAGGGAAATAGTCACAAGTGAAGATTCCGATAAGGGAACCGTCATCATAGGTGAGCTTATAAGTCTCGACTGCGGGATTATAGACAGGCACATTTTCAAGCGGTTCCACATTCACGCCGTAGAGAATATTAGCTGCGCGGAAAATCCCCTTCTTGACATTGTTGACTTCGAAATACGGCTTTGTGAGATTTTCATCAAGGTCATACTTGATTTTGCGCACCTTTTCTGCATAATACCACCAGTCCCAAGGCTGGATGACCGAGCCTTCAGGAAGCAGCCCGGCAGCGATATCTTCATCCATAACCTTCTGCATATCAACTATTTCCTCCTTTGCCTTCGCAACAGAAGCCACCATAATGTTAGAGAGGAAACTGTCAACCGTCCCGTGATCGTGAGCCATCTTGTTCTTGAGGATGAAATCAGCCGGATTGTCATAGCCCATCAACTGCGCTTTTCTGATGCGAAGCTTCATCACGTCAAGAATAAGCTGGCGGTTGTCATTGTCGTTGCCGTTGTGACCTCTCATCGAATAAGCCATAAACATCTTCTCGCGAAGAGCACGATCCTCAGTCTGGGTCATAGCCGTTGGGTATGCGGAAACGCTGATGCCGAAAGCCTCCTTGAACGCATTGCTCTCTGCAAGGATGTTGTTCCCTATCTTATTGGTCTTCAGGGATGTCTCCGCATTGATTTCGCGAAGTTCAGCCTGAGAGGCATCATCAAGACCGATACCGTTGTTCTCAAAAGCTTCGTAATATTTTTTGAGGACCATCTGCTGCTCACGGGTCAGATCTGACTGGTCCGCATTGTAAACAGCGGCTATTCTCTCGTAGAGAGCCTTGTTCATATAGATATTGTCGTGATGTTCGGATTCAAGCAGAGTAGCCTCTTCGATGACCTTCTCCATCTCAGGAGAATTCTCTGTCTCGGCGACATTGTACAAGACTCCGCTCACTTTTGTGAGTATCCTGCCGGAAAGATCCAAAACCGCGACCGTATTGTCGAAAGAAGGAGTCTCAGGATTCCGGATAATTGCATCAATCTCCGCCGCCTGCTCTTTGATTCCGGCCTTGATTGCCGGAATATAGTCTGTCAATTCTATCTCCCCGAAAGGAGGAATGCCGTAAGGAGTGTCCCATTCCTGAAGGAACGGATTTGTCTGACACGCTGTAAATGCCATAACTGTTGCCAATGATAAAAAAACTTTCTTCATATTTAATCAATTAATATTTCCACCACCAATTATACCCCTCCGGCTGCTGAGCCTCGACTGCGAGCTCTATTTCATCAGGAAGGCCGGCGAAAAAATCGATTCCAACCTTCTTTTCCAACTCATCTATCGACATTGTCATCGATTTGTCAGCCTCAACCCCCGGATACGGTTTGTTTTCCACATAAACAGCCAGTCCCAAAAAGCCTGCAGGACCATCACTTCCGGACTTATCATACCGCAGCAGAGCCTTGTAATAACCTACAGGGACTGTCACTTCCTTGCCGTCATTGTCAAGAGCATAATACCTGCTTCCTTCTGTCACGCACCCGCTGACCACATACAAAGTATCTGTCCTTCTTGCCCAATCCCGAACCTGTATCTCAATAGAATTCCACAGTCCGGCATTCAAGTCGCCGTCCTGCGGTGTCATATTGGTACCATAAAAGGTTTGGACATTGGCCGCCCGGCTCAATCTGTCCGCGGACGGGACTTGATGTCCTCTGTCATAATAGCCGTGATTTCCCCTTGCATATCCGCGTATCAGCACCGGTTGGTCATCTCTGGAAAGATAAGGATTAAGGCCCCACTCGTTGGATCTGCGCCCTTTCCCGATATTGTCCCGGCACAAGGGATAAGCTACCCAGCGGGCAACGAGATTGTCATAATCCCACAAAAATGAGTAATTACGGTAATGGGCTCCACTTGCAGTCACAAAGTGAGTGAAAAGGCAGGCTTCCTCCTTTTCAGACACCTCAGGCAGTTCCAACCATCCTTCCGGACTGAAATCCTGACTCTTTGATTCAACCCCCACACAAGCAGCCAGCAACGCCACAAGCAAAGGAAAGAATGTCAACGACCTCGAATTCACAACTGAACATTAGTTTAATCAACATCCAAGCAAAGATAACAAAAAAAGGGCAACCCGTATTGGCCGCCCTTTTAGAATTATCAAATTTATTAGAATGTCAACTTCGCTGTGAGGAGCATGTTCCATGTTGAAACAGTACTGTTGAACTTTTTCCAGTTGGGGGCTGTGAATTCATATTTGCCGCCTGAATATTTGAGAATGTTATCAGATGACAACTGCTGGAGGCATCCCCAATTGGAGTTGAGAAGGTTTGCGACATTGTTGATATCAAGGCCAATCTGAAGAGTTGTCACTCTCTCACCGATGCGAACACCTATATTTTGAGCCACCTTGACATTGAATCTGCTGTTCCAAGGAGAAGCGATTGCACCTCTCTTCATATATTCTCCACGATGTCTGTTGAGATACTTGTCTCCTGCAATGAATTTCTCATATGCAGCCTTGTTGTCTGCACTTGTGAATTCCATTTTCTGAAGGTCTGACTGTGTAGGAATATAGATAAGGTTGTTGGCGCCACCATCTCCAGTCACGTTTGACATTGTGTAGGCATAGCTGGTATAAGAGTAAGATCCTACATACCCGTAATTATAACCCTCATAGAACAAAGCGAGAACTGTTGAGGAGTTTCCTTCAGGAATTGTATAGGAAGCATTGAAGATGAATCTGTTAGGAGAAACATATGTGCTATAGCCAAGTTCATCCACATTTGAACCCTTGACATTATATGTCATCG
Organism: Candidatus Cryptobacteroides sp.; assembly: GCA_045600565.1. Taxonomy (GTDB): domain Bacteria; phylum Bacteroidota; class Bacteroidia; order Bacteroidales; family UBA932; genus Cryptobacteroides. Next base: position 139,864 of record JAZRYB010000057.1, on the reverse strand, counting down.
TGTTGTAAGCAGAAGAAACCTGATCACCGAGACCATCAGCGATAACTACTGAACGGCTGCGTGTATATGCTGCCATCAAATCAAGTCCAAAGCCGAAATTTTTCTTCAACTGGGCTGTGATTGAATAGTAGTAACCGTTCTTGTCCGCATTTGTAATATAATATGGTTGAACTGCTGAATTCTGAGAATTCATGATAGACTCAGACTTCCAAGTCGGACGTGACTCCGGCTCGCCTGGTAGCTGAATTGATCCACTCTCCACCTGACCGAGTTTATGGACTGCGACAGATGTAAGATCCTTGTTATAAATACCTTCGAGAGTTCCTGTGATACCCCAAGGGAGTTTGACATCGACTGCGAGAGAAGTCTTCCATGTTGATGGCATTTTGAGATTCTTGTCCATAATTGTTGTAGCTGTAGGAGCGGCAAGATTACCAGCCTTGAAAGTACCACCATAAAGATCCTGAAGGATATCTCCGATCTCCTGATGGAAACCAGGAGTCATGTCATTCTTACCTGTAGCATCGATGAACTGTGCCTGGAGACAGTTGCTGTTACCTACTGCAGAAACAATCCATACAAATGGAATACGGCCGGTATAAATACCTGAGCCACCACGAATGACAAGGCTCCGATCACGGAGGACATCCCAGTTGAAACCGACTCTTGGAGACACATTGAGTCTGCTCTTAGGCATATCTGCGGTAGAAAGGCCGTTAAAAGAACTGCTGGTCTTTGCAAGTTGAAGGAATTCAAGGTTTTCATTGTCAGCAATTGAAGGGAGGATAGGCATTTCGAGACGCAGGCCGGCTGTCAGTTTGAAATAATCGCTGAAAGCAATTTCATCCTGAGCATAAAGAGAAGCCTGCATATACTTGAAGCTAGGATAAACCTGCTTGAGATCATCACGATTGGCGTGTGTGATAGCAAAAGCTGAAGGAACGCCAGCAGCTTGGAATGCTTCCCAAGATGAATAAACATAGTAGCCTGCGCCACCCTGCATATAGCCATTGGCGGTATCATTCCATTCAAACTGAGCACCTGCTGTAAAGTTATTCTTTCCCTTTGTCCAAGTAAGCTCATCTGTGGCAGTCAATGTCTTGACTTCACGGAGGTTACCATATGTGAACGGATCCGGGCCAAATGAAGTGAGAAGAGCTGGTGTGCCGTCAGCAAGAGACTCGAGAATATCAACTGTAGGGAACAAATCTCCCACAAAACTTCTAGGCTCATTTTGGTGTGACCAGGTAACACGAAGAGTATTGTTTGCTGTTTCACCTAAACGGGAGTTGAGTTCAGCAGCAAGGGAGCTGAAGTTCTGTTCCTGGAAATATCTTGAACTCTCAAAGCAAAGGGCATACTGACTCGTTCTACCGTACTTATCTTTATCGTATGGCTTAGGGTTGATAGGGTTGACTGATGAAGAAGGCGATGATGAATACTTGTTCATAGTCTTGCTGAAACGGACGTTGAGCTTATTTCTGTCATTGATATTCCAATCGATACGAGCCATAAGCTTCCAGTCAGGTGTGCTGAGAGAATAATCCTGATAACGGCCCGGATTGTATCCATAGGTCTTTTCAAGATATGTCTTGACCTCTTCCATAAAAGCCTGAGTAGGACGGTTGTTGATGCCTGCACTCGCCTGTGACCAACCATCTGCAGTATGACCTGTTCCTGAACTGGCAATATAGCTTGAACCGGCTGTATCATCCATATCATACTCGAAGTTCACAAAGTAGAACAACTTATTTTTGATGATAGGACCACCTATTGATACACCAATAGTATTATTGAGAGTCTTGGTATCAGAAAGTTCAACATCGCCGACCTTACGTCCGGTAATCTTGTTGCTCTTGTAGTAATTATATACTGAAGCATGGAACTGGTTTGTACCTGACTTTGTAACAGCATTGATAGCACCACCTGTGAATCCGCTCTGACGAACATCGAATGGAGTGATGTTTACGCTCATCTGCTCAAGCGCATCAAGAGAAATAGGAGCACCGCCGGCAGGAAGGTTACCACCAATACCAAAAGCATTGTTGAATGCAGCACCATCGACTGTCACATAAGATGAGCGGTAGTTACCACCACCGATTGCCAGACCGTTGGAAGTTGAAGATGCCTGAGGTGTGAGCTTCATGACATCATTCATACTACGTCCTGTAGTAGGAAGAGTTGTCATAGTTCTCTGGCTGACCGTTGTACCGGCACCTGAACGGCGGATGTTCATACCGGAGTCGGAAACATCTGCTGATACGACTACTGCATCAAGGGCAAGGGACTCATCCTGAAGTTTGAAATCCTCTACAGAGGTTTCACCAACTGATACATACACGTCATTAATCTGAGATTTCTGATAACCCATCATCTCAACTGTGATTGCGTATGGACCACCAGGAGTGATACCGTTGATACGATATACACCCTCACTGTTGGTTATCGCATAATACTGTGAGCCTGTCGTAGTAAGGACAGCGACAACTGCAGCACCTTCAATAGGGCCGACATTATCTGATACCTTACCGGACAACGCAGAAGTCGTAACCTGCGCATAGGCAGATTCGACAAAAAGCATTGCTGCAAAAATCAGCAATAATTTTTTGAAAGATTGTTTCATAATATTGGTAAAAAGTAAAGTAATTTGCACAAAACGTTTGCAAATTTACTTTATGGATTAAAAATATACAAATTATTTTGACCGTAATAACCCTAAAAAACACTACCTTTGCAGCCGTTATTTTCACGAGGAAAAATTTGTTTGCTTGCGACCTCGTCTAAAAAATGCTAAAATGATGAAAACCAATTATCTTTTCACGTCTGAGAGTGTCTCAGAGGGGCACCCGGACAAAGTTTCAGACCAGATTTCAGATGCCATCCTCGACGAATTTCTACGTCAGGATCCGGACTCAAAGGTAGCTTGTGAGACTTTCTGCTCCACAGGCCTGGTTGTGGTCGGAGGAGAAGTCCATTCCGATGCCTATGTCGATATTCAGAAGACAGCAAGGAAAGTCATTTGCGAAATCGGATATGACAAAGCAGATTATATGTTTGACGGCAATTCCTGCGGTGTTCTCTCAGCCATTCACGAGCAGAGTGAAGACATCCACCGTGGTGTGGAGCGCGAAGACCCTGAGAATCAGGGAGCCGGAGATCAGGGGATGATGTTCGGCTATGCCTGCCACGACACCGTCAACTATATGCCGCTTCCGCTTGCCCTCTCGCATCTCACTCTCCAAGTCCTCGCAGACATACGCAAGAATCACAAGAATCTGATGCCATATCTGCGCCCTGACGCAAAATCACAGTTTACCATCGAATATGACAGCGACAACAGGCCTGTCAGAATCCACACCATTGTCATCTCGACACAGCACGACGAATTCGACACAGATGACAATATGCACACAAAGATCGAGACCGATATCAGAAACATCCTCATTCCGAGAGTCGTTGCCTCCCTCTGTCCGGAGACGGCCGCCTTGTTCGACGGGACATTCAAGCTGTTTGTCAACCCCACCGGAAAGTTCGTTATCGGAGGTCCGCACGGCGATACCGGTCTGACCGGACGCAAGATAATCGTCGACACATATGGAGGCAAGGGCGCGCACGGAGGCGGAGCCTTCTCGGGGAAAGATCCTTCAAAAGTTGACAGGAGCGCCGCTTATGCCGCAAGGCATATAGCAAAAAACCTCGTTGCCGCAGGTATAGCTGATGAAATCGAAGTCCAGCTCGCGTACGCTATCGGAGTTGCAGAGCCTGTCAGCGTATACGTTAATACATACTGCACCGGACACGTTTGTCCTGAGGGCTTGTCAGACAAGACATCCGGTTGCTATGATTCCTATATTTCAGAAAAAGTCTGCTCCTTGTTCGACCTCCGTCCGGCCAGCATTATCAAGAGATTCGGCCTGAAGAATCCTATCTACGCTCCGACGGCGGCTTACGGACATTTCGGGAAGGAACCTTACACAAAGAAGGTCAAGCTTATTCGCAACGGAAAGGAATGCGAGGAGGAAATCCAGTTCTTCGGCTGGGAAAAGCTTGATGCTGTGGAAGACATCCGCAAGGCCTTCAAAATTTGAGCTGACTGCTAAGAGCGCTCCATCTCACGACGGATATCCTTTTCCTTTATGGACTGACGCTTGTCATACTGCTTCTTGCCCCGCGCAAGGGCTATGACAAGCTTTGCATATCCATTGTCGGCAACAAACATCCTTACTGCGACTATCGTCAAACCCTTTTCCTTGTCGGCGTGGTTGAGATGGCGCAGTTCCTTCCTGGTAAGCAGAAGCTTGCGGTCACGCTTCGGTTCATGCTGCCCCCAAGATCCCCAGAAGTACTGAGCGATGTTCATACCTTTCACAAACAGCTGCCCATTCAGATCAAAATAGCAATAGGCATCCTGAAGAGACACTTTCCCGGCTCTGATGGACTTGATTTCAGTGCCGACCAACTGTATCCCTGCCGTATATGTCTCCAGAAATTCGTAATCGAATGTCGCCCGCTTGTTGCTGATTTGTATTTTACTCTTCGCTTTTGCCATAACTTGTGCAAATGTACGGAAAAAACAATAACTTTATCAGAAATTCGAAATTCTGTATATGCCAAAAATCAAACTGACTATTCCCGCTGAACTTCCGGATTCTGAACAGATTGATATCGGAGACATTCTCTCCGCCTTCAACAGCGGAGAAATTGATTTGATTTGTATTCTGGGGCCCACCGCTTCAGGCAAGACCGGCTACGCCGTCCGACTGGCAAAGGAGCTTGACAAACTCTCCGGCGGACGCAGAGCGGAAATCATATCGGCCGATTCACGTCAGGTTTACAAAGGAATGGACATTGGCACAGGCAAAGATCTCCGTGAATATGGAGATATTCCTTATCATCTGATTGATATCTGTCCTGCCGGATCAAAATACAACGTATATGAATATCAAAAGGATTTCGCCAAAGCCTACCAAGACATAACCTCCAGAGGAGGTATCCCCATATTGTGCGGAGGTACAGGCCTGTACATTGAGGCCGCCACCTGCGGCTATGATTTCAACAAGGAGACTCCGTCTGTCAAGCGGGAGCAACTCCCTCACAAGACCTTCTATATCGGTACTCTGGTAAGCAGGGAAGCTCGCAACCTCAGGATTGACCTGCGTCTGGAGAGCCGTCTCAAGGAAGGTATGGTTGATGAGGTCAAGTCTCTGCTGGACAGCGGGATAAAAGCCGAAGACCTGATATATTACGGACTTGAGTATAAATTCGTCACCCAATACGTACTGGGGATTCTGGACTATGATACTATGGTGACCGGGCTGTCAAATGCAATACACCAGTTTGCTAAGAGACAGATGACCTGGTTCAGGGGAATGGAAAGAGACGGTGTCATTATCCATTGGGTCCTTCCCTGAGCATCATTTCGCAGTCGGATTATGGGAGAATGACCGGCGCGGGCCCTCTTCCTTTCTCCAATATGCGGTATCAAATTCAGGATAGACATAGGCGCCGTCTTTATCAATCATAAAAGACAGGTACGTGATTTTCAATCCCATCTGCAAGAACATCTTCTCATAGAATGTCTGCACTTCATACAAGGCATTCACTCTGTCCCCACTCAGCACGCCGGAGGAGTCTCCTTTCAATATATTCTCCGGAGCGGTGCCATACAAGTCTTCCGTGCAGGCCAGAATACGCAGGCCGTTGGCCGCGGCCACAGCCTTGGAATATTGATGGAGAAACATACTGTCCGTCTTGAGATGGACAATTCCTCCGGGCTTCAACATCTTGCGATACCGTTCAAGAAAAAGGGGCGAAGTCAGGCGCGAATTCTCGCTTTTCATCTGCGGATCAGAGAAAGTCAGCCATATTTCAGACACCTCGGAAGGAGCGAAGAACGCAGTAATGAACTCTATCCTGGTCCTGAGGAAGGCAACATTGCGCATACCCGTTTCTTCCGCCTCCTTGGCTCCCTTCCACAAGCGAGCGCCCTTGATATCTACACCTATATAATTACAGCAAGGATTGCGGCGTCCCAAATCAATTGTATATTCACCTTTGCCACAGCCCAACTCAAGCACGACAGGCTGATGCCTCTCAAACATCCGCTCATTCCAATGTCCCTTGATGTCATCATCCTTCAAAGCAAAAAAGCCTTCCGACAGCACATCGCGGGCTGAAGGTTGCAACAGACAGGAAAATGTCTCGTTTTCTGCAAATTTCTTGAGTTTACCGTGCCCCATATCACTTTCTACATATCAGTCCCATTCCACGCATTCCTTTCAACTTGTCCACATATATGGAGATTTCCCAGACACCGGTCTCATCCGGTCGGATATCTTTCCTGTACAGAACCTCCTGCCTGGACACATCCCAATAGACGATTTCCTCTAATTTCCTGCCGGAAGGAGACTTCACCTGCACAGTCACAGGAAAACAACCCACAAAATCTCCGTCCACGCGAGTAAAGAAAGACACATCATATTCAGATACTTCATCCATATCCAGATGGAAGCGATAACTCCCATCCAGCGCGACCTGATCGGGGCGCAGAAATATCTCCACACTTGAAGGCTGTCCACAGGCAACCATACAGACAGACAGTAATGCAAACAACAAATATTTAGGGATGATTGACATCAATCCTTTTTATTCTTTTGGCTTGTCTGTTTCTGCCCTCCGTGCCTGTGCTTTCCTCCCCTGCTTCCGGACTTCTTCTTCGGTTTGTCAAATCTGCTTATGCTTTCATCGCCGACTGCAGTAATGAATTCAGGAGCTTGAGGCACAACATCCGATTTCAGCGATTCAGGCTTGATACCGTTTCTGTTCATCTTGATGATTTCCATCACTTCGGAAGCCTTCAAAGAGTACAAATCCGACATAGAAGACTTATCATAAGAGAAGTACATAGTCTCGCTGAGTATATCTGTCTTCATCAGATAAGCCGGTCCATCTTCCATCTCGAGAGGTTCATTGACGCGAGGTATTCTTTTTTGAGCATCGGCATATGTGGCCACTTCATAATTCAGACAGCACTTCAGCTTTCCACACTGTCCCGCAAGCTTCTGCGGGTTGAGAGACAAATCCTGCACACGGGCAGCCGCTGTAGTGATTGACTTGAAATTGGTAATATAGTTGGTACAACAAAGCTCTCTCCCGCAAACGCCCAGGCCACCTATCAGTCCGGCTTCCTGACGGGCGCCGATCTGTTTCATCTCGATTCTTATACGGAACTCTTCAGCGAAGACTTTGATCAGCTGACGAAAATCCACCCGCCCGTCAGCAATGTAATAAAATATGGCCTTTGTACCGTCTCCCTGGAATTCCACATCTCCGATTTTCATCTCCAGCCCCATCTCTGCGGCAATCCTGCGAGCCTTTATCATCGTCTCCTGCTCCCGGGCTATAGCTTCCTGCCATTTGGCGATATCGGAGCCTTTGGCCTTTCTGTAAATCTTCTTGAACTCGCGTGTCTCCGGATCAATGCCTTTATTCTTCATCTGTCTTGCGACGACAGGCCCCCCAAGAGTAACGATTCCGAGATCATGCCCGTTAGCCGCCTCGACTATCACAAAATCCCCATCTCCGATGTTCTGGCCGGAAGCATTGATATATATGCCTTTACGGGTATTCTTAAAGCGAACCTCATACAAATCCTTATCAGAAATCTGAGTGACGCCTTTAAGCCAGTCGTGATCTCTGAGTTTACAGCACCCCTGACGGTACGTACACTCCTGCTCACCTGTATCCACATCAATGACAACCGTACATCCACGGCTGCAATCATATTTTATACTTTCGTTGTCGTTCATAAAACAAATAATCTGTTCACCAGATCACAAAAAAGTATCTTCTGGTTTATATTTCTGTCAATCAGCGTCTGTGCTCTGTCCATAATATTCAAGGCATTGCGTGGGAATGAATCTTTGAGGCCATCCGCAAGCCGTTTGTAATAGTCTCTCTCGCCTTCCGCCACACCTGCAATGGAATCCATCCCTTTCTGAAGGAGGAATATTCTGCGGAAACACTCCGACGAGTACCGACAGAAATCCTTAGCCTTGTCCCTTGATGGAAGTGACGCCAATTGTTCACCGACCTCAATGCCTTTATATAGATCACGAGCCAGCAGACTATCCATCAAAGATAAGAACAATTCCCGGTATTGTTCTCTGTTTTCTTCGCAGTATTCACCGTTCTGCACATTATCAGGACGAATCCTGATAGTCTGGCATCTGGAAGAGACCGTCTGCATCACCCTCTCCGGATAATGTGTAATCAATAGAAAAATCGTCTTCCCGGACGGCTCCTCCAACAACTTGAGCAACTTGTTGGCTGCGGCTGCATTCATTTTCTCCGGCAGATACATCACTACTGCCTTATATCCGCCCTCAAGCGAATTGAAAGCAAGCTCAGAAATAAGGGCATTCGCCTCCGCCACAGCTATTCCGGTCAATTTTCCTTCAAAACCGCAGGCCTCATTGAGCTCACTCTCGAAGAAACGAGGTCTGGACAAAGCCATTTTGCGGAAACTGTCAATAAAAGCGTTTGACAGTTTCCCTGCTATGACAGGGAAGATAAAATGTACGTCAGGATGTATGAGCTTTGAGATTTTGGGATTTTCCACTTCCCCATAAGAAAGGTACTGAAGGAAAGCCATACACAAAGGGAAGGCCCCGCCGCCATCATTCTCGTGGAACATTATGGCGTGAGGCACCTTGCCGGAGTCCACCATTCCAGCCAATGCCTTCTTAACCGGCTCATTTCCCTTTATATCATTGAAAATCATAATCTTCTATCCCCGACATAGCGTGCGCTCCATACAAGATAATCCTTTGCCTTGCAATCCGGAAATACTTCCAAAGCGGCAACCGCCTTATCCAGGAACTCATTCATCCTGATTTCGGAATACTCAATTCCTCCGTTGGACAATACAAAATCACGGATATATTCGACATTGTCCGGGCAAGTCTCCACTCCGCACACCATCTTTCTCAATTTTGCACGCGTCTCATCATTGACATTTCTCATTGCCCCCAGCAGAGGAAGAGTGATTTTTCTCTCCTTTAAGTCCGCACCGACCGGCTTGCCCAAAAGCTCATCCCCACAATAATCAAGCATATCATCTTTAATCTGAAACGCCATTCCAAGACATCTTGCAAACTCCTTCAAGGCTTCCGTCAAATCCGGGGCAGCTTTGACGGAAATTGCTCCAGCTACGCAGGCTGTCTCAAACAAAGTCGCTGTCTTGCAATAAATTACCCTCAAATAATCCTCCTCCGTCATATCACCGAACTCTGCCTTCTGGAGTTGAAGCATCTCACCTTCAGCCAGGTGCTGCATAGTCTTGGCAAACATCTTGACCACTTCATTGCTGTCGCTTGATTCCAGCACAAGATTGACAGCTCCGACAAGCCAGAAATCGCCCACCAGGACTGAAGCAGTACCCCCAAGGGTGGAATAGACTGTAGGGACCCCCCGCCTCTCCAGACTACCGTCGGCTACGTCATCGTGCAGAAGTGTGGCATTATGCAATACCTCCGCCGCGGCAGCATATCGGCAACTGTCATCATTCAACCGCCCCTCCGAACAAACGGAGGCGGCAAGCAGTGACAACATCGGTCGCATCTGCTTGCCTGAATGAGCCAAAATGGATTTATTCGTCACGTCAAGCAACTCTATGTCGCTTGACAAAGAAGAACGTATCATTCCCTGTGTCTTTTCCCAAGACTCTCCCAAGAATGACATCAACTCGGTCCCGGCCTCTGCGATATTCATCTTACAACATCAGAAGAACACTCCCACAGAAATTGCCAAGCCATTAAGGCGCTTCTGTATAGTCGACAAATTCATATCCGGAATGACGAACTCAGAAAAATCTGTACAGTCCTGATTCCAGAAATACTTGAATGACACCTGCACGTGACGGGCAACCATAACTCCGGCACCTATGCTCAATCCATACTCAAAACGTCCACCCTTTTTTGCATCCATTTTGATCGATGAATTCAAGCCCTGCATAACATCAGATATAGCAAATCCGGCAAAAGGCTCGACAAAAATGTATGGTTTGAGAAGAATAAGGTCAATACCCCACTGCAACTGCACCGGCACCTCGATATAACTGACTTTATTTTTCATCAACCCGGCAACTTCCGATGATTTTGAAGAATACATCAATTGCGGCTGCAGCCCGAAGCCCAGAGGGAGTTGCCAATTGCAGGCTACTCCTATATGATATCCCGGAGCAGACTTAATGTCCCAAGACTTGATTTCTTCGGACAAACTCATTCTTGTGGAAGTGTAGCCTCCCACAATTCCGATCTTACCTTTACCTGTTGCCGCAAAAGAAATGAAAAGGGCAATCGAAAAAAAAACTAATTTTTTCATACTGTTTCCAATAATGAATTCAACTTTGACTCGATTTCAGCTTTTGATACCACGCCGACTGACCTGTACACCACATCTCCGCCTTTAATATACAATAAGGTCGGGATATTGCGTATGCCAAAACGGAATGATATTTCCTCAGCATCATCAACATTACATTTCGCGACAATGATTTTGTCTTCGAATTCCTCCGCTATCTCATCTACAGTTGGAGTGAGAATACGGCAAGGGCCGCACCAAGTGGCCCAGAAATCAATCAAAACCGGCTTGCCGCTTCCGATTATTTCGGAAAAATTTGTGTTTGTAATAATCTGTACCATATTTCAAGAAATCCAATCCCACAAACCTTAGATTTGCAGAGTGGTTCACTGCACCAAGGTTTGAATGACAAAAGTAATAAATTTGTGCTGATAATGAAAGTTTAGCAAAGGACAATGGAGTCGGGCGGTTCTCAATTTCTACAAACGGAATTTATGCGAATCCGGGGTGGTCAATCCCGCCGCCCGGATTGCCTATGTTGGGCACCTTTCCGGGGAATCGGGCAATCAGTTTCCGCTTCTGTGAAGATCCCCTGAATGATGCGCGGCATAAACTGCAGCGTGGATATTCTCAAGAGGAGCTTGCGATACAGTACACTCAGCACCGATCATCAACTTTCCTTCAGGGCAAGCCTCAATTGCCGCTTTTACTACCGCCCCCATCTCATCGGCTGCAACCGAGTTGATATCTCCGTGTCTGTCAAGACCTCCGAGGATAGGACGGCCAAAGAGTCTTTCACCGTCAGCGACAGTGAAAATTGTTCCATTGAGATTGATAGGGGTGTTGACTATCTGTCCGGGATAATCTGTGTAGCGGGTCAAATCTTCATACACGCCTTCCCAATCACAGATATGGAGGATATTCATCTTGGTCCCTTCAACGCAGTTGTTCATAACCAAAAGGTCAGCAGGCTTCACAAAATCAGGGAATAAGGCAGGGATGTCATTATGTTTCATCTCACCGCCCTGACTGCACATATAGAAGCCCTCGATTCCTGCTTCCTTGCATTTGTCAATAAGCCAGTTGAGAGCATCTGCGCAATAGCCGAGAAGTTTCTTGTATCCATCAGGATGGTTTGTGAACGCCTCTCTCATCCCTTCCTCGCCGCCGACAGCCTGAAGAGAAATCTGGTATGGAGAATAAATAGTCGGGATAACATATACATCATTTCCTGCGATCTTCTGCAAAGCAGTAATTATCTCAAGGGTAGGTGCATAAAAATCCTCAGGATAGGGTTGAAGTGATTCCCAGACAGCAGGATCGGAGACATTCCCGAGACGAGGAAGAGTCTGTTCAAACTGCACTTTGAGAATATCCATATTGGAGTTCAGAAAATATCTGAGATGGGCCTGAATTGCAGGTTCACCGAGTTTTTCATTACTGCCGTAATGAATAAAGAAGGCGGCAGGGACATATGAGGGGTCAAGAGTACCGGCGACAAAGCTGTCCATAATTTCCTTTTTGTTGGTAGGGAATCCGCTTGGATGCCGGCAGCAGGCGGTCATCAGGCATATTGCCACTGAAGCAAATCCGAGAATTTTTCTGATATTCATAACTTTCAACTTGATATTTCGTCAAAGATATCAATATTTTCCTGATTTTCTTTATTACTACTGATGCTATTATTTTTGTACGCCCGCGAGTCACTCGCGTCCATGCAACATTCGTCCGTATGCGCGGATGAATGTTGAGACAGGTTCGATTGGAGCGAACAAGAAAAAGCCCTCACAGAGTGTTCTGCAAGGGCTTTTTGAGGAGTTGAGATAGAAGGATTCGAACCCTCACTGACAGAGCCAGAATCTGTAGTGCTACCATTACACCATATCTCAAAGTTATCTCAATACTCGTCTCTAAAACGGGACTGCAAATGTACAACACTTTTGGAAAAATGCAAATTATTTCACGATATTTTTCGTTTGATAATCAGCATACAAACCATCAGCGACGCTTTATGCGGGTTTTAGATGCCTGCTTGACAAAATATGTGAACAGCGGGAGAAAAGTATCATCCCCTCCCTCAATAAACTTCTCAGGATGGAACTGAACGCAAAGAACACTCTTCCCCTCGAAGCCCTCCACAAGCCCGTCGGAGCCATATGCGTTGATTGTCATTCCGGGAGCGACATCCTTCACGGCCTGATGATGGAAAGTGTTGACGGCCAAAGTATCCACTCCGAAAATCTTTTTAAGCACAGTGCCTCTCTCCAGCGATACGGAATGAGTGGCAATATCTCCAGACACTTTCTGCTTGTGGCTGAATCCTCCGGGCCTCTGGGACGGAAGATCCTGATAGAGAGTCCCCCCATAAAAGACATTTACTACCTGTTCTCCTCTACAAATACCCAGCACGGGTACACCAAGCTTGCGTGCCGCCTCGAGCAACAGAAAATCGGAAGTATCTCTAGGAGAATTGATTCCGACTGTTTCATTCCATACGGATTCACCATATCTCGCCGGGTCGACATCCTCCCCTCCGGACATCACCAGACCACCAAGGGCACATACTATTGCCTCTGCAGTCTGCAGATTGTCAACAAGAGGGATAATCACAGGAGCGCCCCCGGCCTTCTCCACTGCCTTGAAATAAGAAGAATTCAATGTAGATGACCCGGAGATCTCGGAATAACCTGAAGAAATCCCGATAACGGGTCTGACCCTTGTCGCACCATACAGGCCACCGGCAAGGGTCAGAATTATTATTGTAAATAGAAAACGCTTCATCACTTGAGGTCTTCCACCATCTTATTGAAATTCTCTATGCATTTCTTGATATCAGGCACAGAGTTGTCCCAATTGTACTCGTACTCGATTGCAAGATAGCCCTTGAACTTCTGGTCACGCAAAATCTCAAGCATAACCGGCACATTGAGAATGCCATCACCCCAAATGCAATCGTGCTGCTCCTTCTGGCCAGGCTCCTTTGCAACAATATCCTTGAAATGGAATGAAACGAGACGTCCATCAAGCTTCTTGAGGCACTCGAGATGATTGAGGCCCTCACGATTCCAATGGCCCACATCTGCGCAACTTCCTAGATTCTTGCTGCGTGTACCTACTGCCGCGAGGAGATTATCGGGATTCCAATACTCCGACGGCTTTGGATGATTGTGAACAGCTACTTTAATCTTGTACTGTTTTGAAAGGCTCTCGATGAAATCCCACAACTCAAGAGGAGGCTCTGCCGTCACGTATTCCATCCCCATATTGTCCGCCATCTTGAAGAATTTCTCCCATTCTTCTTTGGTCGAACCGGTGAAAACTCCGGAAGAGACAATCTTTACACCCTTTCCGGCCGCGAACTCGGCAATTTCCTTCTGTGTAGCGAGATCAAGGTCCGGGCCGAAGGCGACATTGCCCCATTTTCCGCCGAGCTTATGTCCAGGATATGCTTCAATATACTCGATACCCAACTCGTTGCATTTGTCCAAAGCCTCAACGAAGGTGACTTTGTGGAATGAATAAGACTGGATGGCAAGCTTCCACCCGAGCTTCTCGGCTTTTGTCTTTTTGGCAGAACACGTAACTGCTGCGATTGTCATAAGGCAAAGTGCCAATGCTAAAAACTTTTTCATTTGTAATACTGTTTATTATTTTGGCATAGCCGGCAGGCTGAAGCCGTTATGATATGTATGCTTAATCCACTCCTCCGCTGCCTCCTTGGCGTTGAACTCGGTGAAGCGGCGGTCGAAACGAGGGTCTCCATCAATGACCTTGAAATCATCATAGGTCACAATCTTGACCTTGTCGTGCTCGGAAATGTTGGTGAATCTCATATTCTCACCGTCCCACTCGAGCTCACGATGCAGGCCATAAAGTCCTGCCAGACGAACTGCAAGGACACCCATATCCACCATCTCGGTGAAAGGGCCTGAGAATGCGAAATTGGATGTGGCTTCCGTACGATTGCGAGGAGATTCCTTGCAGGCGCGAATCCAATCCTGCTCGTGTGCGTCTGTATCCCAGATATTGCCGTTTCCGCCCGGGATTCTAGGGATAGACGGTGCAGGCTGCTGATACTCTGCCATCCTGGATGCAGGAAGAAGAGTTGCATTCATACCATAGCATCCGGTAATCATTTTGCCCTTGGTACCGATGAAAAGAAGACCACCGTTCTCATCACCCATCATAGTACCCGGCTCAAGCTCCTCAGGACGCGGAGGCATAAGACCTCCGTCATACCACATAACCTTGACCTCAGGCATATTCACCTTGCCCTTCTTAGGACGTGCAGGGAATGTGTAAGTAATCATCTCAGCCTCAGGAGGTGAGAAGTAATTGCTGATGGTCGAACTTGCTATGACCTTGGTAGGGTACTTGAGATCCAGAGCCCAGATGACAGGGTCCATAATGTGGCAAGCCATATCTCCGAGCGCGCCTGTACCGAAGTCGTACCAGCCTCTCCAATTCCAAGGAGTATATGCTGAATGATATGGACGGCTCTCTGCAGGTCCTATGAAAAGATCCCACGAAAGAGTGTCAGGACATTTCTCTCCCGCAGCAGGCTTCATCAAACCCTGAGGCCAGATAGGGCGGTCTGTCCAGCAATGGACCTCCTTGACCTCGCCGATGGCATCGTCTGCAATCCATTCCGCAATCTGACGGCACCAGTCAAACGAATTGGCCTGATTACCCATCTGTGTCGCCACATTGTACTTGGCGGCGAGTTTGGTCAGAAGTCTGGACTCATAAACGGAATGAGTCAACGGTTTCTGGACATAAGCGTGCTTGCCCAGAGTCATAGCGTGAGCGGCAATGCAAGCGTGAGTATGGTCAGGAGTAGCAACAAGCACAGCATCAATGTCCTTGCCCATCTTATCAAACATCACTCGCCAGTCCTTGAAAAACTTTGCATCCGGATAATCATTGAAGGTCTTGAGTGCATAGCTCCAGTCCACATCGCAAAGAGCTACGATGTTCTCCGTGCTCATATTCTTAAGGTTGCGACGTCCCACGCCACCAACTCCGATACCGGCGATATTGAGCTTGTCACTCGGGGCGATATGGCCGTGACTCTTACCTAAAATAGAGTTCGGAGCAATAACAAAAGCGGCCGCGCCCAATGCACCGCTCTTGAGAAAATCTCTTCTTGTTATATTTCCCATAGTTATAGTATAATTATTAAGTGTTAATTGACATTTCGGTAAAGTTAATAAAAAAATAGGTTTGTCCCATCCACCAATGTTCAAAAATTTAAGAAAAACAAAATCACAGCTGCTGAATAGCGGCAGATTTCTCGCTGTGGAATTATATTATTTTTCGTTTTTATCGAAATATTTATTGTTTTTCAATAAATTATTATTAATATTGCAGAAAACTTAATACTACATTGATATGATTGAATGGTGGAATTCACTCACTTTGGGGATGCAGATACTTTGGGCTATCACCCTTTCAGCGTCCTTGATTTTTGTCATTCAGACAATAATGACTTTCCTGGGTGCCGACAACGGCTCCGACTTTGACTTCGATATCGATACAGGTGGACTTACTGACATCGATATGGGCTCTCACAGTGAACCTGAATCAGGAATGGGACTACTGACCTTCAGGAATTTCGTCAATTTTTTCCTGGGCTTCGGCTGGACTGCCATTCTCTTGAACGATAGTGTGACGTCCACATCCGTCCTGCTTGTCATCTCCACGCTTGTGGGCATCGGGCTCGTCGCCCTTGTGATGCTGTTGTTCAAGTGGCTGAGCACTATGCAGGAATCCGGCAATATCAACGTATTCAAGTCGGCTGTCGGCTGCCAGGGCACAGTGTATCTGACTGTTCCCGGACATCGGGAAGGTGAAGGAAAGATACAGATTACCATCAACAACTCCGTCAGAGAGTATCAGGCGCTCACAGACGGCGAGACCTTGAAGACAGGCACACGCATACGTGTCGTGGAAGTCATCAGCGAAAATTCTCTTCTGGTAGAGAGTCTTGATTCTATAATTATCTAAAAAACAGCCATATGGAACTTTATCTCATTCTCATCATCGTGGGTGTGCTTTTCGTAACGTTCACAGCCATCCTCTCACGCTACAAACGCTGTCCATCCGACAAAATACTTGTCATTTACGGCAAGACAGGCAAGGATGCCTCTGCCAAATGTATCCACGGAGGAGCTTCCTTCGTATGGCCGGTATTCCAGAGCTATTCATTTCTGGACCTGACTCCTATTTCCATCGAGTGCAATCTCCAGAATGCGCTTTCAAAGCAGAATATCCGCGTCGATGTACCTTGCCGTTTCACGGTGGGTATCAGCACCGAAACCGAGAATATGACAAATGCCGCCGAGCGTCTGCTGGGCCTGTCCACCGATGACATTCGCAACATCGCAACTGATATTCTCTTCGGACAGCTCCGTCTCGTCATTGCCACGATGGACATAGAGGAAATCAACTCCGACAGGGACAAATTCCTCGCTAATGTCAGTACCAACGTGGAGGCCGAGCTTCGCAAAATAGGTCTTAAGCTCATCAATGTCAATGTCACCGATATACGCGACGAATCGGGGTATATCGAGGCCCTTGGAAAGGAAGCCGCAGCCAAGGCTATCAACGATGCCAAGAAGAGCGTGGCAGAGCAGAATCGCTACGGTGAGATTGGAAAGGCAGAGGCCGACAGGGACAAGGATATCCGTATCGCAGAGACCAACAGAGATACACGTATCAATACAGCGGACGCCAATGCCAAGGCTGTCGAAGGAGAGAACAACTCAATGATTGCCATAGCCCAGTCAGATGCACTCCGACGTGAGAAACAGGCTGAAGCTGAGCGCATCGCCGTGGCAGCGGAGAAAGTTCAGTCAGCAAAGGCCCTTGAGGAAGCATACAAGAGTGAGCGCGATGCGGAGCTTGCACGTGCCGAAAGGGAGAAGGCGACCCGACAGGCCAATATCGTGGTGGCGGCACAGATCGAGAAGGAGAAAGCGATAATCGAAGCTGAGGCCGAGGCCGAGAAGATTCGCCGAAGGGCAAAGGGAGAAGCCGATGCCATTTTTGCAAGAATGGATGCCCAGGCCCGCGGTACACTCGAAATTCTCGCCAAGCAGGCAGAAGGTTTCGGTCAGCTTGTCGCGGCCGCTGGAGGAGATGCTCAGCAGGCAATCACAATGCTCATCACAGACAAGCTTCCGGAGCTCATCAAGACTCAGGTCGAAGCTGTCAAGGGCATCAACATCGACAAGGTGACCGTTTGGGACAGCGGGAAAGGCGAGAACGGCAAGACAGCAACCGCCAATTTCATTTCCGGGCTGATGGAATCAGTCCCTCCACTTGAAGATCTCTTCAAAATGGCGGGGATGAATCTTCCGACATATCTCAAAGGCAACATCGATGCACAGGGGGTACAGGAAGAAAAGGAAGAGGAGAGTTGATATTATGGTAGTTGTGAATGTAGATGTGATGCTCGCCCGGAGGAAAATGTCCTCCGGGGAGCTTGCTCAGAAAGTGGGCATCTCAGCTGCTAATCTTTCCATTTTGAAGACGGGCAAAGCTAAAGCAATAAGATTCAGCACATTGAATGCATTGTGCAATGCGCTGAACTGCCAGCCGGGAGATCTGCTGGAGTATGTACCTGACGAATGAGAATCAACGATTACCGAGTCTGTCCACAAGAATGGCACCCACGACATTGGTCTGGGAGTTGACAAGAGTGGCGGGCAGATCCACTATCGTTCCGATAATCATTATATATCCTACCATAGAGGGGTCCAGACCGAGCAAAGTGCAAATAAGCAGTTCGCCTGTGACTCCTCCGTTGGCTACAGCCCCGACAGCGAGGGCAGAGAGAATGGCGATGCCTATGCATTGCGGCATAAATCCTATGCCGAGAGGCATCTGGGTGCTGAACGCCACAATAAAGGTAATCTTCGTCACAGCAGAGAGGATAGAGCCTCCTTTCAGCAAATTGGTCGCAAGAGGGACTATGGATGCGGCCACACTATCATCAACTCCGCACTGACGGGCGGCCTCAATATTGCCGGGCATCGCGACAGAACTTGAAGCTGTCGCAAGAGCCGTAATCGATGGAGGCAGTATATTCTTCCAGAATGAGCGGACTCCCTGCCACCCGCCAGAGAAATAGACAAGAAGCGGATTGACGATGAAAAATATCACTGCGGCAAGAATGCAATATGATATGAACACACGGAGATAGCCTTCAAGAATCTGGCTCCCGACACTGGAGACCACACCTGCAAAATAGCAGCCCAGGCCGACAGGGGCGGCTTTCATCAGCAATGACATAGTTCTCCCTATGACTTCATTCCAGGATTCGAACATCGCGGCCACTCTCTGCCCCTTCTCAGCGGCATGCGCGGCACCACTTCCAAGCAATGCCGAGAAAAGAATCAGAGGGAGCAGATGATGTTTGGAGAACAACTCCGGGAAATCCGACACGCTCAAAGCCGCCGCTATCGCACTGCCGCCCCCTCCCGACCGGTCGGTCTGCAGGATTGATATTTCGTCCCTGATGATGTCCCCGACCGGATTGGATATAAGCATTGCGATATATGAGATGGCTCCGAACGTGAGCCAAATCAGCACGAATACGGCAATCGTCCTACCCAGAATCCGGCCAATCTGCCCTCCTGAGCGCAACTTATAGAACGCCAGAGAAATGCTGAAGAATACCATCGGTATCACCAGGACAAAAAGCAGATTGATGAAAATATCACCCACAGGGGTGACAAAACGAGCCGCTTCCGGCCACAACGCTCCAATGAGACCTCCCGATATCACTCCGGCCAGCATTGCCGCTGTGCCGGCATAGTTCTTCCAAAATGCGCTCATCCTCTACTTGTCCAAGCTCACGTTCATTATTCGAGGGAACAAACAGATAACTAAAAAAATAAGGTATTTTTTCATATTCGTAAGTTACTTAGGACCTGTTTTGAAATTTATATTTTTTTACCTATCTTTGCAGTCCAATTTGTGATGGCGGGGTAGCTCAGCTGGCTAGAGCGTCGGATTCATAATCCGGAGGTCGTGGGATCATGCCCCACTCCCGCTACTATATGACCCTCAGATGGTCTTCATTCCCCTTTATTCCTGAAAAGTGAAACCTAATATGGCCGAATACTCGAACTCGGCCAGTTTGGTGGCACGGAAAATGAAACCGTATTCACCGGGGATGAGATTCTGCACGTGGATTTCAAAAGAATTGTCGCTGATCTGCTCCCATTCAAAATCCATTCTGTCCTTGACAGATACGTTTATTCCAGCAATAGTCTTCCCTTCTTCATAAATCCGTTTGTCCTTGACAACGGAGAGCGGAAGGACCAGCATATTGTTAGGAGTCATCGTTTTGATGAAGGGATAATAGGACTTCGTATTCCTGACAATAGATTTCTTCTCCGGGTCAATGACCAGAACGAATGTGTCAGCCGCGACGACTCCTGATGAAGGCCCCTTATAGGTGCATTTCTTTTTTCCGAGCTCGACTCCGAGAATCCCGGTCGAGGTGACTGAGGTCGTTCCGTTTGAGTATGTCAACGGAATGGATTCTTCACCGACAATGGCATATAGTCCGGGCTCACGCTCATCCATCTGGGCATAGGCATTGACTGTAAAGGACAAAGTGCATAAAAGTGCAGCGAAAATCAAGTAAAAAGACTTTTTCATAGTATTACGTTTTATTTGCGAATATACTAACAATATGCCAAACAATTCTCTTTGATTTGAGTAATTACTTATACATCGGGGCCACAGAAGGCAGGAGGGTGGTATTGGCTTTGGTGCGACCGAGAGGGGTGATTTTCAGGTTGTCGAAATACGGCGTGCTGATACGCTCTTCCTGAAGCGGAGCGATAAGCCCGGCCATTCCCTTTCCATATCTGCTGTCTTCGGCCTTTACGACAGGAGAGCCATCGACATAACCGGTAATGGAATCACCTTCGAAGACAAGCTTCAGATTGTGCCAGGTGCAAGCGGACAAACCGTCAACATCGGCCTCGGCGAGAACATATTCTCCACCAACCTCGATATCTTTCCTTGCCAGAATGAGTGCCTGCTGCTCTGCATCCCCAATCAACTCCTTAGGATTGAGTTTACCGCGTGTAATCATCAGCGTGCAGTGGCCGTGATCATCGACTTTCAGATAATATCCCTTTGCCCAAATACCATAGCCTGTACCGACATCGCAGATGCGTCCCATTACTCCAGCCTCGTCACCGGGCGTGAGATAGACGTCGGATTCTACTGAATAATCCGCCCAGTCAGCATCCCCGAGAATGCTGTAATGATGCCACTCCGGGGCCCAGGATAAGGTATGTTCACCTACAGTCTGTCTTATACACTGGCCTTTGCCGTCAGGACGGGAGACAAGCTCATAACATCCGATGATGTCGGCGGTATAGTGAGGAAGATAGCCCCAACGGGATGGCTCGCCATAGTCATCAAAGCTGTCCTGATATGGAATAGGGAAAGGCTTGGACGCCGGAATGTTCTCGAATGCCCCTTTCTGCTGACCGGTTGTCGTTGATAATGAATACACCGTGCCCGGCTGGACTGTAATGGTGACGGTCCCTCCGTTGGCCTTGAGGTCCTTTGCACGGATGAACTGCTCTTCGGCGTTACTGTACCAGCAGCACAGGGTTTTCTTCTTGAGTTCACGACCGAGCTTCAACTGCAGGGTCTGCGCTTCCTTTGCATCCTTGGTCTCGATGATGAAACTATAATCTCCGGTGGCAGGGTCACGCATAGTGACCAGAGATCCGCCTCCGTCAAGGAGGGTGCACCCACTATCCACATATTGCCATCCCAGATGAGTAAACTGACCATAATGGGCATAGCCCCACATAGCCTCACGAACAGTATAATGTCCGCTCCAAGGCTCACTGGCTATCAACATTGAAGGATTGCTGCCGTACGGTTCAAGAGGATAAACTCCCGCAATATCATACCAATTGACGACCTTGGTGGCTCCGCTGATGATATAATTCTCATTGAAACATTTGACGATGGTTATCAGACAGTCGAATCCGGGGAGATAAATATGCTCCTCACTGTTCCAGATTGGCTTGCCGAAGCTCTCGGCGAGTGCACGGCTCTCAGGGGTGAGCTGTATCTCGCTGAATGTATGTGCGCTGATAATGTCAATGGCAGCAGCAAGCTCCGGGTCTTCCTTCATAACCGGGACGAACTCCATTTTTGTCCTTCCCCAATTGTCGAAGGCGTGAAGACGAACATTGGAAAAGCCGTCACGGTTCATGGTGTTGCGGAGGGCCTTGGCAAAATCAGCGTTCCACCCCTTTTCATTATGGCAACCGATGGCATCAAGCTCAAGCCCGTGCTCATATCTGAGTCCCTTCAGCCAACCTACGTAATAATCAGCCATATCCTGCGACCAGAAATCACCAACCCATCTCGGCGCGCTCCACGCCGTAGCGTCAAGGGTTATCTCAGGATTGCGTGCAGAAGCCTCGCGGAGTACCCACCAGGTATAACCTCTCTTGGCATTGAAGTCACCGCGATAGTGGCTGTGGCTAGGCATAGAACCCTGCGTGGAATTGCCGTCACCGGGAATCTCGACCAGCATAGTACTGACAGAGGCACCCCACATCGGCTTGAAGACCATATCCATAATCTGGCTGCGCCAAGGATCCGGATAATCTTTGAGTAATACTGACGTTGCGCCGCCTCCATTTACGGCCCCGATACCTTCAAAGGTCTTGCCTGCGGTGATATTATTGATGCGGATGGTCTGCTGCCCTGCCTCAGCAACAATTGTCATCCCTGACAACAACAGGATAGCGACAAAAAGCGTGACTTTCGTGATTTTCATATTAATAGATATCTGTTTCCGCCCGTGAATTTACAAATAAAAAAACAAAAATCCTCGAACAGTTCCGTTACTGTTCTGCCTGAGCGGGCAGCGTCCTTTCGGACATCCGGAACTGTTCGGGGATTTTATGTATGAAAACTTTACTCGGCGTTGATGCCCTCAATTGAGAGGACTGGCTGTTCGCCGCGTGTATCTTCGTTCTTGAATGTTATCTCAACGGCCTTCTCTTCTCCCGGCATCAGTGAGAAATAGTTGTCACTGTAAACGATAGGAAGGATAAGGTCATTGCTCTTGTTGCCGGTAACCTTCAAGCGGAGGAAGACTGCAGGAGTGCTTGTCTCGTTCTTGATGGTACCCTTGCCGATCCAGTTGTCACCATCCTTGGTGAATGTCAGGTTATTTGTAAGCTTAACCTGAGGGATCTTGGTGAGAGACTGATAGTTACCCTCTTCTTTTCCTGCAAGGTAGAAGTTGTCGGAAAGAACCTTGTCACCCTTATTGAGTGTAAGTTTGACGAAATATGAAGCAGTGAGGGTCTCAGGGAATTCGAGAGGGAAGCAAGCGACAGTCTCGTCATCCTTGATGTTGAATGTCAACTCTTTCTCCCACTGTACCTTACCGGTCTCATCAATAACCTGTGCCTTTGCAACAAGACCTGTCCAGTCCTGAGTATGGTAATTTACAACCTCGATATCATCACGGAGAGGATTCCACTGGATATGGATAGGCTCGCCGCCCTTCTTGCTTCCATAGTATGCACCTGTCGGCTCGAAATAATAGTCATAAGTCTGCCATACCATTGAAGGCCAGGATGGATGGCTCATCCAGAGAATCATACCACGGCGATGCTCGCTGCGTCCCTCGAAGATGGCGCGATATCCTTCATAGTTGATGAACTGAGCATACTTTGCAAATTCCTTGGCATCCTTAGGTTCACCGAAAGCCTTTGCGATGATCTTGTTGAATGAATCTGCGCCCTGTGCTGAAGTGAGAGTGTAGTCGTGCATACCATAGATGTTGTTTGGATGCTCTACAGTATTTACAGGCTCCATATTGTCCGCACCGAATGCACGTACCATATTCTCATAAGTCATAACTGCAGGCATACCGCGCTCACTGTGCATCTTGTCGTGTCCGTGGAGACGGAAGTACTCCTTCCTGTCCATTGCTCTGTAAGGACCGCCGCCGCTCACACTGCCTGATGATGAATGAGGGATATAGTAGAGGCCCGGATGGAGCTGAGGAATAATCTCGCTCTTGAGAGCATTGTCAATATACTCAGGCGGGTTGCCCTCGTTACGTCCGCAATAGAGGCCGATGGAAGCGTGGTTGCGGATTCTCTTGACATAATCCCTAGCGTTGTCAAGGAACATATCCGGATAATATGGGTTCTGGCCGTCACCAGGATTGGCGAGCCAGAAGTCTTGCCATACCATCACGCCATATTTGTCGCAAGCCTCATAGAACTCCTCGTCACCGGTCTGGCCGACCCAGTTGCGAATCATAGTGAAGTTCATATCAGCGTGATACTTGACAGCGATGTCATACTCACGGGCCTTGTAGTTGACATTTGTTTCAGGGAATCCCCAGTTGCCGCCGAAGCCGACAAAACGACGTCCGTTGACCTTCATTGTAAGACGGCGAGGCTCACCGGCATTGAATCTCGGCATTCCACCGCTAGGAGCATAGATATCCTCGCTGAATTCCATCTGGCGTACACCTGACTTGAACTCCTTGGTATCTGTTGCCTTGCCGGCGACATTGAAGCTGATCTGTACGTCATAGAGATTCTGCTCGCCATATCCCTTAGGCCACCAGAGCTTAGGATTTACAAGGTGGAGCTGAGGGGTGGTGTTTGCATCAAGTTTGACAAGTTTCTCCTCGCCAGGACCGAGATCAACAGGAGCCTCGAAGGTGGCAGCATTGCCGTAAACACCCTTCAATGTTCCGCTGACTGCTTCTGCCTTATGGTTCTTGAGGGTTACCTCTACGAAGAGATTTGCCGATGTAGTATCAGGAAGAGGAAGTTCTGCACGGATGAACGGATCCTCAACAGTGACAGCTCCGTTGAATGTAAGATAAATATCGTTCCAGATACCGATAGACCTGCCTCGGATGGTAGGGATCCAATCCCAACCGATAGTAGCGTGGAATGTAGGGTTATCGGCACCAGGTGAGCCTCCGTTCATATCGGCGCTGTTCTCGTCCTGCTCCTTGATGGAACCCATATGGGCGTTTTTGATGATACGCACTGCAAGAGCATTGGTACCCTGAACCACATACTTGCTGACATCGAATTTGCCTCTT
This sequence comes from Candidatus Cryptobacteroides sp., assembly GCA_045600565.1. Taxonomy (GTDB): domain Bacteria; phylum Bacteroidota; class Bacteroidia; order Bacteroidales; family UBA932; genus Cryptobacteroides. Next base: position 115,362 of record JAZRYB010000057.1, on the reverse strand, counting down.
GTGAATGCACCTTCGATAAGTCCGAGATTGTTTCCGTTGAGGTAAACCTCTGCCTTCCAGTTGACACCGTCGAAATTGAGGAAGGTAAACTCTGCCGGGTTGTTTACCTCGAACTCGTCACGATACCAGAAATCTGAAGCGAAGTATGACTCTGATACCATCAGCTGATTGTCAGCCACGTTAGGATCCGGAACTGCACCGTTATTGATGAATGAAGCGAGAACTGTTCCAGGAACAGTGGCGACCTGCCAAGCACTGTCATCGAAGCCGGCCTTAGAAAGTTCGGCACCGCTGGCCTTGACGAAATTGGCTCTCTGAAGTTTCCAGTTACCGCCTGAGATGTACTGCTTTGTGGATGTTGCTGCAGGAGCTGCCTTCGGGGTCGGCTTCAAGCCGCCTTTTCCGAATACCTGAAGCTCGGAGAGTTCATAAGCCTCACCGTTCTCAGACTCTGTTGCAAGCACTCTGAGGTAACGGCTTGAACCCTTTGCAGCGATCTCGTCAATCTTGTCTGATCCGCCAGGAAGAGCTGCAATGGTCTTCCAGGTCTTGGCATCATCTGAAGACTGGATCGATCCGGCGACAGCCTTGTTGACCCAATTGAGAACAACTTTGTCATATTTGGCCTTTGCGCCGAAATCGACATATATCCACTGCTCGCCGGCGTCGGCACTCTTCCACGTACTGTTGAAGCGCAAAGACGGTGTCACGAAGTTCTGCTCGCCTCCCTTGAGGAAATCCCAGGTATAGAAAGTATAGCTCTGAGCGGCAGGGACATCGAATGCAAACATATAATGTGCGTATGTCTTATCAGCAGGCACATTGAATTTGATGTCAAACTGTCTGCTTTCGATATTCGATGCAGGAGCCGCCATATTGAACATATTGGCCATTGCCGAAGTACCCTTATCCTCCTTAGGCACATACTCATAAAGGAATGTCACAGGGGAAGGATTGTTGTAGGCAGGAGAAGAAAATCTCATACGTGGAGCCGCGCCTGTGCCAATAAAATCAGCACCCTTGACCTCTCCGAGAGAATCCCAGTTCTTCCCGTCATTGGAGGCGAGGAGCTCAACCTTGTAACCCCTCGGAGCCTCTTTATTGATAGTGACAGCACCTACAAGCTCCTGCTGATCCGCAGGGACAGTCATATTTGCCATATCGAGACGAAGGAACATCTCAGTACCCTTTACTGTATAGCCGGAATTTGATTTATCATCGAATATCCACTCCCTCTCACGCTTTGCCAAAGTGCCGGCCTTGGTGGAGACGGAGATGTAAGGGGAAGGATTGGTTGTGATCACACCGTCGGTAGCAAGCTGAGCCGTGAGGTTATAATCATAACTTGAAGAATGATACGCGGCCTTGAAAGCGGCAATGTTGCCATATTCGCTGCCAGCCGTGAGCTGTGGAGCGAAAGTCTCATCCGGATCACCCGGATAGACTCCGATTCCGCGTGTATAATCACCCTGCGGCACAGATGACGTTCCGCATCCGGCCAGCACGAATGCCACAGCAACGGAAATCAGGATTAAACTTTTTTTCATATCTATTTGATTTTTTGGATATCCTTGAGGAAGAGATATTTGCTGTTCTTCTTCATAATCTTGAGAAGATCTGCCTGAGTTGGGCCGACCTGAGGTCTCGGAGCAACACCCGGACGACGCTTGACGGGAGCGTTGCGCCATATCAGGACATAAGACGACTCATACTTTGCAAGAATTTTCTGAAGATCCTCACTGATAGGGCCGCACTCGCTGAGAGCGAAGAGCTTTTGCTTACTGTTGGCAATAGCCGTGATGTGTGCAAGAGCCTCATCGATATTCTTGTTGAATTCTTCACCTGATCCGTACCAGTCGAGTGAAAGATAGTCGCAATATCCGTCACCGGGATAACCAGCGAGATACTCCTCGTCTGAATAGACCTTGTCGGTATTATACATATAGATAATGTTGTGAAGGCCCTTCCCACGAAGGTAATCCACTGTATATCTGTAAAGTTCTGCATATTCCTCATCATAGCAGCGTGTCCTTCCCCACCAGAAGAAGCTTCCTGAATGCTCATGATAAGGGCGGAAAAGGAAAGGAATCAGATTGCCCTGCGCATCCTTCCAGGTAAGGAAGAAAGCGGCAACCCTGTCAAGCCAGCTGTTGAACATAGCGTGGTTGCACCCTCCCGGGAGAACGCTTCTGACAGCGTTATCACCGTTTGCAGAAAGGAAAGCCACTTCCCAGGCCGAGCCGGCGCCGTTAGGCTGCTTGACGCCCGGCCACTGTGAAGAAATAGGATTTACACAGTGCCAGCTGACAGTGATGACACCGTCCTGCTCGTAGAACCACTTTGCGCGGTCAGCAATATCAGCAAAGAAATTGGAGTCAAGGCTATGCTTGCCGCCAAGCTCGATTTCGCCAAGCTCAAAGCCTGCAACTGCAGGGAAATCACCCACAGCCTCCTTTGTGTCTGAACGACCTTTTTCGGCACGCCAGGTGCTTCCAGTGATAAGGTCATCCTGATGGCCGAACATAATACCTTTCTTCTGAAGTTTCTGCAGTCTCTGATAAAGCTGCTTAGCCTGTGGAGTCGCCTGCGGGTCGGAAAGTTGCCAATCCTGAGCGAATGCGAATGCACAGGTGCAAATCAACATAACGGTCAAAATTAATTTTTTCATCGTGTCTATTATTTGGTTATTTGGAAATTACTGTCACATAACTGATTGGCGGAAGATTTACGCTTACCTTACCGTCAATGACATCTGCCTCGGTCTCGGCCATACAGTCCACCGTGTTGGTGGTATATACCTTGACTTTCTTCACAGATGCCGGGAATCCGCTCAGATTGGCTTTGCGGGCCGCACCGTTGTTGACCATATGCACGGCATATTCGCCTCTGGCGATATTTCCGAAAGCGGCCGGATTGACATTGGAATTGTCATTCTCGAACGGAAGGGAGAATGCATCCGCAGGGGTCAGGGAGAGTTGCTTGAGATTCCAGTACCGCTGTGTCGGACGCAGAGGTCCCTCAGTCTTGAATATGCCCATACCCAAGAATGGAGAATAATCGGCCGTCAACTGCCACTGAAGAATGGAAAGCGGCTGGGTAATAGAGCAGATTCGTGTATAGAGATTTATCTCGTAAAGCGCAAAAGTGGACTCATTGAAAATCTCGGGATACCTGTGTGCGGCGGCATCCGTACTGCCTTCGGCTACAAGCAGAGGCGCATTAATCTGCCTTGCGGCATCGGCCCATTTGCGCAGGGTGGCATCGTCGCAACCTCTCCAGGAATGGAATGAGACAGCTCCGATATAGCGGCGTGCCTGCGGGTCATTAAGCGCGGGGAGAATGAAATCGAAAGTATTGGCATCTGAATTGTCACCCAGAAGCATCAGGGTCTTCAGACCGTTGTCGGCGAGATACTTGCCGAACTCCTTGATGAATGTGCAATGCTCCTCAGGAGTGTGGACGACATCTATGCCCAGGTCTGACTCATTGAAAGAGAAATAGTCTGCTTCTACTCCGTAACGATTCTTCAAAAAGATAAGATAACTTGCCAGAGAGCGGAAAATACGTTCCTTCTTCTCAGATCTGAGACTATATGCTACGCTGGAGCCGTCACTGCGGGTAGTCCTGACGCTTGTCCAAGCCGGAGGGAACCAGCAACTGACTACCAGAGGCATACCTATTTCCTTGAGCCTGCGGGCCATCTCCGCCGCACGGACAATCTGAATCGGGAGCTCGTGTGTCTCAAAATATTCGAGAGGATTGACATTTTCATTCTCATCCCAATATCTCCAAGGCATCTCCACGCGACCGAACGCCACCCTCATATCATCAAGGCAATAGTCTATGACCAAAGGGTCAGTGCCCGGATTCTGGATACGGAAATTACCTCCGAAGCCGGCGAACAGATTTCCGGGATGTGAGGCATCAACTCTGATGTTGGCATCGGAATTGTCCACAACTCCGTCAACTACCAGATCGAACTTCATCGCGTACTTCGATCCCTTTTTCTGGGAAGGTGCCAGACGGATATATAACTGGGCATCCCCGTTCTCTTCATAATGGACAGACGCCTTGGCCGATTTGTTCCAAGAGAGGCTTACGTTTCTGGTCGCACAGACAACGGAAGCGCTCTTTGAATTCGGCGCGATTCTGACTACTGCATCTTTATAATGGTCAGGCGTGAAAGTCAGGCAAAAATAGGACGGCAGGTTGAGCGTGGTGTCCGACTTGGCATCAATGGAGATGCTGACGTGCCCGCGACTAATATCCGTGACATTCTGCTCGAAAACAAGGCCTTTAAGCAGCGGAGTGATGACTTGCTGGGTGGCACCGTCACGATGATACTTCGGAGTGTCCTGACGCTCCTTGGCGGTCGCAAGCATATTGCCGCCGATAGTACCGACACGGATTGAAGATTCAAAATCAATGAGCTCTCCGTCAACTCTGACACCTGTGATATTGCTCCAGGCCATCACCTCGGTCTGCGCGGAAAGATTTGTAGTACAGAATGCAAGAAGAAGCGGCAATACAGCCGCTCTGATAAATGTGGTTTTTCTCATAAATAAATGCAAAATCATTCAAAGATATAAAAAAAAGGGAATTTTAGAAAATTAACGATTCCAATTTTTATACGGATTCAAGGTCAGTTGCGAATTATAGTATCTCTTGTCCCCTGTCACTTCCCTTCCAAGCCAGTCAGGTATGAGGAACTCCTCATCAGCAGACTGCAACTCCACTTCAGCGACAACAAGTCCTTCATTGTCCCCATAGAATTCATCCACCTCAAAAATGTGACCTTCGAACGGTACAATATGCCTTGTCTTGTCTATAACATTGTCACACAGAGGCATAAGCTGCTGCACGTCATCCAGGGTGATCTCTTTCTCCCACTCGAAACGGCTGAGTCCTCCGTCCAGTGACGGTCCCTTGACGGTAATGAAACCCCGATCATCACGCCTACGCACTCTGACTGTCCGGCCGCTCAGAGGGCACAAATAGCCCTGGATAATCCTGTAAGAATGACTCTCCTGCTTGCGGAAATCCCCTTCGACGAGAAATTTCCTTTCTATTTCCGTTGCCATGTTCCCATTGATTTTTCAATGCGAATTTAGCAATTTTTACTATCTTTCGGATTGAATTGACAACGATCAAAAACAGACATATGAAGCAAAAAGGGTTTTTATTTTGCGCAGTACTGCTGACAGTCGGCGCAATGGCCGCAAAAGCAGATGAAGGAAGGCTTCTACGATTTCCTTCAACTAACGGCACGGACGTAGTCTTTTCTTATGCCGGAGACCTCTACAAAGCGCCACTCGCAGGAGGAACGGCGGTCCGACTGACCTCTCACGTCGGATATGAGATGTTCGCCAAATTCTCTCCCGACGGCAACACAATCGCATTCACCGGCCAATATGACGGGAATACGGAAGTCTATTCCATACCGGTCCAAGGCGGGACTCCGGTGAGACTCACCTACACATCCACCAACGCACGCGATGATATAGGCGACAGGATGGGCCCGAACAATATCGTGATGGGATGGAAGCCTGACGGAAAGGCCATAATATACCGCAACCGCATCGGAAGCGGATTCGAAGGAAAGCTGTGGACCATTTCCGCAGACGGTGGCATGAGCGAGCAGGTACCTCTCCCCGAAGGCGGATTCTGCTGCTACAGTCCTGATGGGAAGAAACTCGCATACAACCGCACGTTCCGCGAATTCCGCACCTGGAAATATTACAAGGGCGGTCAGGCTGACGACATCTGGATATACGACGGCAAATCCGTGAGGAACATCACAGAGAATCCTGCACAGGACATTATGCCTATGTGGATAGGGGACGAGATTTATTTCATCTCCGACCGTGATCACTGGATGAACATCTTCGTATATGACACGAAGACAGGAAAGACCGCAAAAGTCACTGACTACAAGGAATATGACGTAAAGTTCCCGAGCACAGACGGCAAGCTCATAGTTTATGAGAACGGAGGCTACCTCTATTCCCTCGACCCGGTCACCAAGCAGAGCAGGAAAATTGACATCACTCTGGACGCGGAAGGAGTATATGCACGCAACGAGAAACTGAATGTATCTTCGAATATCACAGCCCGCAGCATTTCCTCGAAGGGAGACCGCATTGTCGTAACAGCCAGAGGCGAAGTCTTCTCCGTCCCCGTAACACCCGGTGTGACAAGAAACATCACCCGCACGCCGGGAGCCAACGAAAGAGGGGCAAGTTTCAGCCCTGACGGCAAACATATCGCCTATATCTCAGACCGTACAGGCGAGACCGAAGTCTATCTTCAGGACGTCGAAAAGACTGAGCCCGTACAGCTGACCAAAGACAACGACACATATATCCGCAGTCTTTTCTGGTCTCCGGACTCCAAGACGCTCCTCTACACCGACCGGAAGAACAGGCTTGTAAGCCTCAGCATCCCTGACGGAGCCAGGACGGTGCTTATGACAAACCCTGCAGAGGAGTTGTACAGAGTCTCATTCTCTGCAGACAGCAAATGGATCACATACACCAAACCGGCCGCCAATGAGATGAACGTGGTCTATGTCTACAATTTGGCCACTCACAAGGAAATACAAGTCACCGAAAAATGGTACAATGCGAGCTCCCCAATATTCAGTCAAGACGGTAAATATTTGATATTCAACGCAGAGAGAGATTTCAATCCTACATACAGCCAGATTGAGTGGAACTACTCCTACAGCAATATGGGCGCCCTCTATATCGCCATGCTCTCAAAAGACACTCCTTCCCCTCTCCTCCCGAAAGACGGCAATGAGGCGGAGAAAACAGACAATAAGGAGGACAAGACAGCCGCTGCGGATGTAGTCGTTGATGCCGAAGACCTGGCCGGGCGCATAGTCAAGCTTCCAGTCAGCAGCGGATTCTTCCGCCCGGACTATTGCGACGGCAAGACACTCTGGTACTCCTCAAGAAGCGGGCTCTCCACCATTGACCTAAGCACACAAGAGACGACCGAAATAGGGAATGTCCAGATGACCGTTGTCGGAGACAAGGCCCTCCTCACGGAGAGAGGTCTCACCTATGTCGCAGCCATCCCTAAGGGAAAGACAAAGGCTGAGAAGGGCGTCGATTTCTCAAATATGACTGCGGATGTCGATTATGCTCAGGAATGGGCACAAATCTTCGATGAGACTTGGAGAGCGTTCAGAGACGGATATTATCTCGAAAACATGCACGGTATCGACTGGGCTGCTATGAAAAGGAAATACGAAGTCCTTCTTCCTTATGTCAAATGCAGGCTCGACCTCAACTACGTCATCGGAGAGATGATAGGAGAGCTCACATCCGGGCACGCTTATGTATCCCCGGGAAGGTACCAGAAGGCAAAACGCATCGATATGGGCCTTCTGGGAGCCGGAATCAGCCGGGACAGGAGCGGATTCTACAAGATTGACCATATCCTCAAGGGCGCCAATTACAGCGAATTGCTCAGAGGCCCTCTCGCGGAGCCGGGATTGGGCGTCAAGGAAGGAGAATACATCATAGCCATAGACGGCACTCCGACAAACACGACAGACAATATCTACTCGCTGCTGACAGGCAAGGCCGGTGTCTTGACCGAACTTCTGATCAACAGCAAGGCTTCAGAAAACGGTGCCCGCAAAGTCATTGTCAAACCGACTGCAGACGAGGACCCTCTCTATCATTATGAATGGGTGATTGGAAACATAGAGAAAGTCGAGAAAGCTTCCAACGGACGGATCGGATACATTTACATCCCGGATATGAGTGCGGAAGGCCTCAACGAATTCGCGCGCTACTATTACCCTCAGCTTGACAAGGAGGCCCTCATCATCGATGATCGCGCAAACGGAGGCGGAAACGTATCGCCTATGATTCTCGAGAGGCTTCTCCGCGAGCCGTACAATATGACTATGAGCAGAGGTTCGGACAGGGTAAGCAAAGTACCGGAAGGCACTTTCTATGGCCCTAAGGTATGTCTCATAAATAAATATTCAGCATCAGACGGAGATCTCTTCCCTTGGAGATTCAAGGCCGTAGGTCTCGGAGAGATCATCGGCACTCGCACCTGGGGCGGTATCGTGGGTATCAGCGGCTCGCTCCCATATATGGACGGCACCGATATCCGCGTTCCGTTCTTCACCAACTATGACGCCAGAACCGGAGAATGGATAGTGGAGAATCACGGCGTGGACCCTGACATCGAGATTGATAACGATCCGATAAAGGAGCAAGCCGGCATCGACCAGCAGCTGGACAAAGCCATTGAGGTTCTTCTCGAGAAACTCAAGGACAGAAAACCTCTTCCGGGTGTTCCTGCGCCAAGAGACTTCTCATATAAGGACAATTGATGAAAAGGCCAGACAATATGACATCAGGTAACACGACAGTCCGGGCAGATCTGCCCGGGTTGCTTGTGGAATACCTCAAACAATCTCATATATATTACAAGGACACCGCTCTTGTAAAATTGGAGAATGATTTCTCAGAATTGCTGGAACCGTGTACCAGACGGTCCAGAGATATTTTCCAACAATTCCTCTCCGGATTCAAGGAAGAAATGAAGAAGCATTTCCTGTTTGAAGAAGAAATCCTTTTCCCGTATGTTGAGAAGCTCATCGCAGGGGAAGAAGACGTCCGTCTGGAGGATTCAGCCCAGGAGCACTGCAACATTCAGGAGAAGCTCAGCGACCTGCACAATCTTGTTCTGAAATCAATGCCTCCGGAATGCGACAATGACAAGCACAACGTACTTCTAGACTTTCTTGCATACATTGAGAAGGATCTGATGTGCCACACATCCATCGAAGATGACATTCTGATACCTCTCGCACGCGCAGCCGGAAACACAGGGCAGACCACTGTAACGGAAACTCACAGCCACAAGACCGCCAACCTTCTCTCCGACAGGGAGAAAGAGATACTGGTCAGTGTCGCCCAAGGCAAGATCAACAAGGAAATCGCGGAAGAGCACAACATTTCCGTACATACCGTCATCTCCCACCGCAAGAACATCACAAGCAAGACCGGCATAAAGACCGTGCCCGGTCTGACGGCATACGCCATCCTCAACAACCTCATAGACATCAATGCAATTGAATAAAGTCCTCCTGCATACCTGTTGTGCGCCTTGTTCCTCAGCCATCATCGAATGGATGCTCCAAAACGGCATACGTCCGGTCATATTCTATTCCAACTCCAACATATACCCCAGAAAGGAATATGAACACAGGCGCAGTGAATGCCGACGTTATGCCGCCGAGAACGGTCTGGAGATGATTGACGACGATTATGACCACGAAGCATGGAAAGAAGCTGTCGCAAAAGGGCTTGAAGATGAGCCGGAACGTGGCGGAAGATGTCTCAAATGTTTCAGATACAGGCTGCAGCGTGCCGCTGAATATGCAAGTAAAAACGGTTTCGACACGCTGACGACAACACTTGCATCCTCACGGTGGAAAAGCCTTGAACAGATCAATACTGCCGGCCGCGAAGCTTGCTGGAGCTTCCCCGAAGTGGACTGGTGGGACAAGAACTGGCGCAAAGGCGGTCTTCAGGAGCGCCGCAACCAGATCATAAAGGAGAGGAATTTCTACAACCAGCTCTATTGCGGATGCGAATTCTCAATGCCGGAAGATGGCCGTACAGGAGAAGATGACTTAAAGTAATTTGTATGTAAACTAACATCACTTTCGAAACCCCTGACGGCTTGTCCATATCAGTTGAGGGACTTCGCCCGCCCTTTGAAGTATACATATTTATTGGTTTTTTTGAATTTTCCTTTTTCACTCTACAGTCAGGATATGAGTTTTCTGAAATTTCCCAAAAAAATTTGCACTTTCAATATTTATAAGTATTTTTGCAGTCCCAAAGACAGACAAGGTCTACTTCTGCGGCAGTGGTGAAATGGTAGACACGCTACTTTGAGGGGGTAGTGGGCGTTGGCCTGTGAGAGTTCGAGTCTCTCCTGCCGCACGAAAAGAGTGATTGAAAATCTTCAGTCACTCTTTTTTTGTCGGTCTCCCTTCCGCAAATATCTGAAAGTACACAATGCTGACAAAGTCGGGCATTCTTCTTATTTCTTCGCCTTGCAATGACTATCAGCGCTGCCACGAATAAGAGCGACACGACAATAAGTATTATGACGGAGACAATATTCATAGGAGAGCTATCAAATATCCTATCCAAGCACAAAACCAGGCCAAGACACACTGGAAAACCACCACTGACATTGCCCACCTGACTCCCAACTCCCTCTTGACGGATGCAATCGTAGCCACGCAAGGAGTATAGAGCAGGCTGAAAATAAGAAGCGGCACCGCAGTGACAGAGGTGACTGCACTCACTGCCCCAAGCACTTCCATAGTCGAGACGATGCTCTCCTTGGCGAGGAAACCTGAAATCAACGATGTCACAATCCGCCAGTCACCGAGGCCAAGCGGATTGAACAGCGGAGCTATCAGGCCGGCGAACCAAGCCAATATGCTGTCACCACTTTTTTCCACAAGGTTGAAGCTGAAGTCGAATGACTGGAGGAACCATATTATTATTGTAGCGACAAAAATAACGGTGAAAGCGGTCTGAAGAAAATCTCTGGTCTTCTCCCAAAGAAGGTGTCCGACATTTTTTATCATTGGGAGCCTGTATGTCGGCAGTTCCATCACGAAAGGCGTCGGTGCCACTCTCGAATTGATATGCTTGCCGACAAGTGCACACAGTATCCCGAACAGAATGCCCAGAAGATACAGCAATATCATCACAAGAGCCGCCCTGCCGGGAAAAAACGCATTTGAAAGAAAGCCATATACAGCTATCTTGGCAGAACAGCTCATAAACGGGATAAGCAGAATGGTCCTCCTCCTGTCATTCGCGGACGGCAATGTCCTGGTGGCCATAACCCCCGGAACCGAGCATCCGAACCCAATCAGCATCGGCACGACACTGAGTCCGGACAGGCCGACGCGACGGAGCAGTTTGTCTGACACAAAGGCTACACGTGCCATATATCCGCTGTCTTCAAGCATTGAGAGGAAAAAGAACAGCACTACAATTATCGGAACAAAACTGACAACAATGCCGACTCCCCCGATTATCGCATCAATGACAAGAGAACTGACAGCCCCGCTCACGTCCCATCTCTCAAATGCAATTGAGATCAGGTCTGACAGAGCATCTATCCCCATTGCAAGCAAGCTCTGGAGCCGCCCTCCGATGACATCAAAGGTCAGCCAGAATATCAATCCGAGAACAGCGAAAAATACCGGCACGGCTGTCCAACGCCCGGTAAGAACCTCATCTATTTTATTGCTTATGATGTGCTCCCGGCTCTCCCCCGGTCTCACAACGGTATTCTTGCATAGTCTCCGAATAAAGGTGTATCGCATATCAGCCATAGCTTCGTGACGATCCATTCCTGTCTCTCGTTCCATCTCGGTAATGATATGCTCCAGTGTCTCTTGCTCGTTGACATCCAGAGCCAGAGAGGACAAGACATCCTGGTCGCCTTCCACAAGCCTGCCGGCCGCGAAGCGGGTCGGGACACCTATAGCATTGGCGTGGTCCTCAACGATATGCATTATCCCGTGAAGGCACCTGTGTACAGCTCCGCCGAAATCTTCCTTGCTGCAGAAGTCCTGACGCATCGGCCTTTCCTGATATTTCGCAATATGGACAGCGTGTTCTATCAATTCCTCGATACCTTCTCCCCTTGATGCGGAAACAGGCACCACAGGAATGCCCAACTCCCGTTCCATCTCATTGATACGCACTGTCCCCCCATTTCCGCGGAGCTCATCCATCATATTGACGGCAAGCACCATAGGCACCTCCAATTCCATCAATTGCACAGTCAGGTACAAGTGACGCTCGATATTGTTGGCATCCACAACGTTGATTATGGCGTTGGGGGTATCCTCCAAGATATACTTGCGAGTCACCAACTCCTTCTCCGTATAGGCCGAGAGCGAATAAATCCCGGGAAGGTCTGTCACCAAAGTGTCGCGATACCGCCTTATCTCTCCATCCTTACGGTCAACAGTGACTCCGGGGAAATTGCCGACGTGCTGATTGGAGCCTGTCAGCTGGTTGAAGAGGGCTGTCTTCCCGCAATTATGCTGGCCCACGAGGGCAAATCTGAGGACAGTGCCCTTCGGAAGAGGGTTCTCACTTGTCCTGTCGTGATATTTTCCGCTTTCTCCTATACCCGGATGGGAATTGTCTTCGTGAAGGGAAAGATTATAGCCGAAAGGCTGATCTGCCGAAAGGCTGATTGGCTTCTGCCGCGCATCGGGTAGCGGCTCCACAGTAATCTGATCCGCCTCCGCCTGACGCAGGGTGAGGGAATATCCTCTCAACATCAGTTCGACCGGATCCCCCATCGGCGCCACTTTGAGCTTGCGCACTTCCACCCCCGGTGTCAGTCCCATATCCAGAAAATGCTGCCGCAGAGTGCCCTCCCCTCCGACCTGCCGCACCATCGCGGATTGACCGACACCTAAATCCTTTATTGTCATAGTACTCATTGTCCTCAAAAATGGAATATACTTTGCAGTGATGCAAAGGTAAATAGTTGCCACAAAGGTCGCAATCCCTATTTTTAGTGATTTTTTTTACAAATTGTTTGGAGAAATAATAAATAATCGTACCTTTGCAGTGTGTTAGTATTGTAGTACACCTATAAACCTTCATCAAAAACAATGATTGAACTCAGGGATATACACAAAACCTATAACAACGGGCAGCCTCTTCACGTCCTCAAGGGCATCAACATACATATAGATAAAGGGGAATTTGTCTCGATAATGGGCGCTTCCGGTTCCGGGAAGTCCACACTTCTGAACATTTTGGGGATATTGGACAATTATGACACCGGGGAATATTACCTGAATGACCGCCTCATCAAAAACCTCACGGAGAGGGAAGGTGCAGACTACCGGAACAGGATGATAGGATTCATTTTCCAATCTTTCAATCTCATCGGCTTCAAGACGGCCGTCGAGAATGTCGAGCTGCCGCTCTTCTATCAGGGAGTCAGCCGCAGAAAACGTCACGATATGGCGATGAGCTACCTGGACAGACTGGGGCTGGCAGACTGGGCGGGCCATTATCCGAATGAGATGTCCGGAGGCCAGAAGCAGAGAGTCGCAATAGCGCGGGCTCTCATCACCAAGCCTCAGATCATCCTTGCAGATGAGCCTACGGGAGCCCTTGACTCCATCACATCCAGAGAGGTGATGATGCTCCTCAAGCAACTCAACCGCGAAGAGAATGTCACTATGGTCATCGTCACCCACGACCACAACATAGCTGAAGAGACAGATAGAAGGATACACCTTCGCGACGGGCTGATTGTCAATGATTGAACGCTATGAGAGATCTTTTCAAAGAAGTCATTGAGTCCATCAGGAGGAACAAGGTGCGCACAAGTCTCACCGGCTTTGCCGTGTCCTGGGGCATTTTTATGCTCATCGTGCTCCTCGGCCTGGGCAACGGACTGCGCAATTCCACCTCGGCCAATATGGGAGAGATCTCTGCCAACACGATGGAAATCCGGGGCGGGTGGACCTCGAAACCATATGACGGACTCGAGGAATGGAGACGTATCCAGTTGGAGGACAAAGACGTGCAGATCACATCCAGCGAATTGTTCTCGGACATCATTGATGATGTGGCTCCTTATCTGGTCAAATCCGGAGAATCCCTTTCACTGGGGAAAAGGTTCTTCTCCACCTCACTAATAGGCATCTATCCCGCATATATGGAAATGGAGAAAGTGAAGATACTTGCCGGCAGATTCGTGAATGACAATGACTTGGCCGAGAGCAAAAAAGTGATAGTCATTTCATCGCGCGATGCCGAGAATCTGCTGGACGGAGGAAAGGATTATGCCTCTGTGGTCGGGAAACGTCTGAAGGCGGGGAATGTAAATTTCCTCATTGTAGGTGTCTGGAAGGTGGACAGTTCGTTTATGGGCTCTGAGTCCTTCATCCCCTATACCACCCTAAAATACGTTTACAACAAAGGAAAATTCATCGACAACATATTGTTCTCCTTTCATGGTCTCAAGACCGAAACAGAAAACGAAGAATTCGAAAACAAATACAGAGCAGTATTAAATACGTCGCACAGGGCCGCACCTGATGACGTGTCCGCCATACGAATACGCAACCGTTTCAGAACCAATATGATGATGGAATCCGGAATGGATCTTCTCAATATCGGATTGTGGATTATCGGCATCTTCACGCTCTTGAGCGGCATCGTAGGAGTAAGCAACATCATGCTCATCACGGTCAAGGAGAGAACCCACGAATTCGGAGTACGGAAAGCCATCGGAGCCAGACCGTGGGCCCTCATCAAACTGATTATCGCCGAGAGCGTCACAATCACCGCATTCTTCGGCTACATCGGGATGTCGATAGGGATGCTGACCTGTGAGATTGTAAATTCGATAATGAGCAAGGACAAGATTGAAGTGATGGGAGAGAGTTTCTCAGGGCTGGTCGATCCGACCGTAGGTCTGGATGTGGCTTTGGAAGCTACCCTGCTCCTCATCATAGCCGGGACCATCGCAGGGCTGATTCCGGCGAGAAAAGCGGCGCAAGTTCGACCTATAGAAGCACTTCGTGCAGATTGACAATGAGATTCGATTTAGATACATTCAAGGAGATATCAGACACCCTGACAAGGAACAAAAGCAGAAGCCTGCTGACGGGCTTCGGTGTGTTCTGGGGCTTGTTTATGCTTCTGTTCATGCTCGGTGGGGGCAAGGGATTCAAGCAGAAGATGGCCGCCAATTTCGAAGGTTTCGCGACAAACACCTCAATCATATTTACGGAAAAGACGACAAAGCCATACAAGGGCTTCAAAGAAGGCAGGTGGTGGCAGTTGAATCTGGATGATATCGAGAGGTTGCGTCTGATGGTCCCCGAGTTGGAAGTGATTTCTCCGACTGTGAGTGTCTGGGGAGATGTGGCCACCAAGGAAGAGCACAAATATGAAGACACCGTGCTCAAGGGGGTCGATTCCGATCACTCTGCAATAGAAGAGCCTACGCTCAAATACGGCAGAGCCCTCAACAGAACTGATATCCTGCAGGAGAGGAAAGTCTGTATGATAGGGAAAAGCGTCTATGAAGCCTTATTCCCGGAAGGCGGTGACCCCTGCGGGCAATACATCAAAGTAGGGTCCATCTATTATCAAGTGATAGGGGTCGATGTCTCATCGGGCAACATCAGCATAAACGGAAGCGCTGACCAATGTATCTGCATACCGTTCCCTGTCGCCCAGAAGATTTACCAGCGCGGCAAAAACGTGGACCTGATCTGCATCACGGGAAAGGAGGGAGTCAAGATGTCCACATTGACCGACAGAATCAGGGAAGTCATCGGTCCCGCGCACTTTGTGGACCCGGAAGACACCTCTTCCATAATGCTGATTGACACCGAACAGCTCTTCAATATGGTGGATACGCTTTTCACCGGGCTGAATCTCCTGATATGGCTTGTCGGACTCGGGACCATCCTCGCGGGTGCCATCGGAGTCAGCAATATTATGCTGGTCACAGTCAAGGAAAGGACTACGGAAATAGGTATCAGAAGAGCCATAGGCGCCTGCCCTAAAGACATCCTGTCTCAGATAATGCTGGAGAGTGTCACATTGACGACCCTGGCGGGTATGCTGAGCATAGTCTTCACGGTGTTTGTCCTTGATGTGATAGAAAAATTATCCACGGACGGCACCACCTTCCAGATAGGATTCTGGGGCGCCATATGTGCACTTCTGCTGCTTGCTGTGCTGGGAATTCTCGCAGGACTTGCCCCGTCATACAGAGCTATGGCAATCAAGCCTGTCGATGCTATGAGAGATGAATAAAAAATCAACATATATGAAAAAGATTGGAAAATATTTAGTGTTAGCGGTCATTGTTGCAATCTTCATCGGTACCTTTGTCTTTCTTTTCAGAAAATCAAGACCGGAAAAGGTTGAATATGAAGAGATTGAAGCTGTCACTCGTGACATCGCCAAGACCTCGGTGGTCACCGGGAAGATCGAGCCGCGCAACGAGGTGAATGTCAAGCCTCAAATCAACGGAATCATTGCGGAGCTCTACAAGGAGGCCGGAGAGTCAGTCGCAGAAAATGAAGTGATTGCCAAGCTCAAAGTCATCCCGGATATGTCATCCCTGAGCTCGGCGCAAAGTCGTGTACGCCTCGCAGACATCAATCTGGAGCAGGCCCGTGTCAATTACAACAGGGAGAAAGATCTGTATGACAAGCAGCTGGTAAGCGCCGAGGAGTTCGACCAGGTAGCCCAGCAGCTCAGTCAGGCAGAAGAGGAGAGAAAGGGTGCGCAAGATGCGCTCGAAGTCATACGTGACGGTGTGTCTTCTGCGAATGCCACATCGAGTTCCACTCTTGTTCGTTCGACCATCACCGGTCTTATCCTCGATATCCCGGTCAAGGTGGGCAACTCCGTCATTCAGGCGAACACTATGAATGACGGTACCACAGTAGCCACAGTGGCCAATATGTCAGACCTTATTTTCGACGGTCAGGTCGATGAGACAGAAGTAGGGAATCTTGTCGAGGGGATGTCCGTGAAGATCACTATCGGAGCCCTGCAGAATTTCAGTTTCGACGCTACGCTGGAATACATCTCCCCGAAGGCTGTCGAAAACAACGGAGCCAATCAGTTCGAAATCAAGGCTGCGGTCAGTGTCCCTGAGGACGGCAATATGATTCGTTCCGGATATAGTGCAAATGCAGAGGTGGTTCTTCAGCAAGTCGAGCAGGTACTTTCAGTCCAGGAGAGCGCTCTCGAATTTGACAATGACAAGACATATGTCTATCTTGTCACTCAGGACGGCTATGAAAAGACTGAAGTCGTCACAGGCTTGAGCGATGGCATCAACATCGAAATCAAGAGCGGCCTCAAATCGGGAGACAAGGTTCGCGGCAACAAAATAATCAAGGAGGATTGACAATGAAAGGACTGTTTCTTACCCTGCTCGTAATGGCAGGAGGGCCGTGGTCCCTCAAGGATTGTATCCAGTATGCATTGGACCACAACATTTCCGTTCAACAAAGTGAAATCAACGTCGAGCAACGGGACCTCGAGCTCAATACGGCTCAAGGGCGACGGCTCCCTGGGGTAAGCGCCAACAGCTCCCAGAACTTCTCGTTCGGTAGAGGTCTCACCGCTGACAACACTTACGCCAACACCAACACGACAAGCACGTCCTTTTCGCTGGGAGCCGACATACCGGTATTCCAAGGATTTCAGATAAACAACAGCGTAGCTCTATCCAAGCTCAATCTCGCGGCCGCTACCGCCGACCTTGAGAAAGCAAAGGATGATATCCGAGTGGCCGTGGCACAAGCCTATGTCGAGATACTCTACAACAAAGAGATTCTAGGGGTAGCCAACAATCAGATACTCATCGACCAGCAGCAAGTGGACAGACTTGAGGCCATGGCAGCGAACGGCAAAGCCTCCAAATCGGAAGTCGCGGCCCAGAAAGCCACGCTCGCCCAAAGCCGCCTCACAGCCACTCAGGCAGACAACAACTTGAAATTATCCATTCTCGAGCTCACTCAGCTCCTTGAGCTCCCGTCTCCGGAGGGCTTCGATGTTGTAGAGGCGGACGCCGAGAATCTGGAGCCGGGTCTGCTGATGAATCCGGAAGATATCTATGCCGAAGCTGTAGCGGTCAAGTCAGTCGTGAAATCAGAAGAATTGAGATTGGATTATGCCGAGACCAATATCAAACTGGCCAAGGGAGGATTCCTGCCTTCCCTGTCCCTCAGTGGCGGAATCGGCTCCAACTTCTACACTTCATCGGGCTTTGACCACAAGCCGTTCGGAGAGCAGATGAAGAACAATTTCAGCCAATATATCGGGATTTCCCTCAACGTACCGATATTCAACAGATTCTCCACCAGAAACGATGTGAGAAGCGCGCAACTCAATTTCAAGAATCAGCAGCTCCAGCTCGAAAATGTCAAGAAAACCCTTTATAAAGAGATTCAGCAGGCATATTTCAATGCCGTGGCATCACAGAGCAAATTGAAAGGAAGCATAGAAGCCGCCGCAAGCGCGCAGGAATCATTCACTCTTGTCAGCGCCAAATATGAAAACGGCAAGGCTAACATCACTGAGTTCAACGAAGCCAAGAACCGCTATCTGGAAGCTGAATCCAATCTGTCTCAGGCAAGATATGAGCACTTGTATCAGACAAAGTTGTTGGACTTCTACAGAGGTAAAGAGCTGGTATTTTAGGGATAAGTCCTAGATATTCAACAGGCCGTCGGGGATAGTCATCTTGAGCTCCCGGCGGTTTTCGTCCACAGAGACAATCAAATCCTCGTGGAGCGGGACAATGGCCACACCTTCCGGCATAGTAATCTCTATGCAAGGATTGGACGGGATGTCAATGAAATCAGATATCACACCCACTCCAACATCATCCGAATCCAGCAGGCTCCAACCTGCCAGACTGGAGAAATCAAAATCTTCGGCTTCATCCTCAAACAGGGACTCATCCATAAAGACACCCTGTCCCACCACTTCCTCTGCGTCTTCCAGATTGTTGATGTCATTGAGGCGGACTATGGCCTTATCCATACCCTTGCGAGTGAACGACTGGATAAAAAAAGGAACCGGCAATCCATCAAAATAGATGAATACCGGCTCTTCGATGTTGATTTCATCTGGGTCGACCGCGCGGAAACTGACTAGCAGGCCGCCATCGACTCCGTTGGATTTCAGCACCTTACCAATCTGGAGCATATTATGCTTCAACAGGTGCCTCTTCTGTTGCGGCAGCCTCTTCAGCAGCCTCTTCAGCAGCCTTTGCGGCAGCTGCCTGCTCAGCGGCAACTCTCTTCTTGTTGATAGCTTCAGCTCTCAGCTGATTGACCTTTGCCTCAGCGGCAGTAGCGTCCTTCGCCTTTTTGGCGGCCTCCTTTACCAGACCGTCCTTCTTGGCGACAACCTTGGCATCCTTCTGAGCCTTCCACTCATTCCATTTTGCATCAGCCTGCTCCTGAGTGAGAGCCCCCTTTGCAATACCACCATCGAGGTGATGACGAAGGAGAACACCCTCATAAGAGAGAATACGGCGAGCGGTGAGTGTAGGTTCAGCACCTACCTTAAGCCAAGCGAGAGCGCGTTCTGAATTGAGAACGATGGTCGCAGGGTTGGTGTTGGGATTGTAAGAGCCGAGCTGCTCGATGAAACGACCGTCACGTGGAGAACGTGAGTCTGCCACTACAATGTGGAAGAATGCGAAATTCTTCTTACCGTGGCGCTGTAAACGAATTTTAACAGCCATTGTGAATCTGTTTTAAAAGTTGATGATTACCTGTCCTTTCTACCCGAGAAAGGACCGCAAAGATATGCAATTAATATTTTATTTGCAAACTTTTGAGAATAAGCCGAAAAGGGCGGACCCGGAGCCTGACATCGATGCATATGCGGCCCCCCTGCGATAGAGTTCTTCCTTCAATCCGGCCAGATGCGGATGGGCGGCAAAGACAGTCTTCTCGAAATCATTGACAAGAATATCCCGCCATTGTCGGACAGGTCTGGAGAGAATCTCCGCCAGAGACATTCCACTCTGCTTTTCACCAAACTCATAGCGCGGGCGAATGCCGCCATATGCCTCGGCGGTGCTGACAGACACCCCTTCAGGAATTACAAGATCAATCTGATAATCATCAATACCCGGATCAAAAGGAGTCAATATCTCTCCCCGGCCGGTGCCCAGCATCGGACGGTTATATATAAAAAAGGCGCAGTCACTCCCCAAGCGGGATGCATATCCCGCCAGAGCCTGATCGGAAAGGCCCAAGGAAAACATTTCATTGAGAGCTTTCAAGCAAAAAGCGGCATCTGAAGAGCCTCCGCCGAGTCCGGCACCGACTGGAGCATTCTTGGTGAGTCTTATCTCGACGGATGGTAAGTCAAAATCTGCGGCAAGAAGATTATAAGCTCTGACTGTCAAATCATTATCCCAAGTGACAGCTGTCGAAGGAACGAAACTGACTGCCCCGTTGCCCGGCAATTCGGTTATCTCCAGCATGTCACGAATCCCGAAATACGGGAGAAACAATGTCTCAAGATTGTGGAACCCGTCGGGGCGCCGACAGAGGACGTGGAGCCCTAGATTGAGCTTAACATTCGGATAGACTGTCATATATCTTCTGCTTCAATTCTTCATCCGGGATGTGCTTGAGAATAGGCGAGATGAAAGAAATCATCTGCAACACACGGGCTTCCTTTCCGGGGATTCCGCGCGAACGCATATAGAACATCTCATCCTCATTCAGCCTGCCGACAGTGGCTCCGTGTGAACATTCCACATCATCGGCATAAATCTCCAGCTGAGGCTTAGTCTCAACCAGAGCAGTGTCAGTCAGGAGAATATTGTGATTCTCCTGATAAGCCACAGTGTGCAAGGCATCCTGTTTGACGTAGATTAGCCCATAGAAATCAGTACGGGCGGAGCCTCCGACTATGCCCCTGAACATCTGGTGCGAGGTACAGCATCCCGACTCGTGACGCAGATTGATGTCGAAAGACACCTTCTCCTCTCCGAAGCAAAGGTACAAGCCCCTGACCTTCACATCGGTGCCGGGACCGGTCAGACGGAAGCTCATCCGGACATCCGCACTGACTCCGGGCAGCACTATCAAGGTGATGTCCAGGCTCTCTCCGGATCCGAGAATGAAGCTGTCCGGGACGGGCTCCGTGTCGACTATATAGACTTTGTTCATATTCTTTCGAATCCTTCCTCCTCTATTCTGAGTGCAAGCTCCGGACCTGCCGTCAGCACGATTCTGCCATCTTTCAAAACGTGAACGACATCAGGAACCACATATTCGAGGAGTTTATGATAATGCGTGATGATGATTGCTGATTTCTCGGGACTGCGCAAGGCATTCACCCCGTCTGCAACTATTCTGAGAGCATCCACATCCAGTCCGCTGTCGGTCTCATCCAATATCGCGAGTTTGGGGTCAAGCATAGCCATCTGGAAGATTTCATTTCGTTTCTTTTCTCCCCCGGAGAATCCGACATTGACCTCTCTCTTGGCGAACTCACCCTTCATCTGCACAAATGCCATCTTCTGCTTCAGCAACTTCAAGAATTCGGCGGGCTTCATATCCTCCAGTCCTTCAGACCTGCGGCGGGCGTTAATGGCGGCTTTCATAAAATTGGTTATGCTGACTCCAGGGATTTCTATGGGATACTGGAACGAAAGGAAAAGTCCGGCCCAGGCACGTTCCTCAGGCTTCATAGCAAGCAAATCCCGGCCAAGAAACTCTATGCTCCCTGAAGTGACGGTATAGTCCGGCTTACCTGTCAGGACGGCCGACAAAGTACTCTTCCCGGCACCGTTCGGCCCCATAATCGCGTGGATCTCACCGGCATTGACAGTCAAATCGACACCCTTCAGGATTTCCTTATCTCCAATGGAAGCGTGCAGGTCTTCTATTTTCAGCAAAACATTATCCATAAACATCAATTTTACTTTATCCGATGGAGCCTTCCAAAGAGACGGAGAGCAATTTCTGAGCCTCCACCGCAAACTCCATCGGCAAACGTGTAAGGACCTCCCTCGCGTAGCCGTTGACTATCAGGCCCACGGCTTCCTCGGGGGCAATGCCCCTCTGATTGCAATAAAAAAGCTGATCTTCACTTATCTTCGAAGTCGTGGCTTCGTGCTCCACCACTGCCGTAGGGCAGGCATTACGAATGACCGGAAAGGTATGTGCGCCACAGCGGGAACCGATCAGAAGGCTGTCGCACTGGGAATAATTCTTTGCATTGATTGCTCCGGGATTCATTCGCACGAGACCCCTATATGAGTTCTCACTCCTCCCGGCGCTGATGCCTTTCGAGACAATACGGCTTCGGGTACCGCGCCCTATATGAATCATCTTGGTCCCCGTGTCAGCCTGCTGATAATTGTTGGTGACAGCGACAGAATAGAATTCGGAAGACGAGTTATCTCCTTTCAGAATCGTGGAGGGATATTTCCAGGTGACCGCCGAGCCCGTCTCCACCTGAGTCCAGCTCAGATGTGAGCCTGCGCCCTTGCATATACCCCTCTTGGTCACCAGATTGAGAATGCCGCCCTTCCCTTCGGCATCACCGGGATACCAGTTCTGCACAGTGGAATATTTAACGTCAGCATCTTTCTCCACTATGATCTCCACGACTGCGGCGTGGAGCTGATTCTCATCACGCATAGGAGCCGTGCATCCCT
Source organism: Candidatus Cryptobacteroides sp. (assembly GCA_045600565.1). Taxonomy (GTDB): domain Bacteria; phylum Bacteroidota; class Bacteroidia; order Bacteroidales; family UBA932; genus Cryptobacteroides. The sequence goes on along the minus strand of JAZRYB010000057.1, from coordinate 93,081 downwards.
CCATATAACTGAGGGTCGAGCCTTCGTCTGCTATTATCAGCGTGCGCTCGAACTGTCCTGTCCCGCTGGCGTTGATACGGAAATAGCTGGACAAATCCATAGGACAATGCACCCCTTTGGGAATGTAGCAGAAGGACCCGTCGGAGAATACTGCAGAATTGAGTGCGGCAAAATAATTGTCGGAGGAAGGAACTACCGATGCGAGATATTTGCGCACCAAGTCCGGATGCTCCCTGACTGCCTCGGAGAAGCTACAAAAGATAATTCCCTGCTCAGACAAGGTCTTCCGAAAGGTTGTTGTGACTGATACTGAATCAAATACAGCATCAACAGCAACCACTCCAGCCAGAGCGTCCCTCTCCTTGACAGGTATGCCGAGCTTCTCAAAAGTCTCCGCAAGAGCGGGGTCTATCTCCTTGGGACGGTCAGAATCTTTCTTGGGAGCCGCATAATAGATGATATCCTGATAATCAATCTCAGGCAACTTGAGATGTGCCCAACGGGGCTGTTCCATCTGCGTCCATCTGCGGAAAGCGTCAAGGCGGAAATCAAGGAGCCACTGAGGCTCCTCCTTGATATGCGAAATCATCCGGACGATCTCCTCATTGAGACCCTTCGGAACGTATTCCTGCTCTATATCAGTGACGAAGCCTTCCTTGTACTCCTGCTTCGTCAAGCCGGTGAGAATTTCCTTGTCCGCACTCATCTTATTACGTTTCGACCTGCAAAGATAACGAAAATGTTTGTCCTTTTTCAGCCGAAACTCGTATATTTGGATTCAGAATCTGTTTGAAATATAATTTGACTGCATATGGAAAAAATAAAAGTGGCCATCGTAGGCTATGGCAACATAGGCAAATATGCTCTTGAGGCTGTGGAGGCTTCATCAGATATGGAATGTGCAGGCATCGTCCGCAGGAATGCTTCTGCCGAAGGCTTTCCGGAGCTTGCCCCGTATAAAGTAGTTTCTGACATAACTCAGCTGGGGAAAGTGGATGTGGCGATTCTTTCCCTACCATCACGCAAGGTCGCCCAGGCCGCCAACAAATATCTATCACTCGGCATCAATACTGTGGACAGTTTCGACATCCACACAAGCATACCCGAGCTCCGGGAGGAGCTTGACCCGATTGCCAGGGCCAACAATGCTGTCAGTGTCATCTCTGCCGGCTGGGATCCGGGGAGCGATTCCATCGTCCGCGCCCTCATACAGAGCCTCGCGCCCAAGGGCATCAGCTACACCAATTTCGGCCCCGGCCGTTCTATGGGGCATTCGGTCGCGGTCAAGGCCATTCCGGGAGTCAAGGAGGCACTGAGCATCACCATCCCGATAGGGACCGGACTCCACCGCCGTATGGTATATGTGGAGCTGGAGGACGGAGCTGATTTCAAAGCGGTCGAGGCGGCTGTCAAGGCGGACCCGTATTTCGTCAACGACGAGACTCACGTACAGCAAGTGGACAGCGTCGATGCGCTCAATGATGTGGGGCACGGCGTCAATCTGGTCCGCAAGGGCGTCTCCGGCAAGACCCACAACCAGCATTTCGAATTCAATATGTCTATCAACAACCCGGCTCTCACCGGTCAAGTCCTTGCCAATATGGCCAGAGCGGCGACCCGACAGGCCCCAGGCTGCTACACAATGATAGAAATCCCTGTAATAGATATGCTGGAAGGCGACAGGAATGATTTGATCAAGCACCTGATATAGACAATGTTTCTTAGAGAAGATATAGTTTTCGGACCGATAATCTCCCGCAGGCTGGGAGTTTCACTTGGCGTCAACGTCCTCCCCGTGAACGGGAAAATATGCAATTTCGACTGCATCTACTGTGAATGCGGGTGGAACAGGGACGGGCGCGGTGACAGCAAGCTCCCCACCGCCGCTCAAGTCAGAAGCGCGCTGGAAGAAAAGTTGGCGGAGTTCCTTCTCGAAGGCAAGACTCTGGATGTCATCACTTTCAGCGGAGACGGAGAACCCACTGTCAATACCGAATTCCCTCGTATCATAGATGACACCTTGGCTCTGCGTGATGCATATTGCCCCGACACCAAAGTAGCGGTGCTCTCAAATGCCACACGGGCCCACATCCCCGAGGTATTCCGGGCCTTGACAAAGGTGGACAGCCCCATAATGAAAATTGATGCTCCGACAAATGAGCTTATAGAGAAAATAAACCATCCCGCTCCGGGTTATGACATTGCGCAGGTCATCAAAAGTCTCGAGCGATTCAACGGTGATTTCATCCTCCAGACTATGTTTCTCAGGAGTGCGGATTTCGATTCCGCCTCGCCGGAAGTGAATGAAGGATGGAAAGAAATTGTCCGTCACCTCCACCCGCGCGAGATAATGGCCTATACCATCGACAGACCGACTCCGGAGAAGAATCTGGTCAAATTCACCCCGGACCGGATACGCGAGCTCGTCCAGCCATTGATTGATGAAGGCTTCAATATACAAATCCGCGGCTGATTATGAGAAGATTTATCCTGCCGGCTCTTGTCGCACTTACAGCACTGACCTCCTGCGTTCAGAAGAAATCGGAGTGGCATAGCAGCGCCGGTGTATCAAAAACTGTCCTCAAGATACCTGAATCTCCGGCAATTATGAACCAGGAGCAGAAAATCGGATTCTTGAAGACCCATTATTGGGACAACTTCGATTTTGAGGATGAAAAATATCCGTTCCTGTTGGATTCTGCGCAGATTTACGCCCTTTTCATCGATTATGCATCTATTCTGATGAATGATCCGTATGATACGCTTTCAACGGCGGCCCTTATGGAGAAGGCTTCCGCCAATCCGGCAGCCTTCGCATTATTCTCCAATCTGGCATATGACGTTTTCCACGGAGTGAATTCTCCCTACAGGAACGATGAGTTTTATATTCCGGTACTTGAAGCTCAGCTGGAAAGCCCTTATCTGAACGAGGATGAAAAGCTCATCCCCGCAGCCGCGCTTGAGATGGCCCGGAAAAACAGACTTGGACATAAAGCCAACGATTTCCGATATGTTACGGAGAAACTGGATCGGGCCGAGTTGATTCGTGCCGCTGATGAGACTTCGGCGGACCAGTCCGAATCCGCCCTGTCCGCGGCAGGCAAGGGAATCCGACCGGGGCCACAGACCACAAACCATCTCTATGGGACTGAGGGCGAATATATCCTCCTGTACTTCAACAATCCCGGATGCACGATGTGCAGGGAAATACGGCAGAGCCTTATGCAATCCACATTGATTGACAGACTTGTAAACGATGGCACTCTGACCGTTCTGGCTGTGTACCCGGATGAGAATACGGACGCCTGGAGGGCTTATCATCCTTATATGCCTGACGACTGGATAAATGCAAGAGACTCTGAGCATCAATTATTTGCAGAGAAGCTTTACTGTCTGGACGCAATCCCGTCCCTATATCTTCTGGACAGGGACAAAACTGTACTGGCAAAAGACCAGACGGACATAAGAAGGCTGGAGACAATTCTGGCCCGGACCATTGCCGCTATACAAGGTCAGCCAGCACAATAGCCGTCAAGGCTTCGATGATCACCGGCGTACGAAGAGCGAAGCAGCAATCGTGACGCCCCTTTATCTGCAGTACATCCATTTTCCCCGTCTTGAAATTGAACGTTTCCTGTGGCTTGGATATACTGGAAGTAGGCTTGACCGCCACCCTGAACAATATCGGGGCCCCGTTGGTGATCCCTCCATTGACTCCGCCGGCACCGTTTCTGAGCGGCCCGTCCTGACCGAAAGGGTCGTTGTGCCGCGAGCCCTTCATAGCCGCCGCACGAAATCCGTCTCCGAACTCGATGCCTCTGACTCCCGGCATAGAGAAGACCGCGTGGGAAATCAGAGACTCAACAGAATCGAAGAAAGGCTCCCCGAGACCTATCGGGACATTATTCACCCTGCATTCAACAATGCCTCCGAGAGAATCGCCCTCTGCCGCAGCCGCATCAAGCATATCCTGCCATCTGGATTCGTCAGGTTCGCCTCCCACTTCTATGAGCTCGGCGTGAATGTCAATATCTTCGAGAGCTTTCTTGGCGACCACACCCGCAGCTACCAGAGGGAGTGTCAGCCGCCCGGAAAAATGGCCTCCACCCCGGGGGTCATTGGCCCAATCCCATTTGACAGAAGCGACAAAATCAGCGTGTCCCGGCCGCGGCATCGCATCAAACTGAGTATAGTCGGCAGAACGGATATTTTCATTCTTGAATATTATGGTCAGGGGCGCACCTGTGGTATGTCCCTCGTAAACTCCGCTCAAGAAGACCGGTTCATCGGCTTCGTGTCTGGCTGTTGTTCCTTTCAAGCCCGGCGCACGTCTGCCGATGTCGAACAGAAAGTCCTCCACAGCCAAGTCTATGCCTTCTGGTACGCCATCGACGACAACTCCTACGGCGTCACCGTGTGATTCGCCAAAAACAGACACTCTGAAAATACGTCCGAAAGAATTCATTTTTGTTCAGGTATTTTGAAAGCCAAAACCGCACTGTCCTGACGGACATCCAAGGCCACGGGCGCTCCTTCTATCAATGGCATATTCACTTCACCGTGGCCAACAGGGAAGCCATAGCACACGGGGATGGACAGTTTGGAAGTAAATTCTTGCAACATCTCCTCAACAGTCGCAAAAGGCATATCCTCGCTGCACTTGTAGAATTCTCCCACAACGATACCCCTGATATTCGGCAACTTGCCCTGCAACTCCAGAGAATGAAAATATCTATCTATCTTGTGATAAGTCTCTCCCACCTCCTCAATGAAGAGGATGATGTCTTTCTTGGCGGTAATATCATATTCTGTCCCGGCAAGAGCCTCCAGCGTGGCTATATTACCTCCGACTAATGTCCCTTCCGCATATCCGGTTGTATTGCACGGATGAGCAGGAACAACATATTCGGGGATTTTCCCCAACAGCAGCTCTCTCATGGCGTCACAGGACTCGTTCGGGCCTTTGTCGCTACCTATTTCCCCGCACATATTCCCGTGGATGCTCATCACGCCGGCGAGGACGGATGCGGAGTGAAGTGTCGTGATGTCGCTGTATCCAACAATCCATTTCGGATGGGAGGAATACATTTCGAGAGGTATCTTGCCAACAATGTGGATGGTGCCGAACCCTCCGCGCGCGCATATGATGGCTTTGATATCTTCGTCCTGCAGAGCCCAACGCAAATCACTTTCCCGCCCTTCATCCGTTGGCATATAAGTATTGGTCTTCTTTGCCCAAAGTCCCTCATCAGCGGCGAGGTTGCGGCCCAGCACAGGCTCAAGTCCCCAAGACTTCAGCACTGCGACTGCCCTGTCAAGCGACTTCTTTCTGAGACCGAAGCCCGGAGCGACCACCGCCACTTTGTCTCCCGGCTTCAGGAACTCCGGGCATATCTGGGCATAGGAAGGCACCACACAGACACAGATTAAAAAGGGCAATAAGAACTTGATGTGTTTCATTATTTCCGACTCCGGTACTCGTTCATAGCGAGCTTGAGCATCTGCTGAAACTCCGGCTCCGCGCACAGACGGGCGAAAGTCACGCTTCCGGCAACTCGACCGGCATCGATGTCGCTCTGATAATGGAAACCTACTATAACACGGCTCTGGCCAAGCTCATAAGCCACCTTCATAATCCCTTCCGTATGGTCGGGGTCAATGGCGGTCAGAATCAATCCTGTCAGCCAGGATGCGTGTGTGTGTCCGCTCGGATAGCTCGTAAAATCAGTCGGATTCTCACCTGCAGGGACAGAAGTCGACTCTTTGAACTGCTGATACGGACGCACTCGGGCAAAGTGCTTTTTTGCGCTCGCACCAGCCTGCTGCTCAGTAAGATGTGCTCTTCTCAACAGACGGAAAAGATGCGGATATTCATCCGGCGTCAACTCGCGCTCCATCACCGGGCCGAACCGTTTCATAAAATATTCTGCGCCTATCCCGGCGTCCGCAATGGCAATCTTGCCTCTCTCCGTATCACGTATAGACTTGCCCCACTGGTATTGAGCCCAATCATCCTGAAAACGGGTGCTGGTCAGAGCCGGAGGCTCCGGAAGGATATTCTCCAGATGAGGAGCGTTTTCGGTTGTATAGAACGGAGTGAATTTCTCCCGTGTCACGCTCTGCTGCGCAAACAAACACAGAGAGGACAGCATCAGTGCTGCTGTCAGTACAAATCTCTTCATACAAAAATGCGAATTGTTTATTTCCGATAGACCTGTCTTCCTTCAAACCAGGTGCCCTCAACGTTGACCTGGAAGATATCCTTGCATTTGTCCTGAGCCTCCAGTTCAAGCACATCCTTGTCGAGCACCACGAAATCGGCATATTTCCCGACCTCAATGGAGCCGCGCTCCTTCTCCAGTCCCAGACTTGATGCGCCGCCTACGGTGAGGCACTTGAGCACCTCTCTGACAGTAAGCAATTCATCCGGATTGAGAGGGTCAACGTCAAGATAGTCCGGGCTCAAGCCATTCACGCTGGCGCCGATGATGTTGGGAACAGTGCCGATAACAGATTCCCCGCAAGGGGCATCGGTAGAGGAAGATACCACAATCCCCGCATTCAGAAGGGATTTCATAGGATAACCGTTTTCGTAGATTTCTTCCGGCATAATGGAAAGGAAATACATACGATAGAGAAGAGGGTCGCCCATATGCCATATTAGATTGGATGCAATGCCTATGTTGTTGGCGGCACAGCGGGTGATGTCATCCTTGGAAATATTTCTTACGTGAGCGAGCGAGTTGCGGACAGCAAGACTCTTTGCTGAAGGAGATGAGCTGTATGCATTGATGACAGCATTGCAGGCCATATCTCCGAAGGTATGTGTATGGACAGGAAAGCCTTTGGCATTGGCGGCAGACACAATGGCATCGAGCTCCTCCTGTTCCCAGATTATATTTCCGTGTTTCTTGTCTTCGGGTAAGCCTTCCACCGTATATTCTCCGCTGATCCAGCCTGTATAGGTCTCCACGACTCCGTCAGAAAACAGCTTCACACCATTTGCGATTATGTGGCCTTTGGTATAGTCCTGTGCAAAAGAGCCGACCTTTTTGAGCTTGTCCGTTACCGTTCCCGGGATGGGACCTCCCTTGGGCAGCCCCCAGTCATAACTGCGTATGGTGTAATATCCCATCACGTTGGCAGTGAGTTCTCCCCGCCGGTCCAGCTCAGCGAGATACTTGTATGACTGCGCATCATCGAGCGCATTGATGTAAGCGTCAAGATATGAAGTAAAGCCGCGTTTGTTGAGCTCCTTTACGGCATTCAGGCAGGCTTGACGGTAACCCTCATCATCCAATAACGCTCCGATTGCCGTTTCGGTAACATAGAACACCACTTCATCAGTGACATATCCGCTGGCGATATCGGTGGGATTGCCATTTTTGTCCAAAACAGCGATGACCTCCCCGCCACGTATATCCTTGATTTTCTCACCTTGATCATTGATGAGCCCCGCCTTCTTCAGCGCCGTCCTGTTGCATACCGCATTGTGGCCGCTTCCATCGAACAACACCACGGGAAAACCGGCTGAAACGGCCTCTATCTCCATAGCATAGTCTCTGTCAGATAACTTCTGAAGCTCCTCCGTAGGCCATCCGAACGAAAGGAAAGGACCAGGGGCGGCTTTCATTTTTTCGGGGATAACCTTACCAATCAAATCGGCGTATGAAGACAGATACCCGGGGAGCATCCTGGCTATGCCGTCAATGCCTATGAAATGTCCGTGACCTTCGGTACAGCCCGGGATGACTAGTCCTTTGCCGGTGTAGTCGATGACCGACATACCTGATGTGACATATTCTGCAGCTCCGGATTTGGAGCCTACGTATACGAACTTGCCGTCCTTGACGACGAATGCATCAACTATTGACTCAGATGGGTCTGCGGTGAAGATTTTGCCATATACTACAAAACTCCTTCCCGACAAGGGATCTACAGGGCCATCCGTTTTCTTGCAGCCGGCAAGCAGGCTGGTCCCTATGATTGCGCCCGCGACTGCGATGAGTTCGAAAGTTCTTTTCAATGTGTTTATTTTCATTATACAACGGATTAAATATACTGATTGGAATAACAAAGATACAAATTATTTTCGTCAAAAACGCGGCCTTGATTTTTTATTCAACAGGTACAAAATCGAAAGATTTTATGTAAGTTTGTTCCATCTTGTAATATAAAGACTATTTTTATGAAAGTCAATTCTACCCTATCCGCGGCCGCTGTCCTGTTGGCAGCCCTGCTGTTTCAGTCATGTTCCAATAACCTGAAATTGAAAGTCAAGACCAATGCCGGCATCATAGAAGGCACAACCCTCGAGAGCGGCGTGAAAGCCTATCTCGGCATTCCATTCGCAGAGGCTCCTGTGGGCGAGCTCAGATGGGCGGCCCCTCAACCCAAGAATGAATGGGAAGGAGTGCTCGAAGCCAAGGCGTTCGGGCCGGACCCTATGCAGCCCGACATCTTCGGAGATATGGTTTTCCGTGGCAATGGCAGAAGCGAAGACTGCCTCTATCTGAATGTCTGGTCAAATGCCCAAACCGCCAAGGACGCGCTCCCTGTGCTGATTTATTTTAATGGAGGCGGCCTTATGGGCGGCAGTGGCAGCGAGTACCGCTATGACGGCGAAGCCATTGCCAGGGAAGGCGTGGTCAGCGTCACAGCCAACTACCGTGAAGGCTATTTCGGATTCCTCGCCCATCCCGAGTTGAGTGCCGAGAGCCCTTACGGAGGCAGCGGCAACTACGGTTTCCTCGACCAGGTGGCAGCCATCCAGTGGGTAAAGGACAATATCGGGGCATTCGGCGGTGACCCGGAGCGCATCAATATAGTGGGCGAATCAGCAGGCTCATTCTCAGTATCGCTCCTGATGGTCTCCCCTCTCTCCAAGGGCAATCTGGCAGGCGCCCTCCTGTCTTCCGGAGCTGAAGTTCTCCCTTACGGTGCTGTCAGTCAGAAAGATGCGGAGCAGGCCGGAGTGGCAGTGTTCGAGAAGAAAGGTTTGGGAAGCATTGCTGACGCACGTGCCCTGTCAGCAGACGAGCTCCAAAGCATCCTTCCTCCTGACGGCATGCCGAATGTCGTTCTGGACGGCTATTTCATGACTGAAGCGCCTGACGACATCTATGCCCGCGGAGACCAGGCACAGATTCCTCTCCTCGCCGGCTGGAACTCTCAGGAAGGCACCCCGTGGGGCGCTCTCAGGGGTATGGAGCCGACAGTGGAGAACTATAAGAAAGCCCGGACAAGCACCTTCGGTGATATGACAGATGAGATTTTCAAGGCTTATGGACTGCTCACTGATGATGATCTCTATTCACAGAAAAGCCAGAATCTGGAGTCTGACCTGTTTACCGGATTTCCTACCTGGAAAGTATGTGATTATCAGGCAACTACAACCGACAAACCGGTTTACAGATACAAGTTCAACAGACCTCGTCCGAGCAAGCAGGCCCCTAAGCCTCTGAAGGAAGGAGAACGTCAGAGACCTACCGGCGCCGTACATTCCGCCGACATTGAATACGCTATGGGCAATCTCGCCACAAACACCGTGTTCGGATGGACAGAAGATGATTACGCCATCTCCAAGCTCTTCCTGACATACTATGCCAACTTCTGCAAGTACGGTGACCCTAACGGTGAGGGACTCCCTGTATGGACTCCTATCAACGGTCATCTCGATGCGGCCCCGGTAATGCAAATTGACGTAGAGAGCCACGAGGAGGCTTCCACAGAGCTTGAGAACGCATACCGGACGCTTGAGAAATTCTATCGTTCGTTATAGACTTGAGGGCCCAAATTGTTGATTCCCTCTCCCATCAGAGGGTTTTGCATGTGAGCCAAAAAAAAGAGGCCGACCAAAAAACAATTTTTGGCCGGCCTCTTGATTGTGCCCCAAGCCGGGGTCGAACCGGCACGTCTTTAAGGGACACTGGATTTTGAGTCCAGCGCGTCTACCAATTCCGCCATCAGGGCTCTTTGTGCAATTATCGTTATACCCGTAGCACATTTGGGTTTGCAAAGGTATCCAAAATTCCTAAATAATCAAATTTTTCTACCTATCTTCGTACCTATCTACCATTTAACAGTTGTTTATGAGCAGAATATTTCAGGAAGAGAACTTCTCAAAATTAGTGAATCTGTTGGCAAACGAGCCGGATGTGGTGATGGTCTATGATCTGCAGGTGGAGAGTCTCGCCGAAGAAATCGCCGGGCTCACCGGTATAGATTGCAAACTTGGCTTGGTGGCAAGCGAGGAGCGCAAGACAATGGAGACCGTCCTCACCATAGAAAGATTTCTCCTTGAGGCAGACACCCGTCGCAACTCGATTGTGCTGGCAGTCGGCGGCGGCATCATCTCAGACATCACCGGATTCGCGGCTTCCATATTCAAAAGAGGCATCCGCTTCGCAATTATTCCCACCACCCTCCTCTCAATGGTGGATGCGTCCATCGGAGGGAAAACCGGCGTCAACCTTGATTCATTCAAGAATATGGTCGGCTGCTTTGCCGAACCCGAATTCACCTATATCACTCCGGAAGCTCTCAAAACCCTCCCTGTCAAGGTATTCGTCAGCGGCAGCGCAGAACTTCTCAAATCCTTCATCATAGGGAATGCTGTCAGATATCGGGAGGCTGTCTCTCTGCTCAGAGACCTGCACCAATCGCAGGGAGGTGCTGAACTTGTCGGAGACATTCCCGCATTTGACTCTGTCAAAGAAAAGCTCCTGTACTTCATCTCCGTTGCGGCTGACATCAAGAACGGAATCGCAAGCCGAGATCCTTTTGAAAAGGGCGAAAGGCGCAAGCTCAATCTGGGGCATACTTTCGCACACGCGATAGAATGGAGGCAATACACAGAAGACAAGATGTCCCGGCCTCTCAGCCATGGAGAAGCCGTTGCCATTGGAATCATCCAGTCGGCCGTCGTCTCAGAGCAGAAGGGTCTTGCCGCCCCGGGACTGGCAGAAAGGCTGAGAAAAGACTTTGCCGCCTGCGGTCTCCCGACAGAACTCCCCTACCCGATTGAAGATCTTGAGAGGGCTATGCTCAAAGACAAGAAGAACCTGAAGGCAGGAGAAATCAATTATGTCCTCATAAGAAATATCGGTGAAGTAATATAATGATTTGCACAAGCTTACAGAATAAGAATCTGGAGGAAATCTTCAATCTGGTTTCAGAGTTGGAGATGGCGGAGATACGGCTTGACAGGTGCCCCGACCTCAATGATGATGATATTAGGGAATTGTTCGCAAGTTGCGATATTCCTCTGATTGCCACTTGCAGGGTCGCTGAAAGCAAGAGCGCTGATGAAGCCGAACATAAATTGGCGCTGGCCATCGAGGCCGGGGCCAAATATCTTGACCTCGAAATAGAGGCTCCTGTGTCTATGGGGAAGAAACTCAGGCGCTCCTGTCTCGATGCAGGCACAATAATGATCCGATCTTTCCACGACTTCCGCAGTACCCCATCCATAGAAATACTATCGGAAAAGCTCTCCCTTTGCAGAAAATTCGGAGGAGAGATAGTCAAAATAGTCACAACTGCACTCAATGGAGCAGATTGGGAGCTTGTCCGCAAGCTGTATGGTGACGATCTGGAAGGGCATCTGATTGCCTTCTGTATGGGAGAAGCAGGCCGGACAAGTCGGCTCGAATGCCTTGCCGAAGGAGCACCGTTCACCTATGCCGCCATCTCCGCAAATGAGGCAGCCGCCCCCGGACAGATGTCCGCAGGAGAAATGAAGAGAGCATTGTACGGCTCAGAGGAGGCTCATTTCTACCACAATGACGTGCACCAACTCCCGGCATCAAAAAGCTTCGCCCAGCGGGCAATTGTCGCAGCGGCACTATCAGAAGGGACATCTCATTTGAGCGGTTATACTCCCTGTGCTGACAGTGAGGCGGCAATATCCGTCGCAGAGGCCCTCGGCGCATCCGTTGAGCGCCATCCGAATGAAAAAGAATTGAATATTACAGGGATAGGTCCCGATTATTCCAAGCTCAACCTCAACGAAATCCATACAGGAGAATCCGGACTCCTCACCCGGCTGATGATTCCTGTCGCCGCTCTGCTGGGGGATGGAAACACTATAGTCAACGGCACGGGGACCCTTCTGAAGCGTCCTCTCAGTGGGGCAAATGATATTATGGCCGCTTTCGGAGTGATGCTGACAAGCATTTCCGAGCACAACAGCAAAGAAGTTTTTGTCCCAGCCAGAGTCAAGGGCCTGCTGATCCCCGGACGTGCGGAAATATCCGGGAAAGGAGGGTCGCAGCTGATATCCGGGCTGCTCACCGCTCTCCCGCTAGCGGACAAGGATTCGATTGTCTATGTCCGAGACCCGAAAAGCATACCTTATATGTTTATCACCGTAGATGTTTTGAGGAAATTTGGCATCAAGATAATCAATGAGATGGAGGGGGGCGACGATTTTCTGGAGACCAGGGACTGGAATTTCTGCAGTGGAATGACCTTCAAGATACGTGGAGGACAAAGTTTCAAGGCGGCAGATTTCAATATTGAAGCCGATTGGAGCAGCGCGGCCAACTTTATGGTCGCGGGAGCAGTTTTCGGAAGCACCAGACTCGGAGGTCTTGATATATCTTCCCTGCAGGCAGATCTCTCCATTCTGGACATACTAGTGGAAGCAGGCGCCAGCATATCCCAAGAGGAAACAGGAGAAATCAATGTTTATAAAGCTCCTCTGAACGCATTTTCGATAAATCTCAGCAACACTCCCGACTTGTTCCCTCCGGTGGCTGTTCTGGCGGCTTTCTGCCCCGGTGAAAGCAGATTGGGTGGAGTCAGCCGTCTATCAGGGAAAGAAAGCAACCGGGCAGAGGCCATCAAGTCGATGCTTGAGCGGATGGGCGTGCCGGCAAGAATCGAAGGCGATGAAATGATTGTCAAAGGCCAGTCGTTGAGCCGGCGTCTTATGACCGGGAATATGCTGAAATGCGGTGATTTCACATCCTGCCACGACCATAGAATGGCAATGGCCCTGAAGGTCGCCGAACTGGGCGCCGCAGGACCATTATCCATAGATGACACAGACTGTCTCAACAAGTCTTATCCGTCTTTTCTGTCAGATTTCTCTATAAGCTAAGCTTCACGAATACCTCAATAGCCTGATATTCAGCCATTCCAAGCTCATTGTACATGTTCGCGGTGTTTTGGGTGCGCTCCTCCGCTCTCTGCCAGAACTCTCTCGGATCCTCGCCCGGGAACGGGACAATATCCTTTTGGGACAAATGGCGGAAAATAGCGTGACGTTTGTCCACAACTTCAGACGGACTGAGAGGGACGGCCATATCGACTTTTCCAAGCTCCCACTCCATCCAAGCGCCTCTATACAGCCAAATTGTAGTCTCGTGAATCCATTCATTGCCAATTTCACTCCCGAGCTGCATAATAGCCTCAAGCGCCGTCTCCGTACATACCCTATGAGTGCCGTGTGGGTCGGCAAGGTCTCCGGCCATATAGATCTGGTCAGGACGCACCTTTTTGATGAGGTCCTTGACAATATCTATATCCACCTGTGTAGCAGGGAACTTGGATACGCCACCGGACTCGTAGAATGGCAGATTGAGAAAATGGACATTGGTATCAGGATTCAAGCCGAACGAGCGTACCGCGCCTCTGGCCTCAGAACGACGGATTCCCGCTTTGAGGGCAAGCAACTCCCTCGGCTCAGGCTCTCCGGGCACCTTGGATGCAATCAATTTTCTGACAAGATCGATTCTGTCACCGAATCCAATCTGATTGGCAGCATCCATATGCTGCAAGACAACGTCATCGTGGACTGCAAGATCTCCTGATGTCTCATAAGCCACGTGGACATTATGGCCCTGGCTGACCAGACGAATCAAGGTCCCTCCCATTGAAATGACATCATCGTCGGGATGAGGGGAGAATACCAGAACAGTCTTAGGAAAAGGCAATGACTGTACCGGACGATATTTGTCATATGCATTCGGTTTCCCCCCCGGCCATCCGGAGATGGTATGCTGAAGGTCATTGAAGACCTCGATATTGATCTTGTGATACGGCCCGTAAAGCTCAAGAAGCTCGCTGAGTGAATTCTCAAGATAATCTTGAAGCGACAGTTTGAGAATAGGCTTGTGAACTCTCTGGCAAAGCCAGACAACGGCTGTACGAATCAGCTTCGGAGTCCATTTACAACGTCCGACCATCCAAGGGCAAGTGACTCTGGTCAAAAGGCTGCCGGCTGTACTGTCCACAAACAAGGTGACATCATCGTGATACTGAAGACGTGTGGCAGGACAGTTGGAATCCGAGCGTCCTTCGGCAACTTTAAGAACAGCTTCCGCCTTGCTCTCTCCCCAAGCCATCAGAATTATCTTTTTAGCACTCTTCATTGTGCTGATACCCATAGTGATAGCTGTTGTAGGAGTATCTTCGACTGCTCCATTGAAATTTCTTGCCTGCCGCTTCCTGGACTGGTATGAAAGAGGGACAAGCCTTGTATGTGTCTGCGAAGAAGAACCGGCCTCATTGAAGCCTATCTGCCCCTCTTCTCCCATTCCTATTACGAGAAGGTCCAGATTCCTGGCCACTTTCTCAAACTCTGCACAATAATCTGAAACTTTATCGTGCGGCACTTCTCCATCTGGAATATAAACATTCTCGGGACGGACATCTACAAGATTGATAAATTCTTCGTGAAGTCTGTTATTGCGGCTCTGCTTGGCACCGTGAGCTATCGGATAATACTCATCAATTGTCACTATCTCTACATTTACAAAAGATATCTCGCCAGCCTTGAACTTTTTAGCGAGATTCTTGTAAACCGAAATCGGAGTATTTCCTGTTGCAAGTCCCAGACGGAAAACGCGGCCGGAATCAGTCTCTGCTGACTTCTTTATTTCATTGACAATCAATTGAGCTATGTCCGCCGATGCCTGAGCTTCGTCCTCATAGATCTCGGTATTGATTTTCTCGTAAGTATGAATAATGTTTCTTGGAAGATTGGCCTCATCCAGGCCACCGATGGATGGTAGTACAAAGTGTCTCATAGTGTTTTTTTCTGCGCCGATCCGCCCGGCACAAGCGTAGGTTTTAACACAATTGTTTTTGTATTTGCATTTGATTCTATCAATTCGTGAAGCAACTCCACGCTCTTCTCGCCAAGCTCTCTGAGAGGCTGCTGGATATGGGCGATTGTCGTGGAGAAAAGCTTATATATGTTGCTCTTGTCGAATCCGACTATGGCAAAATCGTCAGGCGTGCTGAGATTCATTTCCTTCATCACAGTCATAACTTGAGCGGAGAGAGAATAGGTAGGGAGAAAGAATGCCTCTGTCCCTCTTGAGCGCGCCTCCTCTATCATCTTCTCAACATCTTCAACCACAGTCGCATATGTAGTATGATGTATCGTAATATACTTCTCCAGACCCCTGGAAATCATTGCCGCCTTATAGCCTTTTTCCCTTTCAGTCAAGGAAGAAATCCCTAATGAATATGAAATCATTTCTATCTTTTCATATCCATTGTCAAGAAGAAGGTCAGTAGCGATTCTTCCCGCCTCCACATCATCAAGGAGGACCTTTGACACATCTGAGATGTTCTCTATGTCCCTGTCGAGAAGGACAACCGGGATGTTGGCGGCACGAAGGCGTCTGATAGCGCTCTCGCACCCGGATACAGGCGCAACTATTATTCCGTCAATATTGTAAGCCTGAACTGTATCCAGAATAGATTCCAATTTCTGGACATTCTCATCGGAGCTTCCGAAAAGCACAGTATATCCATAACTGGCCGCCTTATCCTCTATGATACGGGAGACACCGGCAAAAAAATTGTTGGAAATGTCAGTCGTGATAACTGCAATGGAGTCAGATCTTCCGCTGCGCAGCGATGCCGCGGCCGCATTTCTGCGATAGCCAAGACGCTGAGCTACCTCGATGACTCGTCCTGCCGTTTCAGGATTGACAGGACAGGAGAGCTTGCCGTCCTTGTCTGTCTTGGCATTCATCACAAATGAAACCAAAGTGACTGAAACTCCGGCTTCTCTAGCGACATCCCTTATCGTAATTCTCTTCATCAAAAACAAGCGCGAATATGCAGGGTAAATTTACATATTTTTTTCTAATAATGAATTTCATAACGTCTGTTTCTTTTTCTTTCTTTACATAACGACAGACAGGGACGGTCAAAATCATCTGACCATCCCTGTCTGTCAATATTGTCGTACTGATTACTCAGTAGCCGGGGTTTCTGCTGCAGGAGCAGGATTCTCATCAGCTTTCTTCTTTGAGCTACGTCGTGTTGTCTTCTTGGCAGCAGCCTTAGTAGCGGAAGCGAGCGCGGCTTCATTGAAGTCGACAAGCTCGATGAGAGCCATTTCAGCGGCATCTCCCTTTCTGAAACCGGTATGAAGTACTCTGGTATAACCGCCCGGACGATCTGCGATCTTCGGAGCAATTGTACGGAAGAGCTCAGCAACGGCAGCCTTATCCTTAAGGTAGCTGAATACAACGCGACGTGAATGTGTTGTATCTTCCTTTGACTTGGTGATGAGAGGTTCAACGTATGTCTTCAAAGCCTTTGCCTTCGCAACCGTGGTGATGATTCTCTTTTTGAGGATAAGAGATGAAGCCATATTTGCGAGAAGGGCCTTGCGGTGTCCGCTCTTGCGACCAAGATGATTGATTGCTTTATTGTGCCTCATTTTTAAACGTTCTTTTTCTTAGGTTCAATATTATACTTAGTAACATCCATTCCGAATGAAAGTTTCATCTTCTCCACCAGAATGTCGATTTCGTTGAGAGACTTGCGACCGAAATTGCGGAACTTCATAAGCTCGCTTCTCGAATAGGCCACAAGATCAGCGAAAGTGTCGATATCGGCAGCCTTTAGGCAGTTGAATGCACGTACGGACAAGCCCATATCTGAAAGCTTTGTGAGAAGAAGATGTCTCATACGGAGAGATTCTTCATCAAGCTCTTTGGTGTCATTCTCGACAGTATTCTCAAGAGAGAGTTTCTTGTCATCAGTAAAGAGCTTGAAATGGTAAATAAGAATGTTTGCTGCATCCTGAAGAGCTGCATTCGGCGAAATGGAACCGTCGGTCTCGATCGTCAGATTCAGCTTCTCATAGTCGGTCTTCTGTTCAACACGCCAGTTTTCCACCGTCCAATTCACCTTGCGGATAGGAGTGTAGATTGCATCAACAGCAATTGTGCCGATAGGTGCATTCCCATCTCTATTCTCCTCGGCCGGAACAAAACCGCGCCCCTTAGTAATGGTCAGAGAAATCTCCAACTTGACTGAAGGCTCAAGTGTGCAGATGTGCAAATCTGGGTTCAACACCTTGAAAGAAGACAATCCCTTTGAAATATCTTCTGCGGTAAACTCCTGCTTGCCGCTAATAACGATGTTTGCTGTCTCAGTATCGATGGAATCAACCATTCTCTTCAAACGGACCTGCTTGAAATTAAGAATGATATCCTGCATCCCCTCAATAACTCCCGGAATGGTGGCAAATTCCTGGTCAACTCCGGAAATCTTGATCTGACTGATAGCAAAACCTTCCAAAGAAGCCAACAATATTCGACGCAACGCGTTTCCTATAGTCTGTCCGTATCCAGGCTCAAGCGGTCTGAACTCAAAACGACCGAGGGTGTCGCTGCCTTCGAGCATTATCACCTTGTCCGGTTTTTGAAATGCTAAGATTGCCATATTATCTTTATTTAGGTGTTAAATCTTACTTGGAGTAAAGGTCAACGATAAGCTGTTCGTTGATATTCTCAGGGATTTCTGTCCGTGCAGGGACATTGAGGAATTTTCCGGAAAGTTCCTTGGAATCGAATTCAAGCCAAGAATATTTGCTTGCAGAAGCAATACTGTTCTGGATAACCTCAAGGCTCTTTGACCGCTCTCTTACAGCTACTACATCACCAGGCTTAACCTGTGCTGAAGGGATGCTGCAAACATCACCGTTGAGTGTGATGTGGTTATGAGAGACAAGCTGACGTGCGGCGGCTCTTGTAGGAGCTATACCAAGACGATAAACGATGTTATCAAGTCTGGACTCAAGGAGAATGATAAGGTTCTCACCCTTCTGCCCAGCCATACGTGTAGCCTTGTCATAGGTATTTCTAAACTGACGCTCAAGAACGCCATACATATATTTGACTTTCTGCTTCTCCTTGAGCTGAGAACCGTAATCCTTCGCCTTCTTGCGCTTGGCGGCGAGACCGTGCTGTCCCGGAGGATAATTTCTCTTCTCAAAATCCTTGTCAGCTCCGAAAATAGGCTCGCCAAACTTACGGGCGATCTTTGTGCTAGGACCTGTATATCTTGCCATAGTAATACTTTCTTTAAAGGGTTAAACTTTACGACGGCCTTTTGGTCTGCATCCGTTGTGAGGCATCG
This sequence comes from Candidatus Cryptobacteroides sp., assembly GCA_045600565.1. Taxonomy (GTDB): domain Bacteria; phylum Bacteroidota; class Bacteroidia; order Bacteroidales; family UBA932; genus Cryptobacteroides. The sequence goes on along the minus strand of JAZRYB010000057.1, from coordinate 74,685 downwards.
GGGTCACGTCGATAATCTCAGTAACGATGATACCTGCATTGTTGATGGTACGGATAGCTGATTCACGACCGGCACCAGGACCTTTTACATAACACTTCACCTTGCGAAGACCTGCGTCAAAAGCAGTCTTGGAAGCATCCTCTGCCGCCATCTGAGCTGCATACGGAGTATTCTTCTTGGAACCTCTGAAACCACACTTACCCGCTGATGACCAGCTGATAACCTGTCCCTGTGCATTGGTAAGTGAAACGATAACGTTGTTGAAGGTTGATGAAATATGAGCCTGCCCATAAGCTTCAACCTTGACAACTCTCTTTGATGTTGTAGTTTTCTTTGCCATAATTCATCAATTTTACTTGGTTGCTTTCTTCTTGTTGGCAACAGTCTTCTTCCTACCCTTACGTGTACGCGCATTGTTTTTGGTGCTCTGTCCACGTACAGGGAGACCGATACGATGGCGGATTCCTCTATAGCAACCGATATCCATAAGACGTTTGATATTCATCTGAACAGTTGAGCGGAGCTCACCTTCGATGAGATAGTTTTCGCCGACCTCAGAACGGATGGCTGCAATCTGGGCATCATCCCAATCACCAACCTTGATGCCGCGGTCAATTCCGCACTTGTCCAGAATCGTCTGGGCTGAGCTGCGACCGATACCGAAGATATATGTAAGACCTATATCTCCCCTTTTGTTGTTTGGTAAATCAACACCGGCTATTCTTGCCATAATTTATTCTAAACTTAATTTGTTATACAACTGAATATTATCCCTGGCGCATTTTGAACTTAGGATTTTTCTTGCAGATAACATAAAGGCGACCTTTACGTCTTACAATCTTGCAATCCTCGCTACGCTTTTTGATGGATGTCTTGACTTTCATAATGTGAAAATTTTATTTGTATCTGAAAGATATTCTGCCTTTGGTCAAATCATAAGGTGAAATTTCAACTTTAACTCTGTCGCCCAGAAGTATATGGATAAAGTTCATCCTCATCTTGCCCGATATATTGCAGAGCAGGACGTGACCATTCTCAAGCTCGACCTTGAACATCGCGTTTGGAAGAGTCTCGATGACTGTTCCATCTTGTTCTATTGCTACTTGTTTTGACATTAAAATACCACTTTAAAATTTAATCTTACCATCTTTCTCGATAAAATCGAAGGTTGACAGTTGTTCAGCTTGCCCGCGACGGACAACAACCGTAAGTTCATAATGAGCTGATTTCTTGTGATCGGCAGTGTGTACAGCCCAACCGTTTCTGGCAAGATATACACCTCTGTTGCCTGCATTAATCATCGGCTCAATACATATAACCATTCCCCCGACAAGCTTGGAGCCCTTACCGCGACGTCCGTAATTAGGCACGCCCGGATCTTCGTGCATATGCTTGCCAAGCCCGTGGCCCTCAAGTTCGCGGACCACAGAGAACCCGAATGATTCAACATACGACTGCACCGCGTATCCGATGTCGCCGGTTCTGTTGCCCTCCACAGCTGCTTCGATTCCTTTGTAAAGCGAAGCCTTCGTAACATCCAGAAGCTTACGTGTCCCGGCATCCACTTCCCCGACAGGGAAAGTGTAAGCCGAGTCTCCGTTATATCCTTTGTACAAGGTTCCGCAATCCACCGATACTATATCACCTTCCTTTAAAACATAATCGGAAGGGAATCCGTGGACTACTACATCATTGACTGATATACAAAGAGCTGCAGGGAAGCCTTCGAAACCGAGGAAACTGGGAATTGCGCCATTGTCACGAATAAAAGTCTCTGCCACCCTATTCAACTCGAGAGTTGTCACACCAGGGGCGACCACCTTACCGACTTCTGCCAATGTCTTGGAAACCAAGATGGCGTTTTCGCGCAAGAGCTCAATTTCTTCTTCGGTCTTAGGCTTAACCATCTTCCTTCAAATCTTTCAAAGAACTACAATCCTGAGCGTCCGGTCAGACGTCCGGTCTTCATAAGACCGTCGTAGTGACGCATCAGCAAATAACTTTCAATCTGCTGGAGAGTATCCAGAACAACACCTACAAGAATCAGGAGAGAAGTGCCTCCAAAGAAACTTGCAAACTGGTTGTTGACTCCGAGAATCATTGCGAATGCAGGGAGAATGGAAATCAGACCAAGGAAGATTGATCCAGGAAGAGTTACCTTTGACATAATGGAGTCAAGATAATCCACTGTCTTCTTTCCCGGCTTTACTCCAGGGATGAATCCGCCGTTCTTCTTCATTTCTTCAGCCATCATTGTAGGATTTACCGTTACAGCCGTGTAGAAATAGGTAAAGATTACAACAAAGATGAAGAACAAGAAGTTGTACCAGAATCCGGTATAGTTGCTCAAAGTGGCAGCGAGACCTCTGGTCGCATCAAATCTTGAGAAAAGAAGCGGGAAGAGCATCAATGCCTGTGCAAAAATGATAGGCATAACGCCTGCTGCGTTGATTTTGAGCGGAATATACTGACGTACACCGCCGAACTGTCTGTTCCCGACAATTCTTTTGGCATACTGTACAGGAACTTTACGTACTCCCTGTACAAGAAGGATAGCTGCCACAAGGACAAAGAACCAGATAATCAACTCGACAATGAGAAGAAGGAGGCCACCGTTAGTGGTTGTAAGCTTCTCACCGAACTCAGCGACAAGCGCATAAGGAAGACGAGCGACAATACCGATCATAATGATAAGTGATATACCATTACCGATACCGCGGTCTGTGATGCGCTCACCGAGCCACATTACGAACATTGAGCCTGCCATCAGAATGATGGTGGACACAATATTGAACATAAAGTCGCTCCACCCGAGCTGATTGACGGCGACAAACGCCTGGGGAGGAATCTGGCTGTGAAGGGCAGCCATGTAGGCAGGACCTTGGATGCAGATAATCAGTATGGTCAGATACCTGGTCAACTGATTCATCTTCTTACGTCCGCTTTCGCCCTCCATTTGCAGTTTTCTGAAATAAGGGACGAAAACACCAAGAAGCTGGATGACGATGGATGCTGAAATGTATGGCATCACACCCAGCGCGAAGATTGAAGCGTTTCCAAACGCACCTCCGGAGAACATATTCAGGAGGCCTACGAGGCCTTCCTGAGTACTGCTCTGAAGGGTGGCAAGAAGAGTTGCGTCAATACCGGGGAGGACAATGAAACATCCAAGTCTGTAGACAAGGATAAGTCCGAAGGTGTACGCAAGTCTCTTGCGAAGCTCTTCAATCTTGAAGATGTTCTTGATTGTCTCTATAAACTTCTTCATTCTGATTATTCAATTACGGTTGCCTTTCCACCGGCAGCCTCGATTTTTGAAATTGCGGATTTGGAGAAAGCATCTACAGTCACTACAAGAGCCGATTTCACCTCACCGTTGCCGAGAACCTTGATGAGGTCACCCTTGGCGACGAGACCGGCAGCTCTCAAATCTTCAACATCAATCTCGAGCTTGCCGAGCTTCTCCGAGAGAGCCTGAAGAGCCGCTACATTCACGGCCTTATATTCTACGCGTGTAGGATTCTTGAATCCGAACTTAGGAAGACGTCTCTGGATAGGCATCTGGCCACCCTCGAAACCAATCTTGTGTTCGTATCCTGCGCGTGCCTGAGCACCTTTGGTACCACGTGTAGAGGTGCCACCCCTACCGGAACCCTGTCCGCGGCCTACTCTCTTTCTGTTCTTTGTTGCACCTTTAGCAGGTTTCAAATTTTCAAGTTTCATAATCTCTTCCTCCTTAGTCAATTTCTTCAACTTTAACGAGGTGAGCGATCTTTGTCACCTGACCCATAGTAATAGGGGTCTTCTCAACCTCTACTGTCTGATGCATACGACGGATACCGAGGCAACGAAGGTTGTCCTTCTGACGCTGGGTCTCGCCGTTCTTGCTTATTACCTGAGTAATTCTGAGTTTTGCCATAATCTTGTCCTCCTAGCCGTTAAATACTTTAGTCATAGGTACGCCGCGGAGACCTGCAACCGTATAGGCATCTCTCATCTCTGTAAGTGCCGTAATAGTAGCCTTTACAAGGTTGTGAGGGTTGGATGAGCCCTTTGATTTCGCAAGTACATTCTGGATGCCGGCAGACTCGAACACTGCACGCATAGCACCACCGGCCTTTACACCGGTACCGGGAGCTGCAGGTTTCATAAATACCCTTGATCCTCCGAATTTAGCCTCCTGCTCGTGAGGGATGGTTGTGTTGATAATAGGAACCTTGACAAGATTCTTCTTTGCATCTTCAACTCCCTTGGCAATAGCGGCGGTGACTTCATTGGCTTTTCCAAGACCATAACCTACAATGCCATTCTCGTCACCTACGACTACAATTGCAGCGAAGCGGAAGTGACGACCACCCTTAGTAACCTTTGTTACACGCTGGATGGCTACCAATCTGTCTTTAAGTTCAAGATCAGATGTCTTTACTCTTTTAACATTTGTATTTGCCATAGTCTTTCAATTAGAATATAAGGCCACCTTCGCGGGCAGCGTCAGCCAAACTTTTAACTCTGCCATGGAAAAGATAACCGCCACGATCAAGTGCGATTGTGGTGGTTCCTTTCTCCAGGGCGCGCTGTGCGATAGCCTTGCCGACTATTGCAGCAGCTTCGATTCCGCTCTTGCCTTTGCATTCTACAGCAAGGAGCTTATCGTTGGAAGCGGCAGCGGCAAGAGTCTTGCCCTGCTCATCGTCAATAACCTGAACGTAAATCTGTTTGTTGCTTCTGAAAACAACCATTCTTGGTCTCTCAGCCGTGCCACTAACGTGTTTGCGTATACGGTAATGAATTCTTCTTCTTCTTTCAATTCTATTCAATGCCATAACTCAATCCTCCTATTATTTAGCGGCTGCAGTCTTACCGGCCTTACGACGAAGCTGCTCACCAACATACTTGATACCTTTACCCTTATAAGGCTCAGGTCTACGGAATGAACGTATCTTTGCCGCAACCTGTCCGAGGAGCTGCTTGTCGCAACTTCTGAGAACGAGAAGCGGATTCTCACCCTTCTTCACCTGCGGAGTCTCAGCTGTGACCTCCGATGGCAGCAAAAGGTTGATTGTGTGTGAATAACCAAGAGAGAAGATAAGCATCTGTCCCTGTACCTCAACACGGTAACCGACGCCTACAAACTCCTGCTTGATTTCGAAGCCCTCAGAAACACCAACAACCATATTGTGTACAAGTGCACGATAAAGACCGTGCATTGAACGATGGCGAGGCTGGTCTGTCGGACGGGCAAATTTGATTGCGGTACCCTCGAGAGTGACGGTTATATCCGGGTCAACTTTCTGACTCATCTCACCCTTCGGGCCTTTAACCTTCACTACGTTGCCGTTCTGAAGCTCTGCTGTTACTCCGGCCGGAAGGTTTACAGGTAATTTACCAATTCGTGACATTTATAAGAGTTTTTAGATTAATAAACATAACATATTACCTCACCGCCGACATTGAGATCCTTGGCCTCCTTGTCAGTGATGATGCCCTTGGATGTTGATATGATGGCTATGCCGAGTCCGTTGAGGACGCGTGGCATATCCTTTACATCCGTGTACTGTCTCAAGCCCGGAGTGGAGACGCGCTCAATCTTCTTGATAGCGGCAACTTTGGTCTGAGGATGATACTTAAGGGCGATTTTGATTGTGTCCTGTGGGGCTCCTTCCACTACCTTGTAGCTAAGAATGTAACCCTTCTCACAAAGGATCTTGGTGATGGCGACCTTCATCTTGGAAGAAGGAATCTCCACTACCTTGTTACCAGCAAGATAACCATTACGTATCCTAGTGAGATAATCTGCAATTGGATCTGTCATATTGTATTACTTTTTAATTTTTTACCAACTTGCTTTCTTTACACCCGGAATAAGGCCGTTGGATGCCATCTCACGGAACTGGATACGGCTGAGACCGAAGTCACGCATATATCCCTTTGGACGACCGGTGAGCGAACAACGGTTGTGGAGGCGTACCGGAGAAGCGTTCTTAGGAAGCTTGTCAAGAGCAGCCCAATCACCGGCTTCTTTGAGTGCCTTTCTCTTCTCGGCGTATTTTGCAACGAGTTTAGCGCGCTTAACCTCGCGGGCTTTCATTGATTCTTTTGCCATAGTGAATTATTTATTATGTTTTTTGAAAGGCAGGCCGAATTCCTTAAGAAGGGCATAAGCCTCTTCGTCAGTCTTTGCGGTTGTCACGAATGTGATCTCCAAGCCGTGAATTCTAGGGTTCTTGTCAATATCAATCTCAGGGAAGATAATCTGCTCCTTGAGACCGAGGGTGTAGTTACCCTGTCCGTCCATCTTCTCAGCTATACCGTTGAAGTCGCGGATACGAGGAAGAGTAACTCTGATAAGTCTCTCAAGGAACTCATACATCTTGACGTCACGAAGCGTGACCTTTGCTCCGATAGGCATACCTTTACGGAGTTTGAAGTTGGAGATATCCTTCCTTGAATTAGTGATGACAGCTTTCTGTCCTACGATTGTTGAAAGCTCTGTTGCTGCCTCCTCGACAATCTTCTTGTCCTGTGTTGCATCGCCCACACCCTCATTAATGGTGATTTTGACGAGCCTAGGGACCTGCATTACTGTCGAGTAAGAGAACTGCTTTGTCAAAGCCGGAACGATTTCTTCCTTATATACCTTCTTGAGAGTAGGTACGTATGATTCAGGAAGCGGCTGAACTGCTACGGTTTTTTCTTTCTTTGCTGCCATAATTATTTGATCTCCTCCCCAGATTTTTTAGCGTAACGGATCTTCTTGTCGCCTTCGAACCTATAGCCGACTCTCGTTGGCTTGTTACTCTGTGGATCGATAAGCTGAAGATTTGAGACGTGAATACCAGCCTCCTGCTTGATGATACCGCCCTGAGGCTGCTTTGAATTTGGTTTTGTGTGCTTGCTGACGATGTTGATTCCTTCAACGATAACGCGGTCCTTGGAAGGATCGACTGAAAGAACCTTTCCTGTCTTGCCCTTGTCGTTTCCGGCATTTACATACACGGTGTCACCTTTTTTAATATGCAATTTTTTCATAATCTTAATCAATTAAAGGACCTCCGGTGCCAGTGAAACGATTTTCATATAATTCTCACGAAGCTCTCTGGCAACCGGGCCAAAGATACGTGTTCCTCTGAGTTCTCCCGCATTGTTGAGAAGAACACAAGCATTATCATCGAAACGGATGTAAGAACCATCCACTCTACGAATTTCCTTCTTAGTGCGTACCACTACAGCTTTTGATACTGTACCTTTCTTGGCGTCACCGCCAGGGATAGCACTCTTAACTGAGACAACAATTGTGTCGCCTACAGTAGCGTAACGATGGTGAGTACCGCCAAGCACACGGATACAAAGGACTTCCTTTGCCCCGCTGTTGTCGGCTACCTGTAAACGTGTTTCCTGCTGTATCATATGCTATTTTGCTTTTTCTACGATTTCTACTAGTCTCCAGTTCTTGGTCTTGCTCAACGGACGTGTTTCCATAATGCGGACGACGTCACCGATGCTACATTCGTTCTTTTCGTCCTGAGCGACGAACTTTGTGGTCTTCTTTACGAATTTTCCGTACAAAGGATGTTTCTCTTTGATTTCAACGGCAACGATGATGGTCTTGTCCATCTTGTTGCTGACCACTACTCCTACTCTTTCCTTACGAAGATTTCTTTCCATAAGACATCAATTTAGTTCTGTTCTTTTTCTTTCTCAGCGAGGATAGTGATCATGCGAGCGATATCCTGTCTGGTTTTCTTAAACTTTGACGTATCCTCTAATGGAGAGATAGCGTGATTGATCTTCATAGAATCAAGATTTGCTTTCTCAATCTCAATGCGATCGCGGAGATCTGCTACAGACATCTCGCGTACTTCTGATACTTTCATTTCTTTCTCCATTAAATTTTATTCAACATAATCTCTACGAACAACAAACTTTGTGTCAACAGGAAGTTTGTGTGCAGCAAGACGCATAGCCTCTTTTGCAATAGCGAGGGAAACTCCCTCAGCCTCGAAAAGAATACGGCCCGGGGTGATAGGTGCGACAAATCCGTAAGGATCACCTTTACCTTTACCCATACGGGTTGAAAGAGGCTTCTTGGTAACTGGCTTTACAGGGAAGACTCTGATCCAGATCTGACCTTCACGGTTCATATAACGTGAAATAGCCTGACGGGCAGCTTCAATCTGCTGTGCTGTAAGCCAACAATTTTCAAGGGTTTTAAGACCGAAAGAACCGAATGCGAGCTGGTTTCCTCTCTGGGCCATTCCCTTCATACGGTTTTTCTGCTCCCTTCTAAATTTTGTTTTCTTAGGTTGTAACATTTTGTATTACTTTAAAATATAAACAATCAAATTTTCCCAACTATCTGGCAATCAGTATCTTAACCTATTTGAGGCCAAATTTTGGGACTGCAAATTTAGTAAAAATAAATCAAACACAAACATATTTTCTGTTTTTTTTCAATATTTTCGACACAAAAAAGTAATACTCAATATGCGTATTTTCAGATAATTAACATATGTTGTACAAAACTTTTCCGCATCATTTTCGACACAAAGCCGAAGCCTCAAGATAAATTGAAAATCGGCATAACTTCATTTGCATAATATTTGTTACTTTTGCATCCGAAAATGAGAAGACTTTGCATCATAATGACAGCCCTTTTGACCGGGTGCCTTTCGGCATATGCTCAGAAATCATCCTGGCAGGAAAGAATTTTTATGGAATACTATGTGGAGACTCCGGGGGATACTGTCTATGTAGATGAATTGGCTCCGGCAATAGTTTTTCCCCCTATCAAAAACAAGAAAAGTCCTGATGTAAGGAAATACTACAAACTCGTCTATAATTTCAGCAAAGTCTATCCTTACACCAGTGTGGCCAAGAAAGTCATAGCCAGAGCCGAGAAAGAGATGGCCGGAATGAACAGGTACAAAAAAGACAAGTATGTTCTTCAGGTCGAGAACAAACTTCTTGAAGATTTCTCGGAAATCGCCCGCAATATGACCATATCGCAAGGACAACTGCTTATCCGGCTGGTTGACAGAGAGACAGGATTGACACCGTATAGCATAGTCAAGACCTACAAAAACGGATTGGCGGCCAATTTCTGGCAAGGCGTCGGGAAACTTTTCGGCCAGAATCTGAAAACGCCTTATGATCCGAACGGAGAAGACCGTATGACGGAGTATCTAATCGAAAAATGGGAGCACGGGCAATTCGATGCCCTCTATTTCTCCCTGTTTATGGAATGGCCCCAGAAAGTTGAAATCCCGTTGGAATACGAATAGGCATAGTTGGTGCCGTCAATCCAGTCATCCAGTACAATCAGCCTCTCCCCGGACGGGAGTGTCATATCAACTCCAGTATGATAATGCCCGAAGATGAAATAATCCACCTTGTGGGTTGAAGCATATTCCACGGCAAATTTATACAAAGGCTCATCCTCTCCCCTGAAACAATATTTCTCACGCCTTGCCAATCTGCTCCTTTTTGACCAGCTGCGCCCGAAAGCAAATGCCAAGCGGGGATGCAATGCGCTGAAAAGGGTCTGCAGCACTTTGTTGTAAAAAATGGACCGCATCAATTTGTAGCTTCGCATCCCCGGGCCAAGTCCATCACCGTGGCCGAGGCAGAGACTCTTGCCCCCTATCTCTATCAGACAAGGTTGCTCCAGGATTGTGATGCCAAGACTTTCAAAATAGTGATAGGTCCAGATATCGTGATTGCCCCGGAAGAAATATACTTTCACTCCTGCGTCCATCAGATTGAGAAGCTCAGAAAACACACGGACATAACCTTTCGGAACCACATCCTTATATTCGTACCAGAAATCCCAGATGTCGCCAAGAAGATACAGAGCCTCCGTGTTTTCGGTCGGAATGCCGCGAAGAAAGCCGACAAATCGCGCCTCACGATCAATCGAATCGTTCACATCCAACCCAAGATGCACATCTGAGACAAAATAGCAGCGTTCTTTCATATATATTTTGGGTTATCCGAGAGAACAAATAATGACAATCGCGCCGACAACCGCACAATACAGGGCGAACCAGTCAAGTCGAGCCTTACGCACCAATGCTATCATAGCCTTGCAGGCAAAAAGGCCGGAGGCGAATGCTGTCATAAAACCTATAGCAAGAGGAGCGGCCCCGATGGAGGAGGAGACCATATCTCCGCCAATGAGGTCAAGGAAGGCTTCGCCAAGAATAGGGACCAGCACCATAAGGAAAGAAAACTGCGCAACGGTCTCCCTGCTGACCCCACAAAGAAGACCGGTAGAAATGGTCGTCCCGGACCTCGACAGCCCCGGGATCACTGCAAGAGCCTGTCCGAGACCGATAATGAAAGCTTTTCCATAAGTAATTTTCCCTTCTGCGGAGCCATATCTGCCGGACAAGAAAAGAAGTGCCGCCGTAGCGACAAGAGCGAACCCGACCACCATAAGAGAACTGAACAAACTCTCGACATAGTCCTTGAAGAAAACACCGACAATGAAAACGGGAATCATAGAAACGACTATCTTTAAAATATAGTCTGTCTCTTCATTGTATTTGAACTTGAAAAAGCCTCCGAGCAAACGGAGAATTTCCTTTCGGAAGACGATAATGATGGCCAGCGCCGTAGCCGCGTGAACCGCAACTTCAAACACAAGATCACCGGCCGCATCTACGCCCAACAAGTCCCGGCCTATGGCCAGATGACCGCTGCTGCTGACCGGAAGAAACTCTGTGAGGCCTTGTATCAGGCCCAGAATTACAGCTTGCCATATACTCATTTCGCATCATCCTCCCTCTTGTCCCCAGACACCCGCATTATGGCTATTATCTCCACGACAACACCCGCGAGAATCACTATTGGAGCCGCAACGAGCCGCCTGAAATCAAACATAGCATAATTGAACACCCCGGGGTCATCGCTCCCCCCTCCCATCATAAGGATATACCCGGCAATCATCACCAGGACTCCCGCAATCAAAAGTTTCAACCCTTTTGGGGTAATAGCCATCCTGTCCATAATCATTTATACATATAATTCATCCCTGGTCAGGGACACAAGTTTTCCGACCACAAAATAGGTGCTGACCACACAAATAAGCACACCGGCAACAATTACTATACCCAACACAATCAAAAGAAGGTCCATATGGAAAATCGAGAACAGCTGGGAGAATTGTGACCTTATCAGGAAGAGAAGCCCCAACAGAAAAATAATTGCCGTCATTGCAGAAATCAGTCCCTGAAATACCGCACGCAGCAAGAACGGAGAGCGGATAAAAGACTTTGTCGCTCCGACAAGTTTCATTGTATGAATAGTGAACCGGCGGGAAAAAACGCTCAGGCGCACAGTATTGTTGATGAGCACAAACGAGATGAACAGCAACAGCAGAATGAAAATACCAAGGAAAACAGCTATCTTCTGAAGATTGGCATTCAACGCTTTAATCAGCGATTGCTGATAATCCACCTCCTCCACAAGCGGTGACTTCATAATAGCTTTCTCGACAACAACAAGACTGTCGGATGAGACATATTCGGCCTTCAGAGTCAAATCTATAGATGAGGGAATAGGGGAAGACTCGAAAACCTTCAAGAAGTCTTCTCCCAACATATCTTTCATTTCTTCAGTGCCCTGTTGCTTCGAGACAAAACGAGTGCTGTTGATAAACCCCATCTCATCCAACTCAGATTGATACGCCTGCGCCTGCTCATCTGTCACATCCTGCTTCATAAGCACCGATATCTGCATATTTTCCTTGAAAAAATTGCTCACGCTCCGCGCATTCACCATAAGCAGTGCGGCGACACCGACCAGTAACAACACCAAACTGATACTTATTACCGTAGAAAGATAGGCGCTTTGAAGCCTGCGATTAATCAATTTATTCTCCGCTAATGACATAACGTACAAATTTATGAATTTTTTTTATTACCTTTGCTTGAATAGGAAAATAAAAGACAAAATGGGTCAAACCGTAAAGAAAGTGCTTTTCGTAAACTCCGAGATTTATCCTTACATCCCGGAGTCCACATTGGCGAACATAGGCCGTTATCTCCCTCAGGGCATTCAAGCAAAAAAGAAGGAGATTCGTTCATTCATGCCCCGATACGGATGCATCAATGAAAGAAAGAATCAACTGCACGAGGTGATCAGGCTGTCCGGAATGAATATCATCATCAGTGACGTAGACAGGCCTCTCGTCATAAAGGTGGCCTCGATTTCGTCCGCCAGGATTCAAGTCTATTTTATTGACAACGACGACTATTTCAGACGCAAACAAACCTATTTTGATGAGTCCGGAGCATTCTTTGAGGATAATGATGAGCGTACGCTTTTCTTCGCCCGCGGAGTACTTGAGACCGTTAAGAAGCTCAGATGGGCTCCCGATATCATCCATTGTCACGGATGGATTTCCCACCTCGTACCTATGTATTTGAAAAAGAATTACGTGGACGACCCGATATTTTCCAACAGCAAGGTTGTTCTCTCTCTATATGACGACACACCGAAGGACAATTTTTCAAACGATTTTCAGAAAAAGATACCTTTCGGAAGTGTCAGTCTCGAAGATGCCCCTTTCCTTTCGGAGGCCACTGGCATAAATCTTGCGAAAACCGCAGTGCAGTACTCAGACGCAGTTATCTACGGAGCCAAGGACATTGATTCCGAGCTCACGGGATTCTGCGAATCGCTCCATCTTCCTATCCTCCCTTTCAACGAAGAATCAATCTCGAGCGGAAGATATGTTGACGAGTACAACGATTTTTATGACCAATTGTAAAAATGAACTTTAAGTTACTCCCTTTCTTTGCCGCTGTCCTTTGCACGTATTCCTGCGTAAAAATAGACAACAGTGTTGGCCGAAACCTCGTTCCCGCAGACCAGGAATACGAAATGAAGATTTTCGAGTTTGATCTTGAAGATGTCACTCTGAAGGTTGCCGACAGTCTCTCAGGATATTCTTCAAGACATATCACATTCGGAGCTATCAGAGATGCAGAATCCCGTCTCTCCACAAGAGAGAGTGCAATCACACTCGTCCCATTCTATGACACTCTGGACTTCGGGCAGAACACAAAACTGAGGCGATTCTTTTTCACAATGCCGGCCGACACCATCTCCGCGGCGGATCCTTCCCAATCCAGAGTAATGCAGAATGTCAACGTGTTCGAGTTGACCAAGCCTATCTCAATCTTAGACGGAAACCATATCCCTGAGCACGGCACCACACGCGTGACCAGAGGTGTCCCCGTGTACAACGGCGGAGATTCGCTGACATTTGACTTTTCAGAAGAATTCGCAAGCAAATACCTCAATATCAAGCAGGAGGACCTGAAAGACATAAATACATATCTCAAGAAATACCCCGGCATCCTTTTCAATGTTGACGAGCCTCTGGGGCAAGGCGGACGTTTCAATATGTTTTCAGTTCAAGCCGATGTCGACGGGAACAATTACGCCATCACCGGGAGTTATGCCAATCTGGAATTCACTGCAGAATATAACGGAAAGTCCAAGGACACTTCTTTCATTTTCCTTTTTGGGCTTGACAAGTTCTATGATTCTGATTCTCTGTTAACCAACAGCACTATCGGACTGCTGCCGCAATATGCATTCAACGCCACAGTCGAGGCTCCTTCCAAGCAAATCACCGAGGTCATCCCTATCGAAGGAGGAGGCAGCCCGAAACCGGTATTCTCCGCAGCGGAAATCAAGGAAAAGCTGATTGCAGAAATATCCCAGTATGGAGACTATACCAAGTCTTTCATTCACAAAGCGGAATTGATTATGCCTTTTGAGTTTCCGGACGACTACACAGATATGGATTATTATCCGGAGATTCTCAACCCGACTTGCCGTATCGATCTGGACACACTGATTTCTTTTGCCAGTATCACCAATTCGAGTCTGTCCACGGAGAATATGGGTTATTTGAACCGGTCCACCTGCCAATATGCCCCGGGACTTTCGTATCACGTTCAATCCATCCTGCGGACAACGGATAAAGACAAAATATCCAATTACGATATCTGGATGATGATAATGAAGACCGAAACATACAAGACCTCCACTGTCACTTCAGAAGAAGATTGGAACAGTTATTACCAGAATCTTATGTATGCCAACTATTACAACCAGATGTACAACGGCTACGGAGGCTACGGAGGATATGGCGGCTACGGATACGGCTATGGCGGTTATGGATACGGCTATGGCGGCTATGGAGGATACGGCTATTCCAATTATCTCAGCTATTCAATGGCTTCGTCAATGGTGAGCAATAATACCCAGACACAGTCTGCCATTATGCTTGACAACAACAGGTACTACAAGGCGGCCATCAACAGCCCACTGGCACCTGAAGGCAGAAGGCCACGGCTCAGAGTCGTTTATTCCGTGCCGAAAGAGTAAGGGACAGCAGCAGAACACGATAAAAGGGGCCGCCCAATATTGGGCGGCCCCTTTATTTATTATCAGAAATTTTACTTCTGCGCCACTTTCTCAGCAACTTTATCGATTGCATCCTGAACAGTTGCTATTGAGCTCGTCTCCTCATCTGGAATCTTGACTCCGAAAACTTTCTCAAACTCCATAAGGAGCTCCACTGTATCAAGAGAGTCTGCTCCGAGGTCATTTGTGAAATTGGCTGTCTCGGTAACTTCTGTCTCTTCTACGCCAAGTTTATCTACGATAATAGCTTTGACTTTCTTTACGATTTCCTCGTATTCCATAACTTTAGATTTTAGTTTATTATTATTTTGTCCAAATTCCACGTTTGAACTGCAAAGAAATAAAAAAATTTCATTATTTGCAAGAAATCTCGTCTTTGCTGAGTTTCAACCATATCCTAATCCCATTGACTGAATTCAACAGATAAAAAATGTATTTTATCAGATAGACTATACTGTAAGCCGACTGAGGGTCATTCTTTAGCAAGAGCGACCAAGTTATTATGGATGAGACGTTCACCAGCAGCCAGAGATACCACTGCTCATAATATGCAAGGCTCATCAGAACCAGCGCCACTATATTCGTCGTCGTCATCATTGCATCGAGAGCAATCTTAGACGGGTCTTGTTCTATTTGAATCCAACCTTTTGACGCGGCGACCCAAGACAGAGAGAAACAGGCCACAAAAACAAAAACAAAAAACGCAATAACCTTCACCCATTGTCCTATGCCTTTGAGCCTGCGGGCCTTGACCGCGGACTTGGAATCTGCACCACGCTTTTTCCACATAAAGAAGCCCACAAACTCCATAGGAATGAAATAAAACACGTGAAGACAGAACGTGAGTGGATTTCCGCTGTCAAACAGAGCATAAGAGTATATTACAACATCTATCAGTCCAAAAACGAAGCAAAAGATATTCCCCCCGGCAGACAACACGGTACTTAAAACTCCGGCCAAGGCTCCCACTGCCGACAAGACCATCAGAACAGAATTCCCTTCTCCCTGTCTGAGCTTCAAGTAACTGCCAATCAACACGGAAACGAACATTCCTATGAGAATGAAACCATTGAATAATCTGTTAAATGTCTTCTCTTTCATTCGTGTTTAATTCTTTATTGATTTTTTCAGCAAGAATAGGGCCAACCATTGCAGACAAATCCTCCAAAGAAGCGGATGCAATTCTGGCTACGCTGCCGAAATGCATAAGCAATCGCTTTTCTGTCTGTTCACCGACACCTTTTATCTCTCTCAGGGCAGATTTGATCTGCGCTTTGCTTCTCAGGCTGCGATGGAAGGTTATGCCGAATCTGTGGGCCTCATCCCGGATGCGCTGGAGCACCTTCAGCGCCTGAGAATTCCTGTCTATGAACAGAGGGTAAGGGTCCCCCACTCTGATGACTTCTTCAAGCCGCTTGGCCAGTCCTATGACCATAAGTTTATCTGTCAGACCAAGTTCGGTAAGAGCCTGATAGGCAAAGCTCAACTGTCCCTTCCCGCCATCTATCACAATCAATTGGGGCAGATCATCAGGGGCTTCTTCCAGCATTCTGGAATACCTGCGATTCACAACTTCCTTCATTGAAGCATAATCATTCGCACCTATGACAGTCTTTATCTTGAATTTTCTATAATCCCCCTTGGACGGCTCCGCATTACGGAAAACCACGCAAGAAGCAACAGGATTAGTCCCCTGGATGTTGGAATTGTCAAAGCATTCGATATGCACAGGAAGCTCCTTCATCCCCAATGCCTTCTGAAGATCCAGCATCACACTCCTGCGGAATGAGTCCGGATTGGTATGCTCACGCTGACGCATAGTATTGAAACTATGCTCTTTTGCATTCTTAATGCTGAGTTCCAGCAATGACAACTTGTCCCCTTTGACCGGAATTTTGAACTTGACGCCATCAATGGATACGTCGGGGAGAAAAGGAACAATCACTTCTGCAGAAAGGTCTCCGAACTTGCTTTCGATTTCCGCAATAAAAGCGCTCAGTACGGATGATTCATCTTCCTCAATATTCATTTTGAACCCAAGATTGAGAGACTGTATGACAGCTCCCCCGCGAACACGCAGAAAGTTGCCGAATGCTTCCATCCCGTCGAATACAAGAGAAAAGACATCTGAATCATTGTCCCTCGAAGAGGTGATAATAGACTTGGCATAATGTTTCTGCAAAGCTTCGACCTTTGTCTTATATCTCTGGGCCGTCTCGAAATCAAGGGCATCAGAAGCTTCCTGCATCCTTGCCTTGCAGTCTTTTATTAAATCTGATACACCCCCCTTCAGGAGTTTGACTATTTCTTCGATATTAGAGAGGTATTCCTCCTGAGAAATCGCACCAATACAGCACCCACGACATTTTCCGATATGGTAATCCAGGCACGGTCGGATTTTTCTCCGGAGAACGGTCTGAGAGTCAATCTTGTATTTGCAGGTCCTGAGAGGGTATGTATGGGAGATGAATTCCAGAAGATTTCTTGCGTGGATGGCCGAACTGTACGGGCCGAAGTATCTTGAACCATTCTGGACCATGCGTCTCGTCATATAGACTTTAGGGAAAGAATCGGCCGACACGCATATCCAAGGATATGTTTTCGAGTCTTTCAGCAGGATATTGTACTTAGGCTTATACTGCTTTATCAGGTTGTTTTCAAGAAGCAAGGCATCCGCTTCCGAATCTACAACGGAGTATTGGGCATCGACAATCCTGGAGACGAGGATACGTGTTTTAGCGTTAAGCCTCTCGGGAGGAACGAAATACTGGGATACCCGCTTATGGAGATCTTTGGCTTTCCCGACATAAATCACATTCCCACCGGAGTCATAATATCTATAAACTCCGGGGGAATGCGGAAATAGAGAAATCTTCTCGCGAATATCCACTATGAACTATTTAGCGCTGATATATTTGGATATTTCTTCGCCGATTGCCGCTCCTCGCAGTTCTCTTTTCAATATCTTGCCGTCAGGGCCGAACAGAATGATATGCGGAATACCATCGATGCCGTAAATATCCGTAGGAATTTTCTGCGCATTGATGATATGATTCCACTTGATACCATAAGCGGCGGCAGTATCAACGGAAGCGGCCGGTTCATCCCAAACAGCGACACTCAACATATCGAAGTCATCACCCTTGAACTTCTCATAGACAGCCTTAAGATTCGGAATCTCACCTTTACACGGTCCGCACCAGCTCGCCCAGAAGTCCACGAGTATATATTTTCCTTTGCCGATATAATCCGAAAATTTCACCGTGGTCGATTCAGCATTGTCCGGATCCTGGACAATGCTGAAATCCGTAAACATCCTGCCTTCAGCTGTCTTCATCTTCGCGGCAAGACCCTCTCTGAGGGTAGTCACAAACTCATTCTGCTGGAGCGAATCGCAAAGCGAATCCAAAGTTTCGGACAACAATTCGGGATCAAAATAGTAATATGTGTCCTTCAGCACATCTATCACAACAGGACTTGAAGGATTGCCATTTATTAACCTCAATGCATTGTCACACATCCTCTCCACAGTCTCCTCATAAAGGGCTTCCATTTGTATGTCCTTCTCATCATCCGCAAGAGACGAGTCCTCGGATATGGCCGACATATTTTCAGAATATGAATCCATCAATGCCTGATATTCGGATTGATATGTTCCAAGCAATTTTTCATCGGATACCGAGCCTGCGCAACCGAGTACCGTCAATGCCGCAATGGCGACAGGAAACAAGATCTTTTTCATAAAAAAAGTTAATTACTTTCAATTGTCCGTAATGACAGCGCGGCAAGCCCTGTCCGGATCATTTTTTACTTCGCAAACATCATTCAGAATCATAACCTCTCCATTCTCAGGAGTATATTCAGGCCATTCCGGAAGAGCTTTGCAATTAGGATTGCCGGTACGCATAAAGGCGAGCAGGGCATCTGACATCTTTTCAGAGAGGGCGCGAGGGCGCTTACCTCCTCCGTTATGCGTCAGCATATAATCCGTATTATGGAACCAAAAACTGATATCCGAGCAATGGAATGCGCGAAGACGGCCGTCAAACAAAGGTGAATGCCAACCAAACCAAGCCATATAGACCGGAGACTTCTGTTCCACCTTGACATTCGCCGAACGAACAACATTCGTACGGACACCTGTGAGAAGGCCCCATACCTCAATAGGACGAAGATCAGGGAACGTGGCAGCGTAAGCCTCCACAATGGCTTTTGCCTTCTCTCCATAATTAGGAGTCAATGCCTTGATGACATCCTCAATTGACGAATTCTCCAGAGCAGGCCTGTCCCTGTCCGGATTACCTTCCTCGAAAGTGGTACAATACAGCATCGGGATATCAGGAATGGAAGGATCGGAAGGATCATAGAACTGACCGGAAGGAAGGTCTATGCCATCTGCGACAGGGCTGAATCCGGCGCGTCCGTTTGGACTTTTATGGGTCTGCCCATATTCCCGTGCAGCGGCATTCGCAAGCGCGAAATATTCCTCCCACGACATCTGTTGAAGCTTGTCTATCTCTCCCGGCTTCAGTCCGGCTTTCTCAACAATGTATGCGCCAAGACCTTCCGCATATTCTTTGTCAGCACCGCGTACAGAGTTGCCACTCAAGGCCACCGCTTTGTGAACAAGACCTTTTGCCGCAGGCATCGATGCGAGGATGCTGACCTTTGATCCACCTCCGGATTGGCCCATAATTGTCACATTGTCAGGATCACCGCCAAAATTTGAGATATTGTCACGAACCCATTCGAGCGATGCGATGATATCGAGCATACCGACATTCCCGGAATGCTTGTACTTCTCTCCTCCGACAGCGGCAAAATCCGTATAGCCGAAAGAGTTGAGACGATGGTTGACAGATACGAAAACGATGTCTCCGTAGCGTGAAAGATTCTCTCCGTTATATCCGTCCTGCTCAACACTGTTTCCGTTGCTGAACCCACCGCCGTGGAGCCATACAAGGACGGGCCTCTTCTTTGCGTCCAGCTGAGGTGTCCAGACATTGAGTCTGAGGCAATCCTCGCTGTATAAATCATAGTTCCAGTGGTCCACAAATGCAGACACGGACTCCGCCTCACGTCCGTAAGTCACGACCTGAGGAGCTGAATTGCCATAGAAAACTGCCGGACGGACATCACTCCAAGGCTCCGGCTTCTGAGGGGGCATAAAACGATTCTCGCCAGCAGTCGATGCCCCGTACGGGATGCCATAGAACGTATAGATATCGCGAAGAATATAGCCGCGCACTTTCCCGTATTGAGTCTGAGCCACTGCAATATTCTCACCAATATAAAGCTGTTGCTCATCCAGGTCCACCCCGTTTGGACTGATGTGCTTTGTCGTACAGGAAGCGACAGCCAAGAGTGCCGCAACAGTACAGATGAAAAAGAAGTTTTTGGTTTTCATAAGTTATTCTGTTATGTGGTATTGTTGATATTGCGAATCCGTGGCCAATATAACAAAAAAAAAGCACGACTCGATGAGCCGTGCTTTGAAAAATATGCAAAAATTTATTTTTGAGCATCTCTGCGTGGCCCACGATTGCCACCACGGCGATTGCCGCGATCTCCACCACGTGAAGGACGGCCCTGATTGGATGGCTGTGCATTTGCCGCGATACCTGCGTTAGGAGAAAGATCCTGCTTGCCGTAACGCTCTCCATTGCAAATCCAGACCTTGATTCCAAGGGTACCTACCTTTGTGTTTGCAACTGCAAGTGCATAATCGATATCAGCACGGAATGTGTGAAGAGGAGTACGACCCTCTTTGAACATTTCTGAACGAGCCATTTCAGCGCCACCGACGCGACCGCTGATCTGAACCTTGATACCCTCAGCACCTACTCTCATAGTGTTGGCAACCGCCATCTTGATGGCACGGCGATATGAAACGCGGCCTTCAATCTGACGCGCGATGCTGTCAGCCACGATGTGAGCATCCACTTCCGGTCTCTTGACCTCGAAGATGTTGATCTGAACATCCTTCTTAGTGACCTTCTTGAGCTCCTCTTTCAGCTTGTCAACTTCTGCACCACCCTTGCCGATAATGACACCCGGACGAGCCGCGTGAATTGTGACAGTGATGAGTTTAAGAGTTCTCTCAATGACAATCTTTGAAAGGCTGGCCTTTGAAAGACGGTTTGTCAAATACTTGCGGATCTCGAAGTCTTCTGCAATCTTTTCCGCATAGTTACCACCACACCAGTTAGAGTCCCAACCACGGGTGATACCGATTCTGTTGCTAATAGGATTAGTTTTCTGTCCCATATTATTTCTCTACTGCTGTTGGTTTGACATCAAGGATGATAGTAACGTGATTGGAACGCTTGCGGATACGTCCGGCACGGCCCTGAGGGCAAGGACGGATTCTCTTGAGCGTGCGGCCTTCACCAACCATAATGGTCTTGACGATGACATTACCGTTATCCAAATCTTTGGTCTTGTCCGGATTCTTGGCTTCCCAGTTGGCGATTGCGCTGCGGAGAAGTTTCTCAAGACGAACAGATGCTTCTCTCTTTGAGAATTTCAAAAGATCGAGAGCATGGTTGACCTCCTGTCCTCTTACTGTGTCTGCAACGAGACGCATCTTTCGAGGAGAAGTTGGAATATCATTCAACTTGGCAATAGCTGTAACCTTTTTTGCCTCCTTGAGGCTTTCAGCCATAAGTCTTTTACGCTTTCCCATAATGATTACTTCTTATTGTTACCTGAATGACCTCTGAATGTACGTGTAGGGGCGAACTCGCCGAGCTTGTGACCTACCATCTGCTCCGTTACATAAACAGGAATGAACTTGTTTCCGTTATGAACTGCGATAGTATGGCCGATGAAGTCAGGTGAAATCATACTGGCGCGTGACCAGGTCTTGACCACCTCTTTCTTCTTGCTACCTTCATTCATAGCAAGAATCTTCTTTTCCAGGGCTTCCTGGATATATGGACCTTTTCTTAATGAACGACTCATAATCTCTAAAGTTTAATTCCGTTTATTTCTTTCTTCTTTCAATGATGAACTTATTTGAAGACGCCTTAGGATTACGTGTCTTATATCCCTTAGCTGGAAGGCCCTTGCGTGAGCGAGGATGTCCACCGGATGCACGTCCTTCACCACCTCCCATAGGGTGATCGTGAGGGTTCATAACAACACCACGGTTGTGTGGACGGCGACCGAGCCATCTGCTGCGACCTGCCTTTCCGAATGACTCCAAATTATGATCAGGATTGGATACTGTACCGACAGTGGCACGGCAGGAAACGAGAACCATTCTTGTCTCACCTGAAGGCAGGCGCAGAACGGCATGATTTCCCTCACGTGCCGCGAGCTGTGCGAATGATCCGGCAGAACGTGCCATAACGGCACCCTGCCCCGGACGAAGCTCGATGTTGTGTACAAGTGTACCTACAGGAATCTCACTCAGAGGAAGACAGTTGCCCACTTCCGGAGCGACATTCTTTCCGGATGCTACAATCTGTCCGACTTTGAGTCCATTAGGAGCGATGATGTATTTCTTTACACCATCTTCATATTCTACGAGAGCGATACGTGCGCTGCGGTTAGGATCATACTCAATGGTAAGAACCTTGGCTGTGCACTCATCCTTAACGCGGTAGAAATCGATGACACGGTACATTCTCTTGTGTCCGCCACCGATGTAACGTACGGTCATCTGACCTGTATTGTTACGTCCGCCTGTGCTCTTGAGGGGCTCCAACAATGCCTTATGAGGCTTTTTGGTAGTGATCTCATCAAATGAGCTGATCACCTTGTTTCTTTGACCAGGAGTTACTGGTTTGAATTTTCTTACTGCCATTGTTACGTCCCTCCTTAAATATTATTGTAGAAATCAATCTTATCTTCACCGGCAAGAGTAACATATGCCTTCTTGTAGTGATTTGCGCGGCCTCTGAGGAGTCCTGACTTTGTAAAGCGTGATTTTTTCTTTCCGTGATAGTTGACAGTGTTTACATCCGCAACTGTCACATTGTACATCTGCTCTACGGCAGCCTTGACCTGAAGCTTGTTGGCTTTGCGGTCAACGATGAAGCCGTAACGGTTCAACTTTTCGCCCTGATCCGTTAACTTTTCTGTTACTATTGGCTTAATTATTATTCCCATCGCTTTATCTTTTTGGCGTCTTATCTTACTCTTGATGAAAGGATATCCTGAACACCGTCAACAAGCACGAGTGAATTTGCATTCATAATCACGTAAGTGTTGATTTCGTCAACAGTGATGACTTTCACATTAGGAAGATTGCGAGACGAAAGGTAAATATTTGTTGAATTTTCAGGAAGAACGAAGAGAATCTTTCTGTCTCCTGCCTTGATGTTGGCAAGAATCTGGAGGAATTCCTTAGTCTTCGGAGCTTCCATTGCAAACGGCTCAACGAATGTAATGGCATTCTCCTGCGCCTTGTATGTAAGGGCAGAGAAGCGTGCGAGAGCCTTCACCTTCTTATTCAACTTTGTTCTGTAAATACGTGGCGTCGGGCCGAATACGCGACCACCGCCTACGAAGATATTTGACTTCAAGCTACCGTGACGCGCACCTCCGCCGCCTTTCTGGCGACCGAGCTTCTTGGTGCTGTAAGCTACTTCGCTACGATCCTTTGTCTTGGAGGTACCCTGACGCTGGTGAGCAAGATACTGAACTACGTCAAGATAAATAGCGTGGTCATTCGGAGTTACACCGAATACTCTTTCATCGAGATCTATCTGCTTTCCGGAATCTGTTCCGTCGATTTTCAAGACTGACAATTTCATATCTTAAGCCTCCATTATTACGTAAGAACCTTTAGCTCCAGGAACAGAGCCCTTAATGACGAGAAGATTGTTCTCAGGTATCACTTTGACAACCTGAAGGTTTCTTACCTTCACTCTTTCGTTGCCCATATGACCGCCCATACGCATTCCCGGGAATACGCGAGAAGGCCAAGAAGATGCGCCCATTGAACCGGGATGACGGAGCCTGTTGTGCTGACCGTGAGTCTTACCACCTACTCCGGCAAAACCGTGACGTTTTACAACGCCCTGAAAACCTTTACCTTTAGAAGTACCGGCCACATCCACATACTTGACATCCTCAGTGATGATGTCAGCGACTGAAAGGACATCGCCTAATTTAAGCTCTCCTGCGAAATCTGCCTCAAACTCGACAAGTTTACGACGAGGAGTGGTTCCTGCCTTTTTGAAATGGCCCATAAGAGGCGCGCTGGCATGCTTTTCTGAAATTTCGTCATAGGCAAGCTGTACAGCGGCATAACCATCTTTCTCTACTGTACGGATTTGCGTAACAACACATGGCCCAGCTTCGATAACAGTGCATGGAATATTTTTTCCATCAGCACTGAAAACGGAAGTCATTCCGATTTTCTTTCCAATTAATCCAGGCATTTTTAGATAATTGTTTGATAATAAATACTTTAATGCCCACCTCACATTTTGGCGGGCTGCAAATATACAACTAATTTTTTAATTTTCAAGTGATTGACGAAGATTTGTTGTATCTTTGCCGAACTATGCTATTGCAAATTTTAGGTTTTCTCGATTTTTCGCTGACAGATGTGCTGGACATCCTGCTGGTGGCATTATTCATTTTTTTCGGCTTCCGTTGGATTAAGAATTCATCCGCGCTCAACATTTTCATTGCCATCATTCTGCTGATTCTTTTGAGATCCGTGGTATATCTGCTGGATATGAAGTTGATGTCCGCCCTGATGGGGGCTATTCTGGATGTGGGAGTTCTGGCCGTCATTATGATTTTCCAACCGGAAATCAGGCACTTCCTCTCCCGAATCGGCTCCAGATCCTGGTTGTTCAAAATAAAAGACAAACAGCTCGCCGGGGCAGATGTAAATGAGATTGTGGAAGCCTGCATGGTGATGTCCGCGCAGAAGACAGGAGCCCTGATAGTCATTCCCCACAAGATACCGATTCAGAACATAGTGGATACAGGCGACATTATTGATGCGGCTGTCAGCAGGAGGCTCCTGATGAATCTTTTCTTCAAGAATTCACCTCTCCACGATGGAGCAGTGATAATCAACAAAGACAGAATAGTCGCCGCGCGCTGCACCCTCCCCATTACGAGCCGCACAGACATTCCACCTCAGTTCGGGATGCGGCACAAGGCGGCCATCGGTATGTCAGAAGAAAGTGACGCGGAGGTGATAGTCGTTTCGGAAGAAACCGGTGGTATTTCGCATATCAGGGAAGGGAAAATCACAAAAGTGAAAGGAAAGAACGAGTTGAAGAATTTATTGCTTGATGATAGAAACAAGACTGGAGAATAAACTGGGATTCGACCGGCTCAGACAGATGGTTTCGGACAAGTGTTCCACTGACTATGCGGCGGGGCGCGTGGCCACAGAAGAATTCTGTACCGACAAGAAAACAATAATGAACCGGTTGCAGTTGACTGATGAGATGAAGCTTATCATTATGTTTGAAGAGAGCTTCCCGACAAGCGGTTATATCGATTGCATACCACTTCTCACACCTCTGCGCAAAGAAGGATATAACATTGATATATTGTCTCTGGGTAAACTCCGGACACTTCTTGAGACCATACGCAAAATCACCCGGTTCTTCATCAGCATCAAGGACGGCATATATCCGAATCTCCAGAAAATGGCGGCTCCGATTGCATATTTTCCCGAAGTCCAGCGTCGGATTGATACAATACTGGACAAATACGGGGAAATCAAGGATACGGCATCGGACAATCTGTACAACATAAGAAAGACCCTGAAGGAGAAGGAAGCTCTCATATCCAAAAGAGCCAACGCGATACTGCGCATTGCTCAAGAAGAGGGTCTCGCAGATGCCGAACTGGGGGTGTCGATACGCGACGGCAAATATTTGATTCCTGTCAATACAGCCAACAAGAAAAGAGTCCCTGGATTCATATATGACGAATCCGCTTCCGGGAAGACAACCTTCATCGAACCGGCAGAAATTGTAGAGTTGGAGAATGATATCAGCGAACTTCGGTTTGCCGAAAGCCGCGAAATCGCACGCATTCTGTACGAATTCAGCGACTTTTTGAGACCATATGTCCCGGATCTTCTGAAAGGGGCCACATTTGTCGGAGAGATTGATTTCCTGATTGCGAAAGCCCAAACGGCAATTGATATCATAGCCGGAATGCCGGTGCTGTCCGATGATGGAGGAATGAGGCTGCGGAAGGCAAGGCACCCTCTCTTGGAGAAGGCCCTTCGCAAAGAGGACAAGAGCATTTCTCCTCTGTCCGTCACTCTCACCCCGGCAAAGCACATCCTGCTCATTTCAGGACCTAACGCCGGCGGAAAATCAGTCTGCCTCAAGACCGTGGGACTGCTGCAGTATATGTTCCAATGGGGAATGCTCATTCCTACATCAGAGACATCGGAAATGACTGTCTTCGACCGCATTATGGTCAGCATCGGAGATGATCAATCCATAGAGAATGACCTCAGCACCTATAGTTCCTTCCTCTGCGATATGAAGGAAATGCTCGCCAAAGCTGACAACAATACTCTGATACTCATAGACGAATTCGGGTCCGGAACGGAGCCGGCCGCCGGAGGGGCTATTGCGGAAGCCATCCTCAGCGAAATGGATAAGAGAGGGACCTTCGGCGTCATCACGACTCATTATACCAATCTCAAGCTCTACGTCACAAGTGGGGATACGGGGGTCGAGAACGGAGCTATGCTGTTCGATTCCAAGAACATTGCTCCTATGTTCAAACTCGAGATAGGGCTTCCGGGCAATTCTTTCGCCTTTGAATTGGCAAGAAAGATGGGCCTTCCTGAAAATATCGTAAAGGACGCAGAGAGCAGGGCGGGAGAAGAATTTGTCGGAATAGAGCGTAATCTGCGGAAGATTGCCAGAAACAGAAAAGCGCTGGACGAGAGACTCACCCGCATCCGGCAGACCGACAAAACACTTGAAAACATCACCGGTAAATACCAGAAGGAGCTGTCAGAAATAAAGCAGCAAAAGAAGAGCATTCTGGACGAAGCGAAGCGGGAAGCGGAAGAAATAGTCAAGGGGGCCAACAAACAGGTGGAAAACACCATACGTGCAATCAAAGAGGCACAGGCTGAGAAAGAGCAGACAAAGGAAGCGCGAAAAGAGCTCCAGCATTTTGTCAGCGCTCTCCAGCAGAAAAAATCCAAGGAACAAACTGCAAGAGACGAATATATTGACAAGAAACTTGAGCTGCTGACCAAAAGACAGGAACGCTGGCGTGACCGCAGAGCTTCTGAAGAGACGAAAGAAGAGACTTCCTTCCGTAGCGGAGCACTAAAAGTAGGCGAAAAAGTCCGAGTCAAGGAAAACGGCATGGTGGGAGAAGTGTCCAAGGTCTCCAACAAAGCCGTCACGGTCATTATCGGGAACATCAGCAGCAAAATGCCGCATGACAAGGTGGAGAGGATTTCTTCCAATGAATACAAAGCCGCCGTCAAACATAGTGAACGGATTCCCAGACAAATCATCGACAGCAACATATCCGAGCGAAAACTCAACTTCAAGACAGAAATCGATGTACGCGGCTCAAGGTTGCCGGAGGCTCTGGATATCATCACCCATTACGTCGATGACGCCATTATGCTCAACATCGGGTCAATAAGAATCATTCACGGCAAAGGTACGGGAGTGCTCCGCGAGGAGATTCAAAAATACCTCAAGACCATCCCGGGCATCTCGTCCGTCAAAGATGAGCAAGTCCAGTTCGGCGGAGCCGGAGTGACCGTCGTTACATTTGAATGACATTTCCATGATTACTGTACAAGACAATTTCGACCTGTCCGCACACAATACCTTCGGAATGAAGGTCAAATGCTCCCGCTGGCTGGAATATGACAGGGCCGCGGATCTTGAGAAAATAGACTTTTCTTCATTGCCGCAACCGATAATGCACATCGGAGAGGGCAGCAACCTGCTTTTCACCGGTGATTACGAAGGGACAGTGCTCCATTCGAAGATAGACTATATCAAGTATTTCGATGTGGGGCTCAACGAAGTCCCGATCGCCGTGGGTGCGGGGGTCAATTTTGACCGCTTTGTCAAAGAGGTGTGCGACAACGGCCTGTGGGGTGCCGAGAATCTCTCGCTCATCCCGGGAGAAGTCGGTGCGGCAGCCGTGCAGAACATAGGAGCATACGGAGTGGAAGTCAAAGACATCATTTCCGGAGTAGTTTGTTATGACATTTCGGAGAAGCGGAAAGTCACTTTCAAAGTCGAAGAATGTGAATATGGCTACAGGACATCAAAATTCAAAGATAAACGGGACAAAGGCAGATTCATCATCACCAGCGTGTTGTTCCGTCTGAGCAGGGAGCCGCGTCCGCATCTGGACTATAAAGGCCTGACCACAGTTCTCGGCACATCGGCCCCGTCATCACCCCTGCAGATACGCGAAGCCGTCATTGACATTCGGCGCGAAAAGCTGCCGGACCCCACAGAGACCGGAAGTGCCGGCAGTTTCTTTAAAAATCCCATAATCACAGCCGCACAGTTTCTTGATATCATTGACATAGCACGCAGGGACAACGGCGGAAATTATACTGTACCCCATTACGATATGGGCTTGGGAATGATAAAAGTCCCGGCAGCCTGGATGATTGAGCAATGCGGTTTCAAAGGACTCAAGATGGGAAACGCCGCCGTACATGAGAAACAGCCACTTGTACTTGTAAACGCCACGGGGAGCGCTTCGCCTCAAGAAATATTGGCGCTGGAGCAGGCTATCACAGATACCGTATTCGCCAAATTTGGTATACGCCTCCATCCCGAAGTAGAGCATATATAGCGGTAGTCCAAGGGTTACCCCTTCTCACGGTATGCCGCCGGCGTCATCCCCGTCTCCTTGGAAAAGAACTTGTAAAACGCCGGGACACTGGAGAAATTCATCTTGAACGCTATTTCCTTGATGCTCAAATCCGAGTATTTCAGAAGATTTTTGGCATCCAATACGACAAAGCCGTCAATCCATTCAGCCGCAGACCTCCCGCTCACCTTCTTGATGAGTTTTGACAAATACTTGGGAGACAGATAAAGCTTATCGGCGTAATATGTAATGACACGTTCTCTGGAATGATGCTCTGCGACAAGTTTCAAAAACGACTCATAGACATAAGTCGAGCGGATTGTCCTGGGGCGAATTTCTGTCTCCACGGCATCAATACGGTTTTTCCAGATGGAACCCATCAGGCAGAAAATGGATGCTCCGAGATATTTCACGGACTTGTCGACATTCTCAATATTCTTTGACAGAAGTGTCTCGGTCAGGTTGTAATACCCTCTCAGGACATCTATCTCCTCGTTGTTCAATTTGATGCAGGGATTTTCCAATGCAAGGAGGCTGTCCTCGTACAATTTGGAGAAGTCCACCTTCACATCGGTAATGAACATCTCGGATGAGGCCACCAAGGTGAAAGACAGTTTCTTCAGTTCAACGGAATCCGCCTCTGTGACTCTCACCATATTTCCGGGGGTATAAATGACAATGGAGCCTTCGCTGACCTCATATGACCGGAGATTGATGTCAATGTTGAATTTGCCCTCGTGGCAAAAGAACGCCAGAAAGCCGTTGAAACGCACAGGATATTTCATAAAGGACATTGAATCGTCATAGGTCAATCTGGCGATGAAGAAATCATCGCCCAACGCCTTGTATGATGATTTCGGCAGATGTGTCAGGAAGGTAGGGATATCAAGAATATGTCTCTCTGTCATATTTGTACACACGTTATTATTTTGCAATAATAGACAAAAATTTATCCATTATCCACAAAAAGCGACATTTTGATAATAATTATGCCCTATTAAGTATCACACATGGCATATCTGGCCACAAGTTTGATGCACAATGGATAAAAATTAAAAACTATGTGCATCAAAAAAACAATTTTAGCGGTTCTCACCTTTTCTATATCAATGTGCTGTCAGGCCCAGGAGAAGTTGAGTCTCGAGGTCTGCCGGAGTCTTGCGCTCAAAAATGACAAAGCCCTTGAGCAAGCGCGCATCAGTACAGATATGGCACGCTATGATAGAGCCATAGCGCGAGCCAATTATTTCCCGAACATATCGGCCGCCGGTACCTATTTTTATAACACAGCGGAAATCAATCTGATAGGTGAAGAGCAAGGAGCCGTGTTGAGAAATGCCGGCACAATGCTTCAAAACAGTCTCACCGGCAAGCTTGGGGATATCCAGCAGATGATAATGACAAATCCTGCCCTGGCTCAGGAATACATTCAGAGTCCTATGTGGCAGACTATGCTCAAGACCTTATCTTCAACCGACATATCCCAGGCTGTAAATGACATAGGCAGCAGTATCGACAACCTTCTGCATCCGGATCTCCGGCAGATTTTCCTTGCTGGAGTAAGCCTCGAGCAGCCGTTGTTCGCAGGGGGGAAAATCATTGCCTCCAACAAAATAGCCCGTTTTGCAGAAGAGCTTGCAAAAGACAAATATGACATTCAATACAGGCAAACTATTGTCAATGTTGACCAGGCATATTGGCAGATAGTGTCGATAGCGGCAAAAAAAGAGCTCGCCAAGAATTACTCCGACTTTCTCAAGACCATGGAACACGATGCCGACATCCTTGTGGATGAGGGTATCTATACAACTTCCGACCGATTGGCAATAAAAGTAAAGGCAAACGAGGCTTCGATGATGTTTACACAGGCCGATGATGGCCTGAAACTCGCCAAGATGCTTCTTTGCAAACTGATCGGTCTTCCGCTTGACTCGGAGATTTGTCTCGTTGATGAAGGTACGGAGAAGATTCCTGTACCTGATGAGCGTCCTGCAAAGAATCTGGATGAGATTGTCAGTTGCCGCCCGGAATTGCGCAGCATCAATGATGCTGTCAAGATTTATGAGCAGAAAATCAAGGTGGCAAGGGCTGATATGATGCCACAGATAGCGCTCAACGCCAACTATATTGTGACCACCCCGAATCTGAATAACGGATTCCAGAAAGATTTGAGAGGATTCTGGACCGCCGGAGTCATAATGAAGGTGCCTGTCTTCCACGGACTGGAAGCGCTGAAGAAGACTCAAAAAGCAAAGACCGAAGCGTCCTTGTACCGCTCAAAGTATGAAGAATATGTCAAGCTCGTCAATCTCGAGGTATCACAACTGTATTCTAAGAGACGGGAAGCCCTCTCAAAGTTGGAGATGACCAGAAGCAATCTTGATTGTGCCGAGGAGAACCTCAGAGCCGCGATGCTCGGATTCGAGGAGGGTGTGGTCGAATCAAACGTGACATTGGCGGCACAATCGGCCTGGTTGAAAGCCCACTCGGAGTTTATAGACTCGAGCATTGAGTTGCAGATGATTGAATCAAATCTCAACAGAGCTGAAGGAAACACTATTTATTACGAATAAAAAATAATTGTCAATATGGAAAGTTATCGCAAATTGGCGGGTGGGCTGGCCGCCCTGATTGTAATTCTGGCCATCGTCGGTATCGTAGGATATTTTGTTTCACGTCCGAAACCAATAGTCATTCAAGGGGAAGCTGAAGCCTCCGAATTCAGGGTATCGGGTAAAGTCCCCGGCCGTATTGAAGAACTATATGTGCGCGAAGGGTCTTATGTCCACAAGGGAGACACTCTCGTCTTGATTGATTCTCCTGAGGTCAGGGCAAAGCTTGCGCAGGTGAATGCCGCCAAGGATGCGGCGGAGGCTCAAAGACTCAAGGCTTCGAACGGAGCCCGTCAGGAGCAGATAGCCGGAGCCTATCAGGTATGGCAGACAGCAATCGTCCAGAAAGATGTCCTGAAAAAATCGCTTGACAGGATGCGTCGCCTTTATGATGAGAAAGTGATTTCATCCCAGAAATTCGATGAAGTCCAGGCCAAATATGATGCGGCGGCGGCTCAGGAACTTGCAGCAAAAAGTCAATATGATATGGCTGCAAACGGTGCGAGAGAAGAAGACAAAGCGGCGGCGCTCGCCCTTGTCCACCAGGCAGAAGGCGCGCTGATGGAGGTTCAGGGCTATCTTGATGAACTATATCTGACCGCACCCGCAGACGGGCTCATCTCCGCCATTTACCCGAAAGTCGGAGAACTTGTCGGCCAGGGCGCACCTGTTATGACAGTTACCGACTTGTCGGATATCTGGTTTACATTCAATGTGCGCGAAGATTATCTCCACAGTATGAAAATCGGTGATGTCCTGACCGTTGAAATCCCCGCTCTCGACGGGAAAACTGTCCGGGCCACAATCAATTACCTCACGGCCAGAGACTCCTATGCAACTTGGAAAGCCACAAAGGAAATCGGTCAATTCGATGCCAAGACTTTTGAAATCCGCGCCATCCCCGACTCAGCTGTGGAAGGATTGATTCCCGGAATGACCGCTCTCCTCAAATAATGATATTATGACTGTCCTCAATATAAAGAATGTAATCTTGAGGGAACTGCGAATCTGGAGGAAACGTCCTGTCTATTATGTCGCACCCTTGGCGATAATGGCATTCTGCTCCCTCTTTTACCTGACCTTTCTTGGCGACGGGCTACCGCACGGACTTCCGATAGGCATCGTGGACGAAGACAATTCTTCTCTTTCCAGAAACTTCACCTCCCAACTGGACGCAACACAGCTTGGCGAGGTGGTCCGATTCAGCACCTATTCCGAAGCGAGGTCGGAAATGCAAAAGGGAAAGATAACTTCAATATGTCACATCCCGCAAGGATTCAATGATGACCTGCAGGCCAACAGACAGCCCAAAATCACCATTTACATAAATGGTCTGTATTTCGTCGGAGGAGCTCTGTCATACCAGAATTTGTTGACTATGATTTATCTGACCTCCGGCGCCGTCCAGAAGCAAGTACTCGAAGCAAAGGGTATTCCTCCTCAGCAAATGCAAGGTATGTTGAGACCGGTGAACATCGATCTCCACAAAATCGGCAATCCTCTCACAAGCTACAATGCTTGTCTCTCCACCAAGATGCTCCCGGGGACTCTTGCGATGGTCATTGTCCTGATTCTTGTCTATTCTCTGGGTACAGAGTTGAAATACAAGACCTCGCGCGAGCTCCTGACGGTGTCGGGGGATTCTATATCCACAGCTGTAGGCGGAAAACTCATAGTCTATACTTTGTTCTTCACTCTGATTGGCTTTCTGGTTGAATTGCTGCTGTATGGGGTGATGAAGTTCCCGATGAACGGCTCGTTCACGGCTATGTTGCTGGATATGTTTCTGCTTGTGATTGCCAGCGAGGCCTCCGCGCTGCTGTTCATCGAACTCGTCCCGACTTGCCGCTTCGCCCTGAGCATCGGAGCAATCTTCAGCGTGCTGGCCTTGAGTTTCACGGGATTCACCCTCCCGGTAGAAGCCATGCCGAGTTCCATCAGGGGGTTTGCTTTTATTTTTCCGCTCCGACATTACTTCCTGATAGAAAAGGAGGTCTCTTTGTTCGGAAACGGCTTCGGAAGTTGGTGGCCCGAGGTCATCCAGATGTTGGGATTTCTCATATTGCCGATTATCTTCCTACCTAAACTGAAAAAAGCATACATCAATCAGGATTGTCCGATTAATTGATATTTATGAAAAGAATTGAAAACTGGTTCCACGTGGCTTTCTCAGTGTTCTATGAGGAAGTCAGAAGGCTGCTGCACGATGATGGTGTGATGATTATCTTCCTTGCGGCAGGACTCGGATACCCTTTACTATACAACTGCATTTATCACAACGGGATTCTTGAAGACACCCCGATTGCCGTCGTGGATTGCTCCCATTCTATGGAAAGCCGATGCTATATCAGGAAAGTGGATGCGACCAGAGAATTGAGTGTGTCCAAGAAATGTCAGGATATGGCCCAAGCCCAAGACCTGATGCGCAAAGGGGAAGTGAACGGTGTGATTTATTTTCCGGAAGACTTCGGGCGCAACATAGTTGAAGGTAAAGTCGCCACGCTGTCCATCTATGCGGATATGAGCAGTTTCCTTTATTACAAAAACCTGATGATGGGGACCCATTTTGTAATGTTGGATGAGATGAAGCAGATTAAGATTGAGAGATACAGCGCCGCAGGAATGTCAGGGCAGGAGATTTCTCAATTGATTGAGGCCATCCCGTATGAAGAGAACAATCCCTACAACAGAACATTCTCCTACACAATCTTCTTCTTATCAGCGGCCCTTCTGCTCATAATTCAGCAAGTGCTGTTTTATGGATTGATTCTGAGAACCGGGACCTCAAGAGAAGAGGGGGCGTCTTATTTCAGGCTCTATGCAAAAGAAGGCCACCGAGGTATCGGGAGAATTATTTTCGGCAGAGGCATCGCATATTGGCTGATGTTCCTGATTATCGGAATCTACATCGCCTGCATAGTCCCGGCACTGTTCAAATTCCCACAACGGGGTGATTTCTTGGACATTATCATTCTGCTTTTGCTCTATGTGACCTCCTGCGTCTTCTTCGCCACATTCTGGAGTTCATTCTTCAAGAGAAGGGAGACGGTGCTCGTGACTCTGCTGTTCATCTCCCCGATAGTGATGTTCCTGACAGGTTTTTCCTGGCCTGTGACGGCATTCCCGAAATTCTGGAGGCTGTTCTCTTTCATTTTCCCGACATCATTCGCCTGCCCTGCATTCATCAATCTCAATACAGCAGGTTGCAGCCTCAACGAGGTGTCAGACCTCCTGCTGGGACTTGCCATACAGACCGGTATCTATTGCATTCTTTGCTACATAGCCGGGTGGATAGAATACAAAAGAGTCGCTTTTTCTGCAGATTAATTTTGTTTTTTGATATTCGTTTCTTACCTTAGTCGACAGTTATGACCGTAAGAACAACCACCACCACTACCACCACCGGACAGATTTTCATCTGGCCAGGTTGTTAGCGGTGCCCGACAAACCGATAATTCAGAAGCCTGCCAGAGAGACAATCCGGCAGGCTTCTTTTTAGAACCTGTTTTGAAATGATTATGAAAAAAGTTAGAGTGTTTGCTCCGGCATCCATTGCCAATATGGGATGCGGATTTGATGTCATCGGACTGGCCCTTGACGAAGTGGGAGACATCATTGAAATCACACAAAGTCCCGGTGACGGTCTTTCCATCACGAATGAGAGTGGAGTTCCCCTCCCCGAAGACCCCGAAAAGAATGTCATCACACCTGTCATCCGTTCCTTTCTGAAGAGAATAGGTCAGAAGGCACAGATTGACGTCACCATATGTGAAAAGATTTATCCCGGCTCGGGCATAGGGTCCAGTGCCGCATCCTCCGCCGCGGCCGCATTCGGAATGAACGAATTGTACGGCTGCCCGCTGAGTGAAGAAGAGGTCGTTATGTGCGCTATGGAGGGAGAGAATCTCGCAAGCGGCGGATATCACGCCGACAATGCGGCTCCGGCCGTTATGGGCGGTATCGTGCTTATCAGGGGTTATGAGCCTTTGGATTTGATCCAACTCCCCGTCCCGGGCAATTTCTATTGTGCTGTGGTTCACCCACATCTGATGGTCTCGACAAAGGAAGCCCGTGAGATTCTGCCGCACAAGGTCCCTATGCACGACGCCGTGCGTCAATGGGGAAACGTGGGAGGTCTCATAGCCGGTCTTTATTCCGGGAACATCGGGCTTGTGGGACGCTCTATGCAAGATTATGTGGCTGAGCCGTACCGCAAACAGTTCATCCCGGGATTTGATGAACTGCGAGAAAAGATTATGTCGAGCGGTGCTCTGGCAGCCAACATATCCGGTTCCGGGCCTTCAATGTTCGCCCTTTGCGACCACCGGAGCCGGGCCGAAGCCGCAGGCAAGATTATGAAAGATCATTTCACTTCACACAATGTCAATTGTGAGGTCTATGTGGTCAAAGTGTCAAATAAAGGAGCAAAACTTACCGGAATAACATTATGAAATACTATAGCACGCGAGATGCGCTTCATCGCGCGGATTATTCTCTCAAAGAGGCCGCTTTTGCCGGACTCGCCCCTGACGGAGGCCTGTTCATGCCCGAATTCGTTCCGTCCGTTGACCTGAATGAGGTGAAACGTCTGGCGGCTCTTTCCTATGCGGATCTGGCCTGCTACCTTGCGGATCTCTTCTTCGCCGGGGACGTTCCGGCCGAAGCCATGCACGCTGCAATAAAACGCGCCTATGATTTCTCCTGCCCTTTGCGACAACTGGGCAACAAGCTTTCAGTGCTGGAGTTGTTCCACGGTCCGACCTTCGCATTCAAGGATTTCGGAGCGAGATTTATGGGAGCTATGCTGGGGCTGTTGAATGACGGCAGGGAGGCTCTGACAGTGCTCACCGCCACCTCAGGCGATACCGGCAGTGCTGTTGCCGCCGGATTCTTCGATGTTCCCGGCATTGATGTGGTTGTGCTCTTCCCCGAAGGGCAAGTCAGTCCCCTGCAGGAAAGCCAGATGACAACTCTCGGTCACAATATTCACCCTATGCGCGTGAGAGGCTGCTTTGATGATTGTCAGGCTCTGGTCAAGGCCGCATTCAACGACAAAGAGTTGCGCAAGTCTCATAATATCACATCCGCCAATTCGATTAACATCCTGCGCTGGATACCCCAATCCTTCTATTATTTCTTCGCCTGGGCACAATGGGTGGGCAACGGAGGGAAAGGTGAGCCCGACATCGTGGTTCCAAGCGGCAACTATGGGAACATCACAGCGGGAATGCTCGCGGCGGCTATGGGACTCCCGGTGCGCAGATTCATCGCCGCCTCCAACGCCAATTCGGTCATTCCGGAATTTCTCAAGAGCGGAGAATACCGCCCTAGACCTTCTGTGAGAACCGTCGCAAACGCGATGGATGTCGGAGCGCCAAGCAATTATGAAAGAATGATGGCTCTGTATGGGAATTATGAAAACCTGATAAGGAATGTCGTGGGGTTCTCATATTCTGATGAGCAGATAATCAACGGGATAAAACAGATCAATGACCTGTTCGGCTTCATTTCCGACCCTCACGCCGCCACAGCTTTTCTCGCGGCGAGGGACAGCGACGCCGAAGGATTCTATCTCGCCACTGCACATTGCGCAAAATTCGGAGAAGTCATACACAGGGCTCTCGGGAAGTATCCGGACCTGCCGGAAAAGCTGGAGGAAATCCTCAAGAAAAAGAGGGAATGCATCACCATAGACAACAGTCTTGACGAACTGGTGAAAAATCTCCCCTGCTGTTAGAACCTGTTTTGAAATAATTAATTTCTCTGAATAGCATAGACCTCTTTGCCATTGTTGGGATTATTTGTAACTTGCACGGAATATGAGCAGTTTCATTATTGAAGGAGGACACCGCCTTAGCGGTGAGATAACGCCTCAGGGAGCCAAAAATGAGGCTCTGGAAGTCATCAGTGCAGTACTTCTGACTGACAAAGAAGTGACAATCTCTAACATCCCGGAGATTCTGGATGTCCGGAATCTCATCTCCCTGCTCAAGGATATGGGAGTCAAAGTGACCTGTCAGGAAAAAGGATGCTACACATTTTGCGCTAATGATATCAATCAAGAATATATTGAAAGTGAAGCCTTTGTCAGCAGGTGTTCGGCTTTGAGAGGCTCCGTTATGGTAGTCGGGCCTTTGCTCGCACGCTTCCACAGCTCATATTTCCCAAAGCCGGGGGGCGACAAAATCGGTCGTCGCAGGGTGGACACCCATCTGGAAGGCTTCAGACACCTTGGAGCCGATCTCTCCTACAACAATGATAAACAGGCATTTCATCTCGTTTCAAAAGGGAGATTGAAAGGCACGTATATGCTCCTCGACGAGGCGTCCGTCACCGGGACCGCCAACATCGTAATGGCCGCCGTTCTCGCAGAAGGGAAAACCACCATTTACAATGCCGCCTGTGAGCCTTACATCCAGCAACTTTGCAGGATGCTCCTCGCGATGGGTGCTCAGATTGAGGGCATAGGGTCAAACCTTCTTACAATAACCGGTATTGAAGAGCTCCACGGAGCAAATCACAGAATCCTGCCCGATATGATTGAAGTCGGAAGCTTCATAGGGATGGCCGCCATCAATCAGAGTTCAATCACTATCAAAAACGTATCCCCCACCAATCTCGGCATAATCCCGGACTGCTTCCGCCGTCTCGGCATCCATCTGGAGCGACGGGGCGAAAATATCTTCATCCCCGCACAGGACAGTTATGAAATCGAGTCCTTCCTCGATGGATCAATAATGACTCTTGCCGATGCGCCCTGGCCGGGACTTACCCCGGATCTCCTGTCTGTATTGCTTGTCGTGGCCACACAATGCAGAGGCAGTGTCCTGATACACCAGAAGATGTTCGAGAGCAGACTGTTCTTTGTTGACAAGATGATTGATATGGGGGCACAAATCATACTGTGCGACCCTCACAGGGCCGTTGTCATCGGGCACGACCACAAATTACAGCTCCGTGCCGGACGTATGACATCGCCCGATATAAGAGCCGGTATCGCTATGCTCCTTGCCGCAATGTCTGCCAAAGGGACATCAACTATTGATAATATCGAACAGATTGACAGAGGCTACGAGGACATTGACCTTCGTCTGAATGCCCTCGGTGCCCATATTCAAAGGGAGAAAACGCAATAATCTGTCCGCCTACTGCCACAGATTCTTCAGTGTCTCCGCCATAACGGCATCTGTCTTCTCTGAAGACGGAATAAGAGGCAGTCTGAGAACATTCTCCAGCAGGCCCAATTGTGCCATAGCGGACTTGATAGGAATAGGACTGCTCTCCACAAAGCAATTCCTGAACAGAGGGCTCAGCCTGCGATAAAGCCTTCGAGCCTCTCCCATGTCATCCGCCATCAATGCGTGAACCATTGCTGAGACTTCCTCAGGAGCAGCATTGGACGCCACACTGATTACTCCGTGAGCGCCTGTTGCCATAAAGGCAAAAGTCATATCATCATCTCCACTGATAATGGCGAACCCTTCGGGAGCCTTGCGGATAATCTCGCTGACTTGAGAATAATTGCCGGAGGCCTCTTTCGTGCCGATGATGTTAGGACAATCATTTGCAAGCTTCAAAGCAGTGTCGGCCGACATATTGGCACCGGTCCTTCCCGGCACATTATATATGACAACAGGCTTGTCTGTCGCAGCGGCAACAGCCTTGAAATATTGATACTGACCCTCTTGAGTCGGTTTGTTGTAAAATGGTACCACAACGAGAAACGCATCGGCACCCTCGTTTTCGAGCAATCTGATGTTTGCAACAGTTGCGTCATAAGAGTTTGAGCCGCAGCCTACAAGCAAAGGCAAACCTTGGGAATGCTCTTTGGCAACATGCACTAAATTGATTTTTTCCTCATTATTCAGCGTCGGGGCCTCTCCTGTCGTTGCAATCGGAACAAGAAAATCAACGCCTCCGTCCACCTGACGGTCTATACATTTTGCGAAAGCCTCATAGTCAACTGATCCGCCCTTCTTAAAAGGCGTGACCAATGCAGTACCGCAACCTGAAATAAAAAGAGATTTCATATATGTGTCCTATTTGTCAAGTATTAAATTTCTGAATTCATGGACTCCTGAAAGGCTCTCCGTCATAAGAGCCGCGGCAACAGCGCCTTCGGCAAATCCCTGGCGGGAGAATGCTTCGTGAGTAAAAGCGAGTCTGTCGCACTCGCTCCTGAGCTCCACAATATGAGTCCCGGGGACCTCCCCCTCCCTGATGGATTCGATTTTCGGTTCGACACCCATTACATCTGTGATTATTCCTCCGACACTCTTGGCCGTCCCACTTGGGGCATCAAGCTTATGGATATGATGAATCTCCGTGACGGAAGGATTATATCCATATCCCTTCAACACCTCACAAACACGCTCGACGCCTGCAAAAAAAGCGTTGACGCCGATTGAGAAGTTGGACGCATATATCATCGGTGTCCCGTTTTTCTCGAACTCTCCGATGACATCCTCCTTGATATCATTCCACCCCGTAGTCCCTACTACAACAGCTTTGAAGTTGGCTGCCAAGAACTTATAATTCGCCCGAAACGCTTCTGGCGTCGTAAAATCAATGCATACACACTCCGAGGCCAGACTCTTGTCTATCTCACACACGTTCTCAGAGGCCATAGCCAACTCTATGCCTTTATTTTTCAATACACTTTCGACCATATGGCCCATTTTGCCATATCCGCTAATAACCACCTTCATATTTTTATCTGTATTCTTCATAATCCGGCAATCCGATGTGGGAAATAACTTCTTTAATCTTCTTGTCGTCGCGCGGACAAATCATCAGAATATCGTCCGTATCAATAACAATATAGTCTTCAAGATCCTTGATGGCTACCAGCTTGCCCTCGCTCTTGGAATAAATGACATTGTTACGGTCACCCTGAAGCAAATGCATTCCGGCAGTCTTGATGGAATTGCCATTCAAATCCTTACCGGAAATATAGCCGTAGAATGACTCCCAATTGCCGATGTCCGCCCATCCAAATCTGACCGGATACAGGCAGACCCTGTCTGTCTTCTCCATCACGCCATAATCGATGGACACCCTGCTCATCTCCACATAAGCTTTATCTATATTGGCCTGTTCGGACGGAGTCCCCATATAATTCTCCCAGCCGCGGAAAAGAGCGGTCACGTGCGGCAAGTACTTCTCCAACTCCTCACGAATAACGGAAGCCTGCCATACAAAGATACCGGAATTCCACAAGAACTCACCGCTCTTGACGAACACCTCAGCCAAATCAGCATCTGGCTTTTCTGTGAAAGTCTTAACTTTCAACAACTTATCCTCCTGATAAGATTCTTTTCCACCGACGACCTGAATATATCCGAAATTGGTATCAGGACGATCCGGGACGACGCCGAGAGTTATCAGCGCTTCTCTTTCTGAAGCGAACTCAAGAGCATTGCAGATGGCTTTCTCGAACAAGTCCAAATCACCTATCATATGATCGGCAGGAGTCGCCACTATGACGGCCCGGGGGTCACGCTTCAGTATCTCATACGTAGCATACGCGAGACAAGGAGCTGTATTTCTGTTCAAAGGCTCCAGCAGGAGATTCTCTTCGGGCAACTCGGGCAGATGCTGCATAACCTGCTCCTTATACTGAGTCAAAGACACCACAATGATATTTTCGTGAGGAATAATCCGGAAGAACCTGTCATAGGTCAACCTCAGGAATGACTTTCCCGTGCCGAAATCAAGGAACTGCTTAGGCCTCCGCACCCGGCTCAACGGCCAGAATCTGGACCCGATTCCGCCCGCCATTATGACACAGTAATGATGTGAATTCATAGTGCTCAAACATATATTGGTACGAAGGCTTCAGGATAATACTTCAGATTCAGCCCGTCACCTTCAAGGGTTATGGTAATAATGTCAAAAAACAACTCCTGACTCCGCAAGTGAATCCGGTCAGGACTGTCAAGGTAGTCATAAGCCGCTCTCACCATATTTCTCTTCTTGGCAAATGTAATGTTGGCAAGAGGATTCACATTCTCCGAAAACCGTGTTTTCACTTCTACAAAATGCACGCCCCGACTATCCAAAGTAATCAAATCTATCTCACATCTCGACCGTCTCCAATTTCTGGCCAGGACAGTGTGGCCTTCACTCATCAGATACTTGGCAGCCTCCGTCTCCCCGAACCGTCCCACCTGCCTGTTTGTGCGTTTCATTTTCGTAAATGTACATTGATTTTTTTATCTTTGCAATGAAAAAGACATCCATTTATGAAAGAAATAAAACACATTCTTGAAGATAATATTCTCAATTGGTGGGAAGGCCTTGCAGACCGACGCGGAGGATTCTTCGGTCGTGTTGACGGAGAAGGAAACATCTTGGAAGACTCATCACGAGGAGCGGTACTCAACGCCCGTATCCTGTGGACCTTCTCGGCGGCATACAGACTACTTGGAAAGAAAGAGTACCTGCTCAACGCCTGCAATGCCAAGGAATATTTCATCAAACATT
The DNA here is from genome assembly GCA_045600565.1 of Candidatus Cryptobacteroides sp. GTDB lineage: Bacteria > Bacteroidota > Bacteroidia > Bacteroidales > UBA932 > Cryptobacteroides. The sequence goes on along the minus strand of JAZRYB010000057.1, from coordinate 33,331 downwards.
TCATAGACCATAAATACGGTGGTGTCTATTGGTCTGTTGACAGCAATGGAGAGCGCGAGGACAGCAAAGCGCAATTGTATGCACAGGGATTCGCGATTTATGGTTTAAGCGAATTCTACGCGGCTACCGGTGACGATGAAGCTCTGAAAGCGGCTGTCAACATTTACAAAATCATCGAGACACATTTCTCAGACCACAAGAACGGCGGTTATATTGAAGCTCTCGACAGAGATTTCAATCCTCTTGGAGATATGCGCCTGAGCGACAAAGACAAGAATGTTGACAAGACGATGAATTCACATCTCCACGTATTGGAAGGATACGCATCCCTATATAAAGTATGGCCGAACGCCGGTCTGAAGAAAAATATTGTCTCTTTGATGGAGATTCTCCGGACAAAGATTTTCAATGCTCGGACAGGGCATCTCAATCTGTATTTCGACGCATCCTGGAATGTCATCGGACAAGGCATATCGTATGGCCACGACATAGAGACATCCTGGCTGGCACTCGAGTGTGCATTCATGCTCAAGGATTTTGATGAGGTCAACAAGATCAAGCCTGTCTGCAAAGTCCTATATGAAAGCGGAATGAAAGGCTACCAGCCGGACGGAAGCCTGATTTATGAAATCCACGATGACGGGTCTGTCGATGATTCCCGCCAGTGGTGGGTGGAAGCAGAAACCGTAGTCGCCAACCTTTGGGCCTGGAAATATCTCAATGTCGAAGAAGGTGCCGCTCTGGCCCAGAGGAGCCTCGACTATATCAAGTCACATCTCATCAATTGGGACGGAGGAGAATGGTACTGGGATTGTGATGCACAAGGCCGGCCAAATGTCACAGAAGACAAGGCCGGCCCTTGGAAATGCCCGTATCACAACGGACGTATGTGTTTTCAAGCTCTGACTATTTTCTGATATCAATCTGAAGCTCATCGAGCTGAATCTGGTCTATCGCTGACGGAGAATCAATCATCACATCGCGTCCCTGATTATTCTTAGGGAACGCGATATAGTCACGAATGGTCTCCTGACCGCCAAAGAGCGAGCACACACGATCAAAACCGAATGCGAGACCTCCGTGCGGCGGAGCCCCATACTTGAAGGCATTGATGATGAATCCGAACTTGTACTGTGCATCTTCTTTGCTGATGCCCAGTACTTCGAACATACGGCTCTGCATATCGGCATTGTGGATTCTGATGGAGCCACCGCCAAGCTCGGTTCCGTTCAGGACGAAGTCATAAGCATTGGCGCAGACTCTTTCGAGGTCTTCCTTCTTGTCGCTATAGAACCAGCTCTCGTGTTCCGGCTTTGGTGCCGTGAACGGATGGTGCATTGCATAGAAACGCTGAGTCTCATCATCCCACTCAAGAAGAGGGAAATCAACAATCCAAAGTGGCGCGAAGGTCTTAGGATCTCTCAGACCAAGTCTGTTGCCCATCTCGATACGGAGAACGCCGAGCATCGCCTGAGTCTTGCGCTTTGCCCCACAGAGGACAAGTACAAGATCGCCCTTCTCAGCCTCAACCCTGTCAGCGACTCTCTGAAGCTGCTCAGAAGTATAGAACTTGTCAACAGAAGACTTGATACCGTCCTCACCGATCTTTACATATACAAGGCCCTTGGCACCAACCTGAGGGCGCTTTACCCATTCCGTAATCTCGTCAAGCTGCTTGCGGGTGTAGGCGGCGCAGCCTTTGACTGCAATCGCTCCGATATATTCGGAAGAATCAAACACGCTGAATCCCTTATCCTTGACCAAGTCTGTAATCTCGTGAATCTTCATTCCAAACCGCACATCCGGTTTGTCAGAGCCGTAGTTGTCCATTGCATCATACCAGCTCATCCGTGGGAGAGGATTCGGGATATCGACACCAAGAGCATTCTTGAACATCCGGCGCATCATCCCTTCGAACATATTGAGCACATCCTCCTGCTCCACAAAACTCATTTCGCAGTCAATCTGGGTGAATTCAGGCTGACGGTCGGCGCGGAGATCCTCATCTCTGAAGCAACGGACAATCTGGAAATATCGGTCATAACCGGCGACCATCAGAAGCTGCTTGAAAGTCTGAGGAGACTGAGGCAAAGCATAGAACTGTCCCGGATTCATTCGGGACGGAACCACGAAATCCCTGGCGCCTTCTGGAGTGGACTTGATAAGATACGGAGTCTCAATCTCCATAAAATTCTGTCCGTCCAGATAGGTCCGAATCTCTTGGGCAAGACGATGTCTCAACGCAAGCGCCCTCTGAAGCGGAGGTCTGCGCAAGTCAAGATATCTGTATTTTGCACGGATATCCTCTCCTCCGTCAGAATTCTCTTCAATTGTGAAAGGAGGGGTCTGAGCTTTGTTGAGGATGTTCAGATCACTGACTTTAATCTCTATTTCACCGGTAGGGATTTTTGCATTCTTGCTTTCCCTTTCCAAAACTACACCGGTGACTTGTATGACATATTCGCGACCCAGATCAACAGATCCGTCAAACACCAGCTGGGTGATGCCGTATCTGTCCCTGAGGTCAACGAAGGTCATACTTCCAAGGCTTCTGACCTTCTGCACCCATCCTGAGAGTGTGACAGTCCGGCCTGTATCGCCTATGCGGAGCTCTCCGCAAGTATGTGTCCTATACATAATTAATATTAATCCTCCTCTGATTCGGAAGCTGCGTACTCGGCAAGGAGCTTGGTCTGAACATCACCAGGTACCGGCTGGTAATCAGCAAACTCCATCGTGAAGGTGGCGCTACCTGATGTAAGTGAACTCAATGTTGTTGAATATCTATATAGCTCGGCAAGAGGAACACGGGCCTTAAGGATAGCGAAACCCTTTTCTGAACCCATATCACCGAGGACACCACGACGATTCTGAAGGTCTGACATACAAGCGCCCTGATACTCTGAAGGGGTCATAACCTCCACGTTGTAGATAGGCTCAAGAATCTTAGGACCGGCATTGCGGAAAGCCTCCTTGAAAGCATTGCGACCTGCAATGATGAACGCGATTTCCTTTGAATCAACCGGATGCATCTTTCCGTCATATACGAAGACGCGGATGTCACGGGCATAAGAGCCTGTAAGAGGACCTTCGACCATTCTTTCCTTGATACCCTTGAGGATAGCAGGCATAAATCCGAGATCGATGGCACCACCGACAACGCAGTTGTAGAACTCCAGCTTTCCACCCCAATCAAGCTCAGTGATATCCTGAGTCTTGACATTGAGCTGTGTATCCTTCCCGTCAATCTTGAACTTGGTGTTGAGTTCGCCTTCCGCCGGGCATACGAGAAGATGGACTTCACCGAACTGACCTGCACCACCGGACTGCTTCTTATGACGATATTGTGCACAAGCAATCTTTGTAATAGTCTCGCGATAAGGGACCTTCGGGGCAAAGATCTCAACTTCTACGCCGAACTCATTGTTGAGACGCCACTTGACAACATTGATATGCTGCTCTCCGTTACCGCTGAGGATAGTCTGACGAAGCTCTTTTGAATACTCAACTACGACTGTAGGATCCTGTGAGGCGATTTTCTTGAGAGCATCACCGAGCTTCTGCTCATCTGTCTGAGCCTTTGCCTTGATGGCGCAGCGATATTTAGGTGCAGGGAACTCGATCTTGCCATAGTCCAGGCCTGAGCCGGGGACTGCGAGAGTTGTGCTTGACTTTCCATTCTTGAGCTTGACGACACAGCCGAAATCACCCGCATGAAGAGAGCCGACTGATTCCTTCTTCTGCCCGGCAACGGCATATATAGCAGAGAATCGCTCCTTGCTGCCGGTCACCGACTCCTCAAAGTCAACGCCAGTGGAGACAACTCCGCTCATTACCTTGAAGAAAGAGACCTCTCCAAGATGCTGCTCCACATTGTTCTTGTATATGTAGAGGGATGCCGGGTCCGTCTCTTTTCCTGCAGGTGCGACACCGACATTGAGGATGAATTCCATAAGTTTCTTCACACCGACGTCCTTCTTTGCTGAAACGCAGAATACAGGATAAGCCTCTCCGGTAGTGAAGCCAAGAGAAAGACCTTTCTGGATTTCTTCTTCACTGAGGTCTCCCTCCTCGAAATATTTCTCCATAAGAGCCTCGTCATACTCTGCCGCCTTCTCTACAAGCTGTCCGCGAAGGAGCTCAGCTTCATCTTTGTACTCGGCAGGAATATCAAGATCCTCACGTGTGCCGTTCTGATCCTTGAAATGATAATACTTCATTGCAAGAACATCAACAATACCGTCGAAAGCAGTGCCCGGGTTGACAGGGAACTGAAGATATACAGGCTTGCTGCCGAATGCCTCGTTGATGGAATTCTTAAGAACATCCCAATCAGCCTTCTCACTATCAAGCTGATTGACTGCAAGAACGAGAGGCAGATTTGCCTTGGCCGCATAGCGTGCGAAAATCTCTGTCCCGACCTCAACGCCCTGCTGTGCGTTAACAACCAGGATTCCGTTTTCGCAAACCTTGAATGCCGAGAATGCGCCTCCGCAGAAATCATCCGCACCCGGAGCATCAATGAAATTAATTTTGGAATTGTTGAACTCTGCATAAAGAGGAGCCCCATAAATTGATCTCTGGTTGAGCTTTTCAATCTCTTCGAAGTCTGAAACCGTGTTCTTGTCTTCTACAGTGCCTCTCCTGTCAATAACCTTGCCTTCATAAAGCATAGCCTCGGCCAATGTGGTCTTTCCGGACTTAGTGGATCCGATCAAAACCACATTGCGGATGTCTTTGGTTGAATACTCTTTCATTTTTGTCTATATTATTTTTGTTTAAATTTTGCGACCAAATCCCATATAGGGGCATATCCTCGCAAAGTTAATTAATAATAAAGACAAATACAAAAGATGTTCGACCAGTCAGCTTTTTTTGAAAATTGTCCTGACTATCAGACGGACAAGCATCACAATCAGCCGTATAATCCATAGCGCAAAATATAAGATCAGACTGAATACAATGACGAAACCTATCTGGGTGAAGAGCTCTACGAAAGGGCGGTCATAGACTATGATTGCACCGACATTGGTGAGCATCCCGATGATGAAACAACATAGAAGAATCAGAAGCTCCCTTCTGACTGTCTCCCCAGAAATGATCATATCTTTCATAGCCCTTAGAATTTCATATACGGAATCTTATACTCATCAGGGAAGGTTATCACACTCTTCCGATCCATCGCCTGATTGCCCAACAGGCAAAGAGCCGTTGAACAATATGCCTCCTCCACTACGTCCTGAGCCTTCTCTCCGGTGATGCAAGACTGACAGAACGCCGAGAGAATCACATCAGAACCATCATTGGTGGCACCTATCATACTCTCTCCGCTGGTAACACCGAAGCTCTTGTCCAGCACCGGATGAGGCACATAATCTGACTTGAGCTCAGGCCTCCAGCTCGGGCCCGCTGTCGGGATGGCAGCGAAGATGCCCGTCTTCATCTGCTCCATAAGCTTCCTCATTCCCGGCACGAGATTATCTTCTTCAAGATAATAGACTCCCTTCGACAAATCCATCGTCCCCGTGCTTCCGAGTATCTGCTCCTCCATTCCATTGAACTTGTTGGAAATCAGAGATTCGTACGTTATTTTCCGGCCATCGGCATAGCCATAAGTGACGCTTACACTGTCGTAAACCTCCCGTCCGTCCTTCCAGAAAACAATATCTCCGAGGCCGGTGATATAGGTCGGCATCCTGTGAATAGCCCAATTGCACACCTCAAGCTGATGGCTTCCAAGCTCCGTCATCAGCCCTCCGGAATACTCTTTATAAAGTCTCCAGTTGATATGCCTCTCCAAATCCGGAGACGGGACCTCACGTCGCCAGTCAGCGTTCCGGAACCAATGGCAACGCATTCCGACAACATCCCCTATCAGGCCGTCCTGAATCATCTGCATAGCCTTTATATATTTCTCGTCATACATTCTCTGCATACAGAAATACAAGGCTCGATCAGACTGCCGGTAGGCACTATATACGCGCTTGCAATCCTCAAGAGTAAGAGCCATCGCCTTCTCGCAGAATACATGCTTGCCGGCATCAAGGGCATCGAGTGTCATCTGCGCGTGCAGATACAACGGTGTCGCTATGATTACCCCGTCCAATTCCTTATCTTCCAGAAGTCTGTGATAATCTGTATATGTCCTTGCCCCGGGACAGAGGGAAAGAACCGTGTCGAGGTTCGGCTGATACACATCACAGAGAGCCACAAGTCGGGCGTGTGGAATCTTCAGAATGTTATGAATATGATATTGACCCCGGGACCCTGTGCCTATCAGACCGATACGGGCCCTGTGTGTTTTGATGTCTTCAAGCTTTTCGGGCGTGCAGGAGGACAGCCACGGTGCGGAAGCGAGCAGCGTCGCTCCGCCGGCCACATAGCCGAGATTCTTGATGAATTGCCTCAGACCGAAGTCAACTCCATTTTCGTTTTCATTCATATCAACAAATATCCATTATTTCCGCTTCAGCATCAGGGAATCGTCCCAAAATCCGCTTTCTCTGTCCCATATCCGCAAGCATCATCACTGTGCTGAGGACCTCCGCTTCAAGTGGATTTCCTCCCACAACTGATGTTACGCGACGGTCGGTGAGGGCATCTCCTGACAACGGGTGAATGATATGTCCGGAATAGCCCGGCGTATTGCCAGATATGGACAGAGACCTGTCCCGAAGCCTATATTCTCTCAACGGCTTCCCGTCGAAAGGGCTGGGAAGACTGACTTTCCAGCAATCCCCATAAGGATGATGCCCGACGGCCAAAATCGAGCTGTTGCCGAAATTGACGAAAGCGGACCCCACCGCCGCATCTTTCAGCATCATCTCAATCTTGCTGAGAGCATATCCTTTGGCGATGCCTCCAAAATCAAGGCGCACATCGTCGTCAGACTTCTGCAAGATATCGCCCTCCACCTGAAGCTCAAGCATTCTGCCTTTTGTTATGTCAAAGAGACCTTCCGTGTCATTCCAAAACGACAAGGCCTCACCCACCAACATCCGAAACACCTCAGAACATCTGAACGGAACATCTTTCATCCAATTGTTGAATGCCCAGACCTCACTGTGGGGGCTGAATCGGTTGAATATTGAGTCCAACTGTGCCGTGGAGTTGCAAACTTCCCCCCACAACGGAGAAATGAACTCTTCGGATGTACCCAACGTGACGAAATCCAATCTTGTCCCCATCACATGAGGAATATGCCCCCTAAACAGGCCCAGCTCAACCGAATATTCCGACTCGTTATTCATCCGAAGGCGAAGATAATTATTTTTTTTGGCGGTTGATACAAATTTATGTAATTTAGCCGTAATTGTTTGATTGATTATCTTAAATACGAGAAATATGGTAACAAGAAGAACTTTCATCAAGACTGCGGGAGCGGCTGCGGCCGCTTTGGCAGTAGAAGGAATGGAGCATCCTGTCAAGGCTTTCACTGCCAGGACTTCAGCCAATCCTGCCGTAGGCGCGGGAGGAAAAGTCAATGTGGCTCTCATCGGCATCGGTTTTCGCGGAGCTGAGGATGAAGAGTGCGTAGCCAGAACCGGGCTTGCAAACGTCGTTGCTCTCTGCGATGTCGATATGGGAGCAGAGCATACGCTCAAGGTTATGAACAAATATCCTAAGGCCAAGAAATACAAGGACTTCAGGAAAATGTTCGACGAGATGGGCAAGGAAATAGAAGCTGTATTCGTAGCTGTTCCGGACTTTGCACATTTCCCTATCGCAATGCGCGCAATCAAGGAAGGTATCCACGTTTATTGCGAGAAGCCTCTCACCCGTACCTTCTTTGAGAACGAACTTCTGCTCCAGGCCGCCAAGATGCATCCGAACGTAGTCACGCAGATGGGTAACCAGGGACATTCGGAGGGCAACTATTTCCAGTTCAAAGCCTGGAAGGAAGCCGGCATCATCAAGGATGTTACCGAAATCACGGCCCATATGAACAACGATCGCCGCTGGCACAAATGGGATCCGAACATTTCAAGGTATCCTGTAGCTGAGCCTATCCCATCCACTCTTGATTGGGATCTTTGGCATATGAGTCAGATTTACCACGACTATTCCGACAAGTATCATCGCGGAAACTGGCGCTGCTGGTATGATTTCGGTATGGGAGCCCTCGGTGACTGGGGTGCGCACCTTATCGATACCGCACACGAATTCCTTGATTTGGGTCTGCCTTATGAAGTGAATCTTCTCCGCGCTGACGGATGGAACAACTTCTTCTTCCCTATGTCCTCCACCATCAAGTTCCGTTTCCCTCGCAGAGGCGATATGCCGTCCTGCGACATTACCTGGTATGACGGTCTGGACAATATTCCTGAAGTGCCGGTCGGATACGGTTCGAGCGTCATCAGCAGCGACGTACCTACAGTCAACGGTGGCATGCTCAAGCCGGCAAAGCTCAATCCGGGGAAGATAATATACTCAAAGGACCTTATCTTCAAGGGCGGCTCACACGGTTCCACCCTCAGCATCATTCCTGAAGAAGTTGCCAAGGATATGGCCAACAAGCTGCCGGAAGTACCTAAGAGTCCGTCTGACCACTACACCAACTTCCTTAATGCTTGTATGGGCAAGGAGCAGGCACGCTCACGCTTCGAAATCGCGGTCCCTCTCTGCCAGGTATTCAATCTCGGTGTCATTGCCCAGAGAATCGGCCACGGGTTCAAATTCGACCGCAACACCAAGGAGGTCATCGGCGACCCATTCGCATCCGCACTCCTCGCAGGCAATCCGCCGAGAAAGGGCTGGGAAGACTACTACAAACTTTAATTTGACTTGAATAAAATGAAAAAATATCTGATATTTCTCGCCCTCGCACTTGCAGGATGCGGAGCAAAGGCTCAGGACAATACTCTGACCAAACAGGAGGTCAAGGACGGTTGGAAACTTCTCTGGGACGGGAAGACCACCAACGGTTGGATAAGCGCCGAAGGTGATGCTTTCCCGGCTAAGGGGTGGCATATCGCCGATGGTCTTCTTGTCGTTGAAGACGGAGGTGGAGGAGAAGCCGCCAACGGCGGAGACATCATTACCGAAAAGCAATACAAAAACTTTATCCTCTCCGTGGACTTCAAGATTACCGAAGGAGCTAACAGCGGCATCAAGTATTTCGTACAGAGAGGATTGGTCACAGTCGGATCTTCTATAGGCTGTGAATTCCAAATCCTTGACGACCTCCGCCATCCGGATGCTAAACTAGGTGTCAACGGCAACCGTACTATCGCGTCACTCTATGACCTTATCCCGGCGGAAAAGGAAGACGCCCATTTTGACATCAACAACTTCAACACAGCGAAAGTTGTCGTTCAAGGCAACCACGTGGAGCATTGGCTCAACGGTGTCAAGGTCGTGGAATATGAAAGGAACAACCAGCTGTTCAATGCTCTTGTCCAGAACAGCAAGTATAAGGTTTATCCCGGATTCGGCAATTTCGAGCAAGGCCACATACTTCTCCAGGACCACGGCCACGAGGTATTCTTCAAGAATATCAAAATCAAAGAATTGGAGTAAACTGTGGCGGATGAATCAAATGAGGCGGTGGCGTTTTGGCACCGCCTTTTTTATGCCTTTCTTCCCACCCGGAGCCAAAAGATGTATGAAAAGTGAGGGATATTTGTGGGAGATTGTTAAATTTGTGGTAATGTATGTCGCACGATGATTTGCTTGCAGAATAATATGACGCCGGGGCGGATGGAGGCCGGATGCGATGAAGCCGGGAGAGGGCCGCTCGCCGGTCCGGTTTTTGCCGCCGCAGTCATTCTGCCGGAAGGTTTCAGCCATCCCCTGCTGAACGACTCGAAGAAGATGAGCGCAAAAACACGGGAAGAGGTAAGAAAAGTGATAGAAAGAGATTCTGTTGCTTGGGCCGTTGAGATGGTGATGCCTGAGGAGATAGACAGAATCAACATCCTCAACGCATCCATTGCAGGGATGCAGCGTGCTGTCAGGAAACTTGTCGTGAGACCGGATTTTCTTCTGATAGACGGCAACAAGTTCACTCCTTTTGATGGGTATGACTATGCGACTGTTATCCACGGGGATGCAATATATGCCAGCATCGCTGCCGCATCAGTTCTTGCAAAGACATACAGAGACAAATATATGGAACGCCTTGCTGAAGATTATCCGCAATATGGTTGGGACCGTAATATGGGGTATCCCACCAGAAGACATATTGATGCCATCAAAATGTTCGGATATACTCCGCACCACCGCAAAAGCTTCCATCCTAAAGAATTGGAACCAACATTATTCGAAATATGAAAAAATTGATTTGCGCCGTATCGGCACTTTTTGTCTTGGCCTCGACAGGAGTCAAGGCTGATGAGGGAATGTGGCTTCTGCCACTCCTCCAGCAAATGAACGCCAAAGCTATGGCAGATCTGGGATGCAGACTCAGTCCGGACCAGATTTATAGTATCAACCATTCTTCCATCAAAGATGCAATCGTTCAATTCGGAGGGGGTTGCACCGGAGAAATCATTTCTGACGAGGGCTTGCTGGTAACCAACCACCACTGTGGATACAGCAGCATCCAGAGGCTTTCCACCCCGGAGCAGAATTATCTCGAGAACGGTTACTGGGCAATGAACCGTGGACAGGAGATTCCGGTTTCCGGTCTTACAGTCCGCTTCCTCCAGTCTATGACTGATGTCACCAATCAAGTTATTAAGCACAGCAAGACCGAGGAAGCAAAGAAGGAATACATCAAATCCCTTGAAGAAAAAGCGATGGCGGACAATCCTCACTGCACCGCATCCGTCCAGAGTTTCTACAACGAAAATGTTTATTATTTGATTGTATCCAAGACATATAGGGATGTCCGTTTCGTTGGAGCTCCCCCACAGTCTTCAGGTAAGTTCGGCGGTGACACCGACAACTGGATGTGGCCAAGACACACTTGCGATTTCTCAATGTTCAGGGTATATGCCGGACCTGACAATGAGCCGGCGGATTATTCTGTTGACAACAAACCTCTCACACCGAAACAGTCACTCAAAGTGTCCCTCAAAGGTATCGAGGACGGAGATTTCGCAATGATTATGGGCTATCCCGGAAGCACTCAGAGATTTATGACGGCTACCGAGCTTCAGCAGATGCTTGATATCAATGACATCAGGATAGCGGCTCGCACCGTGCGTCAGGATGTGATGTGGGAAGCCAGAATGGCCGATCCGGTCGTCAATCTCCAATATGCCAACAAATATGCAAGCTCATCAAACGGTTGGAAGAAATGGCAGGGCGAAAAGGAAGCCTTCGCAAAGCTCAAGGTCATCGAACGTGAGCAACAGAAAGAAAATGATTTCTCAGCCTGGGTCGCAGCCAACAAGAAAAGAGTAAAGGCATACGGCAATGCACTCCATGACATTAATGAGTTTGTCGCCGCCACCGAGAAGGTTGAAGCCGCCGTCACACTGCTGATAGAGACTATTTTCAGAATAGAACTCGTTTCTCTCTCCCACAGCAGGACCGCAGATCCATACAAGGATTATAACCAGGCACTTGACCGCAAGGAAGCTTCTGCCCTGATGAAACATTATCTGGACAATGTCGCTCCTGAAGATCGCATTGATTTTGAACTCTCTGAACAATATCTGGATGACCTGTTCGCCAACAGCGTTTTCACTTCTGCCGAGAGACTGGAGAAGGCCAAACTCGACGGGGTAGATCTGGATGAAGATCCTGCCTCACAACTCTATAAAGCCATAAGAGACAAGGCTCTGCTTCTCCAGTCCGGTATTACTGAAGAAACTGCCGCAAAATATAAAGCCGCTCAGAAAGCATACACTGCAGGGCAGCTTGAATGGACTGCAGGACAGCCTTCATACCCTGATGCCAATATGACCTGCCGTCTCACATACGGAAATGTCAAATCTTATTCTCCTAAGGACGGCGTGCTCTATAAGCATTATACAACTCTGGAAGGTGTAATGGAAAAAGAAGACCCGGACAACTATGAATTCAGAGTCCCCGCCAAGCTCAAGGAAATCTATCAGACAAAGGATTATGGTCAATATGCCAACAAGAACGGAGAGATGGTCACCTGCTTCTTGACCAACAACGACATCACCGGCGGCAACTCCGGGTCTCCAGTTCTTGACGCGGACGGTTGTCTGATAGGACTGGCTTTCGACGGCAACTGGGAGGCCATGAGCGGTGATGTTATTTTTGAACCTAACGTTCAGAGATGCATCAATGTGGACATCCGTTATGTTCTTCTTATGATGGACAAATTCGGAGGTGCCGGTTATCTTCTTAACGAAATGAATATCGTCAAGTAATGAGCGAATATCTCAAGATATTGAAGGAGGTCAAACATCCCGGCAAGAATGACAGGGATATTGTCGATCTCGGGATGGTCAAGGACATTGATGTGGCTGGCGGCAAAGTGACGGTCACCCTTGCCTTCCCAAGACGGAGAGATCCCCTCTCAGAGTATCTGATAGGAAGCACTCGCGCCGCCATCATACGTAACAGTCCGGAAGGAACGGAAGTGGAAGTCAAGACCGTAATAGAAGACGAGCCGGCAAAGAAAAGGGCTCTCGAGCTGGACAATGAAATGATAAAAGATGTCAAGCATATCATCGGCATTGCCTCGGGAAAGGGTGGTGTTGGCAAATCGACGGTCGCAGTCAATCTGGCAGTTGCGCTAGCCCGCCAGGGATTCAAGGTCGGTCTCGCGGATGCGGATGTTTACGGCCCTTCTGTCCCGACAATGACAGGGACAGAAGGAACGGTCCCCGAAGCAGAAAAAGAAGATGAAATGGAATGGATAATCCCTGTCGAGAAGTTCGGAGTCAAGTGGATGAGCATCGGTTATTTCGCCCGACGTCATCAGGCTCTAATCTGGAGAGGCCCTATGGCCTGCAATGCGCTCAAGCAAATGATATTGCAGGTGAGGTGGGGAGAATTGGACTATCTCCTCATAGATATGCCCCCGGGGACAGGTGACATACACATCAGTCTGGTCAAGGACATCCCTATGGAAGGTGCCATCATAGTGACAACTCCGCAGAATGTCGCACTTGCAGACGTGGAAAAGGGTGTGGATATGTTCAGCAATCCCAACATCAACAAGCCTATCCTCGGTCTGGTCGAGAACATGTCCTGGTTCACTCCAGAAGAGCTCCCTGGCAACAAGTATTTCATCTTCGGCAAGGACGGAGGAATGGAGATGGCCCGGAAACTGGGAATCGATCTTCTGGGCCGGATTCCTATCGTCCAGAGCATCCGCGAAAGCGGAGATATAGGAGAACCGATTGCTCTGGGGTCGCGGCCGGACAGTATCGCTTTCTTGGATCTGGCTTCCAAACTCAATGCTAAAGTAGAATAAGAGCCTGTTTTGAAATGGTTCTAACCAGAAATGTTGACTTCATCAAAGAGTCACCATTTTTGTTAATTTGATAAAGTCCTCGACTGACAATCTCTCCGCTCTGAGGTCAAAGACAGGATCGGAAGTATCCGTATTCTCGGATATCAGCGGTTTCAACGCGTTCCGCAACGTCTTGCGCCGCTGGTTGAACGCAGTCTTGACTACCTGCCTGAACATCTTTTCGTCACAGCCGAGCTCTTGTCTGGAATTGCGAACAAGACGTATCACGGCTGATTTCACCTTCGGCGGCGGAGCGAATGCGCCGGGCCCCACAGACAATACATATTCTATATCATACCAGGCCTGAAGCAATACGGAGAGGATTCCATAAACCTTTGTTCCCGGTCCCTCGGATATACGGTCCGCGACCTCTTTCTGGATCATACACACAACTTCCGGGATACGGTCCTTATCCTCAAGTATTTTGAAGAAAATCTGCGATGAGATGTTGTACGGGAAATTCCCAATCACGCGATAATTTATCTTGAAAAAACGTGACACATCCAGCTTCAGATAGTCGCCTTCGACAAGCTTTCCCTGCAACCCGTCAAAATGAGTCAAGAGGTAGTCCACTGATTCGGTATCTATTTCTATCATCTTGAGGTCAATATCCTCTCTTTGAAGCAAATACCGGGTCAACACCCCCATTCCAGGTCCAATCTCCAGCACGTCGCGAGACGCAGAGTCGTGGCTCAATGCATCGACTATTGACTTGGCAATGCTCTGATCCGTCAAAAAATGCTGGCCGAGTGCCTTTTTTGCACGAACATCCATATCACGGTCAATAACAAAAGAATAATCAGTAAACTCGAAGACACAAGCGAAATACTGCGCCCTGCTCCCACGGATTGAGAATCAAATCTCATCACAAGGTCGTGCTCTCCGGCCGGGAGCCTTGCCCCTCTGAGAATCCAATCCGCGCCGAAAACATCCACCACGTCACCATTCTCCAAGATGGCGTGCCATCCGTCAGGATACCATATTTCACTGAAAAGAGCTGTAGCGTCCTGAGGAATATTGTAATGAAAATGCAGCTCGTCGGGAGTATATGACGTCATTTCTATTTTATATAGGTCACTGTCCAGAACATTACTCCCCACATCGCCAAGGGACTCTATCTGCTCCTGCGGTGTGCCGGTGGAAGGCTCGGAAGAGACAAACCAGGCATTGCCGAATGCCTGCCGATTGACCAAAGGCGGAATGTCATCACCAAGAATAATGTACTTGCAATTCAAAGCGGAAAGCACCGGAATGGATGGCATTCGGGTATCAAGCTCTTGCAAAGTGGCCACATCCCCCGCCGCCTTATAAATCGAATTGATTTCAGAAACGAGATATCTGTCAATGACATCCTGATAGCGCTGGAGCTTAGCCGGAGAATATCCTCCGATATTCTTGTGCCAGTAAGAAGGATGAGAGTCATTGAACACATTGACCGTCAAGTCAAGAACTCTATATGATGGTGCCGGATCCTCAAGTATGGCTTCATCCACGGGCCGCTTGGTGAACTGCGCCTTGAAATCTCTTGGATATACAAAATCACCGCCATTCAGATATCTCTTGCCGACAGCAAACATATCGATAAGCACCAACACACATATCAGAATAGAAGACGTGCGAAGACGTGTGCTCCCTCCCTTCCTGTCCCGGTAAGCCCACCACAAAAGTGATGATGCAGAGACAATGAGCAAGAATGAACGAAGCGCATCACTTCTGAAAATGGTAATGCGGTCTGCAACCAATGCATCTACCAACACATCCGACATAGAGGAATCCGACCCGCCTGAAAAACTTCCTGCTATTCCCGGGAAACACCAGCACAACAAGCAGAAACCGCCTGTTGCCGCAAGAGCGATATAGTCGCTTTTCTTGAACTGCTCGCGGTCCACATCACCCTTCATTACCTTGTCAAGTGCAAGGAAGCCAAGCACAGGCATAGTCACTTGCAAGACGACAAGAGACATCGACACCGTCCTGAATTTGTTATAGAAAGGAACGTAATCATACCAGAGCTTCGTAAACCAGAGCCAATGGCTGCCAACCGCCAAAAAAACAGCAAGAACCGAGACTATGACTATCCACCATTTCTCTTTTCCCTTACATAATCCCAGACCAAGGACAAACAGAAAAACAACAATGGCACCCATATACATCGGTCCTGCCGTGAAAGGCTGAGGCCCCCAATACAGGGGAAGATTATTGCAAACCTCACTCAGATTGCTCTGTCCGGCTCTTTTAAGCAAATCATAAGTCTCTGAACGCGATGGATTGACAGCTCCGGCAGAAGAGCCGCCGTTGAAGTTCGGAATCATCAGATTCGGTAGCTCTTCCCACCCATAAGACCACGCCGTGGCATAATCTATATCGAGACCGGCATTCCCTTCTCCTTCTGCGGCAAACTCAGAGCCTCCACGCATTGAGTATGGGGTATATTGATATATAGGAATCAATTTATTGGCATTAGTGGCAATGCCGACACTACCAATGACAAGCAACAATAGGGACACTACAAAAAAACGACCTGTAAATCTTCTCCTGTCCTTGGATGAAACAAGCCAGACAAATTGGACAACAGCATACAGCAATATCATTATCGCGAGATAATATGTTATCTGCTGATGATTGGCTTTTATCTGGAAGCTCAGGGCAAAGGCGAACAGAGACGCGCCAAGAAGAGCTTTCAATAAATATTTATCCTTGAAAATACTCTTATATGTGTATATCAGCCCGGCAAGTGCCCACGGGAGAAAGGCAATCGCCTGCATTTTGGTGTTGTGCCCTACCTGAATTATCTGGAAGTTATAGGCACAGAATGTCACCGCTATCGCCCCTCCGAAAGCCAGAATACCATTTATATCAAGCGACAGCATCAGGAGAAAAGCTCCCAGAAGGGAAATGAACAAATATGTCGCCGGCCTTTTGCCGAGAAGGAGAAAATCATATATGGATTGCGTCAAATCACCCTGCCGGGGTGCGGAAATCGTGGTTGTCGGCATACCTCCGAACATTGACCCTGTCCACTGAGCCGGGTCGGACGGATGAGCATCGTTCCATTCGCTCATCTCGTGTGACATCCCCACATATCCGGAAATATCGCTCTGATTGACAATCTTCCCACCAAGAACTTGCGGCACAAAGCCATAAGAAAGCGTCAAAAACAAGATGACAACACCCAAATATGTCAAAATCTTTTTTTTCATACTCCTTCTTTCTTGTAACTCAGGACAAGCGAATCCATCACTTTAACCAAATCCTTTGTAAGCGAACGTCGGGAATACCGGCTGATGTCTCCGGATGTGCTGTACCACTCCCCCGCCTTGTGCCGCGACCAGGCCTGACGGATAAAAGCAGATATGCCATCATAATTGTCCCAATCATACATCACTCCGGCTACGTTCTGTCTGAGGAATTGAGCGGCGGCGCCATCTTCCTGTCCAATCCCCAGGACGGGACGCCGTGAGGCGATATATTCGAAAATCTTGCCCGGCATAGTCTTGCGATACTCCGGCGCCTTCCTTAACGGCAAAATCAAAAGAGATGCCGCCATCTGTTCGCATATGGTCTCGATATGGCTTCTGTATCCAAGATCCAGCACAGAGTCAGCCAAACCGTATTCTTCCAAGGATTCCAACACTTCCGAATCTGTCTTTCCCACCAATCGGATGCAGAGATGCTCTTTCAAAAGAGGATCCTCCTGCATCAAGTCGGCAAGGACCTTCCACAGTGTGGAAGGAATGCCGTCAGAAGCGAACAGCCCGGTGTGGACAATGTTGAAAAAGCCGTTAGGCTTGATGTCCATAGTCAAGTCCTCCTCATCGAATCCGTTGGTAATCAACTCGACAGGCGTCGATGTCTGGGCCTTGAAATCATCTCTGACCAACGGAGACACCGCTATCACAACATCAGCATCATCCAGAACGGACTGCTCAAGTCTGTGATGCTTCTTGCTGGCCCGGCTCAACAGATGCAGATCTTTAAAATAAAACATTTTGGTCCAAGGATCACGGAAATCCGCTATCCACGGAAGCCTGAGCTGAGCCGCCACCTTCTGAGCAATCAAATGCATAGAATGAGGCGGTCCCGTACTCACTATCACATCTACAGGATGCTCCTTGAGATAAGCCTCCAAGAATGTGACAGATTTTGATATCCACATCACCCTTGGATCAGGGATAAACAGATTGCCCCTTATAAAAAGAGCTATTTTCTGCTTCCAGTTCTTCTTCCGGGAATTGATAGGATTAATCTCTCTTTTGTGAAAGAAGCGCCTGTACAATGAATACGGCTCCAGAATCTTGGTCTTGATGATCTCCACATCTTCAGGAATTTCAGACTGAAGACATTCATCCACCGTCAGCCTTTCCGGGTTACTTGGTGTATAAATCACCGGCTGCCAGCCTTCTGCAGGCAGATATTTTGCGAATTTCTCCCATCTCTGTACTCCGGATCCTCCTGTAGGAGGCCAATAATATGTTATGATCAAGACGCGTTTCATACCTTATCCTTATCCCGTCTATATCTATATGTCCGAAGAGTTTCTCCCGACTATGAGTCCCACTCTCTTCATCTGACAAAGATAATTTTTTTGTACTCGTAAAAAAACAAGTTGGAATTCAAATAATGATTAAATTTGCGTGTTATGAGCAAGACAACTTCCGAAGATACTCCGATGTTGAGGCAATTTTTTGCTGTCAAGGCGCAATATCCCGATACCATCCTTCTCTACAGGGTTGGAGACTTCTATGAGACCTATGGTGAAGATGCGCTTACGGCGAGCAAGGTTCTTGGCATTGTCCTGACCAAAAAGAGCAACGGCGACAAGGGGCCTGTTCCTATGGCCGGATTCCCGCATCATGCCATAGATGTCTATTTGCCCAAGCTCGTCCGAGCCGGATACAAGGCGGCCGTATGCGATCAGCTTGAGGACCCGGCTCTTGCAGGCAAGAAGTTGGTCAAGAGAGGTGTCACGGAAGTGGTTACTCCGGGCATAGCATTTTCTGACGAAATACTCGACAGCAAAGAGCATAATTTCCTCGCCGGTCTCACTTTTGAGAAAAACAGATGCGGAGTGGCTTTCCTGGATGTCTCCACGGGCACATTCCAGTTGGCACAGGGATCAATCGACTATATAGGTACCCTTCTGTCTTCTTTCCATCCTCGCGAGCTTGTCATTCAACGGGGCTATGAAGCCGGCGTCAAAGAGCGTTTCGGAAATTATTACACCACTTGTCTGGATGAATGGGCATTCATATTTGACGCCGCTGTTGACAAACTCTGCAAGCAGCTGAATGTCAGCTCTTTGAAGGGATATGCAATTGATGTTTTTCCTCTTGGTATCTGCTCGGCCGGAGCGCTGCTCTTCTATCTGGAACAGACGCGGCATACCGGGCTCAAGAATATCTGTGCAATTTCCCGAATAGATGAAGGGGCCTTTGTATGGATGGATCAGTTCACATTCCGCAATCTTGAGATTTTTCATTCCAACACGGGAAAGGACGGGGTCGCTCTTGTAGAAGTTCTGGACAAATGTTCCTGCCCTCTGGGCTCGCGCCTTCTGAGGCAATGGCTGGCAATGCCATCTATGGATCTTGAAGAGCTCAACCACAGATATGACATCATCGATTATTTCCTGACTCACGACGACAGTCTTCTGAATTTACAGAGAGCCCTCAGTAATATCGGAGATCTCGAAAGAATCATTTCAAGAGCCGCCAATGGCAAAATCGCCCCCCGTGAAGTTGTCCAGCTGGCGAGAAGTCTTGCCCAGATGAGCACAATAGAAGATATTTGCCTCGGGAAGGGCGTGGAAGCTCTGGAAAATCTGGTGGGTGAGATGAGAAATTGCTCGACCCTTCTGAATGATATCCGGCACACAATGAGCCCGGATCCGGCCTCGGCCATAGGCAAGGGGGCAATCATAGCTCCAGGAGTCGATGCTGAATTGGATGAGCTGCGCGCCATTTCCAGCGGGGGCAAAGAATACCTTCTGGAAATGCAGCAGAGAGAAATTGAGCGCACAGGTATATCTTCTCTAAAAATCAGCTACAACAATGTATTCGGCTATTATCTTGAAGTTCGCAATACCTTCAAGGACAAAGTCCCGCCGGAATGGATACGTAAGCAGACTCTGGTCAGCGCAGAGCGATATATTACGGAAGAGCTCAAGCTTTACGAGGAGAAAATCACAGGTGCGGAAGAACGCATCTATGCCCTTGAGAGCAGGATTTTCGGGGATTTGATTAATGAAATCCAACAGAATATCGCCGACATCCAGACCAATTGCCGCATAGTGGCCAAACTTGATGTACTGGCCGGTTTTGCAGAGCTGGCACAGAGCAGGCATTATTGCCGGCCGGAGATGGATTGCAGCCTGTCCCTGGATATCAAGGCCGGACGTCACCCGGTGATTGAAACACTTATGCCAGCCGGAGAAGAATATGTGCCGAATGACATTTTTCTGGACAACACCTCGCAGCAGATAATGATTCTGACAGGCCCGAATATGGCCGGAAAATCTGCCCTGTTGCGTCAGACGGCCCTTATAGTGCTTATGGCACAAATTGGCAGTTTCGTGCCTGCGGACAGTGCCCGCATCGGCTTCTTTGACAAACTTTTCACCCGCGTCGGAGCGACGGACAACATTTCACGCGGAGAATCCACTTTTATGGTGGAAATGCTGGAGACATCTATGATTATGCACAACCTCTCCGAGCGCTCGCTGGTGCTCTTGGATGAGATTGGACGAGGCACTTCCACCTATGACGGAATGTCCATAGCGCGAGCCCTTGTCGAATATGTACACGAATACGGCAACGGGGCCAAAACCCTGTTTGCGACGCATTATCACGAGCTTAATGACCTTGAGGAGCTTTATCCGCGTGTCAAGAATTTCCACATAGCAGTAAAGGAGTCCGGGAAAGAAGTCATTTTCCTGCGCAAGCTCAGGGAAGGCGGAGTCGCCCACAGCTTCGGTATCCACGTAGCCCGTCTTGCCGGGATGCCGGCCGAAGTGATAGCCTCAGCGGAAAAAACACTGAAAAAACTGGAGCAGGAAGCCGCTCCGGGCAAGGAGGTCAGCAACAAGAAAGAAGAAAATGACACCGGCATCCAATTGTCTTTCTTCCAGATGGATGACCCTACACTGTCTTCCATCAGAGACTCCCTCAAGATGGCGGATCTCAACAATATGACGCCCCTACAGGCATTCGACCTTCTCAGGAGTATGAAAAAAGAATTGGGACTATAATCTGTATTATGTCATCCTTAAAAAATAAGTTGGTAATCTTAGTAATGAATCTTACCAACTTATTTTTCATCACCACTAAGAAATGAAATTGAAGATGAATATCAGAAGGATTCCGACAGGAGCCACATATCTGATAAGAAAATAAAGTGTATTGAACAACTTATTGTTTGTCCTGCAAGTGCCATTGTTTGTGATTTCATCCTGGACAATGGCTTTTTTCATCTTCCAACCGACGAAGAGGACAAATCCCAAAGCACCAAGTGTCATAAACACATTCGAAGCCGTGAAATCGCATATGTCAAAGATTTTCGGGAACAGGACGCACAATACTCCGACAAGCCATCCAATCACAAAAACGCACACAGACGCACGTCTGCGAGACATCTTCATTTCTTCAACAAGATAAGCCGTGCAAACCTCAAACATTGAAATTTCCGATGTGAGTGCAGCCAGAACTATTGCAAAAAAGAAAGCGATTGTGACTATCTTGCTCAATATTGCAGATACGGCGCCCATATTTGAGAAAATATATGGAAGAGTCTCGAATACAAGACCCGGCCCGGCTGACGGCTCCAGCCCGGCGGAGAATACGGCCGGCATAATGCAGAAACTTGCCATCAGAGCAAAAGACAAATCCGAAACCGCTGTCATCCCTGCCGCACGGACAAGATTGTCGGAACGTTTCATATATGACCCATAAGTGAGGATTGTTCCTATTCCGAGCGAAAGTGAGAAAAAAGACTGACCCAAGGCGGCTGAAATCGCCGGGCCGTTAATCTTATCAAAATCCGGATAAACAAGATAACGTACACCCTCACCGGCCCCGGGAAGCGAACAAGAATAGACGACCAGCAATATCATAATAATAAAGAGCATCGGCATCGTGATTTTCGAGAATTTCTCTATTCCTTTTCTGACTCCTCCGTTGATGACCAAAGCCGTACACAGCAAGAAAACAGTATGAGCAAGGACCGGCATCCAGTGAGATGATGTGAACGCTGAGAACACTCCGCTCACTTCTTCCTTAGTCATATTTCCGAAAGACGAGAAACAGGATTTGACCAGATAAGCAATAGACCAGCCTCCCACCACGCTATAATATGAAATGATAAGCATCGGCCCGGCAATGGAGAGAAACGCAAGCCAAAGCCATTTGGAGCCGGAAGAATACTTCTTGATTGCACCAAACGGATTACTTTGTGTGTTTCGCCCAAGACTCGCTTCACAGAGGAACACCGGCAGAGAGAAAAGGACGGTAAATATAATATAGAGGATAATAAATGCCGCACCACCGTGCTGTCCGACAATATACGGGAACCGCCAAATATTACCAAGCCCTATCGCGGATCCGGCCAATGCCAGTACTGCAGCTATTGAACTGCCGAATTCTTCTCTTTTGCCTTGCATACTCTTCGTTTATAAATTTTAAATTCATAAGAATAACCTGTCGCTTCATCAATATGTGTGGGTGAAGATGATACTACTTCCCATATATCAGCGTCAATCTCGGGGAAAAATGCATCAGCATTCTCGACAACTGTATGAACGTGAGTGATATACAATGTATCCATAAGCGGAAGAGCGGCCTTATAGACCGAGGCTCCACCCATTATGAAACATTTGTCAGATACCTCTTCTGCCAAAGCGAACGCCTCATCGATAGAATAGACGCAATCCACCTCCGGAATCGGCTCCCCACCAAGATTGAGAACAATGTTCCTACGGCCCTTCAATGGACGGAAAGGCAGTGAAAAATACGTTGTCCTGCCCATAATCACAGGATATCCGTGTGTAGTCTCCTTGAAATATTTCAAATCCTCAGGAAGGTGCCAGGGCAAATCTCCCTTCACTCCGATTCCGTTATTGTCCGCTATTGCAACTATCAAACATTTCTCCATAATGACTATACTGCTACCGGGGCTTTGATTGCCGGCCACGGGTCATAGCCGACCAACTCGAAGTCCTCGTATTTGAAATCTAAAATACTCTTGACATCAGGATTTATCTTCATTTTAGGGAGAGGACGGGGCTCTCTGGTGAGCTGCAGGTCCGCCTGTTCGAAGTGATTAAGATACAGATGGGTGTCCCCCGTAGTATGGATAAACTCCCCCGGCTCGAGGTCACACACCTGTGCAATCATCATTGTCAAAAGAGCATAGGATGCAATATTGAATGGCACACCGAGAAACGTGTCTGCACTTCGCTGATACAATTGGCAAGACAGCTTCCCGTCAACCACATAGAACTGAAAAAGACAATGACACGGAGGAAGAGCCATATTCTCAATTTCTCCCACATTCCAGGCACAGACAAGCATCCTTCGAGAATCCGGATTGTGTTTGATGGTCTCTATCAGATTTGAAATCTGATCTATATGTCTTCCGTCCGGCGTCGGCCAACTGCGCCACTGGCTCCCGTACACCGGCCCCAGATTACCGTTTTCATCGGCCCATTCATCCCAGATAGTCACTCCGTGGTCTTTGAGATACTTAATATTGGTATCTCCGGAGATAAACCACAACAATTCGTATATTATTGATTTAAGATGAACCTTTTTGGTAGTGAGCAGGGGAAAGCCCTCGCTGAGATCATAACGGCATTGATGGCCGAAAATGCTCTGAGTACCGACTCCTGTACGATCTTTCTTAATTGCACCGGTCTCGCGGATTAATCTCAATAAATCCAAATATTGTCTCATACGATCATTTTGTTGAAAATGCAAAAATAATAGCTTCCTGATAACTCTCGCCCGGACGGAGGACGGTCGTCGGATATTCCGGTTTGTTAGGAGAATCAGGGTAGTGCTGACACTCAAGCGCAACACCGTAATAATCCTTATAGGTATGTCCGTTCTTGCCTGCCGGACATCCCTCAAGCCAATTTCCGGTATAGACTTGAATACCCGGCTGCGTAGTGAACACGTTGAGGACTCTTCCCGAAGCTTCTGAATAAAGCTCAGCGGCTTCTTGAAGCTGTCCCGGCATA
Source organism: Candidatus Cryptobacteroides sp. (assembly GCA_045600565.1). GTDB lineage: Bacteria > Bacteroidota > Bacteroidia > Bacteroidales > UBA932 > Cryptobacteroides. The sequence goes on along the minus strand of JAZRYB010000057.1, from coordinate 9,719 downwards.
TACCCGTCAATAAGGTAGTTGTTGTCATATCCCTTGCCATATGTGATAGCAGGAAAATCTGACCTCAGGTCCCGGCCGATAGGCTTTGGGGTAACAAAATCCATTGGCGTACCGGCTACCGGCTCAGATTCTCCCAACGGGATAAGTGTCTCATCCGTAGGAAGATACTCTGAAGCATTCAATCTGAGAATATGGTTTTCTATGGTACCGCTGCCTTCTGAGTCAAGATTGAAATACGTGTGATTTGTAAGGTTGATTACGGTCGCCCTGTCTGCCAGCGCGGTAAACGTGAGCTTGAGCTCACAGTCTTCGCTCCATTCATAGTGAGCGACAACCTTCAAATTCCCGGGATAACCGGCCTCTCCATCTTCCGAGAAATACAGGAATTCCACAGCGCCATCTACCTCTCTGCTGTCCCAAATCTTGTTTTGGAAGCCCTCTGGGCCACCGTGGAGATGGTTAGGACCATTGTTGACTGGGAGGGTGTACTCTATACCATCAAGCGAAAATTTGCCCGATGCGATTCTGTTTGCAAATCTTCCCGGGCACTTGCCGAGGCATGGCCCGTCCGCCATATATGACATAGGGTCTTCATAACCCAAGACAACATCTGCAAGACGGCCGTCTCTGTCCGGGACAACAATGGATACGATGGCGGCACCGAGACTGGAAAGTTTGACACTGGCTCCCTTGGAGTTGGTCAATATGTATTGTTTGATTTCTGCCATATTCTGAAATCGTTGTGTTGAGAGAAGAACCAAGATATACTTTCAATGTGTGTTCATCATTGCCGACAGCAATCGATAATTCTCACAAATTTAGTAAAAAATATTAGATTTGTTGAATGATTAGGAAAACGCTCATATCCCTGATATTATGCCTTACCGCAGACTTATTTGCATACGCCCAGTTCTTTACTGCCGGCGATGACCCGGGATATCTGAGATGGTCAGAAATCGAGACGGACAACTATCGCGTCATTTATCCCCACGGTCTTGATTCCCTGGCCCGGAGCTTTGCCGTACAAATGGAATTGTGGCGTGACCCCGTTTCCGAAAGGCTTGGATTCAAGCCAAATGAAGCATATTCACGTAAAATGCCTGTCATTCTTCATTCGGGATATGCACAATCGAATGGTATCGTCACTTGGGCCCCCCGACGAGCGGATTTATTCACTGTCCCCGACGCCTTTGCGCCGGAAGCTATCCCAACTGTGACCTATCTTGCGAAACACGAGTCAAGACATATAGCCCAAATGCAATTCGGCCGATCCGGTCATTTCAAACCTTTCCACTATGTCTTCGGGGAAATGTTCGAAGGTGCGATGCCCGCTTTGTATTGTGGTCCTTCCTTCCTTGAAGGAGATGCCGTCCACACTGAATCCATTCTGGACGGAGGCGGACGCGGACACACCGCCGACTTTCTTGAATATTACAGAATGGCCTTTGACAACGGAGACTTCAGAAACTGGTACAGGTGGAGATATGGCTCCCAAAAGAAATACACACCTGACTATTATAGAATCGGCTACCTGACCTTTGCCGGTATGGACAAATGTTTCGGGGTGCCGGATTTCGCCGAGAAGTATTATGACAATCTTTTCCGACATAAGTTATGGTTCTTCCCTATCGGGAATCGAGGCGCGACAACAAAGGCTGTCCTGAATATGACATTCAAGGACGCGTTTGCCAGAATTTCCACATTCTATTATGAAGAATGGCGGGAAGACATAGCCGGGCGGGGTCCGGTTATGCCGGGAAGGCAGGTAAGCAAAACCCCGGCTTTTCACGAAGAATACACTGGAAGTGTCTTTGCCGCAGGGTCTCTTCACAGCAAACATTCCGGCATTATGTCCGCCACCACTCTGGACGGTAAAGCCTTCGCATCCTCCACCAGCGCTCTCAAATATTCAAAAGCACTTGACGCCCTTGTATGGAGCGAAATCATACCCGATTCGAGATGGTCTCTTTTGGAATATTCGGACATTTTCTACAAACCGTCAGGGAACGATAAACATATACGTCTTACCCATAAACAGAGATACTTCAATCCCTCACCTTCCGATGACGGAAGCAGAATATCCGTCACAGAATATGCCCTTGACGGAGTTTCACGTCTGGTCATTATAGATACCGGAGACGGTTCCACCCTGAAAACATTTACAGCTCCGGCCAACTTTCAGATTGTCGAGTCAGCCTGGATCGGAGAGACTTTGGTAGTCAGCGGCATCACCGAAAGCGGATTTGGTCTATATGAGGTCCGAAATGGGCTGTTCTCCTGCATTTTGACTCCCCGTAAACATAAAATCAAGCAGCTTTGGTCCAACAACGGGAGTCTCTATTTCACTTGCGACGAAACAGGAGTGAATGAACTATACAGATACTGCGACGGAGAATTCTCAAAAATGACTAACACACGTTATGGAGCTTCGGATTTTGCCTTGGATGATGAGAATGAATGGCTGTATTATTCGGAGTTGTCACCGGAAGGACGCTTGATTCACAAAACCAGAGTGGAAGAACTCCCTATGGAAAATTTCGACTTTCCGGCAAAAGCAGACACCGTCTCCCGACAACCAAGTTCTAAAACAATCTCCGTCAGCCAGCCTGAAAATTATGGGAAGTTCACCCATCTTCTCCGTTTTCATTCCTGGGCGCCGATATATTTCAACCAAGACGGCGCTGTAGACGGCACTTTTGACAATCTGCATAAGGTGGCGAATATCGGAGCAACCGCAATGTTTCAAAATGAGCTCGGAACAATGTCGGGAATGATTGGTTACTCTTTGCACAAAGGGCAAGGTGGGTACGTGAATCTTATCTATTCCGGAGCATATCCTGTTTTTTCAGGTCAAATCAATTTCGGAGGAGATGTTTTCTCCGGTCATATCGGCACATATATTCCATTCAACTTGTCATCTGGAGGCTGGTTGAGAGGAATACGCCCGAGAGTCACATACTCGTGGTCCGGGGCGGAAAAGCCGAATCTTGAAATAGCTGTCAGAGCCTATAGCGCACGTCCTATCGCTCCGTCCGGCATCTATCCCCGCTGGGGTATCGGTGCAGAGGTCGGATTCAATACTGCCACAAGCAATTTTTATCAGTATGTCTACGGCTATGTACCCGGGGTCATACCACAGCACGGATTGAAATTGTCAGCATCCATAAGCAACCGGGATATTGACCAAGACCGGTTTTATTCCTATTACACGGCGGATTATGCAATGGCTATACTCCCTGTCGATTGGGCGGGGCTTTCTCCCGTAGCGTATTTGAGGAATTTTGAAGCCACCATTCATCTGGAAACGGGAAGACGCCATGGCCACTCGTATATGGGAATAGGTGGAAGCCTTGTAGCAAGGCTCGGCAATATACTTTGGCTTCCTTATGATACACGGGTAGGAGTCTCCTATCTGTTCAAGAATACTAAGAGTATATGGAGTCTGGTATTGAGTGTGGATATCTAATGACGGTCCACCCATTTCCAAAATCTATACATCAGATACCCCCAGGCCAGAAACAGCGCGACATAGATCCAATATGGCAATTTCGCCTGATAATCTATACCTTCTGTCAATTTCTCGAAATCAGGGATATCCGCATAATAATACGCCCCGGCTCCAAAGTCCATTTCCGGATTCAAGCCAAGGTGGAACCACATTATATAAATAGACAAACCGAGAGTGACCACAACCAGAAGGACTGTGATCACCCGGTATAATATCTTCTTCCACGACATCGGCTAAGCTAGACTTGGAATCGGGAACAATACTCCCGACAAGAGGAACCAGACGGCGAAAAATGTGAGAGCTATATTGAACAACTGACCGATGACATAAAGCCAAAGGACCTTGCCTCCCTGCATCTGAGTAGCTATTTCCTTGAAATTGGTATCCAAACCGATGCTTGTGAAGGCGAGCACGAACGCCCAGTTCTTGTACTGGTCAAGCACCTTGTTGACAGCTGAGACCTGATCGGCACCACAAAGCGGCTGAATAAGGAAAGATGCGACAAGAGATGCGACGAAAAAGCCGATGATGAACTTAGGAAATCTTGTCCATATTTCTCCCGCCCCGACCTTCTCTCCTTCTTTTTTGTTTACATTGGTGGCAAAGAATACGGCGACGAAAAAAGCAATGAATCCGATGAGAATATTCTGAATCATTTTCACAAGGACTGCCGCCTTCTCCGCCTCTCCCCCGAGAACGGAACCGGCAACTGCCACAGCTCCCGTACTGTCAACGGTCCCGCCTATCAATGATCCGCCCATAATCGGTGACATATTGCACGTCTTGATAATCATAGGCTCGAAAATCATCATCAATATTGTGAAAATAATGGAGATGGATACAGCGAGCGAAAGGTCCTGTTTTTTGGCGCCGGATGCCGCTCCGGTAGCGATTGCAGCACTTGTTCCACAGACACTGGTAGCAGACGCGAGAGTAATGACAAGCGGTTTGTTGTCAATCTTAAGTACCTTGGTACCAAAATACCACATAAAAACAATGACAACAGGTGTCACTATCCACGCGATGCCGAGCCCATAAAGTCCGAACTTTGCAATATTGGAGAACAATACCGAGAATCCCATTATGACAAGACCTGTCTTGATATAAAACTCTGTCCTGACCGCGGGCTTCAGCCACTGTGGCACACCGACAGTATTGGAGACAAGAAGACCGACAATAAGAGCCCAAAATGCCCATTCAAGATACCTGTTGAGAGTAAATTCAGCACTGATGAGACGGACAAAGACTGCAAGGATAAACAAAACCAGAAAAGCCGGGATGAATTTCTTCAACTTCTCTCCCTGCAACTTGACCCCACAACCGAACAGCAATGCAAGAACTAAAAAAGTGAGAAGAAGTTTCTTTATGAAAGCCCAGGTGAACTGACTCCAAAGAGATGCGGCGGCGACACCCTTCTCTCCCCAGGTCCAAGTGCTGAATTTCAGTGCTGAAAAATCAAATTTCCCCGTAAGGACAGCAACGCATCCTATAATAATGATAATGAATCCAAGCCAACAGGCTAGCCAGTCTTCTTTCTTCAAAAGATCTGACCACTTTGTTTTTGTGCTCATATACTCGATAGGTTTGTATTATATTGCTCCAGCCTAATACAGGCAGAATGCAACCAAACACAAATATAATGATTTTTGTTAACTTTGCCTTCATGAATACGGAGGTGAAAGAACTCTGCAAATACTGTGGAGAACAACATACTGTCAACACATACGGTTGTATCAACGTCAGTCTCAATCCGGAGCTCAAATTGCAAGTACTGAACGGCTCCCTTTTCTTATGGGAATGCCCGCATTGCGGAGGTAAAAACCTGATTTGCAGCCCTTTGATATATATTGATGCAAAAGAGCAACTGATAATTATCCTTTCCAAAGAAAATCTATCCATTGAAACTCCTCAGGATGGAGATTTCGCAGGATTCAAGACCAGACAAGTTCACAGTGCAGGGGCTTTGATAGAGCTTGTGAAAATCTTTGATGCCGGTCTTGATGACGAAGTCATCGACCTCTGCAAACAAGTGACAAAGATGGAGATGTCACAAAACTCACTGGAACTGATATTTGTCAAAACCGAAGGTGCCGATAACGAAATCATCTTCACCTATCCGAAAGACGGGCAGATGGAGATGATAGCGACAGGTTTCAATGTTTACGAGGACTGTAAGGCTATACTCGACGCGCACCGTCGCTGATAACAACGTCATAGACAACCGGTTCGTGACCGAATTTCTCGGAATACAGGCTCACGGCCGCTTTCACGAAAGCATCATACAGTTCTTCCTTGACAAGGTTGATTGTACAGCCGCCAAATCCGCCACCCATAACCCTGGAGCCGGTCACATCATATTTCCTTGCCAATTTGTTCAAGAAATCAAGCTCTTCGCAAGATACTTCATAAAGCTTGCTGAGTCCGAAGTGAGTTTGATACATCATCTCTCCTACAGTCTCATAATCACCCCTTTCCAGAGCATCGCAAACATCAAGGACTCTCTGAACCTCTCCGATGACATACTCGGCCCTGAGGAAATCCTCCTCCGGGATTTCAGCTCTCACTTCATCAAGCCATACTCTCTTGGCATCACTGAGGAACTCAACCTCAGGATGATTCTTTCTGATAGCCGCAGCTGCATTTTCACAAGAAGCACGGCGCCTGTTGTATGCAGAAGATGCCAGATTGTGCTTCACCTTCGTATCTATAAGGACTAGTTTATAACCCTTGGGGTCAAATGGGAAATACTTGTATTCCAATGTCTTACAATTCAACCGAATAAGGTTGCCCGCCTTGCCGAAACAAGAGGCGAACTGATCCATTATCCCACATTTCACACCGCAATAGTTATGCTCCGTTGATTGACCGATTTTGGCAAGAGAGAATCTGTCGATATTGTTATGGAACAGCTCATTGATTGCAAAAGCAAAAGTGCTTTCCAGCGCTGCCGATGAAGAAAGTCCGGCTCCGAGAGGGACGTTACCGGCAAAGACGGTATCAAAGCCTTCCACTTTCCCTCCTCTCTTGAGAGTTTCGCGGCAAACACCAAAAATATAACGAGCCCAAGCCTCCTTAGGAGCATCCTCTTCATCAAGGCCGAACTCCGTATATCCGTTTTCATCAATAGAATATGCTCTGACCTTGTCTGTCCCGTTCAATTTGATCTCTGCCATAAGGCACTTGTCAATAGCTCCAGGGAAAACATAACCACCATTATAATCGGTATGTTCTCCGATGAGATTGATTCGACCCGCAGAAGCGAAGAATTCACCCTCGGTATTAAAAGTCTGCTGGAATTTTTCAGCTATTTTCTCTTTCATTGTCATAATATTATTGTGTTAGCATTAGTCATTCTTGATTTCTCTTCCGCTTTCAGCAGAACATGCCCTGAATTGAACAACCACAAAACATATTCTCACAAATTTAGTAAAAACAATTATAACTCAATCCATATCATTATAGGATAATGATCACTGACTCCTCCTTGGTATTTGGGACCGGAATATGTACGCAAAGGTTTTGTGCCGGAATGACTTGTATCTTTGACGGTAAGAAACGGAGGCCGCAATATCTCCATACGGGACATATTGTCCATATCCTCAGTCACAAAGGCGAGATCTATCAGCTCCCAATTACCGTCAAATCTGATGGTTCCCTCGCCCTTTGAAAACAAAGGCAAAGCCTTGCAAACCATCGAGCGGCTTATTTCCTGTGACGGACGGCTGGTAGGAATATCGTTGAAATCTCCTCCTGCCAACTGATAACGCCAACCCAGTGCATAGAGTGAATCGTGTACTTCCACCATCCTCCTTGCAACGACTAACCTGGAAGCATCACTTGTTTCCCCTCCATATTTGGATGGATGATGGTTTACGCTGACAACCAAACTGTCTCCATCCATTGTTATGAAACCAGCAAACAGAATGTCACGCGTCTTCATCCCCGGAAAACAGACAGGGAATGTCATCACCGGCTTCAGCCTCGATTTACGATACATCAGCGCCACATCTATCCCACGATGATCCTCTGATTCAAAATGAATCACTTCGTAATCAAGCTTTTTGAGTACTGTCTCACTCAATAAGCGGGACAACACCCATCTATTCTCAATTTCTTCAAATGCAACAACATCCGGAATATTTCCCTTTAAATCTTCTATCCAAAACAAGGTCCTAGCTATTGCTGAACATTTTGAAAGAAATCTTTTTTTGGTCCAATGCCTGACGCCCAAGGAAGAAAATTCTTTGTCCGATTCACCACCTCCCCTGTCAATATAATCGAAGAAATTTTCAACATTCCAAAATACTACGCTCACAGAGACTATTATCATCAACTTTTTCATAATCGCAAAGATTGATGAATCAAACATAAATTTCTTTAAGAATCATAAAAACTTTAAATTTGCGGGGAAAAAAACAAAAATTATGTCTCTAAAATGCGGTATCGTGGGTCTCCCAAATGTCGGCAAATCCACCCTATTCAATTGCATAAGCTCCGGAAAGGCCCAGAGCGCAAATTTCCCTTTCTGTACAATAGAGCCCAATCTGGGCTCAACCAACGTTCCTGACCGCCGGTTAGATGCCCTTTCAGAGTTGTGCCAGCCGAAAAGAACAATACCTGCAACTGTAGATATTGTTGATATAGCCGGGCTGGTAAAAGGTGCCAGCAAGGGAGAAGGCCTTGGTAATCAATTTCTTGCAAATATTCGTGAAACAGATGCCATATTGCACGTCCTACGCTGTTTTGACGACGGGAATATAGTTCACGTCGATGGGTCTGTCAATCCGGTAAGAGATAAGGAAGTCGTAGATTCAGAGTTGCAGATAAAAGATTTGGAAACCATTGAGAATCGTCTGCCCAAAACAATAAAACAAGCTCAAGGAGGTGATAAAGACGCGAAAAAACTTGTTGCCATACTTGAAAGATATCACGATGCTCTTTTGCAAGGCAAATCCTGCCGGAGCGTTGAGTTGGTCAATCAGGAAGAAGAAGAGCTGGCAAAGAGTCTTTTCCTCCTGACAAACAAACCGGTGATGTATGTCTGCAATGTTGACGAAAAGTCAGCCGCTTCCGGCAATTCTTACGTTGACGCCCTTAGAGATGCCGTCAAAGACGAAAATGCGGAAATTCTTGTAATTGCAGCAAAAACAGAATCTGAAATTGCAGAAATAGACAATTATGAAGACAGGCAGATGTTTCTTGAGGAGCTCGGTCTGGAAGAATCCGGAGTGGTCCGTCTGATTCAGGGGGCATACAAACTGCTTGGTCTGCAGACATTCTTCACGGCTGGAGCCGATGAATGTCGCGCCTGGACTATCCACAAGGGCTTCAAAGCTCCCAAAGCAGCTGGTGTCATACATACAGATTTTGAGAAAGGTTTCATCCGAGCAGAGGTGATCAAGTTTGATGATTATATGTCATATAAATCAGAATCTGCAGTCAGAGCGGCCGGAAAGATGGGTGTCGAAGGTAAAGAATATGTCGTACAGGACGGCGATATAATGCATTTTCTCTTCAACGTCTGATTGTGCACAAAAATCAGAAAAGAGGCTGACCCCAATGGGTTCAGCCTCATTTTCGTTATGTTGATATTTACTAGTATCCAGGGTTCTGTGTAAGAGATGGATTAGCAGTAATCTCATTGTAAGGGATAGGAAGAAGTGCGTGGTGTGCATCAGGTGTCTCGTGGTCTGTATCAACCCATCTGACAGTCTTACCCTCGCTCGCCTTCTCAAGGAACGGATATTTCGTCCACATAGGAGCATACTTTGTGAATTGACGTTGACGTTCGCTTACGAAGTCACCCCAACGCATTAGGTCATACCAGCGCTCTGCGTTCTCGAAGAAGAACTCGAAACGACGCTCGGCCTTGATTCCGGTCATAGGATCGTCCATCGAAAGAGCCGCAACTTCAGAAACACCTGCACGCTTACGTACCATATTGAAATACTGGAGTCCGAGGGCCTTGTCACCCGCACCGTTGACTGCGCACTCTGCGTACATCAAAAGGATGTCTGCATAGCGGAGTATCGGCCAGTTGGCATTCGAATATTGGGTGTTAGGGGAGATTCCCGGGATGTCTCTGTCGGCATTGTAGGTCAATCCTTTCAAACGGCAGTATCCGTCTGATGAGAACCAGTCAGCCTTCAATCCCGCAGGATTGGCTGTGTAGTGGAATCCGAACTTGTTGTCCGGTCCGTCAACGATGAAC
>JAZRYB010000056.1:0-16342 GCA_045600565.1 Candidatus Cryptobacteroides sp. | reverse complement strand
AATTTCTTTTCTTATGAACCTTTTTCAGTCTTTTGCTTCTGTCATTCGGTCACGTAGCTACGGCTACGCTCCCTCATTCCAGAACCAAAATACAATAAAAATCTTGTATAATAAAATTCATCAATCATTTCAAAACAGGTTATTAATATAAGTCAAGACCTTTTTGATGATAATTCAAAAATACGAAGAATTTTTGTAAGTTTGTAACCGTTACCACAATCATCACTGACAGAAAGCTGATTCCCACAATGAAAAAATTGACATTTCTTCTGACATTTTCATCCATTTTGTGCTTCGGGACAAATCTGGTCGCCCAGCAAACAGTACACATAAAAGATGCTGACGCCAACGGTCAGATCATTCCCAAAGAAATATACGGGCAATTCTCCGAGCATCTCGGCAGTTGCATTTACGGAGGTCTCTGGGTAGGCAAGGACTCACCCATCGCCAATCAGGACGGATACAGGCTTGATGTCCTCAATGCCCTGAAAAAGCTTCAGGTGCCGGTACTCAGATGGCCGGGAGGCTGTTTTGCAGACGATTATCACTGGATGGACGGAATAGGTCCACAGGAGCAGCGTACCAAGATTTCCAACAATAACTGGGGAGGCACAATCGAGGACAACAGTTTCGGAACCAACGAATTCCTCAATCTCTGCGAGCTCATCGGGTGTGAGCCATATATCAGCGGAAATGTCGGTAGCGGCACTCCGGAGGAGTTGGCCAAATGGGTGGAGTATATGACCTCAGACAGCGAAAGCACAACTGCCAATCTGCGTCGTCAGAACGGTCGCGACAAGCCCTGGAAGGTCAAATTCCTCGGAATAGGCAACGAGGCCTGGGGCTGCGGAGGCAATATGGTGCCGGAGTATTATTCGAATCTTTTCCGACGCTATACCACATACACACGCAATTACAACGGAAATCGTCTTTACAAGATAGCCAGCGGAGCATCGGACACCGACTACAACTGGACTGAAGTCTGTATGAAAAATATAGGCACAAAGATGGATGCCATCGCCGTACACTACTATACAGCTATGGGATGGAACGGCAGCAAGGGGTCGGCCACAAATTTCACCACAGATGACTATTACCGTACAATAGCCAAGGCTGTCGCAATAGAGCCTTGCATCAGGAAACACATAGAGATTATGGACAAATACGACCCACAAGGGCGTGTTGACCTGCTTGTTGACGAATGGGGCACCTGGTGGGATGTGGAGCCGGGCACCAATCCCGGGCATCTTTTCCAGCAGAATACTATGAGAGATGCCATTGTGGCATCAATGACACTTGACATCTTCCACAAATATACCAGGCGAATCAAGATGGCGAACATCGCGCAGGTCGTCAATGTACTACAGTCCATGATACTCACCAAAAGTGATCAAATGGTCCTCACTCCTACATATCACGTTTTCGAGATGTACAAGGTCCATCAGGATGCGGAGTTTTTACCTGTCGACTACACGACACAGGTCCTTGCAGAGACTGACAAGGGAGAGACTCCTTCATTAAGCGTGACCGCATCCAGAAGAGACGGCGCGGTCAATGTCTGCATCACCAATCCTCAGGCAGATGTGGCACAGAAGATTATTCTTACTTGGGACAAGCTTGGAAAAGTAAAGAAGAACGAGATCAGCGGCAGAATCCTGACTGCCAAGAGCATCAATGACTATAATGATTTCGGCAAGAAAGAAACTGTTGCTCCTGCAGCATTCAAGGATTTCAAAGTGACATCAGAAGGCATCGAAATTGATATTCCTGCGATTTCCATTATTGCATTGAGTATATCGACAGCGCATTCTTGAGCACAGAAGCGCCTTCAAACAGCTGAATATTTGTCTAGAATCACGATTGGATGGACGGCCTTCACGCCTGCTCCATCCAGAATCTGTTGTCTGCACGAGGTTCCGGGAGCCGCTATGATTGCAGGCTTACCATCAGAGGCAACCGCTTTGCGGACAGCCGGAAACAGCACCATCTCACCTATGGCAAGCGAGGTCTTGTAGTGCTCAGCCTCATAGCCGAAGGAGCCAGCCATTCCGCAGCAACCGGAAGGAATGACGTGAACCGTTGCGCCCTTTATAAGTCTCAATGCGGCAGCTGTCTTCTCTACTCCCACCAGTGCCTTCTGGTGGCAATGTCCGTGAAGCCAGATATCGACATCCGCTTCCTTGAATTGTTCAAAGGATATCCGTCCGGTCTCCACTTCACGCATTATGAACTCATCATACAGGAAGCAATTCCTTGCCAACGCAAGAGCATCCTGTCTCATCTCAGCAGGCACAAGATCAGGATATTCATCACGGAAAGTCAGGATGCAGGACGGTTCTATCCCTATCAATGGCGCATCTCCCGATACAATGTCTTTTAGCAGAGATACATTCTTCAACGCGAACTTCTTGGCGAGCCTCAGACAGCCCTTCGATATGGCAGCACGTCCGCTCTCCACCTGCCGAGGGATTATCACCTGATAGCCTAAGCGTTCAAGAAGGCTGATAAGCGTTTCTGCCAAGTCCGGCTCATTGTATCTGGTGAATTCGTCGAGGAAGAAATATACTTTCCTTTCACGCTCCACCTTTGAGACCTTGAATCTTCTATGATATATTTTCGGTATCGCCCTTTCTGGAGCAAATTTGATGATTTTCTTTATCAATGATGCAGAAGGTTTCCAACCGGCAAAGAAATTATAGATGGGAGCCACATACGAACCGAATCTTTCCACCCACGCCATTCTTGCCACTGCAAACGAGCGCAAAGGAGTCCCTTTTCTGTCGTAAATCTGCTGGAGGACTTCAGCGCGAATAAGTGTCATATCCACATTTGACGGACACTCGCTCCGGCAACCCTTGCAGGCAAGGCAACTGTCGAGTACCTCTTTTATCTCAGGCGAATCGAAGCCTTCTCCATTGGTGAGGCATTCCCTCAGCACATTGGTGCGAGCTCTTGTGGTCTTCAATTCGTCACGACTCTCCTTGAATGCAGGACACATAGTACCGCCTATCAGATTGCTCTTACGGCAGTCACCGGCTCCATTGCATTGCTCGATGGAACACATCAGAGCGTGAGTCTGTGAAGATACTCCACTCACTCCCTCTGTATGGCATTCATCAAAAGCAGCCCTCCAGTTGAAATAGGTCTTGTCGGCAGGAATCTGTGATGAAATCCTGTATGACTGTCCCACATTGAAGCGAAGCCATTCATCCATTCCCGGGGCATCCACTATCTTGTTCATATTGAACACACCATCAGGGTCCCAACATTTCTTCAGTTCACGCATCATCTGATAGCACTCCTGACCATACATCAACGGTATGAACTCTCCGCGAAGACGACCGTCTCCGTGTTCCCCGCTTAGCGAGCCCTTGTGTTTCCTGACAAGCTTTGCAGTCTCTTCAGCAACGGCTCTGAACTGTTTCTTCCCTTCCGGAGTCTTGATGTTGATGATTGGACGCAAATGCAGTTCGCCAGTGCTGATATGGCCATAATAGACGCAACTCAACCCAAGTTTTGAAAGCATTTCACGGAAGTCCTTCATATATGCAGGCATACGCTCCGGAGCCACAGCCGTATCCTCAATGACTCCGATAGGCTTTGCATCCCCCTTCATTCCGCTCAGCACACCAAGTCCTGCCTTGCGAAGTGCCCACACTCTGGAGACATCAGAGCCATATACCCTTGTACAGGTGTATGCCAGACCCGATTCTTCCAGCGCCTTTTCAAGCGCATCCGCATTTCTATCCATATCCGGACCGTTGAACTCTGAAATCAATAGAGCAGCAGGATCACCTTCCACAAAAAAACGGTTCTTCTCTGCCGCAATATTGCCTTTGCTCAGTTCCAGAATCTTCCCGTCCATCAGTTCGATGGCAACAGGATTGTGCTTGAGCGCAACAAGATTCGCCTCGAAGCTGTCTTCCAGCGATTTGCAGTGGGCGCAAAGCACCATCTCCTCTTTCGGAGGAAGCAAATCGAGCGATACCTTGATTTCTGTGATGAATGCGAGAGTACCCTCAGAGCCGCAGATTACCTTGCAGAGGTCTATTTCTTCACCTTCAATGGCTTCATCTATGGCATATCCGCAACTCCTTCTTCTCAGCGATTTATCGGGATAATTTTCATCAATCAGTTTACGTACAGAGGTATCATTCTTCCATCCCTCCAGTTGCGCATAGATTCTCTTCTCCAATTCACCCTCGCCACGGATATCCGTGTCAAAGTATGAGCCGTCCGACAGATAGCCCTTGAGTTGCAACACGTGATGGCGTGTGGAGCCATATACCAAGGAGTGAGTACCACAGGAATTGTTGCCCGTCATACCGCCTATGCAGCATCTGTTGCTGGTAGAGGTCTCAGGGCTGAAGAACAATCCGTATGGTTTGAGCGCTATGTTCAGTTCATCGCGCACAACTCCTGGCTGAACTCTTGCCCACTTCTCCTCGGCATTGATTTCAAGTATCTTGTTGAAATGCTTGCTGATATCGACAACAATGCCATTACCGACCACCTGACCGGCTATGGAAGTTCCGCCCGCCCTCGGAATAAGGCAGGTTTTCCTTTCGCGGGCTTTTCTAATCAGCTCGACAATATCCTCTGCCGTTTCAGGGTATGTCACCCCCTGCGGCACCTCCCGATACGCACTGGCATCGGTGGAATAGGCTATTCTATGAAGAGAATCGGTAAAGATTTGCATTATGCCGGAACCTCTTATGAAATGGTTCACAAAATTATTGAAAATAGCTTAATCAGCAAAACTACATTAGGAAACTATCTTTTTTATCTATATTTGCAGGCTTAGAACCTTGTTTTGAAATGGTTGATGAATTTTATTATACAAGATTTTTAGAAATCAGATAATGAAAAAATTATCAATATCAACAATTCTCGCGCTATGTTTTGCTGTATTTGCCGACGCCAGGGCGAGCTCCGTTGATTTCGGGCTTGAGACCAGAGCCTCATATACTGTCGGGGGACCTTTTTCCATCGATTATTTTGCTGTATATGCCAATGGCGGCATCGGTGAGAAATTCTCATACAATTTCTATGGCTACCCCAACAAGCTTATCTCAAAATCTTCTTTTTTTGATTCTCTTTCCTGGGGTATGCTTTCTTATGCCCCATCAAAAAACTGGGATTTACAGATGGGTAAGCTTATGATTGAGTATGCTGGAATAGAATATGATTACAAACCCATAGATATATTTACAGCGTCAGAGTACTGGCTCCATTTCCCGGCCTTCCAGTTAGGGATTACCGGACAGTATATCACTGACAATGGTGACAAGTTTTCGCTCCAGATAACTGAAAGTCCTTTCTCAAAGCATACGGCAGACAATACTTTCTACTGCTATAGTGCTTCTGCCCGTGGAAATCGTGACATTTTCGGCTACAGTGCCTCGTTCAATATTCTGCAATTCGCCCATAACCGATATTCCGCCCACGAAGTCGTTTCCGGCTGGGCCAGGCTGGGTCCTGTCAAGCTTGAGCTTGATATAATAAACAGATCGGACGCCTCACGTATCAGGCTGTTCAAGGACTATTCCATCGTATCTCAGGCTATCTGTAATCTGGGCAAAGGTGTCCAACTTTTCGTAAGATACAGCAAGGACAAGAACACATCGGGAGAAGATTACGCATCCTTTGTCTATGACGGTGAGGATGTATCCATACTCACGGGAGGGCTTCTCTGGAGGCCGGAGGCCGCCGGCGGCAAGATTCGTTTCCATCTGTACTACACCTCAGCCTTCGGGAAGGAATCTCCCATTCAAAGTTTAGTCAAAGTCGGTTCTTCCGCTCTGAACTTTGGAGTGACCTGGGACATCAAATTCATTAAAAGTTAATTATTTCACTTCATGAAAGCGCTTAAGAAAATTCCTGCAGGAATATGGTGTCTGCTTATCCTCGGTTCCATTTTCGGATATCTCGGGAAAGTAATGGGGACGGCCAATATGCTGAATACAATAATGTTCACCGCACACGACCTGCTCATCAACACTTGTTTTTATCTGATGAGCATATGTGTGATTATGGGAGCACTCAGCAGGATTCTGACTGACTTCGGAGTCGTGGACCTGCTCGAAAAAATGCTGCGGCCCCTGATGAAACCTCTTTTCAATCTTCCGGGAGCCGCTTCGCTGGGTGCGGTGATGACCTTCCTTTCCGACAACCCGGCCATCATCACTCTGGCCAATGACAAAAGCTTCAGCAGATATTTCAAGAAATATCAACTTATTTCTCTCAACAATTTCGGCACTGCATTCGGAATGGGGATGATAGTGATAGTCTTTATGTTCGGACAAGGTTTCACTTATGAGCCTGTCATCGGTTTCTTTGGTGCCATAGTGGGCTGTATAGTTTCGACGAGACTTATGCAGCGTTCCGTTCTGAAAAAATATCCGCAATATCTGGATGAAGATGTAGTACCCTCAGATGAGATTTTCGTGGAGAACAAGGTTGACCCCCATCAAGGCAAATCCACCTTCGTCAAGATTCTCAATTGTCTCCTTGACGGTGGACGTACGGGCGTGGAGATAGGTCTGGCCATCATACCAGGTGTTCTCATCGTATCAACGCTAGTGATGATACTGACATTCGGAGCAGGTGAAGGGGGCATTTACACAGGCGCGGCATATGAAGGGACAGAACTCCTGCCTTGGGTCGCGGACAAGCTCAGTTTTCTTTTCAATGCCCTTTTCGGATTCAAGGATCCGCATCTTATTGCCTTCCCGATTACTGCTCTGGGAGCTGTAGGAGCAGCCCTCGGAATCATTCCCAACTTTATCTCCCAAGGGTGGATAGACGGTAATGCCATTGCCGTTTTTACCGCAATCGGAATGTGTTGGAGCGGTTTCTTCAGCACTCATACAGCAATGATGGACTCACTTGGCTGCCGCGAACTTACGACAAAAGCCATAGGAGCCCACGCCATCGGAGGTATATGCGCCGGAGTTGCGGCACACTGGATATTCGTGCTTGTCAGCCTTTTTTAGGTGTCGGAAATATATCCTGACAAGAGAAAGACCGAGCCTTGAAGTTTTATTTTGCCGCGATATTGAGTTTCTTGTCGATATTGGTCATCTTGAATATGCTCATCACAGTATCACATACATTAATGATGGAGAAAGAGGCATTGAGAGATTTGGCTTTCTTATGGGCCGCCAGCACCTGACGGAGTCCTGGCGAAGACATATATTCGACTTTATCGAAATCCAATACGAGTGAGGATGCCTCATTCAGGGCATCTACGAATTTCCCAAGTTCCGGAGATGACACGGTATCCAGCCAGCCTTCAGGGATAATTGTGACGATTCCATTTTCGTTTGTCGAGGAGATTTTCATTGTTTAATCAGTTTCGTTATTGTTAATATGTTTCTTCCGTCCGTATATTCATACTCAACAGAGTCGGCAAGATAGAAAGCAATGTACCTTCCCAGCCCTCCCACAGCATTATCAATATCATATTCATTGATTTCAGGCATATTATTTCTCGGATCAAAGCGTCTGCCCCCATCAGAAAAACACATAGTGACTTTATTCGAATACTCAAAGCGGAACAGGATTTTTTCGCCTTCCGGAGCAGGCCCGTCAAATGCATAGGAGCATATATTGACAAAGCACTCCTCGGCAACAATGCATAAATCCATAAGTAGTTTGTTCGGGAGTCCGCTATTGAACAGACGCTCGCGGATTTTCATAAATTCACTGACATCATATCCAAGTTGGAGGTCTGAATCCTCCCGGGCATAGAAACAGAGCATCGTAATGTCATCATTCTGCTCCGCTCCGTCTGCAAAAGCGAGCAGCGATGCCTCCACCGCCTCCACGTAGTGTCTGTCTGCAGTAGAATAGGTGTCTTTAAGAACCTTTTCAAGTCTTTCTACACCATAGAATTCTCCAGCCTGGTCAACGGCCTCGTTCACACCGTCCGTATATAGGAAAACAGTGTCTCCGCATTCCACCTTGACTTCTACATCATTATACACTTCACCCGGGAACAGCCCCAGAGGTGTTCCGTGCGAACCGTCAAGAATCTCAAGTTCACTGTGAATGAGATAAGGAGGATTATGCCCGGCGTTAGCATAAGTGAAGGTACCTGCGTTCGAATCATATATTCCGACAATTGCAGTGACAAACATCATCTTAGGGTTTTCTTCAGATAAAGTCTCATTGAGATTCTTGAGAATTTCGGCCGGGCCATAGCCCATTCTCGCATATTGCCGTATGTGAGTGAGGGTTAAAGCCATAAGAATGGAGGATGATATACCTTTGCCGGAAACATCTGCAACAACTGTCAGCGTATGGGTATCATCAAGCTCAAAATAGTCATATAAATCACCGGCAATGTCCTTCGCCGGAGCCATTATTGCATTTATGTCGCAATGTCTCAAAGAAGCATTGCCGAGAGGGAGTATTCCCTTCTGAATACCGGAAGCAATATCTATTTCGGCCTGCTGGCGTTCCTGTTCTCTGCTAAGAGTTTCAAGGTCATCTATATATTTGTCCAGTGCTTCACTCATTTGATTGAACGAAGCAGCCATCATAGAGAGTTCATCACCGTTGTCGCTCTCCAACTTTATCTTGGAGCGCGTGCCATCGGATATATACTCGGACAACTTCTTAGAAATATTCCGTAAAGGCTTCGAGACTTTGCGGATAATAAGCAAATATATGAAAACAGCAAGGGCGACAATTATTACGAACACAAAAGCTGCGATAATATAGAAACCGCGAAGGACATCGTGACGCATTCTATCAGTATTTATGTCAGCCCCGACCATCACCTTATTGCCTGATTTGTCAGAAATGCACATCTCCACGTCTATTCCTTTCGAGAAGCGTTCACTTTTCTCCACAGCGAAGATTGTACTGTCATTCCAAGCGCACAATTCCTCTTCGGACAATTTGTGGTCAAACGTCACTCCCACAAAATGATCCTCTTGATCTTCATCTGATTCCTGCCTATTTTTCGTCAAAGCTATAAAAGTGGCAGTTTCGTTATCAATGTCCGGGACAAAGGCATACAAGTAGTCAATCTTGTACCAGGTACATATATAATTTTCAAAATAAATGAACGTGTCACTGTAAGAAAGATCGAGAGGCCGATCATTTTTGTCTGCTTCATAAGCAATGACATCCCCGAAAATTCCGACTATCGCCTTGGTGTATTGCTCGCTCTTGACTCTGATTTCGCGATTGAGCGATAAATACACACCGGCCAAAAGCAGGATGAAGGCCGCGGCAAGTAATGCGGACACTCTCAGAGCCAATATATTGGCAAGAGGTTTTCTTACAATATTATTATTCATCAGTTTCAAAATAATCAAGTGTCAACAGACTTTCTATTGCTCTTTCAAGATACGAACTTTCCACCAGAGGTCAAGAGAAGCCCAATCTATACAATACATTGGCTGTAAATAAATTATCAGTATTTACCATATGAAGGTCAGGACGGTCGTTTGTCATCAGACCCTGCAATTTGGAGTTGATGCTGGAATCTCCGAGCATTCTGTAATAATCTGCATAATACTCTTCATCCTGAACCGGTTTGATACTGAGCCCGCACCGGTTGCATGCATCTATGAGTTGCATCTCGTCAAATCCGAAACGGCTGTCGGCGTGGCTGATAGGACACTTGCCAATAGTCGAGAACCCTCTCAATGCATTCATAAAAGCATTGGTATTGAAATTAATCTGGAATTCTCCGTCACTGTGGCGTCCCATCAGGTTGCCCAAACGTACGATTTTGCCACGAAGACCTTCACATATCGCCTTGAGCACACCAAGATAGGATGCGATGTACTCCATACGGCGTCCCATATTGATAAGTATGAATTCACCCTTGACAAATCCCAGAGCCTTGAGTTTTCCCGACACCAGACTGCTCAGTCTGTCAAGTTCGGAATAAGTGGTGTTACGTTCACCGTTTTTATCAACAAGAGCCGTTCTTTCCGGCCATTCGGCTACAGCCTGTTTGAATAAACTTATATAATCCATATTTGATTCTTTTACAGAAAAAATTATAAAAAAAGTTTATTAATAGGCGGAATAAACAGACTCAATGAAGAGTTCATCAGGCATTTTGAAGACTTGTGACAGTCTTGGCTACATTTATGAGGTGATCGGCGATACGTTCGGTATCTGATGACAAAGACATATAATGAGAGCCGGTATTGGCATTACAGATACCCTTGCCCATTCTTTCGATATGGTTTTCTTCCATTGCCTTGGTGAAATCGTCAATCTGCTCCTCAATGGCGTTTGCCTGTTCCAACTCTTCAATACTCTCCTGGTTGTAAGCAGCTATGACCTTGTCATATAGAGAATGGACAAGAATCTTCAACTGGCTGATTTCATAAAGAGCATCATCAGAGAATTTGTCTGAGGCAGAGCTCAGGTCTTCTGCATACTCAACAATATTCTCAGCATAATCTCCGATGCGTTCAATATCTCTGACAGAACGATATACCGTAGAAAGATAAAGCTTGTCCCTGCCGCTCAATCCCCTGTGATAAGACAACTTCACGACAAAGTCAACAAGCTCCGTGTTGATAAAATTGAGTTCATTCTCGACACGTTCAAAGTCCTCTTTCCCGAAGAAATCCAACGTAGTTATGATTGACAGCGACCTGTCGAAATTCTCAATAGACAATTCAGCCATCCTGAGGACTTCCTTCTTGGTCTGGGCAACGGCGACGGGAGGAGCCTTCAGCATATTGTCATTTACATAATGGAGATGAAGCGCTTCCACTTCATCATCTTGCTCTCTGACTATCTTTTTTACAAAATTCACAAGCGCGTCAGTCAAAGGCAGCATAAGAATCACCGTAATGACATTGAAGAAGGTATGAAACATTGCCAGCTGAGTCTGTGGAACTCCTGGAAACATCCTTTCGAACATTGAGCCAAACCCAAATGCATTGCCGCTGATAGCAATCAACAGCCAGCCGACAGTCAGGAACACAATCACGCCGGAGCAGTTGAAAAAAAGATGGATGAGAGCTGTCCTCCTGGCGTTTGTGCCGCTGGTCATTCCGGCGATAATTGCAACCACACAGGAACCGATGTTGGATCCCATAGTAAGGAATATGCCCTGATCCAGGGAAATGAGACCGGTGACGCACATCGCAAGAGCAATGGATGTCATCACTGAGGAACTTTGGATAATAGCAGTAAGCAGAGTTCCAATCAAGACTAACAGAAGTGGATTGCTTATCTTTGAAAGAAACAGTTTCACGCTATCAAGCGCGGCGAACTCTTCCATTGATCCGCTCATCAGGGAAAGGCCGACGAAAAGCATTCCGAAACCAGTCAATATGCCGCCAAGCGTCCTGATGGAATTCTTTTTGGCGAAAGTCATAATCGCAGCGCCTATTCCGGCAAACGCCGAGAAAATGACCGTAGTGGAAAGGGCGTTTCTCCCGAACATACCCAGAGCAACTATCTGCGCCGTGACAGTGGTTCCTATATTGGCACCGTAAATGATGGTAGCCGCCTGCGATAAAGAAATGATACCTGCATTGACAAATCCGATTGTCATTACAGTTGTTGCTCCCGAGCTCTGAATGGCAGCAGTCCCGACCGTTCCTATGCCGACTCCCAGGAGTTTGCTTTTAGATGCCTTGGCAAAAAGGCTTTTCAATTTTGCGGAGCTGGCAGACTCAAGATTGGAACTCATCATCTGGCACGCCACGAGAAATATGCCGATTCCTGCCAGAACTGTCAGAATTGCAGAGACAATAGCTGTCGTTCCCATTACTGCAATAAAATATCTTTATTAAACATCAAATATCAATTGCAAAGATACATTTATGAAGCGAAGGCCACAAGACCATTTCAATAAAACTGTAAAAAAACAGAACCTGTTTTAAAAAGAGTAATTTCTTTTCTTATGAACCTTTTTCAGAATATCCACTTCAAGCCCAGGCAGGGTCTGATAGCCCAGCCGGAATAGCCGGCAAAATTGCTGGACACTTCGAGTTCTCCTCCCAGATTGAGATTGGAGCAGTTGAAAAATTGTCCGACGCTATACCACAATTGAGGTTCTGAAAGAAATACTGTCTTTTTGCCTTCCCACCATACGTCCGCAAAGCCCGAGAAACGAAGCCCTTTGGCCCCGAATAGATTCTGCATGCCCCATACTGCCGTGAACTGCATCTGAAGTTGCTGATCCATTTTTACGAATTTCTTGTATAGGACAGAAAGATTCAGGGTATTCCTGTAGTCTGTGTCGTGGATGCAATAATTGACACCGGCCAGAAAAGCGTGGTTGATCGGATAACCGCCGAACAAAGCCCCAAGTCCGCCATTATATTCCAGCTGGAGACTCAAGTCCTTCAATGTTGGTTCACCGCCCAAGTGAATACATCTCGCTATTTCGAGATATGCCCCGCCGGGAGAGATATTCTTATTTGAATTATCCTTGAAATTATAATCGATATCAATGAAGAAAAAAGTATTTCCCCAGGAATCGGGATGAAACATTTCAAAAGTGGAAGTGACAAACTGTCTGTCCTTCCCGAAATCATAGAACAATTGGAGATTCGTATCGGTAAGAGGTGTCCCTGCCAAGAGCGGTCTGGCAAATATGACAAGCAAAAATGCCGAAGAAAGAATACGTTTCATTATCTGTAAATCTAATCTTCGCAAATTTACAAAAAAAAGGAGAAATATGAGTTTCAAGTCATCATTACTTGACAGGAGCTACTGAGACCTTGCGGTATTCAACGTTGTAACCGACTGTGATGTAAGGATTGAAGTCACTGCCTTCGTGGCGCTTGAGTATTTCGACAGTGCGTCGTGTCATATTCTTGTCCATACGTCGGTTGTTTTCGAGGTCATATATCAGTTCAGGTATCTCACTGGCCCGGATAAGCATGAACTGAGGTTTGACGACAAAGCAGATTGGCATGAATATGCCGTCTCCCACATCCCGTGCCTCAATGGAAATGGCTTCACCCTTGCGGGATATTTCAATTCTGAGCAGTCCCCAGAGCTCCTCAACGACATGAGCCGTGACCTTGACTCCGCTATGCTCGTTCTGCCAGGAAAGGATATCTACCAGACGCTCCCCGTACTGATAAGTGCCGACCAGCTCGAAAACATTTTTGTCCGTAAATTTCTTGCCCCAGTTATTTGAATCTCCGTAAAGCATTTCATAAAGATTCACCGACTCAAACAGAGAGAGTATATTCTTCTGCACATTTGCAGGTAACGGCTTGTCGCTCTCAAGAATTTTGTTGCCGGAGTCACTGACGCGGCTCCCGCTTACGCTACGTTCAAGACAAGCCTTTGCATACATATTGTCTGTCGCAATGATATATTTGAGCAGAGGTCTGAAGCCGAAACTCTCCGCGGCCATCTTGAGCAATCCCATCTTGAACCAGGACAGCACATTAGCCACCTCGGGAATACCGTGGGAGGCAACGTCGTAGGTTATCGATGCATCATATCCTTTGAGTCGTCTTTTATTCTCCCCCGCCTTCTTCCATACCTGGCGCAGTATGTATTTGGATGGAGGTTCGCCGTCATCCACCACGTAAGCCGCCGCAAGCATTATGGGTTGGGGCTCAAGAAAGACATCTTCGACGACAATACCATCACTGTAATCGACGGCTATCTCGCGGTATTCGTTCCTCCACCCCATCACCGAATATTCCAGTTTCACTTCGCGGCAATCCGGCACCCTCAAAGTAAATCTGCCATCCTCCCCCGTCATTGTACCCACATTGTATTGTTCTGTATAGACCATCACATAGGCAGCGGGTCTGACTGTAGAATCGCGGTAAAACACGCTCCCGCGGATAGTGGTCCCCGAAACTGTCATTGCACCGGACAGCAGGGTGGAAAACGTAACCGCAAAAAAGATTGATATTTTGCTGACAATATTCATTTCATTTTCCAAAATACGCAAAATGTATGCCGAGAGAAATAGTGATGAACTGATAGGATTTATGAGCGGTAAGCCTTAACTTTGCCATCTGAAAACAAGTATGAGAATACAATCAGAAAAAACAAAAGAAGCTTCAGCTTTCTGCAAGGGTCTGCGCGACGGCATTCCAATCGGGCTAGGCTACTTTGCAGTAGCCTTTTCATTGGGAATAATAGCAAAAAACGCCGGCTTGGATGCGGCAGAAGGCTTTATCAGCAGCCTCTTTACACGTGCATCAGCCGGAGAATACGGTGTCTATTCATCCATTGCCGCACAAACATCATTAGCCGGAGTGGTGCTGATTTGCATAATTGCCAATCTGAGATATCTGCTTATGGGAGCCTCCCTCACACAGAAGTTTCACCCCGGCACTCCCCAATGGAAGCGTATTCTGACAGCTTGCTGCATCACAGACGAAATATTCGGAATCTCAATTGCTTACAAAGGCTACCTCAAGCCATCATACACATATGCTGCGATGTTGGTAGCCGGTTTAATGTGGGCATCCGGCACCGTGTCGGGAATAATCGCGGGAGGTGCGCTCCCGGCCAACATAGTATCAGCCTTGAGCGTTGCTCTCTACGGTATGTTCATAGCGATAATCATTCCTCCGTCGCGCACAGACCGTAACATATTGGCGGCCGTCTCTGTCAGTTTCCTGTTGAGCTGGCTCTGCGCCGCACTGCCATATGTCTGCGAGATACGTTACGGCACCAGAACAATCATACTCACGATTCTGATTTCTGCGGCAATGGCGTGCCTCAGGCCTGTACCGTCAGAGAATGAGAAAAGTCTGAAAAGAGAAATCACTAAATCAAGTTACGATGAGAAGCGGAAATAGTATATGGATTTATCTTCTGACTATGATAGTGGTGACGAACATAATCCGCATCATACCTGTCACACTTATCCGCAAGCAAATCACCAATAAGTTTGTACGCAGTTTTCTGCACTACGTTCCATACGTCACGCTTGCTGTTATGACCTTCCCTGCCATTGTCGAAGCCACTGATTGTGCGTTGGCCGGTTCATTGGCGTTCGTTATAGGCATAGTCGGAGCCTGGTTCGGGCTCGGGCTGTTGCCTGAGGCATTTATCTGCTGTGCAGTGGTATTGATTACCGAATATTTGGCAATCTGAAAGTGCAACTGATTTTTCAGACTATCTCTTCGTAAGATATGATATTATCAGAGCTTAAAACAACGCACAATTTTTGTAGCATTCAGAACATATGACCGAATTGATTATATTCCTTCTCGGAGCGCTGGGCATTTCATTTCTGTGCTCCATTCTGGAAGCATCCCTGATGAGTACACCCATTTCCTACATTACGCTCAAGGAAGAAGAAGGGTTCAAGACAGCCTCACGATTGAAGCATTATAAGCAAGACACTTCACGTCCGTTGGCGGCAATACTTTCGCTGAATACTATCGCCAACACTATCGGAGCGGCAGGTGTCGGCAAGCAGGCCACTTTGGTCTTCGGTTCAGAATGGTTCGGACTTGTAAGCGCGCTTACCACAGTGCTCATCCTCATCTTCTCCGAGATAATCCCAAAAACCATAGGGGCCTCCCACTGGAAATCCCTCATCGGATTCACGGCACACTCGATTCGGATTATGATCATCATCTTGTTCCCTGTCGTCATAGCCGTCGAATTCATACAGAAATTGATATCCAAGGATACAGGAGATATCAGCATCTCCAGAGACGAAATAGGCGCGATGGCTGATGTGGCCGAGGAGACAGGAGAATTGGAGGAAGATGAGAATGAAATTATTCAGAATATCATCAAGATAGATGAGATTGACGCAAAAAATGCAATGACCCCGCGCGTCGTTGCGGCAATAGCGCCGGAGTCTATGACCATCAAGGAATTCTACAAAGACCGCAGGTTTTTGCATCACAGCCGCATACCGGTATTTGCCGATAACGATGAGTACATCACAGGCTATATTCTACGTATGGACGCGCTTCAGCTTATGGCAGAAGACAAATTCGACCGAAAGCTCTCGGATATCAAGAGAGATGTAGCCAGTTTCCAGGAAGAGACCACAATCGACAGAATCTGGGACGATATGCTCATGAGTAAAGAGCAGATAGCCATCATCATCAACAAGTACGGCTCTTTCCAAGGCCTTTTGACAATGGAAGATATAATAGAGACTGTCCTCGGAGATGAGATTGTGGACGAGCGGGACGTTGTTGTGGATATGCAGCAGCTTGCAATGGACAAGTGGCACGGATCGAGCAAGCCAGAAGAATAAGTAGTGAACTACCCAAAAGCTAAAGACTTTTGGGCTTCTGGCTTCGCCGGCGGCTGCCTACCGAAGTAGGTCTTACACTGCCTCCACCAGTGTAATCGACGGTTCCCGCCGATGATTTGATACTATTCGATACACGAAGACCCT